>CAIYPP010000001.1 GCA_903928115.1 uncultured Planctomycetota bacterium
CTCGCGTTGCGCAGCGTGGCGCGCTAGGCGTCGGCGCTCTGCCGACGTTCGAGAACTCGGCTTGCGGCATAGGCGAGCGGCACGACCTGCAGCAGCACGAGCGCGGGCGTGGCGGTCAAGTAGAAGCGCTCCCAGTCGAGCGGCAGCCACGCCACGGTGCCCGCGATGAACACCACGGCAAATACGAGCAGCGTGCTTGCTTGGGAGCAGTCGCGCGCCGAGCGCCACGCGAGCATCGCGAGGCCGACCAGCGCGAGCAGCGAGCCCACGTGCCCAAAGAGGACGCCTCCGCCCGCGCTCGTGCGAACGAAGAGCGAGATGCGCTCGGGCAGGGTCCGCGCGACCTCGACGCCGGTGCGAGGCGCGAGCTCGTCTTGGAAGAACGCCATGAGCTTGTCCCAGCGCGCCAAGATGTCTTGGACGCCCGCCACGGGCTCGCTCCAAAGCCGCGGATTCAGCGCATAGAAGAGCGCGATCGTGAGTAGAGCGGCGAGTGCGAGGGCACCCAGCACTCGGGCGGTGCGCGCTCCCTCGCGGCGCGTCGCGAGGGCCGCCCAGCCCGCGCTCGCGGCGCATAGGAGCCCGCCGTTGAGCTTGCTCGAGACCGCGAGTCCGCAAGCGATGCCGAGCGCGAGTCCCCAGCCCAGCGTCGCGTTGGGGCGCCGCAGCGCGACCAAAAGTCCCGCGAGGCAGAAGGGCAACATGAAGTGGTCGGTGCGCAGATAGTTGCCGGTTGCGTGCACCAGCGGCGTCGCGAACCACGCGACGAACGCGGTCGAGCCCGCGATCCACGCGGCCGCTCCCGTGACGAGCTCGCGGGCGCAGAAGAAGAGCAGCACTGCGGAAAGCGCGGAAAGCGCGAGCACGACGCGTCGTGCCAGTGGCTCGGCGGGAAGCAGCGCGGACTGCGCGTCCCGTCCCGCGCGCGGATCGTCGCGGTGGAAGACCTGAAACGCCTGCGGGGAGGCGCTCGTGTGGCCGGCGGCGGTGAGCGTTGCGCCCCAGACGAGCTTGGGCAGGCATGGGTTCATGTAGCCGAAGGTCGTGCGTTGCACGCCCTGCTTCCACGGGTTGTCGCTGCGCTCCGATGCGGGGTCGAGCTCGGCTCCCGCGGGCGGCGCGCCTTCGACGAGCTGCTGCCAGTGCAAGATCGAGATCGCGATCCACTCGGGCTCGTCGCTCGCGAGACGGCCTTCGAGTCGGCGATCGCGGGTGGTCCACGCCGCGAAATACGCGAGAGCGAAGAGCGCTGCGGCGAGCAGCAGGTCCTTCGGCGTTGAGCGACGTTCGGCCACGGCGGGCGAGAGCCTACGATCCGTCGCGCGCCGGAGCCACGCGGCGGTGCGCGTCCTATACTTCCGCCACGATGCTCCGAAGGCTCGCCTCCGCCGCGCTGGTGCTCCTAGGCTCCGCCTGCGGGGGATCCGAGCCGCCGCCGAACGTCCTCGTGGTGCTGCTCGACACCACGCGCGCCGATCACCTCTCGTGCTACGGCTACCCGCGCGAGACGACGCCTGCCATCGACCGGCTCGCGCGCGAGGGCGCCCGCTTCGAGGATGTGCGTTCCCAGTCGTCGCTCACGCCCGTGTCGGCGAGCACGCTGCTCACGGGTGCGCTGCCGTTCCGCCACGGGGTGCGCAGCCTCTTCGCCGTCGGCGGCGAGACCCTCTCGAGGGACGTCGCGAGCTTGCCGGAGCTGTGGCAGCGCAGTGGACGGCGAACGGCGGCGTTCGTGAGCGCGAAGCCGATGGGGCAGCAGTACGGACTGGCGCGCGGCTTCGAGACGTACCACGATGACCTCGCGGAGAGCTTCGCGCGCCACGGCGTCGAGCGCGCGAGCGATGCGCCGCAGCGGCCCGCCGACGACACGACCGAGCTGGTGCTCGCGTGGCTGGACAAGAACGGGCGCGAGCCCTTCGGAATGCTCGTGCACTTCTTCGATGCGCACGACCCGTCGTTCGTTCCTCCGCCGGACTGGCTCGCGCGCAACGTGTCGTTCCCGCTGCCGGAGAAGCTGCGCCGCGCCGGGCCCGAGCAGCGCATCCCCGCGCTCACGAACCCGCGCAACCGCGTAGACCTCTACGACGCCGAGCTGCGCTTCATGGACGAGCAGCTCGCACGCATCGTCGCCAAGCTGCAGGAGCAGGGCACGCTGGAGAACACGCTGGTCGTCGTGCTCGCGGACCACGGCGAGGCGTTCGGCGAGCACGGCTTTTGGACGCACGGAATCCTGTACGAAGAGCAGCTCCACGTGCCGCTCGTGCTGCGCGGTCCGGGCATCCCTCGCGGCGCGGTCGTGCGGGATCGCGCGCGCGTCGTCGACGTGCTGCCGACGCTCGCCGAGCTGCTCGAACTGCCAGCGCCGGCGCAGGCACTCGACGGGCGCTCGCTGGCGCCGCTGCTGCGCGGGACGACCGAGGGTGAGTCGCGCGAGGTGTACGCAGAGGTCCATCACGCCGCGGAGGATCGTCTCAAGCGCGACGCCGAGATGTACGCGCTGCGCTCCGGAGACTGGAAGTACATCCACCGGCCCGCGACGGGGCGTCACGAGCTGTACGACCTCTCGAAGGACCCGCACGAGCTGACGAACTTGTACGCCGCGGATCATCCGCGCGCAGTCGGACTCGCGCTGCGACTCACGCGGCTCGGCGCCCTCGGCGGCGCGGGCGTCTCGCTCGAAGGTCTGAGCCAAGAGCAACTCGACGAGCTACGCCAGCTCGGCTATCTGTAGTCAAGAATCCATCGTCAGGAACTCGCCATGCCGCTCAAGGATCTCGATACCAAGTCCACGCTCAAGCTGCTCTCGCGCATCATGGAGTTCGAGCTCGCGGGAGTCGTGCGCTACACGCACTACTCGCTGATGGTGACGGGCCCCAACCGCATCCCGATCGTCGCCTTCATGAAGGCGCAGGCGTCGGAGTCGCTGCTGCACGCGCAGCAAGCCGGAGAGCTGCTGACGGGACTCGGCGGACACCCGACCTTGCAGATCGCGCCGATCGACGAGACCTACCGCCATGCGGTGAAGGACATCCTCGAGGAGAGCGCGGCCCACGAGGCGCGCGCGCTCAAGCTCTACAAGGAGCTGCTCGAGGCCGTCGAGCATTCGAGCGTGTACCTCGAAGAGTTCGCGCGCACCCAGATCGCCGCCGAGGAGATGCACTCGCTCGAGCTGCGCAAGATGATGCGCGACATCGGTGTGGGCTCGGAGCACGAGCACGAGGGCTCGGGACGCAAGGGCAAGCGCAAGTCGAAGCGCAAGGACAAGCGTCGCGGTTGAGCCCGGCTGTCAGCGGCCGAGGCGCGGTAGTGGCAGCCAGCGGGGCGCCGCGGAGGGATCCGGAGCCTCGGGGCCCATGTAGCCGAGCTTGCGCAGCTCTTCGATGTCGGCGGGGCTGAGCTCGTAGGAGCGTGGCGGTCCCGAGGCGCGCTCGCGGAAGGTGGCGTCGATGTCGCGCTGCGCCCGCAGCAGTCCGAGCAGCCGCTCGGTCACCTTCGGGTTCGCCGCAGAGACCTCGGCGAGCTCACGCGGGTCGCTCTCGACGTCGAAGAGCGTGGCCATCTGCTTCTCTTCGTCCCACACGAGCCGCCAGCGTCCTTCGCGGACGGACCACTGGCGCCCCTCGCGGTCCTTGCGCGAGAGCGAGTGGCTGAACGTCGGTGCGAGCGGAAGCGTCTCTCCGCGCAGCGCGGGCACGACCGAGCGACCTTGGAGCGCCGGTGCGGCCTCGCGCGCACCCGCGAGCTCGAGCACCGTCGGCATCACGTCGACGCTGGTCACGACGTCGCTCACGCGCCGCGCCGCGAAGCCCGGAGCGCGCATCATCAGCACGACGCGCAGCGCCTCGTCGTGCAGCGCGTTGCCGTGGCCGACGTAGCCGTGCTCGCCGAACCCTTCACCGTGGTCGGAGACGACGACCACGATGGTGTTTTCGGCGAGGTCGCTGCGCTCCAGCCGCTCGAAGAGGCGCGCGAGCTCGCGGTCGGTGTGGCGGATCTCCGCGTCGTACAGGTCGCGCCAGAAGTCCATGATGTCCGCATCCGACGTGCGGATGCCGAACTCGTTGAGCTTCTGGTAAAGGCCCTCCTGCTCGGGGCCGTTGCCCGCGTTGCAGTGCTCCTTGTGCTTGAGGATCAGCCGCACGCCGTCGGCATCGATCTCGCGCTTCTCCAGCCAGCGGTCGATCACCGCGACGAGGCGCTCGTGCTCCTCGCGCTCGCGGTAGTCGGGCCGATAGGCCTGCAGGTCCGCCTCGGGCGGCCGATAGGGGCCGTGGACTTCGTAGGTGTGGAAGAAGAGGAAGAAGGGCTCGTCCTTGAACTCCTCGACCCAGCGCAGCGTGCGCTCGAGGTTGGGCACGAGACGGCTGGGGTGGAGCACGTTCGACGCGTGCTCGTCGGGCGTGTCGCCTTCGTTCAGGGGATACAGGTCGAAGCCTTGGCCGAGCCCGAACTGACGCTTCGCGTAGCCGCCGTCGGTGAAGGCCGCCGTGGCGTACCCGCGCGACTTCAGGACCTCCGCGAGCGTGGTGACGCGCTCGCTCATCGCACCGGGATCGGGGAAGGTCGAGACGCCGTGCACGCTCGGATAGAGCGAGGTCATCAGCGAGAGCAGCGAGGGCGCCGTCCACGGAGCCGCGGACTGCGCGTTGTCGAAGACCACCGAGTTCGCGGCGAAGCGGTCGAGGTTGGGGCTCGTGCCGCGCGCGTGGCCGTAGCAGCCGAGGTGGTCGGGTCGCAGCGT
Source organism: uncultured Planctomycetota bacterium (assembly GCA_903928115.1). Classification (GTDB taxonomy): domain Bacteria; phylum Planctomycetota; class UBA1135; order UBA1135; genus F1-120-MAGs118. Next base: position 4,742 of record CAIYPP010000001.1, read on the forward strand.
ATCGAGTGCGATCACGACGACGTTGGGCGGACGCTGCGCTTCGCCGCACTGCAGGGAGAGCGCGCCGAGGAGAAGCGGGAGCGCGAGCGTGCGGCCGAGGCGGGGCATACGTCCGATTGTAGTCTTCGAGCGGAGCGCGATCCCGCGCGGAGGTTGACCTCGAGGCCGCGGGCGGATGGGATCGGGGGATGGGAAAGCTCCGTCTCGCCGTGCGCACGGCGCGCGCGCTGGCCGCGACCACCTTCTGGTATGGCCTGTGGTGGTGCGGCCATGGGCTCCTTTTCTTGGCTGCGCGCCGACGACTGCGCTGGCGTCGCTGGATCATGCAGCGGTGGTGCCGCGCGCTGTGCCGCGCATTGGCCGTGCGCGTCGATGTGATCGGCCTGCCGCCGCCCGCGGGCTCCCTGCTCGTCAGCAACCACTTGAGCTACGTCGACGTTCTCGTGCTCGGCGCCAGCGTGGACGCGGCTTTCCTCTCGAAGGCGGAGGTCGCCGACTGGCCGCTGATCGGTCGGCTCGCGCGCGACTTCGACACGCTGTTCCTCGTGCGCGAGCGGCGTCGCGATCTTCCTGCGATGAACCAGCAGATTGCGACGACGCTGGAGCGCGGCGTCGGCGTCGTGCTCTTCCCCGAGGGCACGAGTCATCGCGGAGATCGCGTGCACGAGTTTCGGCCGTCGTTGCTCGCGCCCGCGGCCGAGGGCGGTCTGCGCGTGTGGGCCGCGTGCTTGAGCTATCGGACGCTCGACGGGGATCCTCCCGCGTCGACCCACGTGTGTTGGTGGGGCGACGCCCCGTTCGGGCCGCACGCGCGCCACCTGCTGCAGCTCGCTGGGATCGAGGCGCGCGTCGAGTTCTTGGCGGAGCCGCACGTCGATCCGGACCGCAAGGCCCTCGCTGAGCGGCTTCGGACCGCGATCGAGGCGCGCTTCCAGCCGATTCCCTGAGCGGCCCGCTGCCGAGGTGGTGCGGGCTCGCGCTATCCTCTTGCGCCCCGCCATGAGTACGAACCGCGTCGCCGTCGTCGAAAAGGCTTTCGACGACTGGCTCGAATCCGCCGCTGCGGCCCCTGCGCTGCTCCGCCCCGACGAACCGCTGACGCCTCAGAGCACGCTGACCGCGCGTTCGGCGCTCGAGCTCTTCGAGGACCAAGTGGCCTCGCGTGCGCTCGACGTCGCGGCGCGCGAGCTCAAGAAGTCCAACCGCAGCTTCTACACGATCTCCAGCGCGGGTCACGAGAACAACGCCGTGCTCGGCGCGCTCCTGCGCGCGACGGATCCGTGCTTCTTGCACTACCGCTCGGGCGGCCTGATGCAGGCCCGCTCCCGCAAGCGCGACGGCGGCACGCCGGTGTTCGACACGCTGCTCTCGCTCGTCGCCTCGGCCGAGGATCCCGCGAGCGGCGGGCGCCACAAGGTGTGGGGCAGCCGACCTCTCTGGGTGCCTCCGCAGACGAGCACGATCGCTTCGCACTTGCCCAAGGCCGTCGGTCTCGCGATCTCGCTCGCGCGCTCGCGTCGACTCGGCGTCGAGATCGAGCTCCCCGGCGACTCGATCGTGTGCTGCACCTTCGGCGACGCATCCGCGAACCACTGCACGGCGCTCGCGGGCTTCAACTTCGCGCGCTACGCGACGCGGCAGGGAAGCCCGTGTCCGGTGCTGTTCGTGTGCGAGGACAACGGCATCGGCATCTCGGTGCCGACCCCGCGTGACTGGATCCGCGAGAGCTTCGGTGCGGTCGAGCACCTGCGCTACTTCCGCGCGCAAGGCGAGCTGGATCAGGTGTACGACAGCGTGCGCGAGGCGATCGAGTGGTGTCGCACGACGCGGCGACCTGCGTTCCTGCACATGGAGACGACGCGCCTGTGGGGGCATGCGGGCTCGGATGTCGAGACGACGTACCACAACCTGAAGGAGATCGAGGCACTGGAGGCGCGCGACCCGCTCCTGCGCAACGCGAAGCGTCTCGTCACGTGTGGCGCTGCGACGCCGGAGGCGTTGCGTGCGCTCGTGCGCGACACTCGCACGCGCGTGAACGCCGCCGGTGACGAGGCGACGCGGCGTCCTCGGCTCACGACGCGCGAGAGCGTGGTCGCGCCGCTGGCTCGCTGGGACGAGAGCGCCGTGCGCGCGGAGGCACGAGCGGGGTTCGACGTCGAGCAGCGCCGCGCCCACTTCGGCACGTTGCCCGAAGAGCAGGCGAGCGCCACGAAGAAGACGCTCGCTGCGCACGTGAATGCCGCGCTGCACGACGAGTTCCTGCGTCGGCCCGAGACACTCCTCTTCGGTGAAGACTCCGGCAAGAAGGGCGGCGTGTACGGAGTCACGGCCGATCTTCAGAAGCGCTTCGGGGTCGCCCGCGCCTTCGACACACTGCTCGACGAGACCGCGATCCTCGGGCTCGCGCAGGGCGCCGCGCACGTCGGGCTCCTGCCGCTCCCAGAGATCCAATACCTCGCGTACATCCACAACGCGCTCGATCAGCTGCGCGGCGAGGCCTGCTCGCTTCAGTTCTTCTCGAACGGTCAGTTCGCGAACCCGATGGTGGTGCGCGTGCAGGGGCTCGCATACCAGAAGGGCTTCGGCGGGCACTTCCACAACGACAACTCGATCGGTGCGCTGCGCGATATCCCCAGCTTGATGATGGCCGTGCCTTCGCGCGGAGATGACGCGGTGCGCATGCTGCGTGGCGCGGTCGCCGCGGCGAAGGCCTGCCAGCGCGTGGTGCTCTTCCTGGAGCCCATCGCGCTCTACCACGAGCGCGACCTGCACGAAGACGGGGACAACGGCTGGCTCTTTCCGTATCCCAAGCCCGAGGAGAGCGTGCTGCTGCCCGGCGACGTCGGCGTGTACCACGAAGACGCGCGAGATGTGCTGATCGTGAGCTACGCGAACGGCCTGCGGCTCTCGCTGCGCGCCGCGAAGGTCTTGGCGGAGAAGCATGGGATCCGCGCGCGCGTGCTCGACGTTCGCTGGCTCAACCCGTTGCCCTTGGAAGCGATCGCGAAGCACGCCGAGCACTGCTCGGGCGTGCTCGTCGCCGACGAATGCCGTGCGACAGGCGGCGGGATCGCGGATGCGGTGGTCGCCGACCTCGCGGAGCGTGGCTACCGCGGCAAGCTGCGCTCGGTTCGCGCGGCCGATACCTACGTCCCGCTCGGCTCGGCGACGAGTGTGGTGCTCATGCAGGACACTGAGATCGTCGAAGCCGCGAGGAGGATGGCGTGAAGCGCATCGCGATCCTGTGCCCCGGACGGGGCTCGTACACCGAGAAGACGATGCGCACGCTGCCGACAGGGCATCCCTGGGTGCAGCGCGCGGACGAGCTTCGCAGGGAGTACGGTCTTCCCACGCTCACCGAGCTCGACAGCGCCGAGAAATTCAGCTCCGCGCTGCACCTGCGCCCCGCCAACGTCTCGCTCTTGATTTGGCTCGTAACGATGCTCGACAGCCACGCCGCGATGGAGCAGGACGAGTGCGTCGCGATCGCGGGCAACTCGATGGGCTGGTACACGGCGCTGGCGGTCGGCGGCGCGCTCTCCTTCGACGACGGCTTTCGGCTCGTGCAGGAGATGGCGCTCTTGCAGGAGCGTCACGCCGGCGGCGGGCAGATCCTCTATCCGCTCGTCGACGACGAGTGGCGTCGCGATCCGGCCCGCGCGCAGGCGGTCGCCGCCGCGCTGGCTTCGTCGGGCGGACATGCGCTGCCCTCGATCGACCTCGGCGGATTCGCGGTGCTCGCGGGTACCGAGGAGGGGATCAAGCACCTTCTCGCGCAGCTTCCGCAGGTCAAGCTCGGCGCCAACACCTATCCGTTCCGCTTGATGCAACACGGGGCGTACCACACTCCATTCGTGCAGCCGGTGAGCGACGCCGCGCTCGAGACGCTCGCGCGCCTCTCGTTCCGTGCGCCGCGTGCGACGCTGGTGGATGGCCGTGGCGTGCGCTTCACGCCGTGGTCGACGGATGTGGGGGAACTCGTGCGTTACACGCTCACCACTCAGGTGACCGACCCCTACGACTTCACCAAGTCGGTGCGGGTTGCCCTGCGCGAGCACGCCCCTGACGAGCTGGTGCTGCCGGGGCCCGGCAACACACTCGGCGGCATCTGCGGCCAGATCCTGTGTCACGAGGGCTGGCGCGGCATGGCGTGCAAGGGCGACTTCGAGCGCGAGCAGTCGGGCGAGCGGCCCCTCGTGCGCTCGATGCGGCGCTGAAGCACGGAATTCTGCGGTGGGACGGTAACGTGCGGTCTCGGACGCTTCAGGATCCAACTCGCTGGCCTGCGTGAGCGGGCCACGTCCCTGTCGCCACTGCGAGATCCATCATGCGATCCTTTCGTGTCCTGCTGCAGCTCTCTGTCCTCGCCCTCGTTCCTGGTTGCATGTTCGTCATCGAGTCCGACGGCGAGGTCCGTCGAGCGAGTTGGTGGCACACCGATCTCTCCAGCGACTGCGTGGTCGGCTCGGGTGTGAGGGCATCGGAGTCGCGCGAGGTCGCCGAGTTCCGCGCCGTGCGCGGCTCGGGCTCGGTGGACTCATCGTGCGAGCGGGCGCCGAGCGCGCGGTCTTCGTTCGCGGGGATGACAACCTGCTCGAGCGCATCGAGACCGTGGTCGAGGACGGCGAGCTCCGCGTGCGCGTGCGGTCCGGCGGCTACCGTGCTCGCCAGCCGCTCGTCGTCGAGATCTCGACACCGTCGCTGACCGCGCTGTCGCTCAGCGGTTCGGGTGACGCGGAACTCTCCGGCCTGTCGGGCGGCGTCGTATCGATCCAAGTCTCAGGCTCAGGGGATGTGCGCGGCTCTGGCACTCTCGACGAGCTCGAAGTTTCGCTCTCCGGATCGGGAGACCTGAACCTGTCGGACCTCGCCGCGCGGAGGGTGTCGGTTGCGCTGACGGGCTCCGGCGACGTTCAAGTCCGCGCGAACGAGGAACTCACCGTGGCCCTCAGCGGTAGCGGAGACGTGCGCTACCGGGGCGCGCCGCGGGTGCGCAAGGTAGTCTCGGGCTCTGGAGCTGTGCACGCGCTGCCCTGAGCCGTGGGCCGAGCGGCCTGCGGGCGGCGCTCTGCGCTAAGATCCCGGGCCCTTCCGAGGCCCGCAGAGTGGACCGATCCAAGCGCTTCAGTGTCGTGCGCGACCCCGTGCACGGCGACGTGTACCTGACCCACGAAGAGCTCGCGTTGCTCGACACACGCGAGATGCAGCGCCTGCGCGGCGTCAAGCAGCTCGGTTCCGCGGACTTGGTCTACCCCGGCGCGCGCCACAGTCGCTTCGAGCACTCGATCGGCACGGTCCATCTCTCGCAGGCCATCATCGAGGCGACGTCGCGCGCGGCGGCGGAGAATCCGCGCGAGCAGCTCGCCGTCGGGCGCGAGGAGGCGCGCGTGATCCGCGCCGCGGCGCTCGTGCACGACATCACGCACATCCCATACGGCCATCACGTCGAAGATCAGGCGGGCTTGATGCACCGTCACGACTCGGTCTATCGCTTCGAGCGCATGCTCGGGCCACAGACTGAGATCGGTCGCAAGCTCGCGGAGCTCGGGCTCGCTCGCGACGTGCTCGCGGTGCTCTCTCCCGCGGGGCAGGGCGGCGAGCGCGTGCCCCCGTATTGGCGGCAAATCAACTCCGACACGATCTGCTCGGACATTCTCGACTACCTGCAGCGCGACGCCTACTTCACGGGCCTCAAGATCGGCATCGATCCGCGCCTCGTGTCGCACTTCAAGGTCGACCGCGTGAGCGGCAACCTCTACATCGACCTCGCCAAGCACAGCCTCCTGCGCGAGGACATTCTGAGCGAGATCGTTCGCATGCTCGAGGCGCGCTACTACTTCTCCGAGCGCGTCTACTATCACCATGCGAAGGTCGCGGCAGGCGCGCTGATCGCGCGCGCGGTCGAGCTGTGTCTGCGCGAGAAGCTCCTCTCCGAAGAGGACTTCTACATGACTACCGACGACTCGCTGCTCGACCTGCTCGAGCGCGTCGCCGAACGCGCGCGGCCCGCGACGGGGCGGCGCATCCGCTCGCTCGTTCAGCGCTATCGCGAGCGCCGACTTCCCAAGCGTGCTTGTGTCTTTCCGCACGTCGCGAACGAAGGCGCGCAGGCCGAGTTCGTGTCGAAGTACTTCGCGCTCGAAGGCCACGCGGCGCGTACGGCCGTCGAAGAGCGCGTGCAGGACCTCGTGCGCTTCGCAACGGGTCGCGAGATCGAGGTCATGGTCGTGTGCCCCGCGCGCCGCATGCAGCTCAAGGAAGCGGCGACGCACGTGCGTTGGCCGGGCGACGACGCGCTTCGGCCTCTGTCGGAGCACTCGGCCAAGGTGCCGCGCCTCGCCGACCTCGAGCGCGCCTATCGCGATCTGTGGAAGTTCTACGTGTTCGCGGCGACGGACGAGCCCGAGCTGCTCGCCAAGGTGGGGGAGATCGCGGCAGGCGAGTTCCCGACCGCGCGAAATCTCTACGAGGTCCAGCGCGCCCGCTGATCGCGCGGGGCAGCCGTTGGAAATTGCTTTCTCTCAAGAGCGCCTCCCTCGGGTTCCGAAGGAAGGTTTGGGAGAAGCACATGAAGAACTTGCACATCGTGCGCGCCGCACTCGGCGCGCTGTACCTGGGGTCTGTCGTTTCGGCGAGCACGGGAGGTCTGGGGAGCCCGATGCCTGCCTCTGCCAGCACGCGCGAACCCATGCGCCTCGAGGCGAAGCTCTCGCCCGACGGTCGTTGGGTCGCGATTCACGGCTCGCGCGGCTGGTCGGACGAGACTCGCGGCTGGATCGTCCCGCTCGAGAACGGCGTGCCGATCGAGCTCCGCGACGTGCAGCCCAACGGCTCGCAGACGCTCGCGTGGGACGAGCACAACCTGCTGCGCGTCGAGGTCGTGAATCAGGACGCAGGCATCCCTGAGATGCACTGGCTCCAGCCTTCGACGGGCGAGACCGTCCGGCTCACGCGCGACCGAGACGCGATGCGCGAGCAGGTGCGCGCTGCGACGGCCGAGTGGGGCACGGTGAGCGAGCGCCACGTCGCCGACGGACGCACGCTACGCATCGTGCGCTGGAGCTCCGAGCGCACGCACGTCGACCTCGAGTCCATCGGTGCGTCCCGCCTCACGCTCTCGACGCAGCCCGGCAGCGGCTTCTTCACGTCGACGCGCGAGGGCGTGACCTTCTTCTCGCGCTTCGACATGGTCGCGGGCACGGAGCGCGAGCTCCTGCAGACGATCGTGCCCGACTTCGACTGGCGCGTCTCGGCCGATGGCCGCAAGCTGCTCGTCAGCGAAGGCGGACTCGAGCCGCGCGCGCGCATCCTCGATGCGGCAAACGGCACGCTGCTCGACGGGCCGTGGCTCGCGACGCAGCCGCGCTGGATCGAGGGCTGTGACGGCCGCTACTTCGCCGCGGTCGAAGGCGCGCACCGCGTGCTGTTCGATCTCTTGCGCGATCGCAAGCTCGACCTCGGTGGGGACGAGGGCGCGTGGCCGGAGATCGTGGCGCTCGAAGACGGGCGCTTCTTGGTGGAGAATGACCGCGAGGTCGCGCTCTTCAACGCCGACTTCCGCCGCGAGCGCTGTCTCTTCTACGCACCGCCGGACACGTCGGTCGCGGCGCGCTGACGCTCCGAAGCGTCCGATGACATCGAGCGCTCTCGCGGCACCCTAGCGGGCGGCTGCGAGGGCGCTCTTGCGCTTGGGGTGCGCTTCGAGGAAGCGCTGCAGGCGCTGCGCCGCGAGCTGGATGCGGTCGAGCGAGAGCGCGTACGACAGGCGCACGTGGGTGTCCACGCCGAACGCCGTGCCCGGCACGAGCGCGAGGTCGACCTGCTCGAGCACGTCCTCGCAGAAGCCGCGCGTGCCGCGCTCGTCGAGGTAGGCCCGCACGTCGGGGAACGCGTAGAAAGCGCCGCGCGGCCACGGCACGGAGAGGCCCATGTCGCGCAGCGCGCCGATGAGCCAGCGACGGCGGCGGTCGAACTCAGCGCACATGTGCGCGATCTCGACGGGCTCGGCGCCCGAGAGCGCCGCGAGGTAGCCCTCTTGGCTCACCGTGTTCGGCGCGCCGGTGAGGTGCGAGTGCAGGCGCTCGATGCCGGAGACCACCGCGCGCGGTCCGGCGGCGAACCCGATGCGGTAGCCGGTCATCGCGAGCGACTTCGAAGCGCCATCGAGCACGATCGTGCGCGCGCGGATCGCGGGACCGAGCGCGGCGGGGCTCAGGTTCGGTTCCCCTTCGTACACCAGCCGACGGTAGATCTCGTCCGAGAGGATCCACAGGTTGCGGCGCTCGCACAGCTCCGCGAGTCGGCGCACTTCGTCGTGGGTCCACACGTAGCCCGTGGGGTTGCTCGGGCTGTTGAACAGCACGGCCTTCGTGCGCGGCGTGATCGCGCGCTCGATCGCGTCGAAGTCGGGGCCGCAGTCGGCGCGCGACGGGACGTTCACCGGCACGCCGCCCGCGATGCGCACGATCTCGACGTAGCTGACCCACGCCGGCAGGAAGAGCAGCACCTCGTCGCCGGGGTCGACCAGCGCCATCACCGCGCCCGAGAGCGCGTGCTTCGTGCTGTGGCAGACCGTGACCTCTTCCACGGCGAAGGGCGCGATGCCGCGCACGGCCGCCGCGTTCTCGCCGATCGCCTTGCGCAGGGCGCGCGTGCCCGCGGCGGGTGTGTACTTCACGTCGCCCGACAGCACCTTGCGCGAGGCCGCTTGCTGCACCACGGCGGGGGCGGGGAAGTCGGGCTCGCCCACGGACATGTTGACGATGTCGCGACCCGACTCGGCCAGCGCCTTGGCGCGGGCGTCGAGGGCCAGCTTCACCGAGAGGGAGATGGCCTGGGCGCGTTGGGAGAGAGACATCGTTGGAGGTGGGCGGTCTGAGCCCCGAGGAAGGGGTCTACCTTCCGGCATCCTCGCGCCGAGGTCAAGGCGCCCGGCGTTGTGGGGAAGGAAGGGGCCGCCCATGCGTCGAACTCAAGCGATACCGCGGAGCGTTTCGAGACATGTGGGGCTGCCGACGGTCGCCCGCTGGACAAGGGGCCCACCGCGCCGTCACGCTGCACCCACCACCGCCATGACCCGCCGCTCCCGCCTCCTGCGCTACGCGCTCGCCCTGAGCCTCGTGCTCCTGTTCGCGGGCTATTTCGCCTTCTCGACCTTCGTGTTCAGTCCGACCGAATCGGACTACGAGCCCGACGTCGCGACCCTCGTTCCGCGCGGGGTCGACTTCTTCGTCGCCAAGTCCGACCTGCGGGGGGACTTCGAGGGCCTGCCGCGGCTCGCCGTGCAGGACGAGCTCGACCGCACGGCCGCGTGGCGCACGTGGCTCGAGTCGCCGGAGCGCGCGGAGCTCGAGGCCCGCCACAAGATCGAGGCCGGGCTCGACGAGCTGAAGCGCCAGCTCGACGCGGCGGGGATCGACCCGCTCGACGTGATCGGCGGCGACGACCTCGCGGTCGCGGGCTACTTCAAGGGCGCCACGCTCGACAGCGCCGACTGGGCCGCGTACGGCCGCGTGACGTGGATGGGCAAGCTCGCGGTCGCGGCCCTCGACTACCCCGGCCTCGCCGGGCTCGATCAGCGCGGCGTCACCGTCGCGCCGGGCGAGGGCTTCGTCACCGTGAGCGGTGGGGGACTCGCGCGCCCGATCCACGTGGCGCGGATTCAGGACGTCGTCGTGCTCGGCACGTCGAAGGAGCTCGTCGAGAAGGCCGCCGACCTCCGCGCGCGAGGCGGTCAGGAGAGCTTCGGCATGAGCGCTGCCTACAACGACGAGATCGCGCAGTCGCGGCGCACGTCGGAGGGCGACGACATCGAGCTCTACGTCGACTGGCGCACGGCGATGGAGAAGCTCCAGCTGTCCTTGCGACGCCCCGATGCGAACTCGGATCAGCCGTGGGAGTCGATCCTCGGCCGCATGTTCCAGCTCGGCAGCGTGCGCACGCTCGCGGGCACGATCGGCTTCGACCGAGGGGTGGTCGTCGATCTGCACGGCGAGCTCTCCAGCGAGACCATGACGCCGTTCCAAAAGGCGCTCTATCGCCAGCGCGGCCGCGAATCCAAGGCGATCGTCGACGCGCTCGCTCGCATCGCGCGCCCCGACACGCAGGTGCTCGCGCACCTCGAGGTCGAGCTCGGCGAGTTCTTGACCGAGCTCTACTCGTCGCTCGAGCCCGCGCAGCGCCAGCTGATCGACGAAATGCTGCGCAGCACCGGGCAGTACAACGGCGCCGCGGCCGCCATCAAGGAGCTCGACGCGCTCTTCAAGGGCCGCATCGGCGTGATCGTGCGCCACAACGACTTCCCGGTGAACGCCGAGAAGGACCCGCCGCACAACGACGTGCCCGTGCCCGCCTTCGCGCTCGTCCTGTGGACCGAAGGCTCCGAGCGCACGCACAAGCGCATCACCGAGCTCCAGAAGCTCGTCAACGACAACCAAGGCCGCTTCGGCCTCCAAGGCCGCAACGGCGGCCGCGGCGTGTTCATCAACAACCTCTCCGGCGGCTTCGAGGCCTGGGAGTTCTGGTCGCCGTTCATCGACGGCACCGGCCACATCGCCGTGGCGCGCAACGCCGAGCTGTACTTCATCTCCAACTCGTTCCAGCTCGTCAGCGACCTGCTCAACCGCTCGAACCCGCTGCTCGACGTCGAGCGCCTCTCCGACCGCCCCGACTTCAACCAGCTCGTCAACGAAGCCCAGCCCGCTTCCAACCTCTTCCTCTGGCTCAACCCCCAGACCCTCTCGAAGACCCTGCGTGCCTTCGCCGAGCGCACGGCCCTCGACGAAGCCAAGGCCCGCATCGACTGGGACCTCGAGCGCGCCCGCGAAGAAGACCGCGTCCTGCGCGAGCAGTTCCCCGGCAAGCGCCGCAACCAGCTCGACTCCGACACCCAGCGCCAGCTCAACGAGATCGTCGGCCCGCTCCTCGCCCTGCGCGAGCGCGAGCTCCTGCGCGAACAAGTCCCCGCCCTCAAGGCCCGCTTCGACCGCCAAATCACCTACCTCGAAGCCATCTCCGCCGCCCTGCTGACCCTCTCCCTCGACCCCAAGCACTTCGACCTCACCCTGACCGCCGTCACCCCCCTCACCCCGATCCCCGACTAACCCCGCCCCCCAGTCCCGGTTTTGGTTTCAGGGTTCAGGGTTCAGGGTTCTGCGGTCTGAGGTCTGCGGTCTGAGGTCTGAGGTCTGAGGTCTGAGGTCTGAGGTCTGAGGTCTGCGGTCTGCGGCCTGAGGCCGTTCTCCGTTCGGCCTTCCGAGGCTCTTGCGCCCGTTGCGCCCTCGAGTGGATTCGAACCGGTAAGCCCCGTGCGCCGGCCGCACTGCGGCCGGCGATGCAACGACGCCTTGGCGTCGTTGCAAGGGGACCCCCGAGCGGGCTCCGCCCGCGGAGGAGTAAGCCGGGGAGTCGGCGGCGCTAGCCGACGACCGAAACGACGCTTTGGCGTCGTTTCGCCGGATGCCCCGAGCAGGCTCCGCCTGCGAGGCCACGCGTGGTGGTTCGCGGCAACGCCGCCCCCGACGACGCTTCGTAGGTCTCCTCCCGCGCAGGGGAAGATGGTGCCCTCGAGTGGATTCGAACCACCACGGTGTTACCCGCCAGCACCTCAAGCTGGTGCGTCTGCCAATTCCGCCACGAGGGCACCTTGGATCGCGTCAGTCGGGGCTTCGCAGGGCTCTGGGCAGTTGCGGGTCCTGTCCCTGCGGGCCGTCTCGGGCGAAACCCGAGGGGCGGGGAGCATACCAGCCGCTCTCTCGGGTTCAAGGGGCTCGTCGCTACGACTCTCGGCGGCTTGGATGGGGCAGGTGGGGGAGCTAGGGTCTGTGGTCCTGTCCAGCCCGGGACGACGCTCCGCGGGCCCCCCTCGCACCGTCCCCCCCCAAGGAACTTCGAACGAACCGTGAGCGCACCCAAGGGCAATGCACTGATCGGCCAGTCTGGTGGCCCCACCCACGTCATCAACCAGAGCCTCGTCGGCATCGTCGAGGCGGCCAAGGCGAGCGGGGTGATCGCCAACGTGTGGGGGAGCCTGCACGGCGTGAAGGGCGTGCTCGAAGAGCAGTTCGTGGACCTCGGCGCCGAGCGCGCCGACCTGCTCGAGGAGGTGGCGCGGACTCCGGGCGCCGCCCTGCGCTCGGTGCGCAAGAAGCCGACGCGCGAGGAGTGCGAGCGCGCGCTCTCGGTGCTGCGCCGCTACGACGTGCGCTACTTCTTCTACATCGGCGGCAACGACTCGGCCGAGACCGCGCACATCCTCTCGGAGATCGCGCGCGACGTCGGGCACGAGCTGTACGTCTTCCACGTGCCGAAGACGATCGACAACGACCTGCGCGCGACCGACCACTGCCCCGGCTATCCGTCCGCGGCGCGCTACGTCGCCTCGTGCTTCCTCGGCGACAACGTCGACGTGCGCAGCCTACCGGGCATCAAGATCAACGTCGTCATGGGTCGCAACGCGGGCTGGCTGACGGCGGCGAGCACCCTCGCGCGCACGCACCTCGACGATGGCCCGCACCTCGTGTACCTGCCCGAAGTGCCCTTTTCCCCCGAGGAATTCGTGGCTTCGGTCGACGCGACCTACAAGCGCCTCGGGCGCTGCATCGTCGCCGTGTCCGAGGGGATCCAAGACGGTCATGGCCGTCTCTTCGCCGAGTCCAAGGAGGTCGACTCGCACGGCAACGTGCAGCTCTCCGGTTCCGGCGCGCTCGGCGACAAGCTCGCGTCGCTCTTGAAGAGCCAGCTCGGCGAGAAGCTGCGCGTGCGCGCCGACACGTTCGGCTACGCGCAGCGCTCGTACTTCGGCGCGGCGTCGCCTGTCGACGCCGCCGAGGCGCGCGAGGCGGGGCGTGTCGCGGTGCGCATCGCGACGGCGGGCGATGCACCGAACGGCACGATCTCGATCGTGCGCGAGTCGAGCACGCCCTACCGCGCGAGCTTCCGCCGCAGCGAGCTCTCGGCCGTCGCGCGCGAGACCCGCCCGATGGAGGCCCACTTCCTCGCGGGGCCCCACGACGTGGCGCTGCCCTTCCTCGACTACCTGCGGCCCTTGGTGGGGGAGCTGCCCCGCGCCGCGCGCCTCTCCGACATCCCCGTCGCGAAGCGCTGAATCCGCAGCGGGCAGCGCCTCGTAGCCCGCTCTCGCCCCCCTCTCCAAGAGCCCTCCCGTGAGCGATCGCACCATCGAAGTCCCGGATCCCGATCCGGCGGTCCCGCCGCCGGCGGCCCCTGAGTCGCCCTACAAGAACCTGCTGGTTCCGCTGGTCGTCGTGCCCTTCATGGTGGTCGGCGTGCTGGTGCTGGTGTTCGTTTTCTTCGGGGCCGTCGCCGGGGAGGAGACCTCGATCGAGGAGAACCTTCGGCGCGTGGTCGACGGGGGCCTGAACGAGCGCAAGCAGGCCGCGATGAGCCTCGTGTCGCAGGCGCTGGAGAACCAGCGGGCGCGCACCGACGGCAAGGAAGAGCCTTGGCCGGTCGGGCCGGACTTCAACCTGCGGCTCGCCCGTGCTTGGGAAGACGTCTCCAAGGACGCCGAGCCGACCCACCGGCGCCTGGCCATCGCCCAGCTCTCGGCCCTCTATCGCGATCCGGAGGCCTTCGAGCGGCTCTCGGTCTTCCTCGAGGCGAGCAACGAGGCCGATCCCGACGGCCAGCTGCGGGTCTCGGCTCTGATGGGCCTCTCGTGGCTCGAGGACCCGCGCGCGGCCGGGGCGGTGATCCCGCTGCTGCACTCGCCGGAGCCCTTCCTGCGGCAGACGGCGGCCGCCGTGCTCCAAAACCTACCGGGAGACGCCACCGTGGCCGCCCTCGTCGGCTTGCTCGACGACTCGGCGCTCGAGCTGCGCGGACAGGCTGCCATTTCGCTCTCGCACCTCGGGGACGCCCGCGGGGCGGCCGTTCTGGCCGAGCTCGTCGACCCGGCGAGCTACACGACCGCGCAGGCCGCCGACCCCCAGAAGTTCGCTTCGGCGCGCCTCGTGGAGACCACCCGCCTGCACGCGGTGGCCGCGCTCGGGCGCCTGCGGCGTGCCGAGGACCGGCCGCTGCTCGAGGCCGTCGCGAAGGACGACGCGAGCCCGCAGGTCCGCGAAGCGGCGATGCGGGCGTTGCAGACGCCCTGAGCCTTTTTTAGCCCCCGGGAACCGCGCTTTCGGGCGCACAAAGGCGCTCCGCGGGGCTTGCCTTCCGGCCTACAGTTCCCCATCCTCTCGGTCCCTCTGTCCGCCGCGAATCTGCGCCGGACGACCCCCTCTCCCGAGCGGGTCGACCGGCTCCGAGCGCGCGCGTTTCGGCAGAGCTATTTCGAGCAACCTCGTTCCCATCCCATCACCGTGGCCGACGAGAAGCCCCAGACCCCCGCTGACGCCTCCATCCAGCCGCCGCCGCTGCGCACCGCGCCGCTGCGTGGCGACATCTCCCGCCGCGGCCTCTTCTCGGCTCTCGGGCTGGGTTGGGCCGCGTTCGCCGCAGCCGGTGCCGCCGGCGGTGGCGCGATGCTGCGCTTCCTGATGCCGAACGTGCTCTACGAGCCGCCGCAGGAATTCAAGGCGGGCTACCCGTCGGAGTTCGCGGTCGGCGCCGTCGACGAGCGCTTCAAGGCCGCCTACGGTGTGTGGATCGTGCGCGAGCCGACGGGCTTCTACGCGCTGTCGACCGTGTGCACGCACCTCGGCTGCACGCCCAACTGGCTGCAGGCCGACGAGAAGTTCAAGTGCCCGTGCCACGGCTCGGGCTTCGTGCGCACCGGCATCAACGTCGAGGGTCCGGCCCCGCGTCCGCTCGAGCGCTACAAGATCTCGCTGGCCGAGGACGGCCAGATCCTGATCGACAAGAACACCAAGTTCCAGGAAGAGAAGGGCCAGTGGTCGCTCGACGGCGCCTACCTGCCCTACGCCTGATGGCTTGATTCCCGAAATGGCCTGACCCCCGCAATGGGCTGACCCCCGCTCCATCCCGCTCCGGCCCTTCGCTCCTCCATGACCAAGCTCCTCAAGTACGTCCGCGAGTCGCAGATCTGGAAGTCGGTCTTCCGGCACGGCTACCCGGACACTCCGCGCAACCGCACGCTCGCGGTGCTCTCGAACGTCTTCCTGCACCTGCACCCGGTGAAGGTGCGGCGCAGCGGCATCCGGCTCAGCTACACGTGGTGCATGGGAGGACTGACGTTCTTCCTGTTCCTCATTCTGACGCTGACCGGCCTGCTCTTGATGTTCTATTACCGCCCGACGGCGGATAAGGCCTACGAGGACATCTTTGCGCTGCGCGAGCACGTGCCGATCGGCGTGATGCGCGAGATGCACCGCTGGGGCGCGCACCTGATGGTGATCAGCGTGTGGCTGCACATGTACCGCGTCTTCTTGACCGGCTCGTACAAACCGCCGCGCGAGTTCAACTGGAACGTCGGCGTGATCCTGCTCGTGCTGACGCTCCTGCTGTCGTTCACCGGCTACCTGCTGCCGTGGGACCAGCTCGCCGTGTGGGCCATCACCGTCGGTACGAACATGGCCCGTGCCACCCCGTTCCTCGGTCACGAAGGCCCCGGCGCGGCACTCGTCAGCTTCGGCGGCATCGACTTCATCCACGCGGGTGACGACGTGCGCTTCGGCCTCCTCGCGGGACGCTTCGTCGGCGAGGGCGCGCTCTTGCGCTTCTACGTGCTGCACTGCGTCGGCTTCCCGCTGATCGCGGCGACGCTGATGGCGGTCCACTTCTGGCGCGTCCGCAAGGACGGCGGCATCTCGGGTCCCCTGTAAGGAAGCCAAGCGATGCTCTCCGCACTTGCGATGCTCCTCGGCGGTGGTGGCGAGCCCGTCAACGACGGGCCCGTCGGCGCCGCGATCAAGAACTTCTCGAACTGGCTCACCGAGCCGACGCGCTACAGCATCGCCAGCATCCTCGCGGTGGCCGGCATCCTGTACTTCCGCAAGTTCTTCGCGAAGGTCTGGGTGATCACGGCGTTCTTCGCGCTGTCGACCGCCTACTTCGTGTTCGCGTTCCAAGACCCGAACTTCAACGCGATCATCACGAAGCCGGACAACGTGCCGATCGTGATCCTGTTCGCGACCGTGATCTTCTTCACGTGGCTCTCGCTGCGCCGCGCCGTCATCAACGACGAGCGCACCAAGCGCGGCGAGCCCACGCTCGAGGGTGAGCTCGCGAAGCAGAAGGTCTTCACGTGGCCGGACCTCGTCTACTCGGAGCTGATCTGCCTCGTGCTCTTCACGGCGGGCATGATCGTGTGGTCGATCCTGATCACCGCGCCGATCGAAGAGCCCGCCGCCACGGCGCGCACGCCCAACCCGTCGAAGGCCCCTTGGTACTTCCTCGGACTGCAGGAGCTGCTCGTGTACTTCGACCCCTGGCTCGCGGGTGTGCTCCTGCCGAGCTTCATCATCGTGGGTCTGTGCGCGATCCCGTATCTCGACATGAACCCCAAGGGCAACGGCTATTACACCTTCGAAGAGCGTCCGTTCGCGATCGCGTTCTTCTGGGTGGGCTTCCTGCTGTTCTGGGTGTCCTTCGTCATCCTCGGAACCTTCCTCCGCGGGCCGAACTGGTCGTTCTTCGGGCCCTTCGAGTTCTGGGACCTCCACAAACTCGAGCCGATGGTCAACGTCGACCTCTCGACTTACTTCTGGGTCGACCTACTAGATAAGCCGCGGCCGGACAATCCGTTCGTGCGCGAGGCCCCCGGCATCGTGGCACTGATCGGCTACTTCCTCGTCCTGCCGCCGCTGATCGGGAAGACCGTGATGAAGAAGATGGTCGAGGAGATGGGCATGGTGCGCTTCAACGTCTTCATGCACCTCTTCCTCTGGTTCGCGCTGATCCCCGTCAAGATGGGCCTGCGCTGGACCGTCAACCTGAAGTACTTCATCGGCATGCCCGAGTACTTCTTCAACGTCTAGTCGACTCTCCGCAAACGCTCACCGCACCTCTCGGACTACCCCCATGGCGGATCGTGGCGATACCCACTACAGCGTCTCCACGCTGAACAAGTGGTTCCTCCTCTCCAGCGTGGTCATCCTGTTCTCGGTCGTCTGGATGATGATCGACGACTGGGAACGGCCGTGGAAGCACTACCAGCGCGACTTCCGCGAGATCGAGATCTCCAAGGCACGCGCCAAGGAGGCCGAGCTCACGGCCGAGGGTGCTGCGGCGCGCGAAGCGGAGCTCGCCACGGCGGTCAAGGCCGCCGAGGAGAAGATCGCGGCGAACAGCGCGAAGCTCGCGGAAGCGAATGAGCGGCTGCGCCTTGCGAAGGGCGAGCTGTGGAAGACCATCGAGGACGCGAAGAAGAAGAAGAGCGCCTACAACTGGGATCGCTACATCCTGGAAGAGAAGCGCCTCCACGAAGGCAATCCGACGCTCGGTCAAGAGAAGCTCGATGTGATCGAGCTCGAGATGAACCAAGCGATGAGCCAGCAGCAGGAGCTCGAGGGCAAGAAGCTCGCCATCGACATCGAGATCTCGGACCTCACGCGCGACCTCGACAGCGCGAAGAAGGCGCTCTCCGTCGGCTCGCGCGACCTCGAGCAGATCCGCAAGCGTCTCGTGCAGCTCGATCGCACGGCGATGAGCGCCCCCGAGAAGCTCGCGGACGTGATCCGCGATGCGCCCGGTCTCGACTTCGTGAAGCCCAACCTCAAGGTCAACAAGGTCGTGCTCGACCGCCTGACCTTCGAGCTCAACTTCACCAAGAAGAAGCGCATCGACATGTGCCACACCTGCCACCTCGGCGCGGACCGCGCCGGGTTCGAGGGTGAGGCCCAGCCCTACACGTCGCACCCGCGCCTCGACCTCTACCTGAGCTCGAAGTCTCCGCACCCGCTCAACGAGTTCGGCTGCACGATCTGCCACCGCGGCTCGGGCGAGGCGCTCGACTTCGTGCGCGCCGACCACCGCCCGACGGACATGGGCGAACAGAAGCAGTGGTCCGAGGAGTACCACTGGCACAAGCAGCACCACTGGGACTACCCGATGCTCGCGAGCGAGTTCACGGAGGCCTCGTGCGTGCAGTGCCACAAGACGTCGATGGAGCTGATCTCCGAGGACGCGCCCACCGTGTCCAAGGGCTACCAGCTCGTCGAGCGCTACGGTTGCTACACCTGCCACAAGATCGACTGGTTCCCGACCAAGCGCCGCACGGGTCCGAACCTGCAGAACATGCAGGCCAAGCTGACGCCGGAGTTCGTCAGCTCGTGGATCACCGACCCGAAGGCGTTCCGCCCCACGACGTGGATGCCTCAGTTCTTCCACATCGAAGGCGGCAACTACGCGCCGGGCGAGGTGGTGGCGAAGTCGAAGTACGGCCAAGGCCGCAACATCGAGGGCCGCGAGTGGGACGACGCTGCGATCGCGGCGATCACCGCGTACCTCGTCGACCGCGCTCCGCTGAAGCCGCTCCCGCCGATGCCCGTGGAGGGCGACGCCCACCGTGGGCGTGAGACGATGCGCCTGTCGGGCTGCTTCGCGTGCCACAACCTCGCGCCCTACGGCGAAGAGCCGATGGCGGCGGATCCGGTGCTCGCCCGCAGCGGCGAGAACGAGCACGGTCCCAACCTGCGCGGAGTCGCCACGAAGGTCACCAAGGACTGGCTCTTCCACTGGCTCAAGGATCCGACCCAGTACTGGGCCGACACGCGCATGCCCAACCTGCGCCTCTCGGATCAGGAAGCGGCCGACATCACCGCCTACATCATGGAGGACCCCGACGGGTACTTCCGCGACGTGCCGGAGAACTGGAAGGCCAAGCTGGTCGACATGCCCGAGACGCAGCTGCGCGAAGTGCTCTCCGAGCAGGCGCGCTGGTTCTTCGCGCGCGACGGGCGTGCTCAAGTCGAAGCGCGCCTCGAAGGCGAGTGGCAGGATCTTTCGAAGCTGAAGGTCGCGGTGGGCGAGAAGCTCGTCGGCAACTACGGCTGCTTCAGCTGCCACGAGATCGCGGGCACGCTCGACTGGATGCCGATCGGTGTCGAGCTCACGAACTGGGGCTCGAAGACCGTCGACAAGCTCGACTTCGGCTTCGTCAAGCTCGATCCGAACTACCGCGAGGGCTGGCTGCTCCAGAAGCTCCATGCGCCGCGCTCGTTCGATGGCCAGAAGATCAAGAACCCGAGCGAGAAGCTGCGCATGCCCTACTTCGGCTTCACGGCCGAGCAGGAGCAGGCGATCACCACCTTCATCATCGGTCTCGTCGACGACGAAGTGCAGCTCGCCAAGATGGAGCCCACTCCGGACAAGGCTGCGATGGACAAGGGCATGCGCGCGGTGCGCCAGAACAACTGCGCCGCCTGCCACATGATCGAGCCCGGCACGGTCACCTTCATGGAGAACGGCGTCGCCCACACGGTCGCAGCCGAGATCCAGTCGATGTCGGAGGACCAGAAGGTTCCCTCGGCCCACGACGTCGCGGCCATCAAGGCGGACGCCGAGAAGTACGAGGCGGACGAGCTCACCTTCCGCGTGCTGCGCCCCGAGCCCGGCGTGCAGAAGGGCATGGGCGACAAGCTCTTCGTCGCGCCGGACAAGCTCGTCGCGACGCGGGCGCCGCACGGCGGCGACTTCGTGCGCGTCGTGACCGACTACTACATGAACGGCATCGAGCTCTTCGATGCGTCCAAGGAAGGCGACGACGCCTACAGCTACGTCAGCGGCGGCACCGGTGACGAGTGGGGCGTGTTCGACGTCGATGGCAAGCTGCGCGACCACTCCTCGGAGCCCTACGACAAGGTCCGCTGGACGTTCGCCCCGCCGGTCCTGTGGGATGAAGGCGCCAAGCTGCAGCGCGATTGGTTCTTCAGCTTCCTGCACGACGTCGTCTCGCTGCGTCCGCAGATTCGCGTGCGCATGCCGTCCTTCCAGTACGACCCGGGCGAGGCCGAGGCGATCGCCGACTACTTCGCACAGAAGTCCAACAAGGAGTGGCCGGCCAATTTCACCCGCGCCATGCGCCTTGCGGCCAAGCAAGACGAGGCCACCTTTGCCAAGGCGGCGAAGCTCGACACCGTCGCGCTCGGGGAGATCGAGAGCGGCGTGGAGATGGCCACCAAGGCCAACTTCTCCAAGGTTCTCGCCCATGCTCAGGCCAAGGGCTTCGAGACCCGCGCGCCGGTGAACCCGGCCTACGAGGCCTCGGTGCTGCGCTCCAAGGCCTATCTCGACGCTCGCAAGTCGATGCTCGCGAACCACTTGGAGCTGGGAGAGGCGGTCGCCGTGAAGGGCGTCAACTGCTTCCAGTGCCACTTCCGCCTCGGCACGCCGCCGCCCGCGGATCCGATCGCGTGGGCGCCGGACCTCGAGCGCGTGCGCGAGCGCCTGCGCGAGGACTGGGTGCGCGACTGGCTGATCAACCCGGCCGTCGTCTACCCCGGCACGGCCATGCCGGCCAACTTTGCCTCGACGCCGCCCCAATATCAGGACCGCTACCCGAACTCGTCCAACGACGATCAGGTTCGCGTGGTCCTTGAATGGCTCTACAACTTCGACCGTATGTACATGGGTTCGCCGGGCCAATAACTCTGGCCCGTATCGGCGGCGCGCTTCCGCGTGACCGCAGGACCCGCTGACTCCTACTTGCCTCTACATGAAGAACATCACCCTCGCCTCGATCGTGGCCGGTGCCGCTCTGGCCGCCGCCTTCACCCTCCCCTCCCAGCCCGTCCTCGGCACCCTCAAGGGGTCCGTGGTGCTCGCCGAGACCGGCAAGGTCGTGTTCGACGGTGAGAAGCCTGAGGTCAAGCCGCTCTCGATCGACGCCGCCAAGTCGGAAGGCTGCGGCACGGTCGACACGCAGGACCAGAGCCTGATCATCGGCGCGAACGGCGGCATCGCGAACGTCGTCGTGACGGTCGAGATCGCTGGCGCGACGGTCAAGGCGCCGGAGAAGCCGGTCGTGCTCGACCAGAAGACCTGCCGCTTCGAGCCGCACGTCGCCATCGTCCCGGTGGGCACGACGATCGAGTACAAGAACTCCGACTCGATCTCGCACAACGTGCACAGCTACCCCTCGAAGAACGAGGGCCTCAACAAGATGGTCGGTGCGGGTGCCTCCGAGACGCAGAAGCTCGACAAGGAAGACCGCATCGAGATCAAGTGCGACATCCACCCGTGGATGAACTCGTGGCTGATCGTGGCCAACACGAACCACTACGCGGTCTCCGGCGCCGATGGCACCTTCACGATCGCGGGCCTGCCGGCGGGCGAGCACAAGGCCAAGTTCTGGCACGAGAAGCTCGGCAAGGCCGAGGCCACCATCGTGGTCGACGCCGAGGGCAAGGTCGCTCCGGTCGAGGTCAAGATGAGCGCCGAGAAGAAGGGCGGCGGTCGCAAGCGCTAGTCGCGCGGCACCCCCAAACCTCGGATTGCAGCGCGAGGCGCGCGGGCTCCCCTCGGGGCTCGGGCGCCTCGCTCAGTTTTCTTCGGGCTCCTCGAGCCATGGGCCGAGCAAGCGGGAGAGCGCCCTCAGCGACCGCTCTTCGCGCGCTTCCCGTTCGAGTCGTAGCGCGACGACATCGGCCCTCAGCGTCGCTTCGACGATCTCCACGATGTCCGCCCGCAGTCGCTCCGAGGCTCCGATCGAGCGCTCCATCAGTGGCAGCAGCCGCAGGGCGCGCCGCTCTGGAACGCCGTGACGCCGGGCGAGGTCGGCGAGCTGGGTGCGAGCGTCCATGGGGCCACGCGGGAAGACTAGCCCGCGGCGCGCGGGCGGGTCGGCTCTTCCGCGCGATCCCAAGCAGAAGCTGGGCGCTCAGACCGTGATTTGGGGCCTCAAGGCCTCGGTGCGCTCGACCACCTCGGCAACGTCTTCCGGTCGCAGGCAGAGCAGGGCGCAGGCCTCTGGCGTGAACACCGCCCGCGCACCCTTGGCGTCGCCGCCCTCGAGGCGGTGCACCATCAGGTTGCCGAGCGCGACGAGGGCCAAGGTCGGAGACGCGAGGAGTCGTTCGCTCGGGCCATGGTGGTAGCGGCAGCACTCCGCGACGAGCCGCGGCAGGCCCCAGGAGGTGGCGATGAGCGCGCCCACTTCGCCGTGGTGGAAGCCGAAGCGAGCTTCCTCGGCGCGGAACTCGGGCACACCGCTCTGGCGTGCCTCGCGCATGCAGGCGAGGTAGGCGGCAGCGTCGTTCTCGAGGAGCAGCACCTTGCCGATGTCGTGCAAGAGTCCGACGACTTGGAACTCCTCCGGCGCGAGCTCGATCCGAGCGCGCGAGCGCGTCGCCAGCAGGCTGCAGGCGAGGCCGTCGAGGATCGAGTGGCGCCACAACGCCTCGAGGTCGAAGTCCGACTGCCCGCGCAGGTGGTCGTACTGGCTGACCACGGCGGCCTGCATCGCGATGTCGCGCAGCATGCGCACGCCGAGCACCGCAGACGCGTGCTCGGTGGACAGCACCTTCTCGCGCAAGCCGTAGCGTGCGGAGTTCGCGAGCCGCAGCACCTGCGCGGCGATCGGCGCGTCCTCCGCCACGGCCGCTCCGATCTCGCGCACGCCGACGTCCGGGTCATCGACGAGCGCGTTGATCTTGGCCACGACCTGCGGCAGCGTCGGCAGCGCGACGTGCTCACGGATCAGGCGTTCGGCGGACGCGGTCGACATGCGCTGGGAGGCGGTGGGGGAAAGGGCACAGGCGGGGGATGGAACCCCGCAACCCGCGTCCTTTCGGCCGCGCGCGGGGGCATTTCTTGAGGGCAAGTGCTCGACGGCGCAGCTTCCCGCCGCCGTCCGTCAAGAACGGTCCTTCGCGCGGCCGATCCACGCGTCGGGCGCAACCCTCTTCGCGCCTCACGTTCCCGACCGGAGCGCTTCCCATGCATGTCCACAAATTCCTCGCCGCAGGGCTTATCTGCGGCGGCGCCGCGCTGGCGCTCCACTTCCGTGCCTCCCCTGTCTCGACCGTCGAGGCGGGCACCGCCGTGCGCCTCGAACTCGAGGAGCTCGCGCGCCGCGCCGCGCTCATCGTCGAAGGCCGCGTGATCGCCACGCGCGCGTTCCGAGACACGCGTGGCGAGGTGCGCACCGAGGTCACGCTGAGCGTCGACGAGACGTTCGCGGGAGAGCCCTTCGGCACTCGACGTTTCGAGCTGCCCGGCGGCGTGCTCGCCGACGGCTCGGGCACGCTGATCGCAGGGATGCCGAGCGTCTCGCTCGGAGAGGACGCGCTGTACTTCCTCACCGGCGAGAGCGCGAGCGGACTGCGCATGCCGGTCGGCCTCGCGCAGGGCAAGTTCCGCCTTGTGCGCGATGAGCAGGGGCGCCTCGGTCTGCTGCGCGATGCGGCGGAGCTGACGCTGCTCGATCCGCGCACCGGCGCGGGAGCGCCCGCTCCTCTGCCGGTGGTCCTCGATCACGCGCTCGTCGTCACACGCATTCGTGCGGCACGCGGCCAGACTCAGGAGCAAGCGCGATGAAGCTGCGCCATGGAGTCTTCGCGAGCCTCGCGGCCGCGCTCGTCGTCGGCGTCGCGTCCACACACGTGCGCCTGCGCAACCCCTCGAATGGCGCGGAGCTCTTCTGGGAGACGCCGTCGTCGATCGGCATCGTGATCAGCTCGCTTGGCTCCGACGATCTGTCTCCCGGTGAGCACGAGCCCGCGCTGCGCCTTGCGATCGAGGCTTGGAATCGCGCCAGCGGGACAACCGCGCAGCTCGTCGAGAACACCGCGAGCGGTGCGCGCACTCGCACGGATTGGCAGACCGACTCGCTGCATCTGATCTACTTCGACGAGACCAACTCCTCGGGCTACTTTCCGCAGGGCTCGGCGACGGTGGCGATCACACCCGTGCAGTTCTTCTCGAACGGTCGCATCGCGGACGCGGACATTCTCTTCAACGGCGCGGGTCATACGTTCACTACGAGCGGCGAGCTCGGCGCGTTCGACGTGCAGGACGTTGCGGCGCACGAGCTGGGTCACTTGCTCGGGCTCGACCACAGCGGCGTCGCAGGCGGAACGATGTACCCGTACGTGAGCACGAACATCATCGGGCATCGCAGCCTCGCGCAGGACGACGAGAGCGGCGTGCGCACGAACGCGCCGGATGCCGCCGCGCCGACGAGCACGATCACGGGCACGGTGCGGCGTCAGGCGGACCTTGCCGTCGTCGCTGGGGCTCACGTCGTCGCGCGCGACGCGGAGGGGCGCAACGTCGGGGCGACGCTCTCCAACACGGATGGCTCGTTCGCGCTGCGCGGACTCGACGGCGGAGATTACTCGCTCTTCGCGACACCGCTCGATGCGCCGGTCTCGGCCGGAAACATGGGCGGTGGACGCGTGATCCAGACGAACTTCCAGCCGCTCGACGCGCTCGCCGTCAGCGTCGGGACGGGCTCCAGTGCCTCGGTCGGGGACCTATGGGTCGGCGCGGACTCACCCGTTTCGCTCGGGCGCAGCTACGACGACTTCCCGCTGCGCGCTGTGCGCGGCAGCGCGAGCGCGCACGTCCTGCACGGTGCGAGCTTCGGCTCGTCCGCATCGCTCGCGAGCAGCGATCCTTCGGTCACGCTCTCGAACATCTCGTGGAGCGGGACCAACACCGTCAGTTTCGTGGTCCACGTGCCCGCTGACGAGCCGCTCGGCCATGTCGACTTGGAGCTCCGCAACGGCGGCTTCTCGCTGCTCGCTGGGGCGATCGAGATCACTCCCGCGGATCCTGTCATCGACACCGTGTCGCCTGCGCAAGGTGCGCTCGCGGGCGGAACGGCGCTCGTGCTCGGCGGGAGCGGCTTCCGGCCGGGCGCTGCGGTCGTGATCGGAGACGAGCTCTACCTCGATGGCGCGGTCGGGGGCTGCACCGTCGTCGATGCTTCCACCATCACGCTGGTGACGAGGGCGACGGTTCATTCCGGTCCGCGCGACGTCGTCGTGATCGACGAGAGCGGCGTGGAGGGACGGGCGAGCGCGGGATTCGCGTTCGTCGACGCTCCGCAGATCGACGGCGTGTTCCCGACCGCGGGCAGCGACATGGGCGGCACGGTCGTGAAGCTCCGTGGTGCGGGGCTCATCGCACCGCTCATCGTTCGCATCGACGGGGTCGTGCAACGCGACGTCGAGATCCTGAGCAGCGGCCTGCTGCGCTTCGTCACGGAGCCCGGCTTTGCCGGAGGCCCGGCGGTGCTCGAGGTCGAGGACGGCGATGGCGACGTCGCTTCCGCGGCGTTCGTCTACGTTCCGCAGGCCGACCCCGTGATCGCGTCGCTCTCACCATCGAGCGGGCCTAGCGCCGGTGGGACGGCGTTCTCCCTACATGGCGCCAGCCTGCCCTCCGATGCGGTGATTCTCTTCGGTGCCGATCCTGACACCGGAGCGGGCGGCACGCCGGCCGTGGGGGTCACCTGGGTCGACGCGCAGACCCTGCTTGCGGTCAGCCCGTCGGGGCCTGCAGGCGACGCGACGATCACGGTGCAGGATCCGAGCACGGGTCAGGCCTCGGTGCTCACGGCGGGGTTCACCTTCGAGCTCGGCAGCGTGGACAGCGGTGGGGGCGGTGGCGGCGGCGGCGGTGGTGGCTGCGGCAGCGTCGTCGGCGCACCGCCGATGGACTGGGGCCAGCGACTGTCGGCGGCGGGCTGGATCCCGGCACTGGCGCTCTTGCTCGCGCTCGCGCAGGCACGGCGCCGCGGCGCCAACGCGTGAAGCGCTCGGCGTCGCGTCGCACGCCTAGTGCGACGTGCTGCCCGCGGAACTAAGCTCGACGTGCGTCATGAGTGAAGTCCGACGCCCTCGACCGCTCGTGCTCATCGCGCTGTGCGCGCTCGTGCTCGCGGGCTTCGCGCTGCGCTGGCTCGGCGTCGGCTGGGGACTTCCGCACCAGACCTACCGCGACGGCATGGTGATCTCGACGCAGGTCGAGTACCTGCGCGAGATGCCGGAGGATCCGACGGCGAACGAGTTCTGGGGCTACTACCCGCACCTGATGCCGCGCCTGATCTTGCTGGCGCCCGACGATTGGGTTGGGGAGCCGCGCGAGCCGCTCGAGCTCGAAGGACACCTCGCGCGTGCTTCCGAGCCGTGGCTCATGGCGCGCAAGCTCTCGGTTCT
The DNA here is from genome assembly GCA_903928115.1 of uncultured Planctomycetota bacterium. Taxonomy (GTDB): domain Bacteria; phylum Planctomycetota; class UBA1135; order UBA1135; genus F1-120-MAGs118. The sequence continues at coordinate 30,772 of CAIYPP010000001.1, forward strand.
CTTGTCGTTGCTCGCGATTCCGGGCGCATTCTTCCTCGCGCGACGCTTCGTGAGCGACGGCTGGGCGCTCTTCGCCGCGGCGCTCGTGACGTTCTCGATCTTCCACCTGTCGTTCGCGCAACAGGAGAAGCCTCACGGACCGGTGAGCGGCACCGTCGTGCTGGCGGTGCTGGCGGCCATGGCACTCGCACGCAAGCCCGGAGCATGGACTTGGATCGTCGCGACAGCGGCGATGGCACTTGCGCTCGCGACGGCTGTGAACGGTGCCTTCGCGCTCGTCTCCGCCGCAGCAGCGTTGTTTGCGATGTTCCTCGGGCGTTCCGAGCGAGGCGGCCTGTGGAAGTTGAACGCGCGCGCGATCGTTCCGACGCTCTTGGTGCTCGCCGCGACCGTGCGCTTCTTCTATCCGTTCCTCTTCGGGGGCGGAGAGAAGGAGAAGCTCGGAGACCATGCGTTGAATGTCGGCAATCACCCGCTGATGCTCGACAAGCTCAACTTCGCGGGCTCGAAGAACATGTTCCTCACGCTGTACTTGTACGAGCCGGTCGTGCTCGCGCTCGGATTCGTGGGGGTCGCGGTGTTCGTTGGGCGGCGATGGTTCCGGGCGCCAGTCGACCTCGAGCGTCGTCGAGACTTCGCAGTGATCGTGCCCTTCGTCGTGGTCTACGGAGTCTTCGTGTGCGCCTACGAAGACGCGTTCGATCGCTTCTTGATGCCGCTCTATCCCTTCTTGGCAGCACTCGCTGCTTACGCTGCGGCGGCACTCGCGTCGAAGCTCCGCTCGAGGGCCGCGGTAACCGCTCTCGTGGCTCTGCTGCTCATCGAGCCTGCCGCTGCAACGGTGCAGCTCGCTCGCGTGCGCGCGACGCCGGATACTCAGACCCAAGTTGCGGAGTGGATTCGCGCGAACGTGCGCCCCGAAGAGCGCGTCGTCGTTCTGCCGTACATCGACCTCCCGCTCTTCTACAGCGAGGCCGCCGTCGCGGAGAGCCCGGATGCGAGCGAGGTGCTCACGTGGATGGCGTACCAAGCACGCCTCGATGCGAAGTGGAAGCTCGGGCCGTCGTTCACCGTGCTTCCGCCGCGCGGCGTGAAGCAGGAGTTCGCCCAGCTCGGAGACGCGCCGCTCGCGGCGATTCGAGAGCGCGGCGCGAACTATGTGGTCATCCAAGCCTTCGGCGAGCGCTATCGCTACAAGGTGCTGCTCCGGCTGCTCGAAGAGCTCCGTGAGAGCGCCGAGCGTGTGTTCGTCGCGGCGCCCCGCGCAGACGGCCAAGACTCTGGCCGCGTCTGGATCCGCGAGAAGATGACCTTGAATCAACTCCCGACTTGGCTGCGGGTGTTCCAAGACCGCAGCATGGGGACCGTGCTGGAGATCTACCGCGTCCCGAAGGAGTCCGCGCGATGAGCGAGACGAAGTCCCGCTGGATGGCTGCGCTCGCGCTCGTCGGCATCGTGCTCGGCGCGCTCGCGCTGCGTCTTCACGGCATCGGATTCGGCCTGCCGCACATGACGTATCGCGACGGCATGGTGATCTACACGCAGGTGAAGGAGATCCGTACGGGCGATGCCGAGCTGCGCAAGGACGAGTTCTGGGGTTACTACCCGCACGTCACGTCGCACTTCGCAGCGTTGTTCGACGATGCCGATCTCGCGTCGCTGGTCGCGCCGCTCGATGTGGACGGGCACGTGGCTCGTGCGGCACAGCCGTGGATCTCTCTGCGACGCTCGTCCGTGCTTTTGTCGCTGCTCACGGTCGTCGGCGCCTACTGGATCGCGCGGCGCTTCATGGGGCGAGGCGGATCGCTGCTCGCCGCAGCCTTCGCGGCGACGAGCCTCCTGCATCTGTCGTTCTCCCAACAAGAAAAGCCGCACGGCCCCGTCAGCGGCACCGTCGCCCTCGCGCTCGCTGCCGCGCTTTGGCTCGCGGCCAAGCCTTCGCAGGTTCGAATGTGGCTCGCGGTGGCTGCCGCAGCGATCGCCGCATGCACCTTGCAGAGCGGGGGAATCGTTCTCGGTGGGCTCGGCGTGCTTTGGCTGTATTGGTGCTTCGAGCGACCGTTGCCCAAGGCGCGCCTGATCCTCGCGCCGCTGTGCGTCGCGCTCCTCGGCGCCCTCGCCGTGCGCTACTTCTATCCGTTCCACTTCATCGAGACCGGCGCCGCCGTGCCGGAGCACGAGCTCGAAGGCTCGAATCAAGAAGCAGTCCTCGACCTCGCGGGGCACCCGTTCTTTCTGCGGCCCAAGTTCACGGGCGGCAAGGTCGTGCTCTCGACACTCGTCAACTACGACCCGAGCCTCTTGCTGTTCGGGCTGATCGGCGTCGGGTTCTTCGTCGCAGATCGCGTGCGTCGCCTGCCGCACGATTCTGAGCGCCGTCGCGCGCTCGCGGTCGTGCTCGGTGCGATCTTGCCGTTCCTGCTGATCCTCATTTCGTACGACGCCAAGGTGACGTTCGAGCGCTTCCTCATGCCGATGGTCGCGTGCTTCGCATGCCTCGCAGCCTACGGCGTTTCTCGCGTTGGACAGGCGTTGCCGCAGAGCTTGCGACGTGTGCCGATTCTCGCCGCGCTCGGTGTGCTCGCGGTGCTTCCCGCGACTGCGGCGGCGTGGAAGCTCACCGCAGTACGCGCGGCACCGGACACTTGGACGCAGGTCGCGCACTGGATCCGCGCCCACGTCGATCCTGAGGCGAAGATCTACACGGTTCCCTACATCGATGTGCCGCTCTTCAAGGATTTGGCGTCGCTGCGCGAGTCGGGGCGCACGGAGGAGATCAACTACTGGGCGCGCTACGCGCGCGAAATTCCCGAGAGCATGCGGACCGGGCCGAGCTATCGCCTCGTGATTCCGAAGTCGCCCCAGCGGGCGCAGGAAGAGCTCGGCGCGGATCCGATCGGCCATCTGCGCAGCCTCGGCGCGGACTACGTGGTCGTACAGGCTGCCGCCGAGGATTCCCGCAACGTCTTGCTCGCGAAGATTCGCAAGCAGCTCGCCTCGGAGGAGGAGCTCGTGTTCCGAACCTCGCCGATCGGCGATCCTGCCACGGGGCGGGGACAGTTTGCTTTGCGCTACACGCAGGAGCTCGGCGTCAAGCCCTTGGCGCTGCGGGTTTTTGAGGCCAATGCCTACGGAAACACGATCGAGGTGTATCGCCTGCGCCGCCCCTGAGGCCGATTCGCTAACCTCTGCGCAGCATGACGACCATCGTGTTCGATATCGAGGTGGCGGGCCTGCCGTGGGAGGAGGTCGACGAGATCACGCGCGGGTATCTCCTGTCGCGTGCGAAGAGTCCTGAGGAGCGCGATGCGGTGCCGGAGCGCACGGCCCTCGTGCCCGGGCTCGGCAAGGTGATCGCGATCGGGATGTGGCTCGTGCACGACGCCAAGGGCGGGGACCTCGACCGCGGGCTCCTCCTGCTCGAAGGCGAGAGTGCGGCGGAGCGCGCGTGGGAGAAGGTGCCGGGCTCCAAGATCTTCCGCGGAGACGAGCGAGCGCTGCTGACGCGCTTCTGGGACATCGTGGGCAAGAGCGTCGAGAAGCAGGGCCTGCCCTTGCTGGTCACGTTCAACGGGCGCGGCTACGACGGTCCGATCCTGATGATTCGCTCGGCGCAGCTCGGCGTACGGCCGAGTCGCCAGCTCGTCGGCTATCGCTATGACATCCGCGAGCACTGCGACCTCGCGGACGTGCTGACGTTCCAAGGAACGACGCGCGAGAACTACAAGCTCGACTATTGGTGTCGGCGCTTCGACATCGAGAGCCCCAAGGGCGGTATCGACGGCAGCCAGGTCGGGCGCGCGTACCGCGATGGACGCATCGAGGACATCGGCGAGTACTGCCTGCGCGACGTTCGCGCGACTGCGGCGCTGTACCGCAAGCTCGAGAGCACGCTGCTGCCGCACTTCAAGGGCTCGCGCGGCTGAGCGCTCGAGGATGGACGGCGCTCGCTGCGCCGTCGTAGGCTGCACGGCTCGATGGGCTCGGATCGACTGCGTTTGGCCTGCTTCACCGCGGCGTCGTTCGGCGTCCTCGGGGTGCACGTGCCCTTTTGGCCCGGCTGGCTGGAGAGTCGTGGACTCAGCGCCGTCGAGATCGGCGAGCTCGGCATGGTGTACATGTGCACCCGCGGCGTCGCGTCGCCGACGTGGGCGCACTTCGTCGATCGCAGCGGTCGCAGGAAGCTGTGGTTGGTGGCGTTCACGCTCGCGGCGCTCGTCTGCTTCGCGCCGTTTGCGTGGGCGCACGAGTACCCCGCGCTGCTCGCGCTCACGGTGCTCTTCGGCGTCGCCCACGCGCCCGTGCTGCCTCTCGGCGAGAACCTGCTCGTTCTGCAGGCGCGCGAGCGCGGCATCGACTATGGCCGTACTCGCCTGTGGGGGTCGGTCGCCTTCATGGGCGCGAGCTTGGGTGCAGGTATCGTCCTCGACGACGGCGCGTGGAGCCGGACGTGGTGGCTCGTGATGGTGGTGCTGGCGCTCTCAGCCGTATCCGCGCTGTGCTTGCCAGCGGATCCGGTACGCCCCCGTCCGCGCGCGGTCGGCGTCCCGCTCGCGGAGCTGCTCTCCGACCGACGCGCGCTCGCGGTTCTTGCGGGCGGCGGCATCGTGCAGTCCGCGCATGCGATGTACTACATGTTCTCGACGCTGCACTGGGAGCAGAGTGGTCACTCGACGCAGCTGATCGGAGCCTTTTGGGCCGAGGCGGTGGTGGCGGAGACTCTGTTCTTTGCCTTTGCGCGCCAGCTCGGCGGCCGCGGCTCGGAGCGTGTGCTGATGGTGCTCGCCGTGCTTGCGGGCGCGGTGCGTTGGTCGGTGCTCGCCAGCACGAGCGCCGTCGTCCCCGTCGCCGCCGCGCAGCTCCTCCATGCGTTCACCTTCGCCGCGGCTCACCTGGCCGTTGTCCGTCACCTCCAGCACGCCGTTCCCGAGCGCCTGTCCGCGAGTGCGCAGAGCCTCTACGGAGCGCTCAACATCGGCGCGCACGCACTCGTCTTGAGTGGGATCACCCCGCTCTATGCGAGCTCGGGTGCCGCGGCGTACTGGCCGATGATCGCCGTCGGAGCCGTGGGCGGCGCGCTGGCGATCTGGGGCATGGGCGGGCGCGCAACGGAGTGGCGAGGATGAGCTTCGCGGAGATCCTCGGCATCCACCGCGAGCTCGACGAGTTGTTCCTCTGTCATCAAGAGGCCCTCATCGAAGGAGATCTTTCGCGCGCGCTGGAGCTCCTTCGCCGCTATCGAGTCGCCGCGGTTCGGCACGCACAGGACGAGGAGCGCGAGCTCTTGCCGCTCTATGCGTCGGTGCACCGCGAACGTCGCCACGCCGCCGAGGTCTTCGTTCTCGAGCACGAGCGACTGCACGAGCTGCTCGCGCGCATCGAGGACTTGCTGATTTCTTGCGGCGAGCGACCGCTGACCACGCGCCAGCGGATTCACCTGATCGAGCGCGAGGCGAGCTACAAGCACCTCTTCGAGCACCACGACGAGCGCGAGCGGCTGCACCTGTTTCCGGCGCTCGACCAGCTCGTGCCGACAGAGCAGCGCGCCGAGCTCCTCGCGCGCTTGCAGTTCCGCGTTCTCTAGACCGCGCTCTCGACGCGGGCCATCAGCGTCGGGAGCCGCTGCGGGTCCGCGGTGTCGGCGTAGCTTGCGCGGCCACGGCTCACATACGCGTGGGCACCGCCGCCTTCCCAAGGCAGCTCGAGGCGCTCCAACGTCAGCCGGTCCGCAGGGTCGACGAGCTGCACGATGCGGTGGGCGAGGTAGGGGGCGAGCGCCGCGCGTTGCAGGGCGCGCGTGTCGTCGCGCTCGGGCGCGCCGACGATCGCGACGTGCACCGGCGGGTGCAGCAGCAGACTCGCTGCGCGCGCGTAGAGCGACATCGCATGGCCGTGACGCTTGAACTCGCCCGCGAAGGACTCCAGAGTCTCGCGCGCCAGCTCCCGCCAGCGCGGCTCGTGCGTGATGCACGAGAGACGCAGCAAGGCCTCCGCCATGCGCGCATTGTCGGCGAGCGAGCGCTCACGCCGTCGCAGCGAGCCATGTGCGCGGGGATCGTGGCGCGTGTCCCAGAAGCCTCCTTCGTGGCTCCCGAGCTGCTCATGCGCTGTTCGAGCGAGCGCCTCGGCCACCGCGACGTAGCGTGCGCGCCCGGTGTGCTCCGCAGCGTCGAGCAGCGCACGCAGCACGTACGCTTGGTCCGTCAGCAGTCCGGGGAGATGCGCGACGCCATCCCAGTAGTGCAGGACGCCGTCCCGCGGCTCGTACAAGGCGTCGAGCACGAACTCGAGTGTGCGCACCGCTTGCTCGGTGCACTCCGGTCGCTCCAGCACATCGCCTGCGAGGAAAAGCGCGCTCGCCGCACAAGCGTTGGCATGGGCGAACACGGTCGGATCGCAGGCGGGCGCGCCGTGCTGAGCGCGCGCCTCGCGCGTGCGCAGGTGTGCGTGGACCGGATCCGCGTCCTGACTGCCGCGGAATACGCCAGTCTCGCGGTCGAGCAGCGTTTCCTGCATCCAAGCGAGCACTCCCTCCGCGGTGGCACGGAAGCTCTCGTCGCCGAGCGCCTGATAGCCCTCGAGGTAGGTGCGCAGTCGCTCCGCGTTTCCGTCGAGCACCTTCTCGTGGTGCGGGCCGCTCCAGTCCGGCGCCGTCGAGTAACGGTAGAAGCCACCCTCGACGCGGTCGTGGATCTCGCCCGTCTGCATGTTGCGCAGCGTGCGCAGCACGAGCTTGCGCAGAGCCTCGTCGCCCGTTTGCGACCAGCGCAGCAGCGCGAAGTCCAAGGACTCGGGGTGAGGGAACTTGTGCTGCGCCCCCCAGCCGCCGTGGAAAGGATCCGCGGTTTCCAGCAGGTGTGCGCCGACCTCCGCGAGCAGCTCTGGCTTGAGCTCCGCGCGCGCGACCGCGCCGCTCTCTCCGAGCGCCGCGCGCTCGGAGAGCCGCGCCCGCAGAGTCCCGCGCTCCGCGCGCCAGTAGCGCTCGACGAGCTCGAGCCTCGCCGAGAGCTCCTCGGGCTCCAAGAACCCTTCGGAGGAGAACAGCTCGCCTTGCTCATCCAAGAACGCGAGCGTCGGCCAGCCGCCGCGCGAGTAGCGTACCGCGATGTCCGGCCGACGGCTCTTCTCGACCGAGATCGGCACGAAGGCGCGCTCGATCCGTTCCATCACAGCCGCGTCGCGCAACACCCGGCGCTCCAGCTCGCGGCTGAAGCGGCACCAGTGGGCATGGACGACGAGCAGCACGGGCACACCGCGCTCGCGCGCCTCTGCGAACGCTGCGTCACCCCATTCGTGCCACTGCATCGCCGCGCCCGCCCTCTCGTCTCAGGCGTCTCCGCGCCGCGCGCGACGATTGCGCGCCGCCGGGAGCGACGGCCGCTCGACCTTGCTCCACGCGACCTCGGTCGCCTCGCTGTAGAGGCCGTCGAGGTCGTAGTACGTGCGCGCCTCGGGCTGCATCAGGTGCACGACGACGTCGCCGAAGTCGAGCAGGATCCACCAACCCAGATCTACGCCCTCCGCGCGCGCGTGGCGCACGCCCGCAGCCTTCATGCGCGAGTGGATCTCCTCGTACATCGCGCGGACCTGCGGGCGCGACTTGCCCGTCGCGAGCACGATGTAGTCGGCGACACGGGCAGACTCGTCGAGGGCGAGCACCTTGATGTCGGTGCCCTTCTTTTCGTCGGCGAGTTGGGCCGCGCAGGCGGCAAGCTCCAGGGAGTCGATGGCGGTCCTCGTAGGCGTTGGGGGCGGTAGGAAAGCGAGTCTAGGGACCACGCCGCGCGCGGTCCAAGGTGGGGGAGGAAAGCGTGCGGGCCCCGCCGCGGCCGTCTCGGCCGGGCGGGGCCCGCGCAGACGTGGAAGCTCGGGTTCGCTCAGACGAACCAGGGCAGGAAGATCACGCCGACGACGGTCATGAGCTTCACCAGGATGTTGAGGCTCGGGCCGGAGGTGTCCTTGAAGGGGTCACCGACCGTGTCACCGACGACCGCCGCCTTGTGGACAGGGCCGCCCTTGCCGCCGTGGGCGCCGGCTTCGATGTACTTCTTCGCGTTGTCCCAAGCGCCACCGGCGTTGGACATGAAGATCGCCAGCATGACCGAGCTGACCAGCGCGCCCGCGAGCATGCCGCCGAGCGCTTGGATGCCGATCAGCTTGCCGACGACCACGGGCACCGCCACGGCCATGACGCCGGGGACGATCATCTGCTTGATGGCGCCCTCGGTGGCGATCGCCACGCAGCGCGCGGCATCGGCCTTGGCCTTGCCTTGGAGCAGGCCCGGGATCTCGCGGAACTGACGGCGCACTTCGTCGACCATCTTGTTCGCGGCGTTGCCGACCGCGCGCATGGTCATCGCGCTGAATAGGAACGGCAGGAATCCGCCGATCAGGAGGCCGACGGTCACCGCGACGGAGTTCACGTCGAGGAGGATGGTGCCGTCCGGAGCGAGCATGCCCTTGGCTGCGTCGCCCTTGGCCTTCAGGAGCTCGCCACCGCGCGTGCAGAACGCGTTGAACAGCGCGAGCGCCGTGAGCGCCGCCGAGCCGATCGCGAAGCCCTTGCCGATCGCCGCCGTGGTGTTGCCACAGGCATCGAGCGAGTCCGTGCGGTGGCGCACTTCCGGCGGCAGTTCCGCCATCTCGGCGAGGCCACCGGCATTGTCTGCCACGGGACCGTAGGCGTCGACCGCGAGCGAGATGCCGAGGGTCGAGAGCATGCCGACCGCCGACATCGCGACGCCGTAGATGCCCGCGAACTGGAAGCTGACCCACACCGCCGCGCACACGAAGAGCACGGGGAGCGCGACCGACTCGAAGCCCGTCGCCAGACCGTGGATGATGTTCGTTGCCGCGCCCGTCTTCGACTGCTCGGCGATGTTGCGCACCGGGCCGAACGAGGTCGAGGTGTAGTAGTCGGTCAGCTTGCCGATGATCACGCCGGCGACGAGGCCCGACACGATGGCGATGAACACCTTCGTGCCCGACGCCATGGCGATCGATTCGCTGCCCACCTTGGCGGGCATCGGGAGGGTCGAGCAGAGCCACCACATCGCGCCCGCGACGACGATCGAGGCCACCACGAGACCGCGGAAGAGGGCGCTCTGGAGCTGGCTCTCGTCCTTGGCGGAGACGAAGAACGAGCCGATGATCGAGCTCACGATACCGAGGGCCGAGACCGCGAGGGGCAGGAGCACCATCGCGCTCATCACGGCTTCGCCATCGGCCTTGAAGGCAAAGAAGGCGATCGACATGGCGGCCACGATCGAGCCCGCGTAGGACTCGAACAGGTCGGCGCCCATGCCCGCCACGTCGCCGACGTTGTCACCGACGTTGTCGGCGATCACGGCGGGATTGCGGGGGTCGTCTTCGGGGATGCCCGCCTCGATCTTGCCGACGAGGTCGCCGCCGACGTCCGCCGCCTTGGTGTAGATGCCGCCGCCGACGCGCGCGAAGAGCGCGATCGAGCTGGCGCCGAAGCTGAAGCCGAGCACCGCGTTGAGGGCGTTCTCGTTGATCGCCTTGAGGCCGTCGGTGTAGAGATAGGTGAAGGTGACGAGGCCGAGCAGCGCGAGGCCGACCACCGTCATGCCCATCACGGAGCCCGATCCGAACGCGACCTTGAGCGCGTCCCCGAGGCTCGTGCGCGCGGCCTGCGTGGTGCGGACGGCGGCGCGCGTCGAGGTGTACATGCCGAAGTAGCCCGCGAGCGCAGAAGCCGACGCGCCCGCGACGAACGCGACCGCGGTCTTGATGCCCAGTCCGTTGGACTCCGGGCTCACTCCGATGATCACGGCGACCGCGACGACGAAGACCGCCAGCCACTTGTACTCCGCGGCGAGGAAGGCCGTCGCCCCCTCCTGAACCAGCTTGGAGATGTCCTGCATCTTCTGGTCGCCAGGGTCCTTCTTCATGATCTGGCTGAACATGAAGAAGGCGAAGCCGAGCGCCAGCAGCGCGCAGCCGCCGGACACGTAGAGGAACTGAAGGTTGTCCATCCGAGGATCGGGGGCTTGGGGAGTGAGGACGGCCGGGCGGTTGGCCCTGCCGGGGAGCGTGGGATCGGAGAACGTCAGCAGACCGCGGTGGGACTTCCCCAGGGGGGAACTTGCCGCGGGCTCTCGCCGACGCTTTTGGGCAAGAAGTCTACGGTCGGCCTACCGCCGGTCAACGTCAGCTTGCGGTGGGAGCATCTCGTCCAAGTTATAGACTGGCTCCTCCGCCCCGGCGGCTCGGGCCTAGGCCTCGGGCTCTTGGGCAGGGTCCGGAGGCGGCGGGGGAGGCTGGCGCTTGCGCAGGTAGCGGCCGGCGAGCGCCAGCGCGACCACGACCGCGATCAGAATGGCGAGCTTCACCACGCCCGAGTGGCCGCCCTCCGCCAGCTTCCCGGCGGCGTAGCTCGCCGCCCAGATCGAGGAGGGCACGCTGATCAGAACCCCGAGACCGTCGATCACGAGGAAGCGCCCGTAGCTCATCTTCATCGTGCCGACGAGGAAGTAGCCAGCGATGCGGGCGCCCGGGGCGAAGCGCAGGAGGAAGGTCGCCCACAGGCCGTGGCTTTGGAACTTCTCCTCCAGCCGGGCGAAGCGCTCGGGGTGCAGAATCCGGCGCACGAAGCGTCCTTGGAGGGCCCGCATGCCGTAGATGCGGCCGAGCCAGAAGGGGATCGAGTCGCCGATCAGGATCGCGGCGCTGCACACCGCGGTCACCGGCAGGAACTCGACCACGCCCTCGTGCATCAGGTACCCGCAGGCGACCAGCGTGACCTCTTCGGGCAGCGGAAGGCCGATGCCGCACAGGAGCAGCACGACGAAGGCCCCCGCGTAGTTGAAGCGCGTGATGTAGCTGGTGACGAGCTCACCCAAGCCTTCGACGAGGAGCAGCGGGAACACGGGCGCAGGATCCTACCGAGCGCGGGACGGGAGACCTACGGGCCGAGCCCGCGAGATCGCTCGGAAATCGCGGAGGTGTCAGCGTGCGTCGCGCACGCGTCGTGCCTGTGCGGCTGCCGCAGCGCCATCGGGGTGCCCGAGCCGCTCGGCGCGCTCGAAGTGCTTCGCCGCTTCCGTCCACAGCGCGCCGGCGCCGCCTTCCCAGCCGATCTGCGGGTCGACCTCGCCGGTCCGCGCCAGCAGGAGCCCCTGCCAGAAGGCGAGCTCGGCGGGGTCTTCGGCGCGCGCTTCGCCGCGTGCCGCAACCGCGAGCGCCGCACGCACCCAGCGGCGCCGGACCTCGGCGTCGGGCTCGCGCTCCGGCGAGGCGAGGTCGAGCCCTAGGTGGCGCGAGAGGAAGTACCAGCCCGAGGTCGAGGTCGGGTTGAGCTCGAACGCCGTCTCTGCCCGCGCCAGCGCGAGCTCGGTGCGCCCGTCGCGGATCGCGAGGTCGACGCGCACCCACTGGGCCGCGGCGAGCGGTCCGGCGAGCGGGCCCGCGAGGCGCATGGTGAGCGAAGAGCCGGGGGGCGCGGGCTCGCGCGTCACGATCGCTCCGATCGCGCACGCGATCAGCACCGAACCCCAGAGGAGCGTACGTCCGCGGGCCTTCAACGCACGCCTCCGCAACGCCGTCCGAAGCCGCGCACGAACGCGAGCGAGCCGATGCTCACGCAGAGCGCCGCATGCATCCACGCGCCGAGAGGCGGCCACGCGGGGACGATGCCGTGTCCCGCGACTTCGAGCGCTCGCAGGAGTGCGCCGAGGGTCGTCGCATCCGTTGCGAACGCATCGCCGACGAGCCAGCCGAGGAGTTGCAAGGCGAGCGCAAGCGTTGCAGCGAGTCCCGGCCCGATCCAAGTGGCGAGGCCGAGCGCGAGCGCGGTGAACGCGGCCCACGCGAGGAATGCATGCGCTCCGAGGACGAACGCGCTCTGGCGTGCGGAGCCCGCGGGGACGAGCCGTTGCATGCGCTCGCCCGTGAGCAGCGCGATGGCGCCACCGGCGGTGCGGGCGAGCGTCAACTCGACGAGCCCTTCGCCCTCGGGCGCCGCGAGCTCGAGCGCCATCGGGCGGGCCAGCGTGCAGAGTGTCTGGGAGCGCTGCTCGCCGCGCACGGCTTCCCAGCGGAGCTCCGCGGTCGGCTCGATCGCTAGAAACGTGAGCGGCAAGCGAAGAGTCTCGCCGGCGCGCGCGTCGACGCTCCAGCGAAGCGGCTCGCGGCCGTCGAGGACACCGCGCTCGGGCGCAGGGGCGAGGCTCACCTCGCGCGGACAAGGTGTGTCGAATCGCGCAGCGAACTCGCCGCAGAGAGCCGCGACGAACACGGCTCCGAGCGAGGCCGCGAGCGCTCCGCTCCAGCATGAGAAGAACCAGCCGACGCGGGACATCGGCGTCGCGCCGGCGAAGTCGTACTCGGTGCGTGAGAGCCGAGCCGCCGCGGACGCCGCGCGAAACGCGAGCAGCGTGCTCACGAGGATCGTCGCCAGCGTCCAGAGGCCTTGCCTCGCCAGCGCCCCCGATTCGTTGGAATCTCCGCGGGACGAAAGCGCCGTCGCGGCGAGGATCCCACAGACGCAGAGCGCGAGCCACAGCGGCGCGATGCGCCGGAGCGCGAGCTGTGCGACCGCGGTGCTCATGGAGCGGGCGGAGGACCGGCGCGCCGGTAGAGCTCGACCAAGTTCGACTGCGAGGGCTGGACGCCGCAGAAGCGTGCTCCGCGACTTGCGGCGAGCCGCTGGAGCTCGGCGAGCGTCCCTGCGTCGAGGCCTTCGAAGGCGAGCTCGAGCCGTGCCCGCGGGCCGAGCTCGGCGCAGAGCTCCAGTGCCGAACCTTGGGCGATGCTGCGGCCATCGACGAGCGCGACGATGCGATCGCAGCGCTGGTGCAAGTCGCCGAGGAGGTGCGACGACATCACGACGCTCGCGCCGTCCGCGCGCACCTCGTCGAGCAGCGACTCGATCGCGGCGAAGCCCGGCGCGTCGAGGCCGGCGGTCGGCTCGTCGAGCAGGACGAGCTTTGGCCGATGCACGAGCGCCGCTGCGATGCACAGGCGTCGCAACATGCCCCGCGAATACGTCCCCAGCCTCTCGTTCGCGGCATGAGTGAGGCCCACGCGCTCGAGGAGCTCGTCACAACGATTCGAGAGCGCTGCACCGCTCATCCCGCGGAGCGAGCCGAGCATTCGGAGCACCGCGCGAGCCTTCACCTCCGGCGGATACGGCGAGTCCTCGGGGCAGAAACCCGTCGCATCGCGCGCCTCGCGTGCATCGGGATCGTGTCCGAGCACGCGCACGCTGCCCTCGTCGGCTTCGTCCACCGCCGCGATCACACGCAGCAGCGTGCTCTTGCCCGAGCCGTTGGGGCCCACGAGGCCGAGAAACTCGCCCGCGTGAACTTCGAGATCGAGCCCGTGCAGCACGCGGCGCGGCGTCCCAAGGAACCCATGCCGGTAGCTGCGGACGAGTCCGCGGATCTCGACCAACGGTGCGCGGGCGGCGGTCGGCATGCGCAGAGTGTGGCGCGGAGAGCGCGCGGTGGGAAGGCGCCGCGTCGGTGCGCTATCCTGCTCGCGCGTGTTCGCCTTTCTCCGCTCGCTGCGCCGCCGACCCGTGCCGATGGTGCTCTACACGGCCCCTGGGTGCGGGCTGTGCGAGGAGCTGAAGGCCGAGCTTGCCCGCGCACGCGTCTCGCGCCGCTACGAGCTCCGCGAGGTGAACGTGCGCTCGGATCCCGCGCTGGAGGCCCGCCATGGGCGCTCGATCCCGGTGTTGGAGATCGCGGGCCGCGTCGCGTTCAAGGGCCGCGTGAGCGCCGAGGAATTTCAGCGCAAGTTCGAGCGCCTCGCCGCGGAGTGGGAGAGCGCAGGGGAGTCGAAGTGATGGCGAAGTTGTACGTCCTCTCGGGCCCGGAGCTCGGCAAGTCGGTGGAGGTGAAGTCGGGCGACAGCGTCGGCCGCACCGCCGAGACTCAGATCACGCTCAAGCACGCCTCGATCTCGCGCCGCCACGCGCACTTCGAGTGCGAGAACGGCGCGTGGAGCGTCGTCGACGATGGCTCGACCAACGGCATCACGTCGCAGGGCGCGCGCACCAAGCGCCTCGCGCTCACCGACGGCTGTGAGTTCAAGCTCGGCGAGATCGAGCTGCGCTTCCGCGCGGACGTACACGAAACAGCGAGCGAAGCACGTCCGAGCGTCGCCGCACCGCCGCCCGCTCCAAGGTCCGCTCCGGGGTCCGCCGCGGACGACGACGAGATCCGCCTCGAGGGGGACGACGAGCCCGCCAGCGCTGCGCCGCCGCGGCCGGCGCCCCGCTTCGAGCCCGCTCCGCAGCGCAGCGAGCCTCGCGTCGAGGTGCGCGTCGAGGTGCGCGCTCCGGCTCCGGTTCCGAGCCCCGCGCCCGTGCGCGCGGCGCCGATCGACACGGGGTTCGGCCCCGCGCCCGCGGGTGCGGGTGCGACGATCAACCGCAACAAGGAGCGCTCGGGGGAGCGCATCCTGCAGTACTCGAAGGTCGAGGGGCGCGGTGGACTCGCCAACGCGGACCTCGCGCAGGTCGGGGGCTTTACGAAGCTTTTGATCGTCGTGGTGGCGCTCGCGTTCGCTGCGGGGCTCGCGTGGTTCGCATTCTCCGGCGCTTCGTGGTTCAAGTCGCGCGTCGGCGGCGGCGACAGCGAAGCTCCCGCTGAGTCGAGCGATGAGTGACGCGCGCCGCGCGCGCTCAACGACGCGCGGCGTGCAGTGCACACCAGCGATCGACGAGCTGCGCGGCCGCGTCGTCCCAAGACGGCAGTGCGGGAGGCACGGAGCCGTTCCCACCGAGCGCGCGATAGGCGTCGACGAGTCGCCGCGGATTGCACGGCGTGAAGTACCTAGCGTGATCGGCGGCGAGCTCGCGATGCACAGCGAGGTCGCTCGCGATCACCGGCGCTCCTGCGCGCAGCGCTTCGACGAGCGGCAGATCGAAGCCCTCGCGGAGCGATGGCAGCACGACGGCTGCGCACGTCGAGTACAGCTGCGCGAGGGACTCATCCGACTGCGGTCCGATGAACCGCACGCGCTCCTCCAAGTGCAGCTCCGCCACGATGGCTCGCAGTCGCTTGCCGTGCTGGCCCTGCTCCGCACCCGCGAGCAGCACCGGCGGCATGTCCGCGGCGAGCGCGAGGGCACGCAGGAGAGTCTCGACGTCCTTGCGCGGTTCGATCCGCCCAACGAAGAGCAGAAACGACGGCGATGCAGGAGCTCTCCGCACCAGCGAGAGGTGGTCGGACCCGTTGTGCAATACGGAGGCGTGTGCCAAGTCACGGCCGGAGATGGCGCGCCACTCCGAAGCCAGAGCTTGCGATACGAAGAACACATGGCCGGCGCGGCGGATCGCGTCGCGAATCACTGCGCGCCCCCCGATCTTCCGCGCAAGTGACACGAAAGGACTCGCGACGCTCTTCAGATCGTGCAGCAAGAGCGTGAAGGGCACGTCGAGTCGACGAGGAGCGGGGAGGTGCGCCGTGTGAACGAGGTCGTAGCGAACTCCGTGTTCCGTGGCCTTGCGCAGCGCCTTGCTTTCCGACCAGAAGCGCTTCAGCGCCGGCGCGGAAGGGACGTCGCTCTCGATCCGTCGCACCGTTGCAGGCAGCTCGAAGTCGAGGCCGTCGCGGCCGACGAGCACGGCCAGCTCGCCGCCACGCGCTTCGAGGAGTCGCGCGGCGCGAGGGAGCATCTCGCGGTTGTGGCGCTGGACGCCGCCGAGACCCTGCGCGAAGACGGTGCCGCAGACGAGCACGCGAGGCGCGCTCATGCGAGTGCCTGCCAAAGCGCTTCGACCTGCTGTGCGCACGCGTCCCACGTGAAGGCGGCCGCACGCTCGAGCGCGTCGAAACGCAGCGTCTCGCGCTCGAGCACCGCTCGGCTGAGTCCGTCGGCGACGCTCGCGGCGTCCGCGGGATCGACGACGACACCGGCGCAGCCCGCAAGCTCGGCCTGCGCGCTGTCGCGCGAGACCACGGCGGGGGTGCCGCTCGCGAGGGCTTCGAGCACGGGGAACGCGAAGCCCTCGGAGTGGGAGAGCACGGCCACCGCGCTCGCGAGACGGTAGAGCGCTGCGAGGTCGTGCTCGGGCAGCTCTCCCGGCGTCGAGACGAAGCGCGACAGCCCGAGCTGCGACACGAGTCCGAGGTCGCGACGTAGAGCGGGTGTTTGCGCTCCGGTCACGACGAGCTGGATGCGGGGACCGTGGCGCTTGCGCACCTCCGCAAGGCCACGCAGAACGCCGGCGAGGTTCTTCTTCTCGCGCACCGCGCCGACGCACAGAACGATGGGGTCCTGCCCAAGGCGGTACTTGCCGAGCACGACCTCGTCGACGCTGCCAGGCTCGGGCAGATCGGAAAACGGTGCGCCGACGCCCCACGGCGCGACGCGGATCCTGCTCGCACCCGGCAGCCAACGTGCGCGGAGGTCGCGCGCGACATGCTCGCTCGGGCAGAGCACACCGTCCGCGCGCACGGGTCCGAGTGCGGCCCAAGCACGGTGTTTCCAGTCGGCGTTCTCCTTCACGCCGTGCCGCCACGGCAGCTCGTGGACCGTCTGCACGCGCAGGCCAGGTCCGCGCAGCGGAAACGCGGAGACGGGGGAGTGAATTCCCCTCAGCCCGAGCCGCACCACGCTTCTCGGAAGCTCGCGTTGCCGCCACGAGCGGAGCTCTCCTTCGGGTACGAGCCGCACGACTTCCAAGACGGCGCGACGCTCCAGCGCCTCCACGAGTCCGCGCGTCGCGCGCACCACACCCGGAGGGTGCGGTGCATGCAGCGGGGAGACGTCGAAGCCGAGGCGGAGCCGGGACACGCGAGGGAGATTAGCCTCGCAACGGAGCCTCGGCACGTGCGTGCCGCCACTGTTACGCTACGTGCGCGATGACGACCACGCCCGTCACCTGTCCGCTCGACTGCGCCGAGGCCTGCGGCATGCTCGTCGAGAGCGACGCGAGCGGCCGATTCGTCGCGCTGCGAGGAAATCCGGCGCATGGCTACTCGCGGGGAGTTCTCTGCGGAAAGACCGCGATCTACGGCGACCTTCTGCGCTCTCCCGACCGCCTGCTGCAGCCGCTCGTGCGGCGCGGAGCGAAGTCGACGTCGCCGCTCGAACTCGCCACTTGGGACGAAGCGCTCGAGCGCATCGTCGCGCGTGTCGCATCGTTGCGTGAGACCCCCGAGCGCATCCTCGCGCTGTGGTACGCGGGCAACATGGGGCGCGTTCAGCGCTTCTTTCCGATGCGCGTGATGAACGCACTCGGCGCGACCAACGTCGATGGCGGACTGTGCGACAGCTCTTCCACGGCGGGCTACGAGGCCGTGTTCGGCGGCGTGTACGGCGCGGATCTCGAAGACCTCGACGACTGCGACTTCGTGCTGCTGTGGGGCTGCGACATGGCGCGCACGGTGCAGCACCTGCAACCTGTCGTGCAGCGACTCGCGAAGCGCGGAGTGCCTGTGCTCGCGATCGACATTTATCGCACGGACACGATCGAGGCGCTGGAGCGCTGGGGTGGTCGCGGTGTGATCGTGAAGCCCGGCACCGACGCGGCACTCGCGCTGGGAATCGCTCGCCTCGCCTACGAACGCGGCTACGTGGATGCCGAGTTCGTCGCGTCGCGTTGCCTCGGCGGCGAAGTGTTCGAGGCTCACGTGCGCTCCGGCCACGACTTGGCGTGGGTCGAGCGTGTGACGGGCGTCGCACCGCACGTCGTGAGCGAGCTCGCGGACTTGCTCGGAACGTCGCGGCGCTTTCTTCTGAAGACCGGCGTCGGCTTCGCACGTCGCCGTGTCGGCGCGATGAGCATGCGTGCGATCGCGTCGCTCGTCGCCATCCTCGGGCGGCCGGAGCGCCTGCACTACGAGAGCTTCAGCTGCTTCCAGCTCGAAGACCATGTGATCGAGCGCCCGGACCTGCGTCCGTCGCAGACGCGCAACGATGTCGTGCAGCAGATCAAGATCGGACGCGAGCTGGAGAGCGGTCGCTTCGGCGCAGCGTTCGTTTGGGGCCACAACCCCGCAGTCACTTGCCCAGAGTCGCTCCGCGTGCGTCGCGGACTCGCGCGCGAAGACTTGTTCCTCGTCGTGCACGAGCAGTTCCTCACGGAGACCGCGGAGCTTGCGGATGTCGTCCTCCCCGCGACGATGTCGATGGAGAACGACGACTTCTACCGCAGCTACGGCCATCGTCGCCTGCAACGCTCGCGCAAGGCGTGCGAGCCGCCGCCGGGGCCGCGCTCGAACGTCGAAGCGTTCGCCGCGATCGCGAAGGCGCTCGGGCTGCCGCGCGAGACGTGGGATGTCACGGCGAGCGGGCTCGTGGACGAGCTGATCGCCGCCAGCGCGCGTCATCTCGATGCAGAACAGCTCGCGGGCATCGAGCGAGGCGAGCCCGTGAAGGTGCGTCCGCCTCGCCTCGAAGGACCGGGTACGCCGAGCGGCAAGATCGAGCTCGTCAGCAACCGGGCCGCCGCGCTCGGACAGCCCGCGCTCGCGACGTACGTCCCTGACGATGCCTCCGGCGGGCGTGGCAAGTTCTGGCTGGTCTGCGCGCCGAGCGTTCACACGCACAACTCCACGTTCTCGCACAGCGCGCGGCACGTGAAGCGTGTGGGGGAGCACCGTGCGTGGCTCCACCCCGACGACGCGCGCGAGCTCGGCGTCGCCGAGGGCGACCGCATCCGCATCTCGAACGAACTCGGCAGCCTCTCGTTCCCCGCGGGTCTCACCGGCGCCATGGCGCGAGGACTCGTGCGGGTCGATGGAATGCCGCGTGCCGTCGACGTCCCAGAGCGCGTCGGCGTCAACGCGCTCGTGTCGGCGGAGGCGAGCGACTTGGGCGAGAGCAACACCCTCTACAGCACGCGCGTCGACGTCGAGCGCGTCTGAGTCTGAGTTTCACGCGAGAATTGCGCGGCTCGGGCCGCCGGCGGGCTGTGTGCCGTGGCGTGCGGCGGGGCCCGCGGATACCTTCCGCAGTGCCATGTCCCTCGCACGCCCCCTCGCCGCCTTCTTCCTCGCCGCTCCCGCGCTCGCGCAGCGCACCGAGATTCCCGACCGCAGCTGGACCCAAGCGCAGGGCAACGCGCTCGGCACCGCGTTCGTCGATGTGGAGGGCATTCGCGTCGATCCCGGCGCGGGCTCGAACATCGGCACCGCCGTCGCCGAGCCCGTTTCGTGGGATCGCACGCTCTTTTACTGCACGAAGTCGGGCGAGGCACTGACGCTCAAGGCCTTCGATCTCGTCGACAAGGCCGCGCTCGGCAGCATCGCGCTGGGGAAGGGCGAGCTGCGCGGGATGTTCGCGTGGGAGGGCGACGTCGGCGTTGCGCTCGGCACAGAGCTCGTCATGTACGAGGTCGACTTCGCAAAGAAGAAGCTCACGGAGGTGCGCCGCATCCCCGAGGCGCTCGCCGTTCCGCCGCGCGTGATCGCGGGGACGATGTTCGGGGATGGCACTTCGGTGAAGGCCTATGCGACCAAGAGCGGCAAGGTGCGCGGCGGCTTTGCGGGAACGCGCGGTCCGTCCGCGATGCGCCTCGGCGGTTCGTGGGGCGTGCCGGCCTACGCGAGCCTCAAGCTTGCCGGTGACGACTGGTCGCTCGAGGTGGCCGAGCTCGACGATCTCGCGGCGCTCAAGATCAACAAGATCGGTGGCGGCAACATCGCGCTCGGCAGCGCGCCGGCGGCGCAGCTCACGGCCAGCAGCGTGTCGCGCGTACAGCCTGCGAGCGGCGTCGGAGGCTGGTTCGTGTCGCGCCCCGACGGCTCGTGGTTCGTCGCCGATGGCTCGGGTTCGAAGGCGATCGCTGCGCCGTTCGTCGGCTCGGTCGCGGTGGTCCGCGGCGGAGTCCTCGGCTTCGACGCGAGCGGCGCGCTCGTCCGCATGGAGACCACGGGGAGCGTCGCGACCGTCGCGCCCGCGGATGGCGCCGCTCGCGGCCCCGTCTCGGTCGCAGGCGACGTCGCGTACGCGGGCGGCCGCGCGATCGACCTCGCGACGGGCAAGGTGCTGTGGCAATCGAGCAAGTTCGCGCCGGAGAAGCGCGCGCTGCCCGTGGGCGATCAGCTGGTGGTCGTCTCGGACGCGAAGGGTGCGCTCACGCTGCTCGTCGGCAAGCCGACGAAGAAGCCTGCGGCGGGCTCGACGGGCGCGACGATCGCGCTGCCTCGTCCGGGCGGCGGCAACGGGCTTGTGCGCAACGACGGAAGCTACGTCGCGGGCAAGGTCACGCAGGTGAACGGCGGCGGCTGGAAGGTCGAAGGAGACGACGGACGCGCGAGCGACTTCGCTGCGGGCGATGTCGCGCTCGTCGAGATGGACGGCACGACGCAACTCGTCGGCGATGAAGAGCCCGTGCTGCAGTCGTTCCAGAGTGCGCTCGAGTCCGAGCACGCCGCGCGCGTCGTGGAGGCCTTCGATCAGTTCTTGAAGCAGCGCCTCGACGAGGACTGTAAGCGTCTGCTCACGGAAGCGAAGGACTGCGGGCTCGCCGAGAGCAAGGCGGCCGAGCTCGACGCGAAGCTCAAGGCGCTCAAGCCCAACGACAAGACCAACAAGGAAGCGCTGCGCAAGGTGCCACTGGGCAAGGAACTCGAGCTGCGCAAGCAGAGCCGCGCGGCGTACAATGCGGCCGCTGCGTGGTGCGGCGCGAATGGCCTCAAGCTCACCGCTTCGCTGCTGATCCTCGAAGGCGCGGAGCGTTCGCCGCTCGAAGGCAAGCCGGATGCCGAGGTCGCTCCGCTCATCCCCGACGAATTCCCGTGGAAGGAGAGCCCGGAGGCGGTCTCGCGCTGGGCGAGCTGGGCGCCGCGACTCATTCGCACGGGCGCGTTCTTCGTGCCGCGCGAGGATCGGCTCTATCGCGTGCTGACCTCGGGCGTGTGGAAGGACGGCGTGATCATCCTGCGCACGAACAACGTGACGTTGTGCTCGCGTCCCACGGATCCCGGCATCGTCGGCGACTGCCTCGACGCCGCCGAGTTCGCGATCCGCACGCTGCGTGAGTTGCTTCCGCCGGATCCGGAGACCTTCACGCAGCCCTTGCAGGTGCGCTTGTTCGCGACGCGCGACGAGTACCTCGCGGAGCCCGCCGGTGGCGGTCGCCCGCCGGAGTGGAGCGCGGGCCTGTATTCGGGCGGGATCTCGCGCTTCTACGTGCCGAGCGGCGCGGAGGCCTACGACCCCTACGGACGCGGCGTCTTCTCCGTCGTCTCCCACGAGCTCACGCACCACTACCTCGACATGGCGTGGCTCGCGAAGGGGACCAAGCGCTCGCCGGAAGGCAGCAACCTGCCCGGTTATTGGATCGTCGAGGGCACCGCACGCTTCATCGAAGAGGCCGTGGCCGACCGCGTGCAAAACCGCAAGGGACGCAAGCAGCGCGATCCCGCGTGCGCCTACGTGTGCAAGCAAGCGAGCGCGCTCTCGAAGCTCTTCCCGGTCACTCAGCTGATCGACATGAACGCTGGCGACTTCGCGGGGCTCGGCAACGACGAGCTATTCCAGCTGCCGCCGCTCAACGAAGGCGTGCCGGGCAACATGGTCATCAGCCAGCGCCACATCTTCTACGATCAGGCTGGCAGCCTCGTGTTCTTCCTCATGTACCGTGCCGGCCCCGAGCCGCGCGCGAAGATCGTCGAGTACCTGCGCTCGCGCTATCTCGGCCAGACGACGCCGGAGGGCTGGAAGGCACTCGGCTATGCACGCGGCGAAGCTCTCGAGACGGCCTTCAAGGGCTTCGTCGACAACGCCAAGCACTGAGCGCGATGGATCTCGGACTCGCCGACAAGGTCGTTTTCGTCACGGGCGCCTCCGGCGGCATCGGGCGCGCGTTGATGGAGACGTTCGCCGAAGAGGGTGCGCGCGTGGTTGCCACCGGCAACGCGAAGCACGAGGAACTCGAGCGCTACGTCGCGTCACGGCCGTGGGGAGCGCGGGCTCTCTGCGTGCGCGCCGACGTCACGCAGCCCGGCGACCTCGCGTCGGCGTTCGCGTCCGCGCGGGCACGCTTCGGGCGCGTCGATGTGTGCGTGCCCAACGCCGGGCTCTGGCCTCGCGAGCATCTGCCGCTCCACCGCGCGAGCGAGGCGCGCATCCGCGGCGCGATCGACATCAACCTGATGGGTGCGCTGTGGACCGCTCGCGCCTTCATGGAGCATCTCGAAGCCGTGGGGGCACGTGAGGACGGCCACGGCGCGGCGCTGTGCTTCATCGGCTCGACCGCGGGGCGCTTCGGCGAGCGGGATCACGCGGAGTACTCGATCGCTAAGGCGGGGCTCTACGGGCTCGTGCGCACGCTCAAGAACGAGCTCGTTCGCATCGATCCCTACGCACGCGTCAACATGGTCGAGCCGGGCTGGACCGTGACGCACATGGTGCGCGAGGAGCTCTCTCGTCCCGGCGTGATCGCGGGCGTTTGTCGCACGATGCCGCTGCGTCAGCTCGCGCGCGCGGTCGACATCGCGCGCTCGGTGGCGTGGCTGTGCTCGCCGCTCGCGTCGCGCCACACGAGCGGGCAGGTGCTCACGATCGCGGGTGGCATGGAGGGCCGCTCGCTGTGGGCGCTGGAGGACACGGACGAGGCGGCGGTGCGGGCGCGACTCGCGGCGCCCTGAAGTTCCGCGCAAGTCTGCGAACGTGCTCGAAGGCGCTGCCGGGCGCGCGCCTCAGAAGACATGCCGGAGCTTGGGCTCGTCCTTTTCGGGCTCCAGCGACTTCTTGTAGGCGAGCAGCGTGTGCTTCGCGCACTCGCGCCACGTGAACTTGCGCGCCTGAGCGCGCCCGCGCGTGCGCAGCTCGTCCGCGATGTCCGGCTCCATCAGCACGCGTCGCGCGGCTTCGAAGATGCGCTCGGGATCCGTCGGCTCGACCAAGAACGCCGCGTCCCCGCACACCTCGGGCAACGATGTCACGCAGCTCGACACGACGGGCGCGCCGCACGCCATCGCCTCGAGCGGCGGGAGTCCGAAGCCTTCGTTGAGGCTCGCGAAGAGGAAGCAGTCGGCCTGCGCGTAGAGCCGCGGCAGGTCTGCCTCGGGTGCGTCGACGATCCACTGCACGCGGTCGCGCGCAGGCGAGCGCTCGAGGGCGCGCGCGAACTGTTCCCACTCGTAGCCGCGCGGGCCGGCGACGACCCAGCGATGGGGGAGGCCTTCCCGCACGAGCAGCTCGAAAGCCTGCAGCATGCGCAGGTGGTTCTTGCGCGGGTCGACGCGCGCGACGGTGAGCACGTAGGGCTCCTTCGCGCGACCGAAGCCTTCGGGCGGCAGGTCGCGAGCGATGTGATCGCAGCCGAGCTCGGTCACGGCGACGCGCGCCGGATGTGCGCCGAGCGCCATCACGACCTCGGCGCCGACGTACTGGCTCGGCACGAGGATTCGCTTCGCGCGCTGAACCTGCTGCTTCGCCGCTTCGGTCATGCGCGCGGCGACAGCCGGGTCGAGATACCCCGAGTCGGGAATCATGTAGATGCAATCGAAGATCGTCGCGACCTCAGTCGCGCGCCGGACGTCGAGCAGGTTCGGCTGCGTGTGGTGGTACACGTCGGCGCCGCCGACCAAGTCGTCGACGCCCTTGCCGAGCTTGCGCAGCATCCACGGCAGCCACCGCGACGGGAGGCGCATGCGGACGAGCTCGGCGCGCGAGCGCGCGATGCCGAGCTCCGCGCGCGAGAAGCGCATCGCCGCGGCCGTGTAACCGAAGAGGCCGAGATCGGAGTCGAAGCCGAGCTCGACGAAGCCGCGCACGAGCTCGCGGGTGTAGCGGCCGATGCCCTCGCGGTTTTGCAGGGCGGGGCGGTAGTCGAGTCCGACGCGCATGGAGCGCTCTCAATAGCCCATCGCGACCGCGGATGACAGCCCCGCGCCGAGCGCGAAGCCGAGCGGTCCGCCGAGCCAGCGCCACGCAGGTCCGAGCGAGATGCCCGCCCGCGTGACGACCCAAGCACCGGCCAGCGCGACGAATGCCTCGGTGATGAATGTGGTGGCTGCGGCGCCCGCGATCCCGTGCGTCGGAACGGCCCAGAAGTTCAGCGCGACGTTGAGCACGACTCCGAACAAGGCGATCCACAAGCTCTCGACGTTGCGGCCGAGCGCGACGAGCGCAGTCATCAGGATCGCGCCAGCGTAGATCGCGGTGGTCGCGCCGAGGAGCCACTGCAGGCTTGCCGCGGCAGGCCGGAACTCTTCTCGCAGGAGGGCGAGGATCGCGCCGCTCCAAGGCGCCGCGAGTCCGCAGGCGAGGCCCGCACCCGCGAACAGCGGCGGGCCGACGCGCGCGAGCGCGGGGCCGAGCTCGCCCTCGATGTGGCGCCGCCGTAGCCAAGGAAGCATCGTCAGCGTCGCGTACTGCGCGAGCATGATCGACCAGCTCATGACGCGCACCGCGACGTTGTAGTGACCGAGCGGCTCGAGTCCGCAGTACTCGCGCACGAACAGGTTGTCGACGTAGAAGTACGTCTGCGCGCAGAGCGCCGAGATGCCGAGCGGCAGCGCCTCGCGGAAGAACCCCGGCTCAGGTTCTTGGCTCGCTGTACGTGCGGGCAAGTGGCTTCGTGACGCGAGGTGCAGCAGCACGTTGCCGAGCGTGCTCCCGAGCGCGACGCCGATCAGGTACAGCGCGGGTCGATCGACGCCGAAAGAACAGAGCACGGCGACGTTGCCGAGGCTCACCGCTGCGGAGATCGCGCGCACCAGGACGGGAACGCGCCACGCGAGCTCGTTGCGCGCGGGAATCGTCGACAGCTCGAGGGCGTGCGTCACGGGATAGAGCGACGCGAGCACGATCCATGCGCCGTCGGGCTCCTCGGCCCACGCGACGAACGCGGCGCACAGCGCGACTCCCGCGAGCCCGGCACGCACGCGAATGCGCCGCGCAGCCGCGAGCACGCTGCCCATGCGATCGGGGCTCGCCGCCGTGCGCTGCACCGCGACCTGACCGGTGCCGAGGTTCGCCAAGCTGTCGAGCCACGCGAACAGCGCGATGTAGAACGTGAAGCGCCCGAACCCCGCGGAGTCGAGCTTCTCGCTCGCGAGGTACAGGATGGCGAGCGTGCACGCCGCGCCCCAGAGGCGGCCCAGCACCTGCAGTGCCGTTCCGCGCCACACGGCGCCCGGCACCTGCCCTCCCGACTCGCGTTCCTGCTGCGGTTTCATCTGCTCCGCCGCAGTCTAGAGCGTTTCGCCGCGCTACTTGCGGCTCGCGCGCTTCTTCGCCGGCTTGCGCGCGGCCTTGGCGGCCTTCTTCTTGCGCGGCTTGGGCACCGAGCCCCCGCGCCATCCTTCCGCGCCGGAGTCGAGGCGCGCGGCGAACTCGAGCTCGCCTTGCATGGTCGAGACCGCGGGCTTCTTCGACTCCTTCGGGTTGAGGCAGAAGAGATCCCACGCCTCGCCGTGGAGCTTCCATTGGCGCACGTACCAGCTGTCGTCGTCCCGGCGATCGAGCGGGAACACCGCGCACGCCCACGGCTTGTACTTGAAGCGATCGCCTTCCTTGGCGCCGACCTTGTGCAGCACGCAGCCTTGGTTCTCGAACACGCACCAGCCCTCGGACACGGCCATCATCGAGAGGCCATGCTTCTTGCGGCGCGTCATGAAGCCCTCCGATTCGATCCGCTTGCGCGCCTTCTCGCGCACGTGCGGGAGGAACTTCGCGAGGTTCTCCTCGATCCGGCGGACTTCGCCGGGCTCGAGCGGCGGGCGCCCCTGCTTGCAGCACGAGCCGCCGCAGGTGGGATAGACGCAGTCGAAGGTCGCCGTGGCGGCGTTCTCGACGAGGATCGGGAGCGTGGGGAGGGCCTTCGAGGTCACAGTCGCACCATGTAGACGAGCTTGTCGTCGCCGAGTCGGTAGAAGTCGGGGTAGCGGGCGAGGAGCGTGCAGCCGCAGCGCTCGTAGAACGCGCGTTGCGCAGCGTACTCGGGCTTGCCGGATGTTTCGATGATCACGAGCCGTCCAGCGCGCGCACGCACATCGCGCACGACGTGCTCCAAGAGCACGCGACCGAGACCGCGGCCCTGCTCTCTGGCCGCCACCACGATCCAGTACAGGTCGTAGGCGCCGTCGGAGAGTGGGGTGAGCCCCCAGCACGCGTAGCCCACGGGAAGGTCGTTCTCGTCGACGGCGACCGTGAACAGATATCCCGAGCGCGGGTTCGTCCCGGCGTCGATCAGCTCGAGCGCGACTTCGACCTCGTCCTCGCGGAAGGCGTTCGTCGAGCGCACCGCACGCTCCAGCGCCGCGCGATCGCTCGCGCGCAGCTCACGTAGCTTGGCCATGGCGTGCGAGCGCGCTCGCGACGACGCGCTCGATGAGGTCGGGGTAGGAGAGCCCCGCGCGCTCGGCGGCGAGGTGGAAGCCCGCGCCCTGCGAGAGGTCGGGGTTGGGGTTGACGTCGATCACGAACGGCTCACCGCGCTCGTCGAGCCGCAGATCGACGCGTGCGTAGTCGCGTAGCTCGAGCGTCTCGAACGCGCCGCGGGCGACCGCCTCGATGCGCGTGCGCTGCGCGGGAGTAAGGTCGCGTGCCGCGACCACCTTGGTGAGGTCCCAGTCGCGGCTTCCTTCGATCCACTTGCCGGCGTACGTGACCAAGTGCGGCTCGTCGGGGGAGAAACCCGAGTAGTCGATCTCGGAGAGGGGCAGCACCTCGACGCCGCGCGCACCGCCGAGCAGCGCGACGTTGAGCTCGCGTGCGGGGATGTACTCTTCGACGAGCGCGGGCTGGGCGTAGGTCTCGATCAGCTTGCGGGCCTGTCGGCGCAGCGCAGCCTCGTCGCGCACGACCGAGTCCATCGTGATGCCGTGGCTCGCGTCTTCGCGCGCGGGCTTCACCATCAGCGGGAAGCGCAGGTTCGTGACGCTCTCGTCGCCGCGCGCGAGCACCGTTCCGTGCGGCACGGGCAGCCCGGCCGCTGCGAGCACCGCCTTCGTGACGGGTTTTTCCATGCACAGCGCCATCGCGCGCGGCCCCGAGCCCGTGTAGCGCACGCCGTGCAGCTCGTAGAGCCACGCCATCGCCTGCTCGAGCCGCGAGTCTCCGCCGATGCCTTCGACGAGATTGAAGACCAGCTCGCTGCGCAGCTCGGCCACCGCGCGCAGCACGGCGTCGCGCGCCGGGGGCAGTCCTTCGACCTGCACCGCGTGCCCGCGGCTCGCGAGCGCCTCGCCGATGTTGCGCGCGCAGTCGCGGACGGCGAGCACCGCGATCGCGTCCTGCTCCGAGCCGTGCGCGAGCGTCGCGTCGTCGTTGTAGAGGACCGTGAGGCTCGCCATGGCACGCTCAAGCGAGCTTCAGCCGCGCGCAGGCCTCGTCGAGGATCGCGCCGATCATCGTGTCGTAGTTTCCGCCGAGGCGGTCCCAGAGGATCGAGAGGTCGCTCCAGCCCGGCGCGACGCCCGGCAGCGGGTTGCACTCGATGAACTTGGGCGTCCCCCGCGCGTCGCAGCGCACGTCGATGCGCGACACGTCGCGGCAGCCGAGCGCACGGTACGCGTCGAGCGCGACCTTCTCGACGCGCTCGACTTCCTCGCGCGGTCGCTGCGGCGGCACGCGATAGGCGATCTCGTCGGCCCAGTTGGGGTTGCGCTTCACCTCGAGCGAGTAGACGAACTGCTCGCGCGGGACGAGCAGCGGCTCGACTTCCATCGTGCCGATCGTGCGCGCACTCGCACCCTGCCCGCGCACTCCGACCGTGAACTCTGCGCCGCCGCAGAACTCCTCGACGAGCACGGGCTCGCGATAGTCTCCGAGCAACTGCCCGACGCGCTCTTCGAGCTCCGCGCGGTCGCCGATGCGCGAGCGACGGCGGATCCCCATGCTCGAACCTTCGAACAGGGGCTTCGCGAACAGCGGGAACGGCAGCGCGATGCGCGCGAGGTCCTCGAGGCGCTCGACCACGACGAACTCCGGCGTCGGCACGCCGCAGGACGCGACCACGCGCTTCGCCATCGCCTTGTCGAGCGTGACGGCCATCGTCAGCGGGTCGGAGTGCGTGCACGGCACGCCGAGCATCTCGCACACCGCCGGCACGTGCGCCTCGCGCGAGCGCGAGCCGTGGCCTTCGGCGATGTTGAACACGAGGTCGACGCGCTCGCGCAGGAGGTTCTCGGCGAAGCGTCGGCCGCCGCCGAGCCGCGTCACGCGGTGCCCTCGCGCCGTGAGCACGCGCTCGATCGCGGCGACAGTCGCGTCCGAGTCGTACTCTTCGAGCAGATCGTCCGGCCCATCGACGCGCGGAACCGCGGACTTCGCGAGGAAGTCCGCCTTCAGGTCGAAGGCGATGCCGATGTGCATGGAGCGCGCAGCGGGCGGGAGTCGCGCGGTCTACTTCTTCTCGCGCCGCGCGGTGGCGCCCTTGCGCACCCAGCGGCTCTTGCCGACGACCGGCGGCTTCACTTCGGCGCCGTTCACGGGCTCTTCCGCGGGCTTCTCCGGCTCGGCCACGCGCGGTGCCGGCGGACGGATCTCGTCGCGCAGGTAGCCGGGCTCCAAGTACTCGTAGATCTTGTCTTGGAAGTTGCGCAGCACCGCGCGGCCCTTGTGCTCGTCGTAGCGCAGCAGGTACTGCGGCTGGACCGGGATCTTGCCGCCGCCGCCCGGCGCGTCGACCACGTAGGTCGGAATCGCCAAGCCGGAGGTGTGACCGCGCAGGCCCTCGATGATCTCGATGCCCTTGGAGATGGGCGTGCGGAAGTGCTCCGCGCCGCGCACGGGGTCGCACTGGTAGAGGTAGTACGGGCGCACGCGCATGCGCATCAGGCCTTGGCACAGGCCCTTGATCGTCTCGACCGAGTCGTTGACGCCCTTCAGGAGCACGGCCTGGTTGTTGAGCGGGATGCCCGCGCGCGAGAGCTTGTCGCAGGCGCGCGCGGCCTCGGGGGTGAGCTCGCGCGGGTGGTTGAAGTGCACGTTGACCCACAGCGGGTGGTAGCGCTGCAGCATCTCGACGAGCTCGTCGTCGATGCGCTGCGGCAAGGCCACGGGCACGCGGCTTCCGATGCGAATGATCTCGAGGTGCGGGATCGCGCGCAGCTTCGAGAGGATCGACTCGAGCTTCTGCGTCGAGTAGTTGAGCGGGTCTCCGCCCGACACGACCACGTCGCGCACCTGCGGCGTGCGCGCGATGTAGTCGACCATGCGGTCGATCTCGACCTCCGGCGTCGCGCCGTCGTACATGGTCCGCTTGCGCGTGCAGTAGCGGCAGTAGATGGCGCAGTTGTTCGAGATCACCATCAGCACGCGGTCGGGGTAGCGGTGCGTGATGCCCGGCACCGGCGAGAACTTCTCCTCACCGAGCGGGTCTTCCTCGCCGACGGCGCGGAAGTAGTACTCGTCCGAGAGCGGCACGACCTGACGCAGGATCGGGTCGGCCTCGTCGTCCGCGTCGATCAGCGACAGGTAGTAGGGCGTGATGCCCATGCGGAAGTCCGACAGCACTTCCTTGCGCAGTCCCAGCTCGTGCGGCGGGATGGGCAGCTTCGCGGCGAGCTCGTCGAGCGTCGTCACACGGTTCTTGAACTGCCACTTCCAGTCGTTCCACTCGGCGTCGGTGACGCCGGGATAGAAAAACGCGCGGCCCGTACGGCGGCCGTTGTGCGTAGCTGGCGGGACGTCCGGAGTCGTCGCAGCGCGCTGCGCTGCGGTGTCGACGGAGTCAGGCATGTGGGGGATCCTTGGGGGTCCTTTCGCGCGCTCGCGCCGCAGCCCTTGGGTGGTGGAGCCGTGCGGGTGCGCGTCGAAGGTGCCGCAAATCTAACCTGCACGTCAGACCGCCGTCACCCTCTTTTCCGTCGAGATCCGCGGCGAGCTTCAGTCGTCGTCGCGCTCGCGCTCGGAGCGCGGAGGTCCCCTGCGCTGCGGACGGATCGCGTCCGCGAGGCTCGCGTTGAGCCCGTTCATGAGCTCCGACTTCTCGGCGGCGGAGAGCTGGGCCTCCGGATGCAGCGGCAGGTAGAGCTCCGGCGGCATCTCGCCCTCCTCGATCGTCTCGGCCGCCTCGTGCGCGTCGCGCTGGGGCTGGTCCCAAGCCGTGAAATCGAGGTGCTCGCGCCCTTCCTCGATGTCGTGCTGCACGAGCCACGAGATCGGCGCCACGTGCGAATACCACGGGCGCACCGGGGTGCGGCTGTGGCAGTCGAAGCAGGCCCGCACGGCGAGCTCGCGGGTGCGCGGGCTGTCCCACGTCGGTTCCTTCGTGACCGGCGGGTCGACCTCGCCGCGCCCGTAGGGCACCAGCTGGATCGCGACGAACAGAACGGCGAGGACGAGGAAGGCACGGCGGAGGAAGGTCTTCAAGCGGTCGGGCTCCTGCCCCGGCGGGGCGGGAGCCAGCCTACGACGCGCGCGCCCCGCACCCGTCTCCGAACTTCGGATCCGGCGCCGTGGGGCGCTTGGCCCAGGGCAGCGCGGGCGCTCCCGAGGCGATGCTCACCTTCGGCTCCCCCGCGAAAATCCCAGAGTTCGGGCGTGGTTTCTGCCCATGGAGATCGAGCGATGAACGTCTCCGCGATCATGACGCGCGACGTGCAGGCCTGCGGGCCGGGCGACGCGCTAGCGGTGGCTGCGAGGATCATGCGCGAGCGGCGCTGCGGGTTCGTGCCGGTGGTCGACGCCCGCCGACGGGTGATCGGCGTCGTGACCGACCGCGACGTCTGCCTGGCGCTCCTCCGGGCGGACGCGGCGCTGACCGAGGTGCGCGTCGACTCGGCGATGACCGCCGAGGTCCACACGGTCCGGCCCGAATCCACGGTCGAGGACGCCGAGCGCACGATGCGCGCCTGGCGCGTGCGCCGGGTCCCGGTGGTCGATGCGCGCGGCCGACTCGAGGGGGTGCTCTCGATCGACGACCTCGCCCGCCGGGCCGTCGAAGCCCGCGGGGCCGCCCGGGGGCGCGTCACCGAGCGCGACGTCGCCCGCACGCTCTCCCGCATCGTCGGCCCCACGCGGGTGATCGACGTGCCGGCCGAGGCCGCGCGGGTCCGTCCGCGCCGCTAGAGCCTTCCGCGGGCAGGGGCGGGGCGCGGTCCGTACAATCCCGCCCCCATGTTCCGACGCATTTTGATCGCCAACCGCGGCGAGATCGCGCTCCGCGTGATCCGCACGTGCCGAGAGATGGGCATCGAGCCCGTCGCCATCTACTCCGACGTCGACCGGCGCGCCCTGCACGTGCGCATGGCCCACAGCGCGGTCGCGCTCGGCGGCTCGACTCCGCGCGAGAGCTACCTCGACATGGACAAGGTGATCGCCGCCGCCAAGGAGTCCGGCGCCGAGGCGATCCACCCCGGCTACGGCTTTCTGTCGGAGCGCTCGGCCTTCGCCCGCAAGGTGACCGAGGCGGGGCTCGCGTGGATCGGTCCGCCGCCGGAGGCGATCGAGGCCATGGGCGACAAGATCACCAGCCGCCGCAACATGACCAAGGCGGGCGTGCCGGTCGTCCCCGGCCTCGTCGATCCGGTCGACGACGTCGAGCGCGCGCTCGAGGAGGCCGAGAAGATCGGCTACCCGATCGCGATCAAGGCCGCGGCCGGCGGCGGCGGCAAGGGCATCCGGCTCGTGCGCTCGCGCGCCGAGATGGCGACCGCGTTCCGCACGGCGAGCGGCGAGGCGCTCGCGAGCTTCGGCGACGGGCGGCTCTACATGGAGCGCTACGTCGACGAGCCGCGCCACGTCGAGGTGCAGGTCCTGTTCGACAAGCACGGCAACGGCGTCCACTACGGCGAGCGCGAGTGCTCGATCCAGCGCCGCCACCAGAAGCTGATCGAGGAGGCGCCGAGCGTGGTCGTCGACGACGCGCTGCGCCGCAAGATGGGCGAGATCGCGGTGCGCGCGGGCGCGGCCGTGGGCTACCAGAACGCGGGAACCGTCGAGTTCCTCTACTCGAAGGGCGAGGTGTTCTTCCTCGAGATGAACACGCGCCTGCAGGTCGAGCACCCCGTGACCGAGATGGTCTACGGCGTCGACCTCGTGCGCGAGCAGATCCGCATCGCGGCCGGCGAAAAGCTCGGCTACACGCAGGAGGACGTGCTCGCGAAGAAGAACGGCTGGTCCATCGAGGTGCGCATCAACGCCGAGGACCCCTTCAACGGCTTCGTGCCTTCGATCGGCACGATCCACAACCTGCGCGCGCCCGGCGGCCCGTGGGTGCGCCTCGACGCCGCGATCTACCGCGGCATGGAGGTGAGCCTCAACTACGACCCGATGCTCGCCAAGCTGATCGTCTGGGGGCCCGACCGCAACGCCGCCATCGAGCGCATGAAGCGCGCGCTCGCCGAGCTCAACGTCGGCGGCGTGCGCACGAGCGCGCCGGTCGCGCTGCTCGTCCTCGAAGAGGAGAAGTTCGTGAAGGGCGACTTCGACACGCACTTCCTCGCCCACATGGACCTCTCGACTCCCCGTCGCGGCGAGGACGTGCTCGTCGCGGTCGCCTCCGCCATCCACCGCCACCTCCTGATGCAGCGCAAGGCCCTGCACACCCAGGCCGCCGATCGCACCGCATGGTCCGCGCGCAGCCGCGCCGGTCAGAGCGTCTATCCGCCCCACGTCCCCGCCACCGCCGGAGGTGCCCAGTGAGGTACTTCGTCACCGTCAACGGCAAGGCCCACGAGGTCGAGGTGGTCGAGCGCTTGGGCAAGCTGTTCGTGCGCTGCGACGGCAAGGACATGGACGTCGACTACCAAGAGGTCGACAGCCTCGGACAGGTCGCGCTGCTCGCCGAAGGTCGCTCGTGGGGCCTCTCGATCGAGGGCGACGAGCACCAAGTCACTGCGGGCATCGCCGGTCACCTCTATGCCGTCGAGATCGAGGACGAGCGCGAGCGCGCCGCCCACGCCGCCGAGCGCGAGTCCCAAAAGGGCGGCGGCACCGTGAAGAGCGTCATGCCCGGCGTCGTCGTCAAGCTCCTCGTCAAGGAAGGCGACAGCGTCGAAAAGGGCCAGCCCCTCCTCATCCTCGAAGCGATGAAGATGCAAAACGAAATCGCCGCTCCCTCCAACGGCACCGTGAAGTCCCTCCACGTCAAAGAAAAAGAAGCCGTCGCCAGCGGCGCCAAGCTCGTCACCCTCTCCGCGCAATAAGCCCGCGCCGCGCAATCACCTCACGCCTGCGGGCGACGTCGCGAGCTTTCTCATCGCACAACGCGGACTCCGCCTAGGCTTCGGCGGCGTCCATCGGATGCTCGCTCGCAGCCCCGAGTCAGCCCGTCACAGTGGCTCCAGTTTCACTGAAGACGGCCTCGATCACTCTGCGCGAGGACCACGGCGGAACTTGAGCGAGCGAGAGCACCCACTGGCTCACGAGTGCGTGGGGGGGCACGTGGTCGACGAGGCCCGCGGTGGTGTCGGCCATCTTTCGACCGCCGCACGGAGGACGGCTCGACTGCTCGGTGCTATATCGTCCTTCCTATCGCAGGGAGGGACTCGAACGACGTCGTGGTGTCGCGGCATTGCGTGCGCCTCGATCCCCAAGGAATCAGGAGGTTGAGTTCATGACCCCGTCGAGGAGTGCCGCGTTCATCGGTTTCGTTCTCTCCCTTGTCGCTGGCTGCGACTCCAGCCGGAGCGACAGCGACTCTCAGCTCCCGTGGGCCGAGGTGCTGGAGGAAGCGCCCGATCCCAAGGTGGTCACCGACGCTCAGCTCCGCGCAGCGATCTCGGCAACGGGCTTCCCGTGGCGAGTGCGCGATCGGCGCTCGAAGATCGAAATGCTGCTGGTACCGCCGGGGAGCTACAAGCGTGGCGCGAGCCCGGGGGACACCGAGGCGGATGACGATGAATCGCCCGCGCACGAGGTGCAGATCACCAAGGCCTTCTATCTGGGCCGCTACGAGGTGATGGAGAGCGAGTGGAAGCGCGTGAAGGACAACGTGGACGCGCCCATCGCACTGGGTGTGCCGCAGGCTGAGGTTTCGCACGACGACATCGTGGGCTGGTTGTCGCTGGCCCCGGGCCTGCGACTTCCGACGGAGGGGGAGTGGGAGTATGCGTGCCGGGCTGGTACGACCGGGGCACGCTACGGCGACCTTGACGCGATCGCGGTGTGCTCCAGCAATTCCGGTGGCTTGGTTGCGCGCGTCGGCACGAAACGCGCCAACGCCCTTGGCCTGCACGACATGCTGGGCAACGTCTGGGAGTGGTGCTCGGACTGGTATGGCGAGGAGTGGTGCTCGGACGGGTCTGGCGAGTATGAGACGTTGCGATCGGGTGTCAGGGATCCCCAGGGGCCGGCTTCGGGTTATTACCGCGTGTTGCGCGGCGGCTCCTTCGCCGACCGCGACAGGCGCTGTCGGGCCTCGTCCCGCAACTACGGCTGGCCCGCCCCCCGCTACTACGGCCCCGGCTTCCGCGTCTCGAGGACTCCGTAAGTTCCTTTTCCTCTTTTTCCTCTTCCCTCTTCCTCTCCCTTTTTTTCGGTTTTCTTCTGACCGTGACTCAGGAACCCGCACGACCGCCGCAGGACGTTGCCGCGAAACCGGCGCGCAAGCCAGCGACGGACAAGGAGCTCGAACCGCTGCGCGCAGGCAACCCCGGACAGGGGAAAATCGGGGCTCGCGTAAGCGAGCCCGCCGCGGTGATCCTCGCCAGCGACCTCGCTCGCTGGATCCTCGCGAAGGTCGGCAAGTTCCCACGCCATATGCGCTACGGCTTGGGCGCGCGCATCGAGAGCGCCCACCTCGACGTGCTCGATTCTGCGGCGCTTGTTGCTTGCTCGCGCGCAACCCCGGAGTAGCCCGTCACAGTGGCTCGAGCCCCAACGGGGAGGTCTTCGATCACTTCGCGCGAACGCCAACGCTCGCTGCCGCGCCGCTCTGTCCGGGCACGGTGAGCGACTGGATCGCGACGAACTCGCCCAGCTCGCGGCCGCCGACCAAGATCTTGGCGGGGTCGAGGGTGATGGTCTCGTTGTCCACCGAGACCAGTGCGGGACTCAGTTCGGGAACCGACTCGATGAGGGTGCGCAGGCGGTCCGCAATCCATGGCCGTGCTTTGTAGAGGCCCCAGTTCGTCGCCGCATTTTTTCCTTTATCCACCCAAACCCCGATCCGACTGCGTGGCTCTTGAGCCTCGTGGGGCGCCTTCAAGGTCCAACGTAGCTTCACGTGGCGTTCGGAGGGTGCGAACTCACCGTTGAGCGACGCGGTCAGTTGTTTGGGCACCGGCGGCTGATCGATCTCGGAGAGGTCCAAGAGCAACGACTCGGAGTCTGCGCGCACCGCGACCTTCGGGACAGTTTTGCCCGCGGTCGCTCGCGAGATCAGGGTCTGAAGGTCTGCCGTGGAAAGGTGGATCGAGGAGTGCTTTATGGCTCTAGCGGATGAGAGAAGCCCATCTCCATCCGACTCGACGAGCGGAGATGTCTCACGGAACGCTCGGAGAAACTGACTTTCATGCGCTCTCACACCTCTGTTCCGCGGCCTTCCTGTCGACGAGAGCTCCCGCGTCGGATCGCCGTGGGAAGAGCATCACGCGCGGCGGCGGGTGCGGTGGGTGACGGCAGCGACAGCGAGGAGGAGGGCGATCCACAGGAGGCGCGAGGGGCGCTCGAGGGCGGCGGCGAGGAGCGTGTAGGTGGAGGCGAGGAAGTAGAGCGCGGCGGCGGTGAGCGGGACGAAGCCGAGGCGCGAGGTGTCGAGGGCTTGCGGGGGGCGGAGGCGTGCGCGGAGCAGTGCGAGGGCGGCGAGGGCGGTCGTGAAGGTCAGTGCGGCTCCGACGTTTTCGACGAGCAGGTCGAAGGAGTGAGTCAAGAGAAGCGCGAGTGCGACCGTCCCTTGCAGGAGCGTCGAGGCTGCGGGCGTGGTGCCGCTGCGCGCGGCGAAGACGCGGGGGAGCGCGCCGTCGTCCGCCATCGCTGCGTAGACGCGCGGTCCGGCGACGGTGAAGGCGCTGGTCGACGAGATCATCGCGAGCACGACGAAGGCCGACATCGCGGCGGCGCCGGTCGGGCCGGCGAGCTCGCGCACGATCAAGTGTCCGAGCGTGGTGCGCGCGGCGTCGCCGCCCTCGGCGCGCCACTGCGCGAGCGTCGCGGTGTCGAGGTTGGCGACGAACACCCAGTTCACCGCGAGGTACAGCGCGGTGACGATCAGGGTGCCGATCAGCATCGCCCGCGGCACGTCGCGGCGCGGCTCGCGGAACTCCTCGCTCGCATAGGCGGCGGTGTTCCAGCCCGTGTACGCCACGGCGACCCACAGAAGCTGCGCGACGAAGCTCTGCAGTGGAAAGCCGTCGTGCGGCACCTCGCTCGTCCACGTGGGCCACGCGTGCGAGCCTGCGGCGGCGCCGACCGCGAGGAACAGCGCGAAGAGTGCGATCTTGGCGAGCGCGAGCGCGTCCTGCACGCGCTGCGTGGCGCGTGCGGAGCACATCCCGAGGGCCGTGACTCCCACGATGATCGCGATCCCGACCGAGTGCTCCGGCAGCGGCACCAGCGTGCTCGCGTAGGCGTCGGCCATGGCGGCGCAGAAGGCGACAGGGGCGGCGAAGCCGAGGAACAAGGACGCCCAGCCCGCCATCGAGCCCAAGACGGGGTGCAGGAGGTCCGAGAGGTAGCGGTACTCGCCGCCGGAGCGCGGGATCAGCTCCGCCAGCGCCGCATAGGCGCGTGCGCCGCACAGCGCGATGACACCGCCGACGAGCCAAGCGAGCAGGATTTCGTCAGGGTCGAGCACGCTCGCGGCCCAGCCGGCGGACACGAGCACGCCGACGCCGATCATGCTCGACGCCACGAGTCCGATGCCCGACAGAAGGCCGAGCTGGGGGCCCTGCTTCATGGACTCTGAGCCTACGCGCTCGACGTCGAGGCAGCGAATTCTGCGTCGAGCTCCATGGAGCGTATGGGCATGCCGCGCTACCCACGAGGACGACGGCGGAGTCCCGTTGGGTTCGTCCTGTGGCTCTCGTCGCGCGCGCCTTTGTCGCGGCGGATTTCGCTGTCGATCTCGAGCTTCTTGTCGAAGTCCACGCCGTGCGTACGCGGAGTGATGCGAAGGGAACGCAGGGCGCGAGGAGGAGGCGCGGGACTGCTAGACTTCGCCGCGTGGACGTCTTCAAGAAACTCTGCGATCTCGTGGCGATTCCTTCGGTGACGGGTGACGAGCGCGACTACGCCGACGCGCTCTCGCGCGAGCTCGTCGGGCTCGGACTCGACGTCGAGCGTCAAGAGCTCGCTCCCGGTCGCTTCAACGTGCTCGCCCGCGGCGCGCGGCCGCGCGTCGTGTTCTGCACCCACCTCGACACCGTGCCGCCGTTCTTCGGTCCGCGCGAAGATCGCGATGCGGTGCACGGGCGCGGCTCGTGCGATGCGAAGGGGCCGGCGCTCGCGATGATCGAAGCGGCGCGCACGCTGCTCGCGCAGGGCGAGGATCGCATCGGCTTCCTGTTCACCTGCGGTGAAGAGACGGACTCCGCCGGAGCGGCGCTCGCCAACGCGAAGCTTGCGGAGCCGTGGCGTCCGGCATTCACGATCGTCGGCGAGCCGACCGAGAACCGCTTCGCGGGCGCGCACAAGGGCATCTACAAGGCCGAGCTGCGCGCGAGCGGCGTCGCGGGGCACAGCTCGCAGTCGATCGGCCCCAGCGCAATCCACGAGCTCGTGCACGTGCTCGAAAAGCTGCTCGCACAGGAGTGGGGGACGCACCCGCTGCTCGGACCGGGCACGCTGAACGTCGGAATGATCGAGGGCGGCGTCGCTTCGAACGTCGTGGCGGATCGCGCGAGTGCGAGCCTGCTCCTGCGCGCCGTCGAGCCGGTCGACGTGACCGAGCGCAAGCTCTGCTCGTGTCTCTCGCCGCACGTGCGCATCGACAAGGCCTACAAGAGCTACGGCCCCGTCGAGTTCGTCGTGCCGACGGGACATGAGCCGATCCCGGTGGCCTTCGGCACCGACGCGCCGCACCTCGGACGCTGGGGCAAGCCCCTGCTGTATGGCCCGGGCCGCATCCTCGATGCGCACACCGATCACGAGCTCGTCAGCAAGCGCTCGTTCGAGCGCGCGGTGCACGACTATGCGACGACGGCGCGCGAGCTGCTCTCGCGTGCGGAGGCGTGCGCGTGAGCGAGCGACTTGCGGGGCTCGCGCTGCTCGACGCGCTCGAGCAAGGCCGAGTGCGCGTCGCCGAGCGCGGCCCTGACGGCGCGTGGACGGTGCACGCGTGGGTCAAGGAAGAGATCCTCGCGATCTTCCGTGCTTCGCCGCTCGCGGAGAGTGCTGCGGGAACGCTCACGTTCGTCGACAAGCGCGACATCGGTCCGCGCGCGTTCTCGCTCGCGGATCGCGTGCGCATCGTTCCCGGCGGTTCGTCCGTGCGCCGCGGCGCGCACCTCGCGCCCGGCGTGATCGTCATGCCGCCCGCCTACGTCAACGTTGGCGCGTTCGTCGACGAGGGCTCGATGGTCGACAGCCACGCGCTCGTCGGCTCGTGCGCTCAGATCGGCAAGCGCGTGCATCTCTCCGCCGGAGCGCAGATCGGCGGCGTCCTCGAACCGGCCGGTGCGCGCCCCGTGATCATCGAAGACGACGCCTTCGTCGGAGGAAATACAGGGATTTACGAGGGCGTGCTCGTGCGCAGCGGCGCGGTGCTCGCTTCGGGTGTGGTGCTCTCCGCGAGCACCGTCGTCTACGACCTCCCCAATCGTCGCGAGCTGCGCGGCACTCGCGCCGCACCCTTGGAGATTCCCGAGCGCGCCGTGGTCGTGCCCGGGACGCGGCCCGCGAATGGAGAGTGGGCTGCTTCGAAGCAGTTGCACGTCGCGTGTGCGCTGATCGTGAAGTACCGCGATGAGAGCACCGACCGCGCGACGGCTCTCGAAGACGCGTTGCGATAGCCGGTCGAAGCACGAGTGCGAGACTCCGGCGGCTGTGGCGCGCCCGATGCGTCGCTCGGCGCGCGAATTGGACGGGTTCAGCACGGCGGCTGGAAAGACTTTCCAGGCAAATAGGTAGATCGCATTCCGACATCTCGGCGGCAGGAGAGCTTTCGTCTATTTTCGAGCCTATGAAGATCCTCGCTCGCTTGCTCGCTCTCGGCCTCGCCCTCGCTGTCGCTGCGGGGCCAGCTCTCGCCACTTGGTCGATCGTCGCGGTCAACACTCGCACGCGTGAAGTGTGCATCTCGTCGGCGACGTGCCTCTCCAACTTCAACCTGCGGCTCAACCTGCCGGTGATGCGACCGGGGATCGGCGGCGCCGTCTCGCAAGCGTTGGTCGACACGGGTGCGGTGAACCGGCAGATCATGTGGAACGGGCTCAACGCGGGGCTCGCGCCGCAGCAGATCTTGCAGCAGCTGCTCGGCGTGCAGGCCGCGCAGTCGCGACAGTTTGGCATCGTGAACTTCGTCGATGCGCCGGTGACGTTCTCCGGTTCGCAGACGATCCCCGCGAACCCGGGCGTGACGGGCGTCGTCGGCGAGTGGCGCTACGCGATCCAAGGCAACATCCTCACGGGCAATCAAGTCGTGATCGCGGCCGAGCAGGCGTTCCTCTCGACGCAGGGTGACATCGGGCAGAAGGTGATGGCGGCGATGGAGGCCGCGCGCTTCTGGGGCGGCGACGGCCGCTGCTCGTGCAGTGACACGGCGCCGACCTCGTGCGCGCTGCCGCCCGCGGAGCCATTCTCCAGCGCCTACACGGGCTTCTTCTTGATCTCGCGCGTCGGCGACACGGGAGGCTCGGTCTGCAATTCCAGCTCGGGCTGCGCGCAGGGACAGATGTACGCGGCGCTCAACGTGATCGGGAACTCGACCACGCCGGATCCGATTCTCACGCTGCGCACGCAGTACAACGCGTGGCGCGCGGCGCTCTCGGGTCGCCCGGACCACATCCGCAGCGAGACGCTTCCTGACCGCGTGTCGCTTCCTGCGGATGGGCGGACGCAGTCCGAGGTGACGATCTTCCTGCGCGACCTCGAAGGCGTACCCGTGGGCCACGGCGGCGCGACGGTGACGTTGACGAGCGTGGCGGGTGGGGCGACCACGAGCCTCGCGAGCGCTCCGGTCGACAACGGTGACGGGACCTACACCTTCCGGTTGCGCGCGGGCCTCACTCCGGGGGTCAGCCGCTATCGCGTCGTCGTCAATGACGGCATCTCGCCGGTCACCTTGTGGCCGGAGCTCACGATGCGCGTCGATCCGCGCACGCCCGTGCACTGTGGCCTCGACGAGCTCTCGCTGAGCGCGCCGCGCCCGGTTCCGCTCACGGTCAACGCCGGACACAGCCCGCTGCCGCGTGCCTACGTGCTCCTTGGCACCACGGCGGGCACCACACCGGGGCTCCAGGTCGGCAGCTTGAGCCTGCCGCTCAACTCTTCGCGACTGCTTCGCTTCACCGCCGCGAACTTCAATGAGCCCGAGCTCTCGCGCTCTTTCAGCGCACTAGGACCCTCGGGTCGCGCGGAGGCGTGGTTCCGTCTCGATCCGCACGTCATGGCGCTCCTCGCGGGAACGAGCATCGACTGGTCGGGAGTGCTGTTCACTCCCAGCGGGCGCTCCGCGCTTCCGCCGGTACGCCTCAACCTCGTGCCCTGAGCGAGCTGGAAGCCGCGCGGGGCTAGCTCGCGCGGATCTTCGACGCGATCTCGTCCCACAGCGCGCCGCGGGCGCCGAGCGAGCGTGCAGCCGCGTCGAGCGAGCGTGCGCGCGTCGCAGCGTCGGTCATGCAGTGCGAGCGGAAGAGCTTGGCGGCCATCGGGCCGTGCTCATCCCCGTCGACGACCACGTGGCGGTCGAGGTACCACAAGAGTGTCTTCACTTGACGAGCTTGAGCCTCGTCCCGCGACAGTCCCTCGATCAGCGGGCGGAAGGTCGAGGGGATGATCTCCTCGCGGCCGAGCGTGAAGGCCGCGATGCGCTCCGGCAGGCTCGACTCGCAGATCTCGAGCGTCGTGCGTGTGAACTCCTTCGAGGCACGCGGCGCGTCGGCGCGCGCGAGCGCTTCACGCCACGCGAGCCCGCGCTGCAGATCGCGCTGGAACCCGAGGATGCCTTCGATGTCGGCGCCGCACTCGCGCATCGCGTCCAAGTAGATCGCGTAGTGGCTCTTGTAGGTGCCATCAGGGCCGAGGTCGGACTCCTCCCCAACGGTGATCTCGTTGATGAGGCGCGCCGCGTCGACGTCGGGCTTGGGCAGCCACGGCCACGCAGCCGGAGCGAGCTCGCGCTGGATGGACTTCAGGAGCGACATGAAGTCCCACACGCACCAGACGTGGTGCACCATGAAGGTGCGGATGTCGTCGAGCTTGGCGAAGCTCCCGTGCAGGGGATGCTCCGTGAGCCGTCGCGAGAGCTGCGCGACGAAGGCGGACTTCGAGTCCGACGGGACGAACGCGTCTTGGAGGGTCGCCATGGGGGGGGACATGAGCGTAGACCGCAGCGCGCGATCTCGAAAGTGGCGAAGGTGGGCCGCGAGGCCGTCGAGACGGGCTCCAAGCCGCTCGATTCGACCGAATCAGGTGCGCGCGAGGGAGCGGAGCAGTGGCGCAGGGTCGAAGCGCTCTCGCGCGCCGTCGCGCTGACGCACGTCGGGAAGCGCCGCGAGTTCTTCGAGTCGGGTCACGACCTCCGCCGTGCCGCGGGCGTGGACGTAGCGCAGCGCGCCGCCGAGGAAGGGCGGGAAGCCCATGCCGAACACGGTGGCGAGGTCGAGCTCCTCCGCGCTGGCGACGACGCGCTCTTCGAGGCAGCGCGCGGCCTCGTTCACGAGGGCGAGCACGAGCCGATCGCGCACGAGCTCGGCGTCGATCGCCATCGTCGCGCGACGGGCTAGCTGGGCGTCGGCGGCCGGATTCCAGTCGAGCTTGCGCGGGCGGCCGGAGCGCGGGTCCTGCGCGTAGCGGAAGAAGCCGCCGCCGCCCTTCTTGCCGCGCAGTCCAGCGGCGGCGAGGCGCGCCGCGAGCGGACTCGACTGCATGCGTGCGCCGTAGCCCGCGGCGAGAGATGCGGCCGCGTGCGACGCAATGTCCAAGCCGACTTCGTCGAGCAGCTCCAGCGGCCCCATCGGCAGTCCAAAGTCGCG
This sequence comes from uncultured Planctomycetota bacterium, assembly GCA_903928115.1. GTDB lineage: Bacteria > Planctomycetota > UBA1135 > UBA1135 > F1-120-MAGs118. Next base: position 72,729 of record CAIYPP010000001.1, read on the forward strand.
CGCGGCGCGCTCGATCGCTTCGTGGGGGACCCCGAGCTCGAGCATGCGCACCGCCTCGTCGAGGTAGGGACCGAGCACGCGGTTCACGAGGAAGCCCGGGACGTCGGCGACGACGATCGGCGTCTTTCCGAGTGCGAGGGCCAGCTTCGCGGTCGCTGCGATCACCTCGTCCGAGGTCTCCCGTCCGCGCACGATCTCGACGAGCGGCATCGCGTGCACGGGGTTGAAGAAGTGCATCCCGACGACGCGCGCGGGGTTCGGGAGTCCGTCCGCGATCTCGGTCACGGAGAGCGAGGAGGTGTTGGTGGCGAGGATCGCGTCGGGACTCACCTGCGCGGCCGCCTGTGCGAGCACCGCGCGCTTCACGTCGAGTCGCTCGGCGACGGCCTCCAACACGAGCTCGGCGCGTGCGAGTCCGTCGATCGCGGTCGAGGTCTCGAGTCGATCGATCGAGCGGCGTGCTTCGTAGGGCTCGACGATGCGCTTGCGCCGAGCCTTTTCGACGCGCGCGGCGTGTGCGACCTGCGCGGCGTCGAGTGCTGCGCGCGAGAGATCGCAGAGTCGCACGATCCCGACGCGCTCCGCGAACAGGCCCGCGATCGCTCCGCCCATGACGCCCGCGCCGACTACGCCCGCGCGGGAAATGGAGCGCGCTTCGCTTCCATCGCTCCGACGCGCGAGCTTTTTCTGCGCTTCGCTCGCTTGGAACAGGAACACGAGGCTCTTGCACACGGGGCCGACCGCGAGCTCTCCGAGCGCGCGCGCCTCGCTCTCGAGCCCGCGCGCGAGCGGAGTCGACGGTGCGCGCACGATGAGCTCGAGCGCACGCTCCGGCGCCGGATAGCGGCCCTTCGTTTGCGCACGCAGGTTCTTGCGCGCGGTCGCCGAGATCACGGCGAGGGCGAGCGGATTGCGGTCCACGAGCCAGCCGCGCGCGCCACGGCTGCGACGCGGATCGCGCTCACGGCCCATGGCGATGTCGCTCGCGATGCGGACGAGGTCTTGAGGCGCGCACAGACGGTCGACGAGCCCGAGCGCGCGGGCTTCGCGCGGCGGATACAGCTTGCCGGAGAGGATCGCTGCGAGCGCGCTCGGCACTCCGACGCGTCGCGGCAGGCGTTGGCAGCCACCCCAGCCCGGCAAGATCCCAAGGCGCGTCTCGGGCAGGCCGATGCGCGAGCGCGGATGGTCCGCGAGCACGATCGCATCGCAGGCGAGGGAGAGCTCGAACGCTCCGCCGGGTACAGGCCCACCGACGGCGGCGATCTTGCGCATGCGCAGGCGCGCGAGACGCTCGAACAGGGACTGCCCGAAGCGAGCAAGCTCGGTGGCGAGCTCGGCGCTTGCGAGGCTGCGGATCGCGTCGATGTCGGCACCTGCCACGAAGTCGAGCGGCTCGCGGCCGGTGAGGACGAGCGCCGTGAGCTGCGTGTCGCGCTCGAGCTCAGCGAGGGCCAGCTCGAGGTCGCGCAGCAGCGGACGGTCGAACACCGCCGTGCGCCGATGCGGCGGCGCGAGGCGGAGAATCGCGAGTCCGCGCTCGGGCCGCTCCACGCGAACGCACGCGCCTGACGGAGGCTCGTCTTCCGGTGCGGCCATGCGCTCGAGCACGTTCATCGCACGCGCTCCAGTACGACCGCCCCGCCCTGACCGCCGCCGATGCACAGCGTCGCGAGCCCGAGCTCGACGTCGCGCGCGATCATCTCGTGTGCGAGTGTGAGCACGATGCGCGCACCGCTTGCACCGACGGGGTGTCCGAGCGCGATCGCGCCGCCGTTGACGTTGAGCCGAGCGGGGTCGAGCTCGCCGAGAGCGCGGCCGAGGCCGAGCTCGCTCTTGGCGAACGCATCGCTCGCGAAGGCGCGCTGGCAGGCGAGCACTTGGTGCGCGAAGGCTTCGTTCAGCTCCACGACGCCGAGATCCGACACCGTGCACTTCGCCTCGCGCAGCGCGAGCGCGGTCGCGAACACGGGACCGAGCCCCATGCGCGCGGGCGCGAGCCCCGCGTAGGCGAACGCGCGGATGCGCGCGAGGGGTGTGAGACCGAGGGTTCGCGCTCGTTCCTCGCTCGCGACGAGCAGCGTGCAGGCTCCGTCGGTCACCTGCGACGAGTTCCCGACGGTCACGACGCCGTCGGGCTTCTCGAAGTAGGGCTTGAGCCGCGCGGCGGCCTCGAGCGTCTGCCCCTCGCGGATTCCGTCGTCGGCGAGCAGGCTGTCGCGCGCTCCCGTGGGCAAGATCGCCGCGATCTCGCGCTCGAAGCGCCCTGCCTTGCGCGCGGCGGCTGCGCGCGTATGGCTCTCGACGGCGTAGCGATCGCCTTCTTCGCGCGAGAGTCCGAACTCGCGCGCGAGGCGCTCGACCGCGCTGCCCATGATCAGCCCGCACGTGGGGTCGGTCAGTCCTTCGACCAGCGCGATGCGCGGCTTCAGGTGCCAAGGACGGAAGCGCGCGAGCGCCGCGAGACGCTGGCCGAACGAGCGCGCGCGCGACAGGCGCTCGAACATGTCGGTCATGTCGCGCCCGAAGACGAGCGGATAGCCGCTCATCGACTCCACGCCGCCGGCGAGGAAGAGCTCGCCCCGCCCCGCGAGGATGCGCGTGGCTGCGGCGGTGATCGCTTCCATGCCGCTCGCGCAGTTGCGGCCGAGCGTGACCGCGGGAACGTGCTGCGGCACGCCGGCGCGCAGCGCGACCACGCGCGCGATGTTCACTTGATCGAAGGGCTGCCCGACGCAGCCGAGCAGCACTTCGTCGAGCATCCCCGCGTCGATACCGCTCTGCGCAAGCGTCTCGCGTGCGGCGACCGCGCCCACGCGCGCCGCATCGTCGCGCTTCAGCGCTCCGCCCGCCTTGCAGAAAGGCGTGCGTCGGCCGCTCGCGATGACGATGCTGCGGTTCATGACTTCGGCCGGCGGTCGAGGAAGCGCTTCTCCTTCATCGCGCTCTCCATGCCGAGGTGCTCGAGCATTTCGTGCAGCGAGAGCACCGTCACCTTGTTCGGGGCGATTTCCGTGGCGTTCGCGAGATCGCGCTCCACGCGCGCAGTGAGGTCCGCCACGTCGACGCCGATGCGCGGTGCGAGGCGCACTTCGAGCTGGTCGAGCTCGAGCGGATCGTCGTTGCGCTTGTAGATCACGACCTGCCACTCTTCGACATCGCGCATCGACGCGAGCACCGAGCCCATGACCGAGAGGTCGACCAAGGTGCCCTTGATCTTGGTGAGCGAGAGCGAGTGCTGCTCGCTGACGCGGCGCAGCTCGGCGCCGATGCGCGGCAAGGTGCGGCCGCAGGTCGGGCACGGCTTCCACGAGATCCCGCCGACGCACAGGTCGCCCGTGCGGTAGCGCAGCACGCAGGTGCCGTGGCCGAGGATTCCGGTGTAGACGAGCTCGCCGTCGCTCTCTTCCGGAAGGACCGCGCCAGTCTTGGGATCGATCACCTCGAACACGCCGAGGTCGGGGTGCAGGTGGTATCCGGTCGAGCGGTTGTCCGCGCTCGGGCACTCCGCCCACGCCATGCGCGCCTCGGTGAAGCCGTAGGTGCCGACGATGCGCACCTCGCCCGCGCCGCCCTTGCGCAGACACTCGACCATCTTGTCCTTGAGGCCGGGCGGCACTTTTTCCGCGCCGAGGATCACCGTGCGCACGTTCGCGAAGCTCGTACCGAGCTCGTTGCCGCGGCGGAGAACGTGGTAGGTGAAGCCCGGGGTGCCGACGATGACTGTGGGGTTGAGGCGATCGAAGAGCCGCAGCGAGCCGTCGGTGCCCATCACCTTGCCGCCGCCGGAGGGGACGACGAGGGCGCCAGTCTCGAAGCCGCCGAGCGTCACGGCCCAGAACGCAAGGTGCGGTGCGAAGGGGAACAAGTTGACGATGCGATCGCGCGCCGGGTCGAGGCCCGCGATGTCGAACATGCGCGCGATGCCCTGCTGGAGCACCTGCAGGTCGAAGGGCGTGTACGCGAAGCCCACGGGCTCGCTGGAACGGCCCGTGGTGAAGGTGAGGAAGTTGGGCGTGTAGCGGAAGCGCACGGCCTCGCGCGCGCGGGAGCCGCCGAGCACGAGCGCGAGCTTGCGCAGGAACGGCCAGTGGGCGCGGATGCGATCCGGCGACGGGCGCAGCACGAAGTCGTAGCGCGTCTCGGGCGTCGACTGCGCGCGCAGCAGGTCCTGCTTCGTCGTGAACGGCAGGCGCGCGAGGTCGGCGACGCGCTCGATCGACTCGGGGCGCACGCCGGCCTCGTCGAACACGCGGCGGTAGTGCGCGGAGAAGGGGTAGAGCTCTTCGCGCACGAAGCGCGCGAGCGCCGCGTCCTGCACCGCGTGCAGGCCGCTTCGGGGGAGGCGGGCGAGCGTGGCCCAGTCGCGCGGGGTGCCCATGGAGGAGAGGCTGAGGCGCAATCTCGCGGATCTCAAGCGTCGATCGTCCCGATCCTTCGAGTTTCGGGCCATCCGAGGGGGCTTGGGACGGGCGGGGGATCGCGGTCGGGGTCTGCTGCTCGCGATTCCCTTGCTTCTGCGTCTTGGCTCGCGCGGGGGAGTTCCCCCCTCTCGCGAGCTCGCGGAGCCGCGCAATTTCTCCAGTTTTCGCGCGACGTTGGAGCGCGCCGCGCGAGGGACAGCCGGGTCGCCCGGGAAGGAGCGGCCCGCGTCGAGCGGGCACGTCGTCCGCGGACGTCCCCGCTTCCCATGGACTCGCCCTACTTGGACCTCGACATGTCCCTTCGACTCTCGAACGCACGACGCTCTCTCACGCCCAGCGCTCTCGCGTTGACGGCGCTCACCTCGACCGCGCTCGGCGCGCTCTCAGCTTCGCCGCTGGCGCTGTTGCCGCTGCCGCCGCAGGCCGGCCCGTGCGCAACGCTCGGCGTCCCGCCCTGCATCCCGGTGGGCGACTGTGTCGTCTACAGCTTTTGTCGGCCCGCGCTGCCTCCGGGGCAGGACTGGGTCGGCACGCACGGCGATCCCGTCGGCTTCGAGGACGACATGCTGTCCGACGACTTCCTCGGCTCGGCCGGCGGCAGTGGCGACGTCGCGACGATCGTGGTCTGCAACCACGGCGATCGACTCGTGACGTACCCTGCGCACGAGCGCCTCGACGGTGCGGGCGAGCAGGGCTCGCCGGAGATCTTCGTCCGCTGGACTGCGGTGTACACGGCCTCGGTCACGGTCACGCAGGGCCAGTCGAGCAGCGTCGGCGTCACGTCCACGGCCGGGGTCGGCGCCGGATCCTCGACCTCGACGAGCATCGGGACTTCGCGCACGGCGCTGCGCTACGCGTGGCACACCTCCAGCACGGTGCAGGTGCTGCCGTGCTGATCGTCATTTCGAAGCGCAAGAGGTGGCTCGTGGTTGCCGCGGTCCTGCTCGCTGTCGGAGGCGGCGCGTGGATGCTCGCCGAGCGCGACGAAGTTGCGCCGGAGGTCGTTCCTGCGGAGGAGGGCGCGCTCGAGCCCTCGCCCGAGTCCGTGCAGCCGCCGAACGAGCGAACGGAGCTGGAGACCGGCGCGGTCGCGCCGGAAGACACGGCACGAACGACGGGTACGGCGAGCGCCGCTCCCGCGGCGCTCGGAAAGATCGTGGGGCGCGTGTTCGACGCGCACGGTGCGCCGCTTCCGGCTGCCTCCGTGCTTGCCGCTTCGCCCGGCGCGGACCTGTTCGCCGCGAGCTTCGCCACGACGAGCGACCGCGACGGGTGGTACGAGCTGCGCGACGTCGCCGTCGGGCGCTACGAGCTCGGGGTGCGCCCCGCGGGGGTGCCGCTCGGCTCGACCGTGCTCGACGTCGTCGAGGTTCGCGCGGGCGAGACGGCCGTCGCCGACCTCGCCCTCCGCGGTGCGCGCACCGTCCGCGGCAGCTTCGAGTTCGCCGCGGAGTGGGACGAGATGGACATGTCGCTCGTGCGCGTCGTCCTGTGGCGCAAGGGAGAGTGGGGGAGCGCGGTTGCCCGCGGCTTCGCGTTCACGTCCCACGCCGAGCCGTGGCGCTCGGGCGGCTTCCGCTTCGAGGGGCTCGAGCCCGGCATCTACTCGCTCGAGGCGTGGCCCTACGTCGAGGAGGCCGATGTCTGGCGCGGCGAGGTGGACGTCACGCTCTCGGACGTCGCGCTCCCGTGTCGAGCGCTCGGCCAAGACGGCGTGTGGCGAGAACGTGCCGTGGTCGACGCGCCACGCACGGCTTGGGAGCGCGATCTAGGCGAGGACTGAAACTCCTCCGCGATCCGCTCCTCAAGACGGGTCGGAGTCGCGGGGATCCCGCAGTCGACCGCGGAAGCGCTCGAGCTTCGCGATCGCGTCGTCATCGAGCTTTCCGCCTTGGTCCAGCGGGTTGTCGCTGGGGCGGCGGGCACCGCTCGCGTCGTCGGAGGGCTCCTTCGGCGACGCGGGCGTGGGCTCGGTCTCGCTCTCGGTGAAGGTCGCGGGGCGGGGACCATAGCCCGGCGGGAAGCCGCCGAACGTGTTCTCACGCATCTGCTGCTGGGCGCGTCGCATGCGCACGGCCCACAGCTCGCGCGAGCCCGCGAGCCAGACGAAAAGACCGACCGCCGCGAACGACCACTGCTTCGACGTGAACCCGAGCACGATCAGGCCCACCGCGAACAGCTTGCCCAAGCCCGCTGCGATGCGCGTGGCGGTCAGCCAGTCCGTGAAGGCACCGCACAGCGCGCGGAACACGCGTCCGCCGTCCATGGGAAAGGCGGGGAGCAGGTTCGAGAACCCCATGAAGAGGTTGATCAGGATGAAGTTGCCCAAGAGGCCCGCGGCCGTCGCGGTCGCGTTGGGCGCGATGTCGCTCATGCTGGCGACACCGCTCGCGAGCATCAGCGGCAGCGCGATCGCAGCGAGCACGAAGTTCACGGCCGGACCTGCCAGAGCGACGATGATCTCGACCTTGGGGTTCTCGGGGATCTCGCGCATGCGCGCCATGCCGCCCAAGAACCACAGGGTGATGTCGAGCACCTCGATCTTGAACGCGCGCGCCGCCAGCGTGTGGCCGAGCTCGTGCAACGCGACCAGCGTGAAGATGATCAGGAGGTTGATCACCGCGGCCAGCGGGTCGCCGGGCCAGAGCGCGGCGGTGCCGATCACGAGGAGCACCCACGAGAGGTCGATGCGGATCGTGGTCCCGAAGACTCGGGCGATGGGGAAGGATCCGAACACGTGGGGCGCTGGGGTGGGGTGGATCTTCGCAGCCGAGGTCCCGAGTGGGCGCCCACGGCGAGGAAGGGCGAAAGAAGCTAGGCTCCCTTGGCGTGGGTCGCAACCGACCCCGCTGCAAACCCCTGCGTGGCGACACTTTCCGATCCTCGGCCTGCCCCGCGAGTCCTCGCCATCGACCTCGGCGAGCTCGCTCGCGCGGGCGTTGCGAGGGTCCGCCCTTGGGAGTGCCGCGAAGCGTGGCTCGGTCACATCGGGAACTGGGGCGGCGGCGCACTCGGGGTCGCGGAGCTCGTGTCGCGCGAGCTCGCGGGCGCTCCCGCTCCGCTGGCCCTGTGCGTGGGCTCACTCGTCCGTCGCGGCTATCCGACCGCGGCTCGTGCCTCGGTCGCGTCGAGGGCGCCGCTCACCGGGCTCTTCTCCGAGGGCTTGGTCGGAGGCTCGCTCGCGCGACGGCTGGCCTCGCTCGCCGACGGAGTGTTCGTCGCTGGGCGCGTCGAGGGTGCTGGTCAGGTGCTCGTCGTCGATGCGAACGGCAGCGCGAAGCTCGAGCGGCACGCCGACCTCGCGGGCGCGTCGCCGCGCGAGGTGCATCGTCTTCTGGAAGAGCGCCTCGGTCCGTGTGGCACGCTGTCGATCGGACTCGCGGGAGAGCGCGGCGTCGCACTCGCGAGCCTCGCGTCGGGCGGCGAGGTCCCACACTTCGTCGGCCGCGGCGGACTCGGCGCAGTGCTCGGGCGCTGCGGGCTCAAGGCGATCGCGGTCTGCGCGCCGGAAGTTGCCGAGACGGGCTCTGCGGAGCTCGTCGCGCGCCTCGCGCGCTCGCCGCGGCTGCTCGCGCGCGCCGAGGGCGGCACGCTCGAGCTCTTCGACGCCTTCGCGCAGCGCGGCGACGTCGCGGGGAGCTCTACCGAGCTCGCGCGCCTCGGCGAACAAGCCCGTGCAGCGCGCGCGGGTCGCCACGGCTGTCGCGGCTGTCCTACGCCCTGCGGTTGGGAGTTCGACACGCGGCGCGGTGCAGCGCAGTCGGCGCGCTTCGGCGCCAGCCACGCGCTCGCGGCGGCGCTGCGCTTTTCCGGCCTCGACGACGCGTTGGAGCTGCTGCGCGCCTGCGACGAGCTCGGCCTCGACGCGAAGGAGCTCGGGGCGACCATGGCGCTCGTGGCTCCGCGGGACCTCGACCAAGCGCTGCGGTGGGTCCGCGAGCTGTGCGACGGTGTCGGCGAGGGTGCGCGGCTCGCCCGCGGCTCGGTCGCGCTCGCTCGAGAGCTCGGCATCGAGACCCCGAGCGCCAAAGGCGCCGCGGTGCGGCCCGACGCGAGCATCGCCTCGCTGCTCGGTCAGTGCGTCTCCTCGCGCGGCGGGGACCCGATGCGGACCTTCCCGTTTCTCGCGGTCGATGGGGCCGACCTCGCGGCCTTTCGAGCTAGCACGGGGATCGCGCTGCCCGCGCAGGCCTCCGATCCAAGCTCGCCCGTCGGGAAGGGCCGCCTCGTCGCGTGGCACGAGGACTGGGCCAACGCCCTCGACATGCTGGGTTTCTGCGCGTTCTCGGGCGCCGCGCTGCTCGCGGACGGGCTCTTCACGCCCGCCGAGCTGTCCCGCGAGCTCGCGCCGCGGCCGTTCGCGGAGAGCGGACTCGATCTGCTCGACGCGGGTGGCGTGCTCTCGGCGCTCCAGCGCGCGCTCAACGAGCGCTACGGCGCCGCGCCGGGCTCCGACGGGCCGTCGTGGTCCGCGGGTCGCGCGCTCGTCGCCGAGGCGTGGTCGGAGTACGCGTGGGTACGCGGGCTCGACCCGCACTCGGGGCGCTTGACGTCCGAGCGCCGCGCCGCGCTCGAAGCGGTCCGACCTTGGAGGCGCGAGTCCGTGTCCGACGGGCTCGGGCGTACCGAAGTGCGCACGGAAGCGCAGGCCGAGCCGCGTCGTCGTGGGCGTGTGACGCTGCGCGCGCGCGGCGGGGAGCTGCGCACGCTCGAGCTCGATCTGCCGGCGACCGCGGGCGAGGTGCTCGCCGCGCTCGGCCGCTCCGAACCGCGCTGGGTCTCGGCGCGTCCCGCGATCTTTCGTGAAGGCGTCGCGCTCTCGCACGACGCGCTCGTTCGCGCCGACGACGAGCTCACACTGCTCGCCGTGCTCGCGGGCGGTTGAGCCGCATTCGAGCTCACGCGACCCGTTTGCCTTGCCCTTCGGCGGAGACTACAACGCTCCCGCTTGTTCCCCATCCTGATCCTCAAGACTGGAGCGCTCGGCGACGTGGTGCGGACGACGGCGCTCGTGCCCGGCCTTCGCTCCCTGCACTCGGACGCGCGCATCACGTGGGTGACGGCTCCCGGCGCCGTCGATCTCGTGCGCCTGCACCCTGGGGTGGCCGAGGTCGTCGCGCTCGACGCGCGCGCGGAAGCCAGCTGCGCCGCGGTGCGCACGCGGCTCGCGGCAACGCGCTGGTCCTGGCTCATCTCGCTCGACGACGAGGAGCCCCTGTGCGCGCTCGCATCCGCCCTCGGCGCGGAGCGGCTCTCCGGCGCGCACCTCGACGCCCACGGTCGGCGCGCGTACACGCCCGACGTCGGTCCATGGTTCGACATGGGGCTGCTCTCGATCCACGGCAAGGCGGCCGCGGACCGCATGAAGATCGAGAATCGCCGGAGTCACCCCGAGATCCTGACCAGCATGCTCGGGCTCTCGATGGGCAAGCCGGAGCTGCACGTCGAGCCGCGCCACATCGAGGCCGCGCGCGCCTTCGCGGAGCGCCACGCGCTCTCTGGACACGGACCGATCGTGGGGCTCAACACGGGGGCTGGCGGGCGCTGGCGTTCGAAGATGCTGTCGGTCGAGCGCACCGCGGAGCTCGCGGAGCGCGTCCACTCGGCTCTCGGGGGCGCGGTGACCTTCGTCCTGTTCGGCGGCGCCGACGAACGCGAGCGCAACGCGGACATCGTGCGGGCCTGCGAAGGGCGCGTGCGGCTCTTGGACGCGGGGGTCGACAACGCGCTGCTCGACTTCGCGGCGCGCGTGGGGCTGTGCGATGTGCTCGTGACCAGCGACAGCCTCGCGCTGCACGTGGGACTTGCCCGCGGCGTGCGGATCGTGAGCTTCTTCGCGCCGACCTCGGCCGCGGAGATCGAGCTCTACGGGCAAGGCGAGAAGGTCGTGAGCACGGCTCCCGACTACTGCTCGTACAAGCCCGATGCCGACACGTCCTCGCTCACGCCGGAGCGCATCGCCGACGCGACGCTGCGCCAGCTCGCCCTGGTGCCCGGCGGGAGGTCGCGGTGAGCAAGGACAAGCTGTGGTGGCTCGCGAAGGTCCTCGAGGGGATCGGAATGGTCGTTGTCCTCGTCGGGGTGTTCGTCTCGATGAGCGCCGGCTTCGAGGGCCGCGGGCTCGAGTCGATGTCCTACGAGTTTCAGGGCCTCTTCATCGGGGGCGGCCTGTTTGCCCTCGGCGTCGTGATCGAGCGCTGGATCGGGTCGCGCTAGCGCCCGGTCAGGTCCCGTTCCCAGCCCTGCCCGCGCAGGAAACGCGCGCCGCAGTTCACGAGAGCTTTGGAGTGCACGAGCGCGGGCCTCGCCGCCGACCTCGCCTCGGGCGGGACAGCGCTCCGCTCTCCGTTCGGCGGATCGGGAATCTGGCTCCGCCTGCGCCTGCCCTGAGCTTGGCGAACGAGAGCACCCCAAAATCGGACCCTCCACCTATAGTAAGAGGGTCTAGCGGGAACTCTGTGCCTGCGGAGTACGTCTCTCCTTGGACCTTGGGCGCGCGGCGCGCGCCTTGGGCGGGGGCGGACTCTCTGGGCCCCCTCGAGAACCCCGCCTGCTCCGTTGCCCCCTTCCGAGCGCACCGCATGACCCTTCGACGGCTCGTCTCCTCCGCTGCAGCAGCCCTAGCCCTCGCGACCGCTTCCAGCGCGCAGGTGGTCTTCACGAACGCCACGACGCAGTTCCCTGCGAGCAACGCCGGCGACACCGAGAACGTCGACTTCGGTGACGTCGACGGCGACGGTGACTTCGACGCGATCCTCGCCGAGGGCGGCGACGGCGGGAACGATCAGAACAACATCTGGATCAACCGCGGAGGCGAGGCGGGCGGCACGATCGGCTTCTTCGCGGACCGCACGACGACTCAGTTCCCAGCGGTGCTCGACCAGAGTCGCGACATCGAGTTCGTCGACATCGACCTCGACGGCGACCTCGACATCTACGTGTCGAACACGTCGCAGCTCTCCAACCAGTCCAATCGCTGGTGGGTGAACATGGGCGGCGCACAGGGCGGCACGCAGGGCTTCTATCAGGACCAGAGCGCGGCCCACTGGGCGGGACTTGGCGTGGCGGGGCAGTCCTCGATCGCGGCCAGTCAGATCTTGCCCTCGACGGGCTTCATCGACTTCTCCTGCGACTGCGACTTCGGTGACCTCGACAACGATGGCGACATCGACCTCGTGCACTCGAGCTATGGCGGGGCGTTCGGCGGCAACGTGCCGACGCGTCTGTTCGTGAACAACGGCTCCGGTGTCTACGCAGAGTTCAACCCGTCGGGGTATCAGCTCACCGCGCAGACGATTTCGGTCGGCGTGCCCGGTATTTGGTGTCAGGGCAACCAAGCCACCAACACCACCAACTCGACGGGCGCCAACTGCGACGTCGCGAGCTCGGCGCTCGACATCGACGTCGGGGATATCGACGGCGACTACGACCTCGACATCCTGCACGGCGCGCGTCAGGAACCTCCGCGCATGTTCCGCAACCTGTTGGAGACGGGCTCGCTCGCGTTCCGTGACGTGACGGGCGCTGTGTTCCCTGCGGGCTACTCTTCGGGCAACGGCCACTACGAGCAGGAGATGGGGGACTGCGACCTCGACGGCGACCTCGACATCTACGGCCTCAACTGGCAGGTCGCGGGCGCGTTCAACGACATCACGCTGCGCAACGACGGTGCGGGCACGTACTCCAACATCCAAGTGCTCTCCGGCTCGGGCGCCGACGACAACGAAGGCGACTTCCTCGACTACGACAACGACGGGGACCTCGACATCTACGTCGCGAACTTCTCGGGTCAGGACAAGCTCTACCGCAACAACTGGACGGGTACGGGCAACTTCAGCCACACGGACATGACCTCGACGTTGATGCCCAGCGCCGCGAACACGGCGCTCGACGCGGACTGCGCGGACCTCGATCAGGACGGCGACACCGACGTCATGGTGTCGAACGATGGCGGTCAGCCCGAGTACTACTTCAAGAACACGCTGAACACGGTCGACACGCGCATCCCGCGTGTGCCCAACCTCGAGCAGGCTCCGGCGCGCACCGCGGGGGCGGCGCCGACGATCGTTCGCGCACACGTCTACGACAACGCGTCGTACTACGTGACGTGGTACTACCCGGTCACGCTGGAGTATCGCGTGCAGCCTTCGGTCGCGTGGCTCAGCACGACGATGCAGGCGAGCCAAGGCCAGCTCTTCCGCGGCGGGCTCCCCGGCGCGCTCGTTGGCACGGTCGAATATCGCGTCAAGGTCGTCGACCGCATGGGCAACATCGGCTACTCCGCGACGAAGAGCTTCGTGGCGTCGTGCCCGGCGGTTGTCTCCTATTGCACGGCGGGCACGACCACCAACGGCTGCAACGCGACGCTCAGCGCGAGCGGCACGCCCAGTGCCAGCGCCTCGTCGGGCTTCACGCTCAGCGTCTCGAACGTCGAGGGCCAGCGCCAAGGGCTGATTTTCTACAGCGTCAACGGGCGCAACTCCTCCGTGTGGGCCACCGGCAGCACGAGCTTCCTCTGCGTCAAGGCACCGACCCAGCGGCTCACGACGCTCGGCTCCGGCGGCACGAACAACGCCTGCAACGGCGCGTTCTCGATCGACTGGCTCGCTTGGATGGCCGCTCATCCGACGGCGGTGGGCCAGCCGCTCACATCGGGGCAGAAGTTCCAGGGGCAGTGCTGGTTCCGCGATCCGTCCGCGATTGCGACGACCAACTTGTCGCAGGGGTTGGAGTGGACGCTGTGTCCGTGATCGGCCGCTGAGCGGCGGACGGATCGCTTCACCCTTCAGCCAGCGGGATCGCTGCGCGATCCCTCGGGGGATCCTCTACCGGAGAGCCCACTGGGCTCTCCGGTTTCGCATCGGCTTC
>CAIYPP010000002.1 GCA_903928115.1 uncultured Planctomycetota bacterium
TCCATCAGGGCCAAAGCCTCGGCGGGCGGAGCCTCGCAGAGCTCGAGTGCCTGAGTGCGCGAGCGCACGTGAACGATCAAGGGATCGAAGGCCGGCCGTTCCTTGGCCTCGAAGATGCGCAGGCACGCTGCGCTGTCGAGCGCGTTGGCAGCGAGGCCGTACACGGTCTCGGTCGGAATCGCGACGAGCGCGCCGGCGCGCAGGTGCTGCGCTGCGCGTCCGAGGTCGGTGCCGAGCTCCGCGGCCATGGCGGAAACGTAGCGAAAGCACGGTGAAATCGCGCTAGCTTTTCGCGCCACCCATGAAGCTCGCCGCGGTGCTCGCCATGACCCTCGCCACCTCCTCCTGCGTCCAACTCCCGACCTACGACCTCGTCGTCTACGGCGGAACGTCGGGCGGAGTCGTCGCCGCTGTCGCTGCGGCGCGCGCGGGGCGCAGCGTGGTGCTCGTCGAGCCGAGCGCGCACCTCGGGGGCATGACGAGCGCGGGCCTCGGCGCCACCGACATCGGCAACAAGCGTGCGATCGGCGGCATGGCTCGCGACTTCTATCGCGCCGTGCGCCGCCACTACGACGCGCCGACGTCGTGGACGCTCGAGACGCGCGCGGACTACCGCGGAATCGGGCTGAAAGACGGCGAAGACGCGATGTGGGCGTTCGAGCCGCACGTGGCGGAGCAGCTGTTCGAGCGGCTCGTCGCGGAGGCGGGCGTGCGCGTCGAGCGCGGCGCGAGGCTCGAGCTCGACGGCGGCGTGCGCAAGGACGGCGCCCGCATCGTCTCGCTCGAATCCGAGGACGGCCGACGCTTCGAGGGACGTGTCTTCATCGACGCGAGCTACGAAGGCGACTTGCTCGCGCTCGCGGGTGTGTCCGCACATGTCGGGCGCGAGGCGAACTCACGCTACGGCGAGACGCTCAACGGCGTGCAAGTGGGCAACGCCGCGAAGCACCAGTTCAAGGTGCGCGTCGATCCCTACGTCATTCCCGGCGATCCTTCGAGCGGCCTCCTCTTCGGCGTGGGCGCGCAGTCGCCCGGGCCCGACGGCAGCGAAGATCGCCGCGTTCAGGCTTATTGCTTTCGCCTGTGCGCGACGGACGATCCGCGCAACCGTATCCCGTGGCCGAAGCCCGAGGGCTACGCCGAGCGCGACTACGAGCTCTTGCTGCGCAACTTCGAGGCGGGGGATCCTCTCGCGCCGTGGCATCCGCTCGGCATGCCCAACCGCAAGACGGATTCGAACAACAACGGTGCGTTTTCGACGGACCACATCGGTGCGAACTGGGACTACGCGACCGCGAGCTGGGAAGCGCGGGACGCGATCGTCACGGAGCATGAGCGCTACCAGAAAGGCTTGATGTGGACGCTCGCGAACTCGCCGCGCGTCCCCGCGGACGTGCGCGAGCACTTCGCGAGCTACGGTCTGCCCAAGGACGAGTTCATCGAGACCGGTGGCTGGCCGCACATGCTCTACATCCGCGAGGCGCGCCGCATGGTCGGCGAGTACGTCATGACCGAGCACGAGTGTCGCGGAACGCGCAAGGCGCTGCGGCCGATCGGGCTCGCGGCGTACACGATGGACTCGCACAACGTACAGCGCTACGTCGATGCGAGCGGGGCGGTTCGCAACGAAGGCGACGTGCAGGTCGGCGGATTTCCGCCCTACGGCATCGACTACGGTGCGGTGCTTCCGCAGCGCGCGCAGTGCACCAACCTGCTCGTGCCCGTGTGCCTCTCCGCGTCGCACATCGCCTACGGATCGATCCGCATGGAGCCGGTGTTCATGGTGCTCGGCGAGAGCTGTGCCATCGCGGCCGATCTCGCGCTCGAGCGCGGCGTCGGCGTGCACGACGTCGACTACCGCGAGCTGCGCGCGCGCTTGCTCGCGGCGCAGCAGGTACTGGAGTAGCCCCTGAAGGCTAGGGCGCGAGCGTGAGCTCGAACGCGTTGGTCAGCACCGTGGTCTTGCAGGCCGGCGGGTCTCGGAACCAGCCCTGCACGAAGAGCTTTTGACCTGCGAAGAAGGGCGTGCCGAGGGCGCCCGGGTTGGCCGCGTGGAAGGCGTTCCAATCCAGCTGCACGCTGCCGTTGCACTGCCCGACGACGCCGCCGGAGTTCACGGACAGCGTTCGCTGGGTCGGCGCCTTTACGCAGAAGAAGCTCGAGCCGCCCGTCGAGCACCACGGCTGAATCAGCGCGCCTAGGCCGTAGAACAAGATGCCCGTTCGCTGCCCCTCGACCTGAACGGCACCGATGGAGAACGGTGTCGCGAAGCTCGCGCTCGCTTGTCCGACGGACTGCAGGCTCGGAGTGCAGCCCGAGGTCGTCGTGCCGGCCGTGCAATAGGCGATGACCGGCGGCGGCGCGGTTCGGACGAACGTTCGGAAGCCGATGCGCCAGCCGCAGTCCGCGAAGCAGCCCGGACTGTTCAGGAACAGCGGTTGCGAATACAGCGGCAGGCCCGGTGGGGCGACATAGCTCCCTTGGGCGCCAGCTCCTGTGCCATTGCCCTGCAGCTCGACCACGAAGAGCGTGCCGGGTGTGAGCGAAAGACCCGCTGCCTGTAAGTCGATGTAGAGCGGCCCGGTGCCACTCGACGCCACCGTAGTCTCATAGAGGACGGGCGAGGTGTTCCAGCCGGCTCCCGCGCGAACTCGCAGCTGAAACGAAGCGCTCGAAACACTCGACATGCCGAGCTCGATTCCTTCCAGCTGGCCTGCCACAGCTGCCCGAACCTGCACTTGCCAGGTGAGCGACGATGCGTCGAGGTTGAACGACGCATTGGAGTAGGGGCTGACTTGATCCACGGTCCCCGTCTGTCCGAGCACAGAAACGGAAAGCGCGATCAGACTGACGAGACAACGCGACAGGCCATGCAGCATGGAACCTCCTTGGGAGTGCAACCTCTCCCGGAGCATAGGTGAGCTGGGCCGCTTTGGGGGCATCCGCTGCGACCGTTTCCGAACGTCCGTTGCGGACGTCTCTCCGCAAGAGCGTGAGAGGGGGGCTTCCCGCGGCTCTTTGTGGTTCGCTCGCGGATCACGAACCCATGAGGGCGACGCGGCAAGACAGCTCGTCCGACACTACGGGCAGAGCGTGAACGCGACCGCGTCCGTCAGGTTCGAGTTCAGTGGCGCGCCGGGGTCGCGATACCAAAGCTGCGCGTAGTAGGTCCGACCGGGGAGCACCGGCTGTCCGGGCACGGCGGGGTTCGCGGCCATGAAGGCGAGCCAGTCGGCCGAGTAGCTGCCGTTGCACTGCGGCGCAGTTCCGCCGCTGGGGATGCTCGCCATGCGCACGCGTGGAGACGCGACGCAGACGGTGCTGGTGCTGCCGAAGCTCCAGACGAAGTTGGTCAGAGCCGTGCCGAACATCGCGACGGCAGGCCGTTGCGCGGGGAGCCCGTTTCCTCGCAGGTAGAAGCCCGATGTGCGGCTCGCACTCGGATAGCCGTCGACACGGAGCGTTGGCACGCAGCCCGCTTGGCTGGTGCTCGCGGTGCAATAGGTGAACCAAGCGAGCTCATCGACGAGTCCATCGCAGTCGTCGTCGAGCCCGTTGCACGACTCGGTCGCCGCGGGGTTGACGGAGGGACGCGTGTCATCGCAGTCGCCGCTGACGAGCGAGTAGTCGAGCGTGGGAGGGAAGGGAACCCACACGCTGTCGTCGCTCCTTCCGAAGCGATCCCCGTCGGTATCGCGATACCACAGCGTGCGCGTGTCGCGTAGGAACACGTCCGGTGTGACGTCGAGGGTGTCGCCGCTGATCAGGTTGGAGGAGTTGCTCCCGAACAGGCACGTGAGCCCCGAGTCGGAGATACCGCCGACTTCTTGGACGCCCGAGTTGTTCGGCTCACCGGGCGAGACCACGGGAACGCTGGTTCGAATCGTGCGACGGCTAGCAACTTCGAAGAGGAAGGCATCGAAGCCGTTGCCCGAGTGGCCCGGAGTGAGCGCGGCGGCCGAAGCGTGCGCAGCGAACTGGCCGTTGCTGGACAGCGAGACGGAGGTCGACGCCGCCGTCGCCGGCAGGCCGTCGGCGGATGCGGAGACGAGCATCACGCTGCCGGCCGCGCGATCGCGCAAGAACGCGTTGTTGGAGAACTGTGCGACCAGCGTGAGGTTGCTCGCGCGCGAGAGGAACGCGACGCGAGAGCCGTCCGCAGAGATGCTCGGTAGGCTGCACGAGTTGTTGGCGGGCGTTCCGTTGTTGTTGAGGCTGACGAGCTCGTGTGCGCCGCTCGCGAAGCTCCAGACGAGAATGCTCGCTCCGCTCGCGCCCGCGCCGGACACGAGGTTGGTCGCGAGGCTCTCGAAGGCGATCCATTGCCCGTTGCCCGAGATCGCCGGACGGCGGGACGCAGCGTTGCCGAGCGCGCCTGCGGGGAGTCGGCTCACGAGTCGCACACTCCCGTTCAGCAGGTTGCGCACGAAGACGTCCTGAACGTTGTTCGTGTCGCCGCTCACGAGGTTGCTCGAAGTGCTGGCGAAGGCGATACGGCTTCCATCCGCAGAGATCGAAGGCTGCGTGCTCTCGCCGTTGCCGATCACGCCGCTGGCCGCGGCGCTCACGATGGTCGTCAGGCGCGTGACGCGATCCGTGACGAACACATCCCACGTACCGTTCGCGTCGCCGGCGGCGAGGTTCGTTGCGAAGCTCTGGAACGCGACGAAGCGACCATCGTCCGAGATCGCAGGGTGCTTGCAGTCGCCATCGGGCTCCATGCCCGCCGATGTCCGCGTCACGCGTTCGAGCGCGCCGTTCGCGAGGTCCCGCAGGTACACGTCGCGAAAGCCATTCGTGTCGGTCGGGACGAGGTTGTAGGCCCCGCTCGTGAAGACGGCGAAGCGACCATCGGGCGTGAGCGAGTCCGGCGCGTCGCCGAGCTCGGACGCGAGATCCGCACTCTCACCGAGCGCGTTGCGGCTCAGCTTGGTGGTCTGTTGAGCGAGCGCGTAGGGAGTCGTCGCTGCGAGCAGCGCCGCGAGACAGAAGGTGGCGGGGCGAGGCATGACAGCCCTCCATCTTGCCCCAAGACGGGCGAGTTTGGGGGCCCGTTTCAGGCCCGAGCGTAGGCTCGCCGCGCGCTGACCGCGCGGAATTCGTCCAACTCTGGGCTGTACGCGGTCAGCTTGCCTCCGTAGACGCAGCCCGTGTCGAGACCGATCGCCGCGAGCCTGCCGCGGACGGAGTGCACGCGCGGCACCGCGCTCGGCGTGTGCCCGAAGAGGACCAGCTCCTCGCCAGCGTACTCCTCGTACCACCAGGGGTTTCCGCGCGCGTTCAGGCGTCGCAGCGAGGTGAGCTCCCGAATCGTCGCCTCCTCGGGCTGGCAGTCGGGCGGGAGTCCCGCGTGGACGACGCACCACGAGCGCTCGTCCCGCGTCGGTCCGGCGCCGGGGATCTCGCGCCCGCGGAGATAGAAGCCGCTGTGGGTCTGAAGGAAGGCGAGCATCTCCGCGCGGTGCTCGGGTGCGACATCGCAGCGTGTGTGACCGTCGCCGTCGAGATCCTCTTCGTCGAGCGTCGGGAAGCGCTCGCGCAGCGGGGGACGGTCCTCGCGCGATACCGAGTTGGGAGCGACGCCGATGCGCCGCAACACCGCGAGCTCGTGGTTGCCGAGCACGAACGGAGCGCGCAGGTCGCGCAGGATGCGCAGCACGCCGAACGGGTCCGGACCACGGTGGAAGAGGTCGCCGCACGAGACCAAACGGTCCGTGGGCGAAAGGGCCAGATGTTCGACGAGCCGCGCGAGCTCGTCGGCGCACCCGTGGATGTCTCCGACGACCCAAGTGGCCATGACGTCCAGGGGATCGACGCAGGATGGGGCGTCCTTGAGCCGGGGCACGGCGAGCCTTCCTGCGGGTGGGAAAGGGCCTCTGAGGGGGCTCCCTCTGGCGCAAGACGGAACTTCCGTCACCCGAAACGAGAACACACGTCCCATGAAACTCGCATCGACCGTTCTTGCGGCGCTCCTCGCCGCGGGCTGTGCTTCCGCACCGCCGGACCTCGGTCCGCGCCCTGCCACCTCAAGCTTCTCCAGCACCCTGGATTGGAGCGCATTCCCGCTCGGTCCCAACGACGTCGTCAAGGTCGGCGTCTACGGCCAGCCCGACCTCGGCACGCTCGGCACGCGCGTCGACATGGAAGGAAACCTCTCACTGCCGCTCGTCGGCGCGGTCAAGGTTGCGGGGATGTCGACGTCGGAAGCTCGCGAGGCCATCGCCGCCGCGCACACGCGCTTTGTCGTCGATCCGCGCATCGACTTGTCCGTCGTTACGCATGGCGCGCGTCGCGTCTACGTGTACGGCGAGGTGACGCGCCCTGGCGCGCTCGAGCTCGATCGGCCGATCAACGTCACTCAAGCCCTCGCGCTCGCCGGCGGTTTCACGCCCAAGGCCGATCGCGACGAGGTCGTGCTGTTGCGCGGAGTCCAGAGCGAGCTCAAGTGGGAGATCATCGACGCCGAGGCGCCGAACGCTCTCGGCTTCCTAGCGCTCCGCGCGGACGACGTGCTGTTCGTGCGGCGTTCCAACGCGGGCAAGTTCAGCGACGAGGTACTGCCCTACCTGTCCGGCATCTCCGCCTCCCTTTCCACGGTCGCCACGATCCTCTTGATCGACGACCGTCTCGACAACTGAGCCCCCGACGTGCGCACTCAAGCGAAGCAAGACGAACAGAGCGCGGGTCTCTCGATCGAGGGCCTGTGGGGGATCTTCGGGCGCAACACGCGGCTCTTCGTGATCGGTGCGCTCGCAGGCGTCGTGGGCGCGCTCGGGATGGTCGCGATGCGGGAGCCCAGCTACCGTGCACGCGCGACGCTGATCCTCGAAGATACGAGCGGCTCCTCGGGGCTCCTCTCGGATCTCGCGATGCTCGGCAAGGCGCCCGTGGCGTCGAGCCAGCTCGAGCTCCTTCGCGCGCGGTCGACGGCGGAGCAGGTCGTCGGCCTGCCGACTCCAGAGCGTGACGCGACACTCGCGCTGGGATTGACGACGTTGGTCGAGGATCCGCTGCTCGCTCCGCTCCTCGGAGACCTCTGCAACGGCGAACCCGAGGGGACCCTGCCGCCGCGGCTGCGAGCCCAGGTGACGAGCACGGCTCAGGACAGCGCGCCCGAGAAGCTGCGCGTCGAGTTCCTCGCCGCGGACCGAGTGAGACTCACGACCACTGGCCTGTTCGGAGCCAGTGCGACGAGCGAACACGAGCTGAAAGGCGTCGCCGTCGAGCACGACGGATGCTCGATCCTGTTCGATGCTCAGGGCGACCTGACTGGCCGCACCTACGAGCTCGTGCGCCTCCGCCCTGAAGAGGCGATCGAGCGCGTGATGGAGCGTACACGCGTCCGTGAGACCGAACGCAACTCCGGCGTCATCGAGCTGACCTTCGACGACACGGATCCCCGTCGCGCTGCGGAGACGGCGAACGCTCTCTGCCGCACCTATCTGGAGCGCAGCGAGGCCCGCGGCGCTCGCAAGGCGACCAGCACGCTCGGCTTCATCAAGGACTCGTTGGCGTCGCAGCTCGAATTGCTGCGAAACGCCGAAAACGAAGTCGTCGCCATGCAGCGCGCCAACCCGCGCGCGATCAACATCACGAAGAGCGGCGAGACGCTGATCAGTCAGCTCTCCGAGTTGGAAGTGCAGCGCATGCAAGCGGAGCTTGCCCGCGCGGCGACACAAGACGCGCTCGCTCTGCTCGCCAAGGGCGACCTCGCCGGACTCGCGCGCATGTCGGGCGAGCTGGTCGACCCCGTGACGGTGGCCTATCTCGAGAGCATCGCACGCCTCGACGCGGAGCACGCGCTCCAAGAGCGTAGCGACGGGGGCCAATACAAGCTCCTCTTGCAGCAGCACGAGCTCGAGTCCCAGGCGAGCTTGGAGACCACCGAGCTGGAGCTCGCGCGGCTTCGCGAGGCGCTCGGCGCCGTGGAGCGAAAGGACCACGACGCGATCGCACGCCTCGGGGGAGGTCCGCCGTCGGCTCGCGACCCGCTGCTCGAAAGCCATCTGACGGCACTCGGCGAGCTGCAGGCCCGTCAAGCCGAATTGGGGCGCGAAACGACGCGCGAACACCCCGCGCGCATCGAGAATGAAGAGCGACTCACGGCCACCGTCGGCCTGATCTCGCGCATCTTGCTCTCGCGCGTGCAGGGTCTCGAAGCCCAACAGCGCGAGCAGCTGTCGCTCGTCGCTTCGTACCGCGAACGCCGCAACGGCTACCCGGCCGAAGAGCGCGCTCGTATCGAGACAGCCCGCAACGCGCTGCGCACGCGAACCCGTGAGCATCTCGATGGCCGCCTGCGTGGCATCGAAGCGGGACTGAAGGACCTCTCAGGCGAGCTCGCTCGCGTCGAAGGGTCGCTCGGGACGCTGCCGGAAGAAGAGCGCGTCGTCGCGGAGCCGATGCGCAAGCTCTCGGCACACACGGAGATCGTGAAGCTCTTGCTCGCACGCGAGCAGGAGGCGGAGATCACCCGCGCCTCGACGCAGCCCGCTGCCGAGTTCGTGGATCCTGCTGTGGCGCCGCTCGAGCGAAGCGGACCGTCCGTGCCCCTGCACACGGCCGTCGGACTCCTGCTTGGCATCCTCGCCGCAGGTGGCATCGCATGCGCTCGCGAGGCACTCTCCCGCGGCATCTTCACCGAGTCGGAGCTGGAGACCGCAACGGAACTGCCCGTGCTCGGCGCGATCCCCGACTTCCGTCACGGTCGATACCGCGTTCGCAATGCGCCGGCGTTCTTCGTTCCGCTGCGCGACGACCCCGAAGGGCCGACCGCTGAGTCGTACCGCTCGCTGCGCGCCAATCTGAAGTTCGCGCTGTCCGCAGACTCCGACCTCCGCACGCTCGCCGTGACCTCCTGCACGCCGGGTGAAGGCAAGTCGAGCGCCAACGTCGCCCTCGCGATGGCCTTCGCTCGCAGCGGACGACGCGTCGTGCTCGTCGACTGCGACATGCGCCGTCCGTCTGTCCATCGCTACCTCAAGCTCGGCTTGGAGAACGGCCTCTCGGATGCGCTCGAAGGAAGCGCGGATTGGCGCAGCATGATGCGGCGCGGCGTCGTCGAACGGCTCGACGTCCTCACTGCGGGACGCCAGCCCGAGAGCCCCAGCGATCTGCTCGACAGCGAGAGATTCGCAACGCTCTTGAGCGAGCTCGGAGCCGAATACGACCTGGTCGTCTGCGATGTGCCGCCGGCCATCGCGGTCTCGGACATCGAGTCCTGTGCCGCGCGCCTCGACGCGGTGCTGCTGCTCGTGCGCACGGACCGCGCCTCTGCGCGCCTCGTCGAACAAGCCGCACGGCGCCTGCGTCAGGCGGGCGCGAACCTGATCGGCTCGATCCTGAACGGGGTCGGGACCTCACTGGCCAATGGAAAGTACGGAGACGGATACGGCTATGGGTACGGCAAGCGGAGCGAACGCAATGTCGGCTGAAACAGCAGGCAAGGAAGTACGCAAGCGCGCGGGGCTTGGGGATCGTCGGCGCAGCATGAAGGCCGGCGACGGCCTGCGGGTCTGCGTGGTGGGGCTTGGATACATCGGTCTTCCGACCGCCTCGCTGCTCGGCACGAAGGGCTGCAAGGTGACCGGCGTCGACGTGCGTCAAGACGTCGTCGACACGATCAATCAGGGCCGCATCCACATCGAAGAGCCCGATCTCGACCTGCTCGTGAAGGGCGCGGTGAGCACCGGGAAGCTGTGCGCGTCGACGACGCCGACGGAGAGCGACGTGTTCGTGCTCGCGGTGCCCACGCCGATCCTCGCTGACAAGAACCCCGACGTGTCGATGGTCGAGGCGGCGGCGCGCGCCATTGCGCCGTTCGTTCGCAAGGGCAACCTCGTGATCCTCGAGTCGACCAGCCCCGTCGGGACGACGGAGAACGTCGTAGCTCGCGTTCTGCGCGAATCCGGCCTCACGATCGGAGACGATGTGTATGTCGCCTACTGCCCCGAGCGCGTGCTCCCCGGTCGCATCCTGACGGAGCTCGTCGAGAACGACCGCGTCGTCGGCGGAGTCGACGATGCCTCCACCGAGGTCGCGCTCGAGTTCTACCAGAGCTTCGTGCGGGGCGAGGTCGTGCCGACCGATTCTCGAACGGCCGAGATGGTGAAGCTCTCGGAGAACAGCTACCGCGATGTGAACATCGCCTTCGCGAACGAGTTGTCGATGATCTGCTCCAACGCGGGCATCAGCGTCTGGGAGGTGATTCGCATCGCCAACCGGCACCCGCGCGTGAAGATCCTCCAGCCTGGGCCCGGCGTCGGCGGTCACTGCATCGCGGTGGATCCGTGGTTCATCGTCGCGGGCGACCCGTCGAACGCGAAGCTCATCCGCGCTGCGCGTGAGGTCAATGACCGCAAGCCGCACTGGGTCATCGACCACGTCGAAGAGTGCGCGAAGAAGGTCGTGAAGCCTGTGATCGCGTGCCTCGGCTTGTCGTTCAAAGCCGACGTCGATGATCTGCGCGAGTCCCCTGCAGTCGAGATCGTGCGCGAACTCCAGCAGCGCAATCTCGGTGAGCTGCTGGTGGTCGAGCCGCATCTGCTCTTCCACCCTGACTTCGAGCTGGTGCGCCTCGACGAGGCCGTCGCGCGCGCGAACATCGTGCTCGTGCTCGTCGACCACCGTCCCTTCAAGCGACTGCGACGCGACGCGCTCAACGAGAAGATCCTGATCGATACCCGAGGGCTCTTCCTGTGAGCTATCGATTGCTCACCGTGATCGGGACGCGTCCCGAGGCGATCAAGATGGCGCCACTCCTGCGCCGTCTCCGCAGCGACGCGCGCTTCGAGTCGCTGCTCTGCGCGACAGCCCAGCATCGGCAGATGCTGGACCAAGCTCTCGCGCTCTTCGAGCTCGAGCCGCACTTCGATCTCGACGTCATGGCGCCGGGGCAGGACCTGTCGGACGTCACGTCGAAGGTGCTCCTCGGCATGCGTCAGGTTCTGCGGGATACCAAGCCCGACGCCGTGCTCGTGCACGGCGACACGACCACTTGCCTCGCCGCATCGATGGCGGCCTTCTACGCGGGTGTGCCCGTGGCCCACGTCGAAGCGGGCCTGCGATCCGGCGACCTGCAGGCGCCGTTCCCCGAAGAGTTCAACCGCATCGTCACCGATCGGATTGCCCGCTGGCACTTCGCCCCGACCGAGGGCGCACGCGAGAAGCTGCTCGCGGAGGGCTGCGACGAATCCCGGATCCATGTGACGGGCAACACCGTGATCGACGCTCTGCTATGGACTCGCGAGCGCACGCTCTCTCGGAGCGGTCACAGCTATGAAGATGCGCTCGGGCCCGAGCTTGCTGCATTTGCCGACCACTGGCGCGGCAAGCTCGTGCTCGTGACCGGTCATCGCCGTGAGAACTTCGGACGCCCGTTCGAAGATCTGTGCCGCGCAATCCGCGACTGTGCGCGACGGCACGAAGACTGGCTGTTCGTCTATCCCGTTCATCTCAACCCCAACGTGCAGCGGCCCGTGCGGGACATTCTCTCCGGCACGCCGAATGTCGTGCTCGGTGCGCCGCTCGACTACGAGCCCTTTGTCTGGCTCATGGATCGCTGCGATGTCGTGCTGACGGACTCCGGCGGCGTACAGGAGGAAGCTCCGGCGCTCGGCAAGCCCGTGCTCGTCATGCGGGATGTGACGGAGCGTCCCGAAGCCATCGCGGCGGGGACCGCCCGACTCGTCGGCACGGATCCTGCGCGCATCACGAGTGCGCTGGAAGAGCTGCTCGGCGACGAGGTCGCGTACCGCCGGATGGCTCAGGCTCGCAATCCGTATGGGGACGGTCGGGCCTGCGAGCGCATCGTTGCGCGGCTCGCCGCAGACCTAGCTGACGATGCGGGCTCCCTGGCGGCGAGTGCCTGAACATGACCGCGCTGGGGCGCTTCCTACGACAGGCACTGCACACGCGGCCCTCGCAGCTCGCGTGGCGTGCGCTGACAAGCTGTCGTCACAGGTTGCACGACCTCGGGCCCGCTCTCTCAGTTCCGCTCCTTGGTTCCACAGACGCGTTCCCACGCAAGCTCGCACCACGCGCGGTGTTCGCGCCCCGCGTCCAGCTCGTCGAATGCGATAGGGATGCAATCCACGCGTGCATCCTCGGCGAACGTTTGCGACTCGACCGTTCTCCGGACTGGCGTGGCCGCGGTCAGACCTTGTTGACCCGCTTCCATCTCCACTACATGGAGTACTTGGAGGCGCTTTCTGACGAGCGATTCGCTTCGCTCGTGCTCGACTGGATCGAACGCAATCCCCTCCGTCGGCGCGGCTCGTGGCGGGACGCTTGGAGCAGCTACGTGATCTCGTTGCGCTGCGTGGTCTGGATGCAGCAGCTGGCCGAGCGGCGCAACGCGCTGCCGGGCTCGACGGTCGAGCGGATCCACCGCTCGCTCGTGGAGCAGCTTGCGCATCTCGCGAGCCACCTCGAGTGGGATGTGCGCGGCAACCACCTGATCAAGAACGCGAAAGCCTTGCTCTGGGCGTCGCGGTACTTCGAGGGCTCGTGCGCCGAGGAATGGTGCTCTTTGGCCGAGCGGGTGCTGCGCCGCGAACTCGCCGAGCAGATCCTGTCCGACGGCATGCACTACGAGCGCAGTCCTTCCTACCACGCTCAGGTGTTCGCCGATCTCGTCGAGTGCGCATCCGTCGCACGAGGCGAGCTGCGCGCGGCGCTGCTCGCCCATTTGGAGCCAATGGCGCAGGCCCTCGTCGATCTCTCGCATCCCGACGGCATGCCGTGTCTTTTCAACGATGCGGGACTGCACACCAGCTACTCACCCGACGAATGCCTTCGCGCATGGGGGACCGTGACCGGGGGGCGCGTCTCGCGTCGCAACGTCTTCGCGCTCCCTGCGAGCGGCTACTACGGGCTTCGGAGTGGCGACGCGCTACTCGTCGCAGATTGCGGCGAGATCGCGCCGCGGCACCTGCCGGCGCATGGTCACGGAGATGTGTTCGCCTTCGAGTGGTCGATGGGCGGCCAGCGCTTCATCGTGGATCCCGGCGTCTTCCAGTACGAGTCGGGTCCCCTCCGCGACGAGGCCCGATCCACACGCAGCCACAACACGCTCACGGTGGGGGGCATGGACCAAGCCGAGTTTTCGTCTTCGTTCCGCGTCGGCCGTCGCCCGAGGGTGAGCCGACTCCGCTACGAGCCGCACGCTTGCGGCTTCGTGCTGGAAGGGGAGCACGACGGCTATCGGCACCTCGCAGGGTCCCCTCGCCATCGCCGTCGCTTCGTAGCAACCGCCACTTCCCTGGTGATCGAAGACGAAGTCCTCGGCGGACGGGGTCAGCACGTTCAGTCGAGCGTCCTCTTGCATCCGAGCGTCTCCGCGGTCGTCGCTGACGGGCGCATGGCGATCCTGCGATGCGAAGGGGTCGAGGTCCTCGTCGAGAGTCGCGCGCACATGCGGTTGGAGAGCGCTTTCTGGTCGCCGGACTTGGGCGTACGCATTGCAACGCAACGACTCGTCTTCGAGCACGCCGACGCGCCCTCTCGGAGCACGGTTCGGCTTCAGCGGCTCATGGTCGAAGACGAGGTCGTCTCGTCCATCGAATCGGCGGCGACGAGCGCTGCGTGAGAGCCGGATGATCGCCCCTTGGGCGGAGCCACCGGTCTCATGGCCTGGCTCTTCGTGCCTAGGCCACGCGTCGCTCGCTCTCGGTGCACGACCTCTTCTCGCGCGACTCCTCGTCGGGCGAGACGGCGTTCGCGGCGCGAGCCAAGATCTCTGCCATGCGCTGTGCACCGAGTCTTCGGTCGAAGCGGGGCGCTGCCGCACGCGCGTTTCGAGCAAGCCGAGCGACTTCAACCGGATTGTTTGCGAGGTCCTCGACGGATCGAGCGAGTGCGAGCGAATCCTCGGCGGGAGTCAGCACGCCGGCGTCGCACTCGGCCACGATTTGCGAGCCCTCTCCGACGGGACCGGCGAAGAGCACCGGGACGCCCATGCCAAAACACTCGAAGATCTTCGAGGGGATCACCGTGGTGAAGAGCTCCTCGCGCTTCAAGTGGACGAGGCCGAGGTCGCACAGGCTCCAGATGGCCGGCATGCGCTCTTTCGGGACGCTCGGATGGAACGAGATGTTCGAGAGCCCGCGCTGCTTCGCGCTAGCCACGAGGCTGTCCCGTGCGGCTCCCGCGCCGACGAAGAGGAAATGGATGTCGTCGCGGTGGCACAAGGCCTCTGCGGCCTCCACCACGCGGTGCAGGGCGTGCGCCATGCCGTGGGTGCCGAGGTACCCGACAACGAACTTACCTCGGACGCCGAGCTCTTCTGCGAGCCGCTCATCCCGCACTTGAGGAATGTAGCGAGTGAGATCGACACCATTGCGGACGACGGCAACCTTCTCGGGGTTGATGCCACGTCGGCGCAGGTTGTCTCGGAACGAGCGAGTGACCGAAACCACGCGCGCTGCGCGGCGATATAGAAAGAGCTCGAGCTGTTCCAAGCCCCGAAGCGCGAGGCTCGGACGCATCGCGCCCACGGCTTGGATCGAATCCGGCCACAGATCGCGCAGCTCGAACACGAAGGAGCGCCGATGCCAGAGCGAGGCTGCCCAGCCTGCGATCGCTGAGAAGAACTGCGGCGAGGTTGCGACGACAACGTCAGGTCGCTCCTGCAAGCATGCGCCGATGCCGCCGCTCACCATGAAGGACAGATAGTCCGTGATGCGGCCCAAAAATCCGCGGTTTGCCGCGATGAAGGTCTTCACGCGTACGACGTGGATGCCGTCGACGGTCTCGCGTTGGTACCAGGCGTTCTTGTAGCCCGGGTAGACCTTTCCCTCGGGAAAGTTGGGGGCGCCGGTGATGACCGTGACGCGGTGCCCCATGGCGACCCACTCCCGCGCATGTTCGTGCAGACGCGTCGCGGGAGCATTGGTCTCGGGCGGAAAGTTGTCCGACAGGAAGAGGATGTGCAGCGACCGAGTCGGAGACTTCATGAGCGGGACTCCTCTCGCGTGGTGTCCTGCGGCAGGGCCGGCGCAATCGAATCGTGCTCGTGCTGGTGCTTGGTGCTCGGCAGCGGCACGCCGGCGAACTGGGAGATCCACGTCTCGACACGCGCGGCCGCTTCGTCGGCGGAGTGCTCGCGTCCTGTGGACAGCGCGCCATCCCGAAGCTCGGTGAACAAGCTGGGCTCCGCGGCGAGGCGCCCCATCGCAGCGGCAAGATCCTCGACATCGCGTGGCTCCACCAAGAGGCCATTCACCGCGTGCTGAACGAGCTCGGGAATGGCACGCCAACGAGTGGACACCACAGGCAGTCCATGCTGGAACGCCTCGATGATCGAGCCCGGCAGGCCTTCACCGGCGTGATACGTCGGCAGGATCAGCGCGTCGTGCTGCGCGATGAGCTCGGACACCGCTGCGGGCGCGACATCGCCGATCCAGCGAGCCCGCGTCGCTCCGCGAAGGAGCTCGAGGTTGGTCGTGGGCATCGCTGGCCCTGCAATGGTCAGCGAGCAATCCACGGGGAGCTTCTCGATGGCTGCGATCGCCTCCGCATAGCCTTTCTCAGGACGGAGCTGCGCGAGCATGAGGAACTTCCGGCAGCGTTCGCTGGCGCGCGGCGCGCTCTTCGGGAGGATGCGGGAGGTGGGGAGGTGGCGCACCTCGCTCGTCGCACCGAGGGCTTCGCAGAGCGCACGGGTCTGAAGCACGACGAGCTCCGATTGCAACACAGATGCACTCGCCAGCCAGCGAACGAAGACATTCTTGCGAGCCAGAGTCTCGTCGAGGCCACCGCCAAACGCGCGAGCGATCAACGGCCGTCCCGTAGCCCGAGTCGCGAGACGCACCAACGGGCCACCCAGCAGGAATCCATCGGAAGATGCATGGAACATCACGACATCGCTCGTCCGCGCGCGGCGGTACACAGCGGCAGCGATTCGCAATGCGTGCAACCCGTCGGAGAAACGACCGCGCCATCCGCCCGTGCGCTCATGACTACGGGTCGTGTCGATGACCTCGACATCGATGGCGCCGTGGACTCGCAGTCGCTCGACGAGCTGCTGGAACGAGACCTGTGTTCCCCCGATGGGCGCACCAGCGCGCGGGAGCGGTCCGACCTGCAGGACTCGGGGACGGCGCGTCATGCGGAGACTCCGAAGCGCTGCATCCAGCGACCCAGCGATGCGAGCATCCAAACGCGCGTCGCGGCATTGCCTTCGCTGATCCCAGAGTGGCCTCGCGCCGCGCTTCGACCGACTTCGATCGTGCGGTGAAGCTCGTCCTCGCGGAAAAGGCTGGCCGCTGGCGTTCCTGACGCATACAGGGAGTCCAGCAGTTGCCAGAAGTCTTCGTTGAACCAGCGGTGCAGCGGAAGCGCGAAGCCCTGCTTGCGATGCTGGTAGACGCTGCTCGGCAGAAGTGTCTTGCCCGCTTCTCGCAGCAAGTACTTGCCCGTCTTTCCGTGGATCTTGTGTTGCAGGGGGAGCCGCAGCGCGAACTCGACGATGCGCTGATCCAGCAGCGGCGGGCGCACTTCGAGGCTCGCCGCCATGCTCATGCGATCCACCTTGGCCAAGATCGCCCCCGGCATGAAGCCGCGCATCAGGACGAGCATGACGAGCTCCTCGGGCTCGAGGCGATCGACAAGCTCGGGCGCGAGATCCACATCTCGGCGCAGCGCAGAGCCGGCGTGCGAGTGTTCGCACAGCTCGCGGAGCTCCTCAGGCTGCCACAGCGCTCGCGAGCGGCGGAACTGCTGCAGCGGCGAGTGCATGGAGAGATCGAGGCCCTTCCGGGCACGACGGGCCTTGTTGGCCATCTCTCCCTGCAAGAGGGGCGAGACGCGCGCGAGCACCGCGGCACCCGCGCGCCGCAACGGAGCCGGCGTGGTATCCGTCCAGAATCGCATCCTCGCGGCCCAAAACATGTGGTCGTAGCCGCCGAAGAGTTCATCGCCTCCGTCACCGGACAGCGCGACCTTCACGTCTTGCGCGGCGAGCTCGCACACAGCGAGCGTGGGAATGCACGAAGTGTCGCCGAGGGGCTGCCCGACGTGGTCGAGGATGCGATCGAGCAAGCCGAGGTCGAAGGTGCCAGCCGAGATGCGCAGCTCTCGATGCTCGGTTCCGAGGTGACGGGCGACCTCGCGTGCAAGCTCGGACTCGTCGTAGCGCGGATCGTCGAAGCCGATCGAGAACGACTTGAGCTTGCTACCCGACTCGCGTGCTGCGCGCGCGGCGAACGCTGCGACGGTGCTCGAGTCGATGCCGCCCGACAGGAACACTCCGACGGGAACATCCGCCACCATTTGCGAGCGGATCGTCGTGTCGAGTCGGGAGCGCAGCTCGCGCAGCGCCTCGCTCTCGGGCATCGTCCCCGGTCGCATCTCCAGAGAGTGATAGGCGCCGATTTCGATGGCTCCATCACGCCACTTCAGCCAGTGGCCTGGCGGCAATTGCTTGACGCCTTCGATCAACGTCCACGGGTCGGCGACGTAGCGGTCGACGAGCAGCATCTCTAGGGAGCGCCGATCGAGCTTGCGCGGCACCGACGGGTGCGCGAGCAAGCTACGCAGCTCAGAGGAGAACACCAGTTCGCCGCGGGGGCCGGACCAGTAATACAGAGGCTTGATGCCGAGCGGATCGCGCGCGAGCACGAGGCTGCCGTCACGACGGTCTGCGATCGCGAAGGCGAACATTCCGTTGAAACGCTTGAGTGCGCTCGGTCCCAACTCGATCCACGCTCGGAGCAGGACCTCGGTGTCGGAGCGCGTCTGGAAGGTGTGCCCCTTCGCGTGCAGCTCGTCGCGCAGCTCGCCGCAGTCGTACAATTCTCCGTTGTAGACGAGCGTGTGGTGGCCTTCCACGCTCGTCATGGGTTGGTGGCCGTCGCGGACGTCGACGATCGAGAGTCGGCGCATCGCGAGGGCCGCGAAGCCAGCGTCGGCCGCGCCGCCCTCGTCGGGTCCGCGGTGCAGCAGAGCCGCGTTCATCGCGAGTGCGATTTCGAGGTTGCCGAAGCGCTCGCTGGTGTGGACGTAGCCGTTGATGCCGCACATGTCAGGCACTCTCCGGGCGTGAATGGATGCGGCCGCGGCGCATCGCCAAGGCCAGGCTGTCGCCGAGAAGCGTCACAGGCAGGACGACGAGGGAGATCATGAACACCTGCTTGAACAGGGTTCCGAACTCGTTGCGATGCTGCATCGCGACGTAGAACACGAAGTAGGGGAGCAAGCGGGCGACGACTCCGTCGGGGCGAACTTCTCGCCGCCGTTCGAGCCAGGCGAGCAGCAACCCCATCGCGCAGCCGAACAGTACAGGGCCGATCAGGGAGCCGAAGTTGAGCCATGCCTCCGCGACCAAGCTGAACGCGGCGCCGCCGCCGCGAGCTGCAAGCTCGGCGTAGTTGGAGCGCACGAACTGCTCACTCAAGTAGAGGGGGCGCTCCGGGTAAAGACCGCGCGGCAAGCAGGCTGCGATGCCATCGACAAGGCTCGCTCCGGCGAGCTCTGCCGCTTCGCGCTCGCGCAGGACCTCTCCGGCCGTGATGAAGGGATGCGAGAGCTCCGATCCCCCGACAGCTGCGGCGAGCACGAGCTCTCCTTGCGCCTCCAAACGGCCTACGGCTTCGGAGAGATCGCCGCGGTACACGCCGCGTAGCAGCGCGAAGGATTCCAGCGCCGCGTAGAGTGCGAGTCCGCCGACTACCATCCACGGACGGATGCGCTGCAGTTGAAAGTCGCGACGTCGTGCGAGGATCGTCAGGTAGCCGAGCACCAAGACGACCGCGTTCGTTCGCACGGAGATGAAGGCGACGCTCCAGAGTGCGATCGCCGCGCCAACGGGCAAGAAGAGATTCTTCGTCGTGCGCGGCAGCGCAGATCCTTCGATCCACAGGCAACCGACGATCATGATCGGCATGCCGAGCTGCAGCGGGCCTAGGCCGCGTCCGAGCAGATACTTGAGCGCGTAGTCTTCTCGGTCGGTCAGCGCCGCGAAGCCGACTTGCTGCGCATAGGCCGCGTACAGGGCGAAGCCGATGGCGATGAGTGCGCTGCCTGTGATGAGATCGCGCGGTGCGGCGCTGCTCGAGGCCGCAGCTTTCGGTTTCGCGAGCCACCGCAGCTGGGAGGCCACGAACACTGCGAGCAACAATCCGCCGGCGAAGGCGACGTACTGCAGCTGTGTGTGAAGGACGATCTCGGGTGAGAGGAGGTCGAGGTTGCGCCAGCTCGACGGCTCCACGAGCGTCGATGCGACCGGGTAGAAGCTCCCGACGAGCGCCGTGACGACGAGTGCGAGGGTCGGCAGGAACAACGGCGAATGACCTCGCAGTCGCCAGAGCGCTGCGATCACGATGCTCCAAATCGCGACGACGAGTGCCACCGTCAGAGGCTCCAAGCGGCTCATGCGAGCTCTCCGAAGCGCACGAGGCACAGCATCGTCAGGACGGCGAGCATCGCGGCGGCAATCGCGAGACGCTTCGGAACTCCGAGATCTGCGGGGAGACGTCGCGCCTCTAGGACGATGAGCTGTAGCTCGGCGACGCGTGCGCAGAGATACGCGATCAAGGCACCCAAGGCGCCGTGCAGCGGCACCATGATGACTCCGACGGCCAACATCACGACGGCCGCGCGCTGGTACGCGAGTCGCGTCGTGGCGAAGTCGCCCTGCGCGCGCTGCCATGGCGTCACGAGAAATCCGAAGGTGTGAACGAAGACGCCGACCAGCATGAGCACGAACAGCGGACGGCTCGCGACGAAGGCCGGACCTAGGAGTTGCCCGAGCAGCACGTCATCGAAGGCGAGGAGGCAGAGCAGTCCGACGAAGTAGACGCAGACGACGAGGCTCGCGAGCTGAACGAAGCGGCGGGCGGCTTCGTGCTTGCCGTGCGTCGCGATCTGCGCTGCGAGTGTCGGGTACAGCATCGCTGCGAGCGCCGAGCTCACGACATGGACGCGGGTAGCGATGTCGTACGCACCGCAGTACATGCCGAGCTCTTCCGCAGTCGTGGTGCGCTCCAAGAGGATGCGATCGATCGAGACGATCGCGCTCGACGCGAGCGTGAAGCCGAGGAGGTCGACGACGGCGGTGCGGTAGCGGGAGAGCTCGGGCGAGGTCCGCAGGGTGCTCCATCCGGTGACACGCGCCCAGACGGGACCGTGGGCACGCGCGAGTTTTGGCTCACTGGGGAGCTTCCGTGCGAGCCAACGGTAGGAGGCCCAGACGAACGCAGCGGCCGCGACGAAGGGGAGCGCCCAAGTGAGCGGTCCGGCATGGAAGAGGGACAGCGCCGCGACGCCTAGGAACGCGGCGGCCCATGCGAAGTTGCGCAGCGCCGTGACCGTTCCGGCGCGGCCCGCGACCGCGACGCGCGCGTAGTTGCGCGAGGCGAGCCCGTGCAGCAACGTCACGAGGGCGAGCGCAACCGCTGCGATGGGATCGAGGAGGAAGGGACCGACAAGCAGCGCGAGGCCGACCAGCAGCACGGTCGTGAGGCGCGCCAAGGCGTCGAGGTCCTCGGCGCGAGAGGTCCCGTGGGACTGCTCGTGGATCAGGAGCTGGCGCGCGACGTCCTGATAGGTCACGACGCCGAGCAGCGTCACGTAGAGCGAGAACTCGCCGTAGGCGCCCGGTCCCAGCTCGCGGCCGAGGATCGGGAGGGCGCCGAGCCCCGCCGCGGCGAGTGCGGCCTGGCTTGCGAGCACCTGCCCGGTGCCGAGGGCCAACGCCGCCCGCAGGCTACGCCGCTCCGGTCGAGCCGGGTCGGCGGGCAGGGGATGCGGAGAGGCGCTCATGACGGTCGGAGACACGCACCGCCGGGGTGCGCAGGACTTTCCATCGAATCGACCCGTCTCCGACGCCGCTTGAGGCCCCCAAGCCCCCAGGGCCCGCGTCGCCGCGATCCAGTTCTGACTTCCCAGTCATGGAACTGATGGGCGCGCTCACGGCCCCCCGCAGGTCTGGCCGACATACGGCCTGCTCCCCCGCGATCCCCTCCTCGTTCCGTCTTCGTCACCGCCCCATGCCTCGCTCGCTCGAGACTCAAGCCGAGTCGTTGCCGCTCCGGGAGCTCTTCGCCGTCGACCTGCGGCCCGAAGCCACGCCCGATCAACCCGCCGCGCGCCGCGAGGCCGCGCCGGACTGGGCCGCACTCGAACCTCGGACCCTCTGGTACCGCGCCGGCCGCCCCGCGCTGGATGTAGGTCTGCTGCTGGTCGCGTTGCCGATCGCCGTTCCGCTCACGCTCGCCGTCGCGGGCGCGAGTGCGATCGCATTCGGTTCCGTGCGCCGCGTGTTCTTCCTTCAGCCGCGCACGGGCCATCGCGGTCGTGTCTTCGAGCTGGTGAAGTTCCGCACGATGAGCGAGCCGAAGGGCACGACGTTCGAAGCGTGGAGCACGGGAGACCGAGCGCGAGTGACGCCGTTCGGCCGCTTCCTTCGCAGCACGCACCTCGACGAGCTCCCGCAGCTCTACAACGTCCTGCGCGGCGAGATGAGCTTCATCGGACCCCGTCCCGAGATGGTCGAGGTCGAAGCGTGGGCAAGCGACGAAGTCCCGGGCTTCAGCGAGCGACTCGCGATCAAGCCGGGCATCACGGGACTCGCGCAAGTCACGCAGGGCTACACGCCGCGCGACGTCGACGCCTATCGGCGCAAGCTCGCCATCAACCGCGAGTACCTCGCGACGCTCTCGATGTCGCGCGATCTTGGGATTGTGGTGCGCACGGCGCTGTGGATGTTGCGCGGTCGCGGCTGGAAGTGGCGCAGCGCTTCCAAGTGAGCCAAATCCGCGAGGGATCCGCGTCGGTTGAGCTCTCCTGCGTTAGGCTTCGCGACGATGTCCGTCGCCGAGCCCCCGCTCCGCTGCATCAGCGTGGTCGTGCCCGTCTACAACGAGCGCGAGAACATCGCTGCGTGCCTGCGCGGGCTCGCACGCTCGCTCGCGGGCGAGCCGCACGAGCTGCTCGTCGTGTACGACTTCGACGAAGACACGACGCTCGAGGGCATCCGCGCGATGGCGGACGTGCCTCCGACGCTGCGGCTCGTGCGCAATCGCATCGGCAAGGGCGCGGCGAATGCGATTCGGGCTGGCTTCGCCGCCGCGCAGGGCGACGTGGTGGTCACCACCATGGCGGACCTGAGTGATCCGCCGGAGAAGATCCTCGAGCTCGCGCGCAAGATGCGAGAGAGCGGGGCGGCGGTCGTCGCGGGCTCGCGCTACATGCCAGGCGGTTCGCAGGAAGGCGGCCCGATCGTGAAGCGAACGCTGTCGCGCGTCGCGGGCCTGTCGCTGCACTGGTTCGCGGGCATCGCGACGCACGACGCGACCAACAACTTCAAGGCCTACCGTCGCGACTTCCTTCGGAGCATCAAAGTCGAGGCCGAGGGCGCGTTCGACATCGGCCTCGAGCTCAGCATCAAGGCTCACCTCCACGAAGCTGGCGTCGCCGAGGTTCCAACCTCGTGGCGTGACCGCAGCGCGGGTGAGAGCCGTTTCAAGGTTTGGGCGTGGGCACCGAAGTACCTGCGCTGGTACGTCGCTGCGATGGCGGAGCCCGCGCTCGTGTGGCTCACGTGGCTCGCTCTGGCGCTCTGGCTCTTTTCAGCGGCCACTTGGAGTTTCCACGGCTCCGCGGGGGATCTCGGGCTGTCGTGCATCGCCGCGGGCTTGGGTGCGTCGGCGATCCTGCTCGCGCGACGAATCCGTGGCCGCATGCGCTGGTGGGACGGTGTACTCGCATTGCCGTGGACGAACCCGCGCCATGCCGATGCTCTCGAGATCGGGAACGCCAAACTCGCACTCGGGCTCGCGCTGATCTCGACCGCGCTCTTCCTTGTGCTCGGCTGCGGGCCGAAGCGTTGCTTACGAGCGCTCGCGCGGCTCGCCCGAGCGACGGTCTCGATTCAAGGCCTGCAGCTCGCGGCGGCACTCGCGTTCGCGGTCGTCTTCTGGATTCGCGCACCGGACTCACGGGTCGATGTGCGATTCGCCCAGCCCGGTCCGCTGTGGTCCCTGCTCACGGCGAGCGGTGAACCGCTCTCGGAATGGAATCGTGCCGTGCTCTGGGATGGCCTTGTTCGTGGTGCGAGCGCGCTCGTGATCGGGCTCGCGCTGATCACGCTCGGCAAGCGCATCGAAGCCATCTTCGGAGCCGCGCTGCTGCTTCTCGTGCCACTCGGACACGACACCCTCGGCGTGCTCACCTGCCTCGCTGCGGGAGTGATGGGCATTCGCAACGCTCACTCCGGCTGGATGCGCGCGCTCTGCATGACGACTCTCGCGGCGTTGGCATTCACGAAAGCCATGTTCTTTCCGCTGTGCGTCGCTTCCGCGACGGCGATCGTCGTCGAGCCGCTGCTGCATCGTTCGTGGTGGAGCGCCTCGGTGCGCGCGTTGTTCTTCGCGGCAGCGGTCACGGGCGCTTGGAGCTTCGCGAGCACGCTCGATGCTTCGCGGATCGTCGCACTGCAGCCCCAGTCCGACAACTCGCTCCATCTGGCCTGGTTCGTGGCCCTCTTCGCCTGGGCACTCGCCGCGTGGCCTTCCAAACGCTCGGGCGAGTGCGTTCTAGGCTTGGCGCTGCTGCTGGTCGTGGCGCTCGGACTTACGTCAGGCGCTGCGGGGCTCGGCCTCGACGCTGGCTTCGTCGCCTGCGCAGCGCTGCTCACTCCGATCGAAGTGGGCGAACATCCTGCGTGGCGCAGAGCGCTCGTGCGTGCTGGGCCAGCGCTGTTCGTCGTGCTTGCGCTGACGACCCGCTAGATCGTCCCCGCAGCGATCGCCTCGCGGATCCAGGGGATCACTTCGTCGAGCACGGTCTCGAGCGGCGTGGTGGCCTCGAAACCCAGCAAGCGCTTCGCCTTGTCGGTGTTCGGCACGCGGTGCTGGACGTCGTGCGCGAAGCCGGGGTCGGAGACGTAGCGGAACGGCTTCGCCGGTCCGTGGACCTTCTTCCAGATCATCTCCGCCAGCTCGAGCACGGTCGTCGCGCGCGGCGTCGAGACGTTGAAGTCCTCGTTGAGCGCCGCCGGATGCTCCATGCACACACGGATGCCACGCGCAACGTCGCCGCCGTACGTGTAGCAACGAACCTGCTGGCCGTCGCCGAGTACATGCAAAGGGTCTTGTCCGCGCAGAACCTTCTGCGCGATGTCCGGAACCACGTGGCTCAGCGCAAGCTTGACGTTGCCGCTCATGACCTCGTGCTCGCCGAGCGCGCGGCTCTCGCCGACGCCGACACAGTTGAACGGCCGCACAATCGTTGTCGGCAGCCCGTACTGCTCCTTCGCGCCCTTCGCGAAGTACTCACAGGCGAGCTTTTGGAAGCCGTAGGTCGAGAACGGCGGGGGACAGCGCAGCTGCTCGCCCTCGGGGGTGGGGAAGACCGTCGCGTTCTCGTACACCATCGACGAGGAGAGCAGCGTGACCTTCTGCAGGCGCCCGCCGTTCTTGCGTGTCGCGATCGCCGCGTCGTACGCGCCGGCGATGATGCGCTCGTTCTCGGCGATCAGGTCGTAGGCGTAGGTGTGGAAGTACGAGATGCCGCCGATCATCGCGGCCGCGGCGACGAAGTGGTCGCAGTCGGCGAGGAGCCGCGTGAGCAGCTCCACGTCCTTCGCGTTGCCTTCGACGAGCCGGAAGCGGGGGTGGCGGTCGTAGCTCTTCGCGACGCGGCCGTACTTCGAGAAGTTGTCGAGCCCGACGACCTCGTGGCCGTGGGCGAGAAGCTCCTCGACGAGGTAGCCGCAGATGAAGCCGTTGGAGCCGGTGACGAGGACCTTCATACGACGGAGATTCCGACCTTCGTGATGTTCCAGATGTCGAGGACCGTCTTGCCCTTGAAGTCGGTCGAGCGGTACTCCGTGTGCGGAGTGCCGATGAACAGGAGCCCGCAGCGCGCGATGGCCTCGTCGGTGCTCACGAAGCGCTCGTCGGCGACGAACGGATCGCTGCAGAGGACCTCGCGGCACTCGCGCTCCAAGATCTTCTTGAGCTTGTAGGCGAGCGATTCACGCGGGTCGTCGCTGTCGCCCTTGAAGGCCATGCCAAGGATGCCGACGCTCATCTCGCGCAGCGGCCAGCGCAGCAGAGCGCGCCGCACGAGGTAGTTCGGCAGACCTTCGTTCACGAGCATCGCCGAGTGACCGAGGAAGAACGCGTTGTTGTGGAACGACGCGATCTGCATCGTGTCCTTGAACAGGCACGGCCCCGCGGCGAAACCGGCCTTCGGAAAGGCCTTGGCGCGCGGGTACTTCTCCGTCATCGCGCGGTGGATCTCGTAGAAGTCGAGTCCATGCTCGTTCGCGATCATGAAGAACTGGTTCGCGGTCGCGAACTGGATGTAGCGCCACGTGTTGTTGAAGAGCTTGGTGAGCTCCGCCGCGCGCGGCTGCATCTCGATCACGTCGGGAGTCAGCGTTCGGAAGAGCACGGCCGCGCGCTCCTTCGCACGCTCGCTCGTGCCCGAGACGATCTGCGGCAAGGTCGAGATCTCTTCGAGCGCCACTCCCTCGGCCACGCGCTCAGGGCAGAACGCGACGTCGACCTCGATACCCTCGCGCTCGAGCGCCGCCGCGATGCGCTCCGTCGTTCCGGGGTACACGGTGCTGCGCAGCACCAAGAGCTGCCCCTTGCGCAGGAACGTGCGGTCGGCCGCGATCAGGTCGTCGTAGACCTCGAAGCGCGGGTTCAGGTGCTCGTCGAGCGGCGTGCCGATGACCGTGATCACGATCTCGGCCGTCTCCAAGCAGCTCTTGTCCGTCGTGCACGTGAACGAGCCATCGGCCAGCACCTTGGGCAGCAGCTCATCCGCGCCCTTGTCCGCGAAGGGCATCCGCCCCGCGTTCGTCTCCGCGACCTTCTTCGCGTCGATGTCGAGCCCGACCACGCGGTGCCCCGCGCGCGCGAGCGCGAGCCCGAGCGGCAGGCCAACGTGCCCGCAGCCCCCGATGATGACGATCTTGCTCATGGATCCGCGCTCCATCCTACGGGGCGCGCCGCCGTTCCGCGTCCCGCCCCGGCTCTCCCGGGCCCGAACGCGCTTGCACCGCGCGAAAAACCTGCAGGGCCTCCGCCGAAACTGCGCCCGCCGAAGGGCCCGCGCGCGCCGCTTGCTGCCGAACCGCCGTTCAGATCCGCGCAGTGGTGCTCGCGCGCTCAAGCAGTTCACGGAGCATCAGCCGGTCGGCCCAATCCCGAACGTAGTTCCAATCCAAGTCTTCGCGCAAGGTTCGCATCAACGCTGTAACGTCCCGCCACTGGAGTTCACTCACTTCTCCACCGTCGCGAAACCAAACGAGCTTTTGGAGTAGCATGTCCTCCGCAGAGGTGGTCGATACGGTTCGTGTCGACTGCGCCGAGAGCTTCACGGCGTGTGCCCGGGACCACTTCGCGGCGTGATGACCTTCGCGGGGTGGGACGAAGACGTCGACCTTGACCATGCGTTGGAAGCGAATGACGTTGAACGAGGAGCGCTGCGAGATGGCATCTCGAATCAGGACTTCATCGGCATACCAGCGATCGCTGAGTGCCTCGAGGAACGTTGCTACATGTTGCTGTGTGAGGTCCGCAACCATGTCGATGTCGCGTGTGAAGCGCGGTTCGCTCCAGACCGAGGCGGCCATGGACCCGCCGAGCAGGTAACGGACCCCGAGGGACTCGAAAACGGCCGCCATCTCCTCGGCGGCGCTGAGGGTGTCCTCATTCCAGTCCACGCGCCCGCCTCTGCGCCATCACACGGTTGAACAGCTCGCTGCCGAGCCAGCGTTCAGCGAGCCGCAGCTCGAGCTGAGCCTCGCTTTCGTTGGGAAAGCGTGCTCTCAAGCCCGCGATTTGGAGCGCCCGCCCCGTCCGCCATGCATCGCGCAAGAGCTCCCCGCGTTGTGTCGGCGAGAGCGAGCGATACCAAGCGTCCATCTGCGCTTGAGCCTGCGGGCAAGTGTCCGACGAAGCCACGCAGGGAGCATAACCCAAAGCGCGGGGGACGCCGAAAAGGTCTGCATTGGAGCGACCGCCGTCCGCCGACTCGGACCGGCTGTCGGGCCGCAGACCTTTGTGCCTAGGCGCAGGAAACTTCGGTCGAACAGGCGTTCCACGTTGTGCGGGTCATCCAGCGGCGCGCGCGGTCCGTGTCGAAGTGCAAGCAGGCGCGGATGTCGGTGCGAAGAAGGTCGGGGAAGTCGGCGAAGATTCCGTCCTCGCTCCTGCCCGACGCGTGGGACTTTGGCACGTCGTACACCGTGATGCCAATCCCGCGGATGCAAGGCTTGCCGTCCCGCGCCTCGCCGCGCTCACGCGTCGACGGCGGGCACGTAGTCCTTGGCGCCGGGGTCGCCGCAGCGATCTTGATTTTCAGTCTCGCAGTCCAGCGCTCGGGTACCATGACTCCATTATGGTCGCGACCGAGCTCCTGCGGCGTATCACGCACGACCCCAACGTCATGGGAGGTCGGCCCTGCCTTCGCGGCATGCGCGTCACGGTGGGTACGGTGGTCGGTCTACTTGGTGCGGGCCGCACCATGGAAGAAGTTCTCGCCGCGTATCCGTACCTCGAGCGTGAGGACATCTTTGCAGCGTTGACGTTCGCCGCTTGGCGTTCGCAGGAACTCGAAGTGCCTCTCCAGGCTTCGTGAAGGTCCTGATCGACATGAATCTGACCCCAGAGTGGGTCGGGTTTCTTGCGAGTCACTCCATAGAGGCCGTTCACTGGTCCGAGATCGGGGCGGCCACGGCGGCCGACGCGGTGCTGCTGGCGTGGGCTCGTGAGCACGGTCACGTGATCCTGACCCATGACCTCGACTTTGGAGTAGTACTCGCGCTCGCAGGAATGTCCGGTCCCAGCGTCCTGCAGATTCGGACTGACGACGTCATGCCCGCTGCGATTGGCGAGCGCGTCGTCGCCGTCCCGCGTGAGTTTGCGGTCGAGTTCGAACTAGGCTCCTTGGCGACGCTCGACTGTGCGAGCCATCGACTTCGATGGCTCCCGATTCGAACCCGCTCTTGATCTCCTCGGGCCCGACTCGCCCAGACAAGCACGCCGCACTCGTGTGGTTTCGTTACATGGCTATCCCGCGCCCCGCCGCGCTCACGCGTCGACGGCGGGAACGTAGTCCTTGGCGCCGGGGTCGAGCTGGCCGGTGGCGCGGACGTAGAGGTCGAAGAGCTTTTGTTCGAGCGGGAAGCCGTAGCGGTGCTTCCTGAGACGCCAGCCGGCGATCTGCGCGAGCGTCTCGCGCATCCATGCGGGGCCTTCGTGGATCTTGCGGTCGTAGATGGCGCTCGTGTTGTTGTAGAGGCGCCAAGTCTCGCGCACGTCGTCGGGGAGCGGCGTGTTGTGCGCGTTGTACTTGTACTCGAAGCACTTGCCCCACTCGTGGAAGTCCTTCGGCGGGACGTAGCCGTCCTTCACGGCGGTGGCGAAGTCTTCGGTGCCGGGGATCGGGCGGAAGGGATAGACCTCGGAGCCCGCGGTGGGGAAGAGGTACTTCACTCCGGCGGCGACGCGCAGGGTCTCGCGCATCGACTCGGGGCTTTCGCCGGGATACCCGATGATCCAGAACGTGCCGGGCGTGATGCCGCGGCGGTAGAGCTCGCCGATCGCGTAGGGGATGTTGGAGAGCTTGATTTCCTTCTTGATGCGCTCCTGCATCGCGGCGGTGCCCGTCTCGGCGCCGAGCCACAAGAGGTGGCAGCGCGAGTCGCGCAGGAGGTCGAGCGTCTCTTGCTTGTAGCGCGCGATGGTCTCGATCTCGATCGTGCCGTTCCAGTGGATCGGCACCTTCAAGTCGATCAGCTTCTCGCAGAAGGCCTTGGTGCGCTTCTCCGCGACGCCCCAGTTGGCGTCTTGGAAGCGCAGCACGTCGAACTTGAAGCGCTGCTGCAGCTCCGCGATTTCCTCGGCGAGCGCCTCGCCGGGGATCGCCTTGTAGCGCTTGCCGGTGACGAGCGGCGAGCAGCAGAACGTGCACGGCTCGGGGCAGCCGAAGCTGGAGAAGTGGCTGAAGGCGCGCGGCGGCCGCTCCGGCGTCCACTTGCCCGGCAGCGGGAAGCGGTGGCGCACCTTCATGCGCGTGGGCTTGGTCTGGAGCTCGGCGTAGCGCTCGTATTCGAGCAGGTGCCACGGCACCTTGCCGAACTTGTCGAAGCCGACGACCTCGCGGTGGTCGGTGTACACGACGCGCCCGTCGCGCCACAGCGCGAGACCCGGCACGCTGTCGAGCGGCTCGCCCGCGTCGAGCGCGCGCACGACCTCGTCGAAGGTGAGCTCGCCCTGACCGATGCCGACGGCGTCCGCGATCCCGTGCTCGAAGTACATCTCGGGGATGACGCTCGGGAACCAGCCGCCCCAGATGATCGGGAGCTTGGGGAAGCGCTCGCGCACGGCCTTGGCGACGACGTAGCCGTCGTAGACCTGATAGCCGAGGATGCACGAGCTCGCGAAGCACAGCGCGCCGTCGCACGCTTCGAGCACCTTGTCGAGGTACTTGGGCTCGATCATCGCGTCGATCAGCACCACCTCGAAGCCGTTGGCCACGGGGCCGATCGCGATCTGCAGGAGCTCGAGCGGCAAGAGGTCGGCGCTGAAGACCTCCCCACGGGTCGGGTCGGCCCGGTGGGGGAGGAACAAGACGACCTTGCGGCGGCGCTGGATCATGGTTCGATGGCCCGAACTCTCACGGGCACGTAACAGTATGCCCGACGGCGGTTCGGTGCGGGGGTATCGGACGAAGACCGCCCCCGGGCACAGGGCATTCCTTTCCGGGCCGCAGGGCTTCCCGACCCTGCCCGCTGGGCCCGTGGCGGCGCCCTACTGGGCCCCGTAGGTCGCGAGCACCCACTCCGACCACGACTTGTCGAACTCGGAGTAGCTCATCCCGAGGTGCTCCTTGAAGTACTCACGGTGCGCCTCGGGCAGGTTCGAGCCGTCGGGGATGCGCTGGGCATTCAGTCGCCCCTTGAGCGCGCCGCAGAACTTCTGGAACTCCGCGGGCTTCGCTTTCACAAGGTACTGGACCATCGACCACGTCGCGTAGTGGCGGTCGAGCGTCAGGTCCGAGTACTCCTTCATGCTCATCAGCTCCGCCATGCGCGGCGCTTTCTCGCCCGCGACGAGCTTGCGCACTTCGGGCTCCCACTTTTCCTTGCGCGTGGTCTGCGCGATGCCGCCCTCGGCCGAGTCGAAGGAATTGAAGCGCGGTCCGATCTCGCGCTCGACCATGTGCGCGAGTCCTTCGCGCAGCCAGATCGGCGTGTCGTAGCTGTAGTGCTTGTAGCCGTCGAACAGGTTGATCGCGAGGTTGAAGCCGAGGTGTCCGTGCAAACCCTCGTCTTCGCGCAGTCCCTCTTCGGCGCAGTGAATGGTCACCGAGAGCGTGTCGAGCGCCGTCATGTTCCAGCGCTGCGTCTTCTTCGTGAGCAGGCCGAACTGGTTTTGGAGG
Organism: uncultured Planctomycetota bacterium; assembly: GCA_903928115.1. Taxonomy (GTDB): domain Bacteria; phylum Planctomycetota; class UBA1135; order UBA1135; genus F1-120-MAGs118. Next base: position 30,403 of record CAIYPP010000002.1, read on the forward strand.
TAGCCCGTGAGGTTCGCCTCCGCGGGCACGATCAGCACTTCGTACTTGCCGCTCTGACCGAGATACGGCCCCGTGCCGAGGTAGGGCCCCGTGCCGTCGTAGAGCGTGCCCTTCGGCGGGAACTTCGTGTCCTTTACGCCGAGGATCTCCTGCATCCGCGCGTAGATGTCCTCGCAGCGCTGCGCGTACAGGTGGGAGCGCAGCCACGGGTCGAGGATCTTCGACTTCGGGTCGACGTCGGGGAGCACCGCCTGCAAGCGCGTGAGCTCGCCGCGAATCTTCTCCTTCTCCTCCTGCTTCACCTTGTGGGGCGCGAGCGCGATCCCGATCTCGAAGTGCTCGGTCTCGATCCACTTGATCTCGCAGGTCGGGAGCACGCCGTCGACCTTGCGCGTCGACTCTTCCTTGCCGAAGGCGAAGTCGCCGTGGCTCACGATGCCGGCCTTCTCCATCAGGGCCTTGTCGCCCTTGCACCACGGGCACAGGCTCGGGTCGTTCTTGCGCAGGTCCTTCGACTGCGCCGAGGCGGGCAGGAGTGCTGCGCCGAAGAGCGCGAGCATGAGAGCGAGGGGACGCAGGATCTGCATGGCGTCGTGCCGCGGCCTAGCCGCGCTCCTTCCACTTCTTCGCGAGCTCGATGGCCTCGAACACGGGCAGGTTCGCGATCGGAAGGTCGCCGTCGACGATGCCACGCATAGCGTTGATCGCCGCGATGCGGATCGAGTTGTCGGTGTTGTCGAGGTAGGGCTTCACCTGCGCGAGCGCATCCTTCGTGCCGCAGCCCGCCAGGAGGTTGAGCGCCGCGACCTTCTGCTTGCGGTCGTCCTTCGCGAGCAGCTCGACGGCGAACTTCGTCGACTCGCCGTCGCGCACGCCGTCGAGCGCCGCGCGGATCTCGGCGCCTTTCTTGCCCCAGTCCGCGACCGCCGTGCGCGCGATCACGTCGAGGCCCGCGTGCGAACCCGCCGCCGTCGCGCACAGCGCCGCCGCGTAGACCTCGCCCTGCGCGCCGTCGTCCTTCGTCTCTTTTTCCGCGGCGATCTTGGCTTTCGCGAGCGCGTCCTCGGCGCTCTTTTGCAGGGCCTTGTCGGGGAACGCCGCGCAGCGCGACAGCGCCCACGTGCGCACCTCGCGCGACTTGTCCGCGAAGAACGGCGCGAGCAGCCGCGTGTGCTCCGCGCCGGTGACGCGGTCGAGCACGGCCTCGATGCGCAGGCGTGCCTCGACGTTGCGCTCCTTGCCCATGGCCGCGAGCAGCGAGGGCGCCACCATCGGCCCGGCGGCGGCGAGTGCGGCATCGGCCTGCTCCGCCATCTCGGGCGTGCCCGCCTTGCGCAGACGCTCCACGTCGGTCTTCACCGTCGCGGCCTTGTCGCCCGGAATGCCGGGCCACTCGGTCGCGTGCACGACCTCGACCTTCGCCGCGGGCTTCGCCGCATCGCCCTTCTGCTTGAACAGTGGATCCTGCGCGGAGGTGCAGGGCAGTGTGAGGAGAGCGGCGAGGAGGAGGTGCTTCAACGCAGGCGGCCTTGCATACGATGGAGGAGCGCGGCTGGCGCGATGTCGGCCCACGCAGGGTCGACCACCGTCAGCTGGTGCTCATCGTACGCACTGTCCACGCGTTGCTTGACCGTCTCGGGCGGAAGCCAGTGAAAGACAAAGGCCTCGAGCTTGACGGTGGTCGCCATCGGCACGGGCGCTTCGGTGCGGCCGAGGCGGCGCAGCACGATGAAGGCGCCGACCTCTTCGATCGGCTCGCTCCATTCGTTGTCGGGCA
>CAIYPP010000003.1 GCA_903928115.1 uncultured Planctomycetota bacterium
CTTCCTCGCCGTGCGACGTCGGCCCGAGAAGGAGAAGTTCGTGCGGCGCTTCCTCGAGCTCACGCCGCGCCACCGCGAGCAGCTCGCGGCGCTCGGGATCGCAGCGGACAGCGACGACGCGCTGCGAGAAGCGATGCTCGCACTTCCGCACGAAGCCATGCTCGATTTGCTCACGCCTCGCGAACGCGAGGCACTGGAGTTCGGCTACCGCGAGCGCGTGACCGACACGCACCTCCCCCACATCGCGGAGCTTCCGCGCACGCTTCCGACCCTCTTCGCCGACGCCGCGGCGCGCGCGAAGGAGGCCGGTTTCGACGGCGTAGAGCTGCACTGCGCGCACGCGTACACGCTCGCCTCGTTCCTCTCGTGCACGAACAATCGCTCCGATGGCTACGGCGGGTCGCGCGAGAACCGCGCACGCCTGCCGCTCGAGGTGTTCGCCGCCGTGCGCGCTCGCGTGGGCACCGACTTCACGGTCGGAGCGCGCTTCTTGGGCGACGAGATCATCGACGGCGGCTCGCGCATCGAAGATGCCTGTGACTACGCCGTGCGCTTTGCGCGCGCGGGCTTCGACTTCCTCTCGCTCTCGACGGGCGGGAAGTTCGACGACGCGGCCCAGCCCAAGGTCGGCGAGGCGGTCTATCCCTACACGGGACCGAGCGGCCACGAGTGCATGCCGACCGTGCGCATCGACGATCCGTCAGAGCCGGGTGCGCGCGGGCCGTTCGGGCGCAACCTGCACCTCGCCGCCGCCGTGCGCGAGCGCGTGCGCGCCGCGGGCTGCGCGACTCCGATCGTCGGAGCCGGCGGCATCGCGACCTTCGAGCTCGCCGAGCGCGCGCTCGCGGACGGCGCCTGCGATCTTGTGGCCGCTGCGCGGCAGTCGCTCGCGGATCCCGACTGGTGGCGCAAGGTCGAGGAGGGACGCGGCGACGCCGTGCGACGCTGCAAGTTCACCAACTACTGCGAGGCGCTCGACCAGCGCCACAAGCAGGTCACCTGCCAGTTGTGGGACCGCGACCTCGAGAGCCCCGCGCCATGGGGCCGCGCGCAAGTGTCGCGCTCCGAGGACGGCAAGCGCCGTCTGCTCGCGCCGCCCGACGGCCGCTGAAAACGCGCATCGGCGCCGCGGATCGTACTCCGCGACGCCGACAGGAACTTCGAGCGCGACGCTCAGCTCGCGGTGACGGTCGCCGTGAACTTGATGTCGCCTTCCTGCACGGACTCGCTCTTGAACGAGCTGCCTTGGAACTCGCCTTCGCGGCGCGACTCGACCTTCAGGGTGCCGTCGATCGAGAGCGATGCGGGCAGCTTGCTCTTGGGGTCGAACAGCAGCTTGCCCTCGAGCTCGACCGAGTAGGTGGTCTCGACGAGCATCGGAAGCGTGGGCTCGAAGGCGCGGCCGCGGCCACCGCCGCCGCCCATGCCCTGTTCCTCCATCGTGCCGGAGGCAGTGATCTCGAGCTTGATGACGTGATAGCTGACGCCATCGACGTCTTCCGTCTCTTCGGCGAGGGTCGCCTTGCCTTCGAGCTCGGCCTGCATGAGCACCGCGCCCGCCATGCTGCC
>CAIYPP010000004.1 GCA_903928115.1 uncultured Planctomycetota bacterium
CGTCGCCGGCGAGCCGCGCGAGTTCGAGGTGCCCCTGCAGCGCGTGCTCGCGGTACTCGTCGCGTCGCGTCGCGAGCGCGCGCAAGCGCAGCGCCTCGAAGCCCGCGCGCGCGAGCTCGACGTCGCCGCGCTGGAGCGCGAGCTTCGCGAGTACCCACTCGGTCTCGAGCCGCGGCGTCGACTGTCCGGCGCGCGCGAACAGGCCCTGCGCCGCGCGCGCGTGCAGCTCCGCCTGTCGGGCGACGAGCCCGCGCGAGGTCGCTTCGAGCGTGCCGTCCTTCTCCGCGCGCTCCGCCTCGATGCGGGCCGCGAGCGCGAGTGCCTGCGCCGCGGGGACGAAGTCCGGCCGCCCCTCGCACACCGCAGCGTGCGCGAGCAGCTCCGCGAGAATTTCCTCGCGCTCTTCGGCCCACTCCGCGCCTCCGAGCCCGTCCGCGCCCGCCGCACGCACGCGCTCGCGCAGCGCGACGTAGGTCGTCTCATCGAGCCGTCCTTGCGCGCGTGCCTCGGCGGAGAGCCCGAGGTAGTACTCGGCGACCGCGCGTGCGTCGCAGCGCCCGTGCGCGCGGCACAGCTCCTCCGCAGCTTCGCGCAAGGCGACGTCGGCGCTCGAATCACCGTCGCGCAGCGACGCTAGCGCACCCGCGAAGCGTTCGAGCGCGGGGCGCAGGTCTTCCTGCGCGCGTGCGGGCGCCAGCGCTAGCAGCGCGGCAAGGAAACAGGATGCGAGCTTCAAGGTGCGAGCGCGATCGTGCGCTGTCGCAGCCTCGCAGTCCAGCCAACGCTCGCGCTCGCTCCGCAGCGACGCGCGCTCTCGTCAACGACCCGGTCGGCGGGCGAGGTAGGCGTCGCGCTCGGGGCTCGGCGGCAGCGTGCGAGCGTAGGCGCGCGCATCGCCGAGGAAGCCCCGCTCGTGGAGCAGGTGAAGGATCGACTCGCTCCGCGCGGGTTCGTCTGCGCGCGAGCGCAGGTCGAGCTCGGCGACCAGCCCCGGCTCGCGGCGCGCCTCGAAGTCGCGGCGGCCGAGCTCCACTTCGAGGCCGTCGACGCGCGCCCACGCCTCCCACGTGTAGTGGCCGGGTGCGAGCCCGAACGCCGCCGCGGGCTCGAGGAGCGGCGTGGCGCCCTCGACGCGCAGAACCTCGCGGCCGGTGTCGAACGCGCTGCCGTCGGTGGCTCGCAGCACGACTCGGTAGAGCTCGGCGCGCTCCACGGGCTCGCACTCGAAGCGGAGCGCTGTCCACGGCTGTTCGCCTCCGAGGAGCACGGCGTCACGCGGATAGAGCAGCGGGCTCGGCCCCTCGCCGCGCAGCAGCTCGGCGGCCGGGAAGCGCAGCGCGGGATTTGCGGGGCCGCGTCCGGAGTCGCCGCGCAGCGCGAAGAAGATCAGCGCGGCGGCCGCGGCGGCTGCGATGGGGGCGAGGAGCCGGAGCGTGGCGGGCTTGGCTCGCCTTGCCGGCGCGCTGGGGCGTTCCGTCGGTGCCGACGGGCCCGAGGTCGTCGCGCGGAGCGGCGCGGGGCCTCTCGGGGCGGCCGCGGGCGTCGGAAGGTCGAGCAGCGGCGCCGGCGGTCGATCCGCGAGGGTCTCGACCAGCCGAGCGCAGTCCGGGCAGGCGGCGAGGTGGGCGCGCAGGGCGGTGCGCTCGACCGCGCCCATGGCGTGCGCACCCGGTCCGCGGCCGTAGTCATAGAGCTCGTCCGCGCTCGGGCAGGTGCCCGCCGGGGCGGGCTCTTCCAGCCACACATCGACCTCGCGCATCAGCGCCAAGCCCGCGCCGCACGGGGCACATTCGAGAGTGTGCTTTTCGAGCGCGTGGCGCTCGGCGGCTGCGAGGTCAGGCCACTCCGGCAGGAGGCGCGCGAGGTCGGGGCGGGTGCAGGCCGGTTCGCCGTGCTCCGCGCGCTCTCGATCCGTGGGCTTCATCGTGCGCCCTGCATCCGCAGGTTGCGGCTCCGACGGGCGCTTTTCTCGCCAGAAACTCATCCGGCCACCTCGCTCCGCGGGAGCCGCGCCAAGAGTTCACGACGCAGCGCGCTCGACGAGCGCTTGAGGCGGTACTTGGCCTGTTCGACGGTGATGCCGAGCTCGGTGGCGATGTCGAGCAGGGGGCGGTGCTCGACGAAGCGCAGGACGAGGAGCGCGCGTTCCTCGCCGCTCAGGTCGGCCATGGCGCGGCGCACCGCGGCTCCGAGCTCGGCCTCGGCGAGCGACTCGGTGAGCGGCCTGGACGGATCGGCCTTTTCGGGGAGGTCGTCGCCTTGGGGGACGAGGCGCACCCTCCGGCGGGCGTTGGCCTGGCGCTTCAGGTCGACGCAGCGACACCACGCCACGCGATAGAGCCAGGTGCCGAAGCTGCCGCGGCTGGGGTCGAAGGCGTCTTGGGACAGGCGCTCGAGCGCGTGCCACGTGAGCTCGGAGAAGAGGTCGTCGCGGGCCGCGGGCTCCTGCTCGAAGTGCCCGATGCAGTGCAGGAACAACGGCCGATAGCGCTCCAAGTACAGGCGCACGGCATCCTCGCGCCGCGCCCGCAGCCCTGCGATCAGCTCGGAGTCTTCCAACCTCGCCGTTTCCCCCCTTGGGCGGTGATAGGAACTCGCAACGGCGCTTGCAAGCCTCGCTGTCTCGCGACAATCGGCGGGTCTTGGTCCGCTCGGACTACGTTCCGAGGAAGGTGGAGGGAATTCGGGGCGCGTCCTATCCTGTTTGCGCCCCTCGTCTCCTCACCGTCACCTGTCGGAGCTGCGTCGTCTTGAAGGAAGTCGTCCTCGTCGGTGCCTGCCGTACCCCGATCGCCAAGTTCCAAGGCTCGCTCGCGGGATTCCGCGCCCCCGACCTCGGCGCGCTCGCCGTCGCCGAGGCCCTCCGTCGCGCCGGGGTCCCGGCCGACGCGGTGGACGAGGTGATCCTAGGCAACGTGCTGCAGGCGGGGCTCGGCCAGAACCCGGCCCGTCAGGCGGCGCGCAAGGCGGGCATCCCCGACCGCGTCGGGGCGTTCACGGTCAACAAGGTCTGCGGCTCGGGATTGAAGAGCGTGATGCTCGCCGCGCAGGCGATCCGCGCGGGCGATGCCGAGGTGATCGTCGCTGGCGGCATGGAGAGCATGACCAACGCGCCGTACCTGCTTCCCGAGGCGCGGGCGGGCGTGCGGCTCGGCCACGGCAAGCTGCTCGACTCGATGGTCTGGGACGGCCTGTGGGACATCTACAACGACTTCCACATGGGCCTCACCGGCGAGAAGGTCGCCGAGAAGTACGGCATCACGCGCGCCATGCAGGATGCGTTCGCGGCGCAGAGCCACCAGCGCGCGGCCGAGGCCACGGCGGCGGGTCGCTTGAGCGACGAGCGCTTCGCGATCGCGATTCCCCAGCGCAAGGGAGAGCCGCTGCAGTTCAACACGGACGAGGGCATCAAGGGCGAAACGACGGCCGAGTCGATCGCCAAGCTCAAGCCCGCGTTCAAGCCCGACGGCGGCACGGTCACGGCCGCGAATGCCTCGTCGATCAACGACGGTGCGTCGGCGGTGGTCGTGATGAGCGCGGAGCGCGCCAAGGCGCTCGGCTGCAAGCCGCTCGCCCGCGTGCTCGCCTACGGCACCGGCGGCTGTGCGCCGGAGTGGGTCATGATGGCGCCGGAGATCTCGATCAAGGGCGTCGCGGCCAAGGTGGGCATGAAGCCCTCGGACTTCGATCTGCACGAGATCAACGAGGCTTTCTCCGCGGCCGCGGTCGCGCTCACCAAGGTGCTCGAGCTCGACCCCGCGAAGGTCAACGTCAACGGCGGCGCGGTCGCCATCGGTCACCCGATCGGGGCGAGCGGCTGCCGCGTGCTGACCACGCTGCTCCACGCCCTGAAGCAGCGCGGAGCGAAGCGCGGCATGGCGTCCCTGTGTCTCGGCGGCGGCAACGCGGTCTCGATGGCGGTGGAGGCTCTCTAGTCATGGCGTACTACGGGAACGTCGCCGTCATCGGCGCGGGCACGATGGGCAACGGCATCGCGCAGACCTTCGCGACCCACGGCAGCGCGGTGGCGCTCGTGGACATCGACCCCAAGGGGCTCGAGAAGGGTGTGGCCGCGATCCGTGCGAGCCTCGACAAGTTTGCCTCGAAGGGCGTGCTCACGAAGGAAGCCGCCGATGCGGCCTTCGCCAACGTGCACCCGTCGAGCTCGATGGATGCGGTGAAGAGCGCGCAGCTCGTGGTCGAGGCGGTGGTCGAGCGCGAGGCCGTGAAGAAGAGCGTCTTCGGCCAGCTCGACGCGCTCACCGGCCCGGACTGCATCCTCGCGACGAACACGAGCTCGATCTCGATCACGGCGATCGCTGCGAGCACGAAGCGCCCCGACAAGGTGATCGGGATGCACTTCATGAACCCCGTGCCTCTGATGAAGCTCGTCGAGGTGATCCGCGGTCAGGAGACGTCGGCGGAGACCACCGCAAAAGTCGTGGCCTGCTCCGAGGCCCTCGGCAAGGTGCCGGTCGAGGCGAGCGACTATCCGGGCTTCGTTTCGAACCGCGTGTTGATGCCGATGATCAACGAGGCCGCGTACTGCCTGATGGAAGGCGTCGCGACCAAGGAGGGCATCGACACGGTGATGAAGCTCGGCATGAACCACCCGATGGGCCCGCTGGCGCTCGCCGACTTGATTGGCCTCGATGTCTGCCTCGACATCCTGAACGTGCTGCACTCAGGGCTGGGCGACGACAAGTATCGGCCCTGCCCGCTGCTCAAGCGCATGGTGGCGGCCGGTCGCCTCGGCCGTAAGTCCAAGAAGGGCTTCTACGACTATTGATGCGCCGCGGCCCGCGCGCGCCACTTCGAAACGAACCTGCGAGACGAGACACCGCGAAGGACTGAGCCCATGTTCGAACTCTCCGAAGAACTGACGATGGTGCGCGACGCCGCGCGCGACTTCGCCGAGCGCGAGCTGAAGCCGCGCGCGACCAAGCACGACCGCCAAGAGCACCTCGATGACGAGGTGCTCGCGAAGATCGCAGAGCTCGGCTTCTGGGGGCTCACCGTGCCCGAGCAGTACGGCGGCGCGGGGATGGGCAACCTCGCGCTCTCGACTGTGCTCGAAGAGATCAACCGCGGCTGCGCGGCGACGGGCGTCACGGTCAGCGTGCACAACAGCCTCTTGTGCGCGCCGATCCTGAAGTGGGGCACCGACGAGCAGAAGGCGCGCTTCCTGCCGAAGCTCGCGAGCGGCGAGTGGATCGGCGCGTACTGCCTGACGGAGCCGAACTCGGGCTCCGACGCGGCCGCGCTCGTCACGAAGGCCGAGCGCGATGGCGACCACTACGTGCTGAACGGCACGAAGATCTGGGTGACGTCGGGCTCGATGGCGGGCCTCGCGCTCGTCTACGCGCGCACGAACCCCGATCCGAAGCTGCCGAAGGCCAAGGGCATCAGCGCGTTCTTGGTCGAGACCACGACGCCGGGCTGCGTGGTCGGCAAGAAGGAGAAGAAGTGCGGCATCCGCGGCTCGCCCGCGACCGAGCTGCTCTTCGAAAACTGCCGCGTGCCTGCGGCAAACATGCTCGGCACGCTCGACAAGGGCTTCCCGATCGCGATGGACACGCTCGACGGCGGTCGCATCGGCATCGCCGCGCAGTCGGTCGGCATCGCGCAGGCCTGCATCGAAGAGGCGATCGCCTACGCCAAGGTGCGCGTGCAGTTCGGAAAGCCGATTGCGCACTTCCAAGCGATCCAACACAAGATCGCCGACATGCAGACGCGCATCGACGCCGCGCGCATGCTCGTGCAGAAGGCGGCGTGGCTACGCGACCGTGGCGAGCCCTGCGGACGTCAAGCCGCGCAGGCCAAGCTCTTCGCATCGCAGGCGGCGAACTTCTGCGCGGACGAGTGCCTGCAGATTCACGGCGGTGCGGGCTACACGGACCACTTCATCACCGAGCGCCTGTTCCGCGACGCGCGTATCACCGAGATCTACGAGGGCGCGAGCGACATCCAGCGCCTCGTCATCGCCCGCTCGGTGATCGGCTGAGACACCCGAGCGCGAAGCCGTGAACGCCACCGAGACCCTCGCTGCACGCATCGAACGCGGTGATCGCACCGCGCTCGCGCGCATGATCAGCTGGGCCGAGAACGGCGACCCGCGCTTTGCGGCGGAACTCAACGCACTTTGGCCGAAGGTCGGCCGCGCGTGGCGCGCTGGCGTCACCGGTCCGCCGGGCGCGGGCAAGAGCACGCTGGTCAACGAGCTCGCGCGCGTCGAGCGCACGCGCGGCAAGACGGTCGGCATCGTCGCTGTGGATCCGTCGAGCCCGTTCACGGGCGGCGCGCTGCTCGGCGACCGCATTCGCATGGACGATCGCACGCTCGATCCGGGCGTGTTCATCCGCTCGATGGCGTCGCGCGGCAGCCACGGCGGCCTCGCGCGCGCGGCGGCGAGCGCGTGCGACGTGCTCGACGCCTTCGGCTTCGGCACCATCCTCTTGGAGACGGTCGGCGTCGGACAGGCAGAGTACGACGTGCTCGACGCAGCCGACACGGTGGTCGTCGTCCTGTGCCCCGGGGCGGGCGACGGCATCCAAGCGATGAAGGCGGGCCTGCTCGAGGTCGCCGATGTGCTCGTGGTGAACAAGAGCGACATGCCCGGCGCGGAGCGGCTGATCAACGACCTCACCGAGGCCGTGCACGTGCGCTTCACGAAGCGCGCGTGGCAGGTGCCGGTGGTCGCCGCGAGCGCGGGCACGTCGAAGGGCATCGACGACGTGCTCGACGCCATCGCCGCGCACCGCGCGCACGTCGAGGCGCAGGGCCTCGAGGCCGCGCGTCGGCGCAAGCGCGTCGAGCAGGTGCGGCACTCGGTGTCCGAGCAGCTCGCCGAGCGCCTGTGGGGTCCGGCGGGGCTGCGCGAGCGCGTCGCGGCGCAGCTCGCGGAGGGCGCTTCGCCGCACGCGATCGCAGCGGCACTGCTCGAAGAGATCACACGAGGGCTAGCGAAGCCCGCGGAGGCACGACGATGACGCTCGACGGAACCCGACCGGAAGTTCGCGCGATCGACGCGCAGGCAGCGTGGCAAAAGGAATTCGACCGCGCTCGCAAGCGCGACGTCGAGTTCACGAGCCTCTCCGGCGCGCCGCTCGCCCCGCTCTACGGTCCGGGCGAAGCCAAGGTCGACTTCGAGGGGGACCTCGGCTACCCGGGCTCGTTCCCGTTCACGCGCGGCGTGCACCCGACGATGTACCGCAGCCGCCTGTGGACGATGCGCCAGTTCGCGGGCTTTGGCAGCGCGAAGCAGACCAACGAGCGCTTCAAGTTCCTGCTCGCTCACGGGCAGACTGGCCTCTCGACGGCCTTTGACTTCCCGACGCTGATGGGCTACGACTCCGACCACGCACACTCGCTCGGCGAGGTGGGGCAGGTCGGCGTCGCGATCAGTTCGCTCGCGGACATGGAAGTGCTGATGGACGGGATCCCGATGGCCGAGGTCTCGACCTCGATGACCATCAATGGCCCCGCGCCGATCCTGCTCGCCTTCTACATCGCCTGCGGCGAGCGCCAAGGTGTCGATCCGAAGCTGCTGCGCGGCACGGTGCAGAACGACATCTTGAAGGAGTATCAGGCGCAGCACGCGTGGCTCGTCCCCGCGGAGCCCGCGCTGCGGATGATCACCGACGTCATGGGCTACTGCTCGCGCAACGTGCCGCAGTGGAACACGATCTCGATCTCCGGCTACCACATCCGTGAGGCGGGCTCGACCGCTGCGCAGGAGCTCGCGTTCACGCTCGCCAACGGCATGGAGTACGTGCGGCGCGGCAAGGCGGCGGGGCTCGACGTCGACGACTTCGCGCCGCGGCTCTCGTTCTTCTTCGACAGCCACCTCGACTTCTTCGAAGAGATCGCCAAGTTCCGCGCGGCTCGCCGCATCTGGGCGCGCAAGATGCGCGACACCTTCGGCGCGAAGGACCCGCGCTCGTGGATGGTGCGCTTCCACACCCAGACGGCCGGTGTGTCGCTCACGGCGCAGCAGCCGGAGAACAACATCGTGCGCACCGCCTTCGAGGCTCTCGCGGCGGTGCTCGGCGGCACACAGTCGCTGCACACCAACTCGATGGACGAGACGCTCTCGCTCCCGACCGAGAAGGCCGTGAAGATCGCGCTGCGCACGCAGCAGATCATCGCGGAGGAGACCGAGGTCGCGCACGTGATCGACCCGCTCGGCGGCTCCTACTACGTCGAGGCGCTCACGAACCGCCTCGAAGCCGAGGCGGAGCGCTACTTTGCGGAGATCGAGCGCCGCGGCGGCGTCGTGCCGGCGACGGAGCAGGGCTACATCCAGCGCGAGATCCACCGCTCGGCGATCGCGTACCAAGCTGCGATCGAGCGCGGCACGAAGAAGGTGGTCGGGGTCAATTGCTACGTCGAGGACGAGAAGGGCCCGACGATCGAGCTGCACAAGATCGACCCTGCCGTGGAGCGCGAGCAGCACGAGCGCCTCGCCAAGCTGCGCAGCTCGCGCGATGCCGCCAAGGCGAAGCGCGCGCTCGACGACATTCGCGACGCCTGCAAGGGCACGGACAACCTGCTCGAGCGCTTCGTCGCGGCCGCGCACGCGGACTGCACGCTCGGGGAGATCGCCGACGTGCTGCGCGCGGAGTTCGGGCAGTACAAGGAACCCAAGATCCTCTAGGCCCTAGCCATGGCGAAGTCCTCGAACCCGCTGATGCAGATCGTCACGCTCGCGCTGATCGTCCCCGCGATGGTGACGGTCGTCGTGGGCATCGACTTCTTGCTCGACGGGCTCGGTATCGACCTGATCGAGATCAACCTGCCGCGTCGCGGCCTGTGGGGATTGTTCATCGGCGCGTGCTGCCTCGGCACGGGCTGGATCGCAAAGCAGGGCCTCGCGGCCCTCTGGAAGAAGCTCTAGCGAGATGCAAATGACCACGAAGAAGATCCGAGTCCTCGTCGGCAAGCCCGGCCTCGACGGCCACGACCGCGGCGCCAAGACCGTCGCGAGCGCGCTGCGCGACCACGGCATGGAGGTGATCTACACCGGCCTGCACCAGACGCCCGAGGCGATCGCCGAGATCGCCGCGCAGGAGGACGTCGACGTGGTGGGTCTCTCGATCCTCTCGGGCGCGCACATGGCGCTCTTCCCGCGCGTGCGGGCGGAGCTCGTGAAGCGCGGCATGGCCCACGTGCTCCTCACGGGCGGCGGCATCATCCCGATGGAGGACATGGCCGCGCTCGAGTCGCAGGGCTACGCCAAGCTCTTCGGGCCGGGCACGCGCACGGAAGAGATCGCGGTTTGGATCCAAGGCGAGATGGAGAAGCGCTGGAAGGCCGAAGGAGCGCAGTGAACATGAGCGACATCAACACGCAACGCGACATTCTCACGATCGAAGAGGCGGCCGAGCTGCTCGGCGTCAGCGTCAAGACCTTCAACAAGGTCCTGCACTCGCAGAACCTGCCGGCGCGCAAGATTGGCCGCGAGTGGAAGTTCTCGCGCGCGGCGCTGATCGAGTGGGTCGGCTCGGGCCGCAGCAAGGACTTCTACCAAGGGCAGGGCGAGGACGACGACGAGACGCCGTCGGGCCCGGCTGGGGAGAAGGCGCGTCGCACCGCGGGCTGGAAGATCGAGTACTAAGCGAGCATCGGAGTCACCATGGCCGGCATCACTGTTCCCGAAATTCGTCACGGGCTCGACCTCTCCGAGCAGCAGCTCATGATCCGCGACATGGTGCGCGACTTTGCGCGCACCGAGGTCGCGCCGATCGCCGCCGAGATCGACGAGTCGCACCGCTTCCCCGTCGAGACGTGGAAGAAGATCGTCGAGCTCGGTCTGCCGGGGATCCCATTCAGCGAAGAGGTCGGCGGCTCGGGCGGCGACACGCTGTCGTACTGCTTGGCCGTTGAAGAGCTCGCGAAGGTGTGCGGTTCGACGGGATTGACGCTCGCCGCGCACGTCTCGCTTGGCACGTGGCCGATCTACGCCTTCGGCATGCACCTGCGCGAGCAGTACGTGCCCGGACTGATCCGCGGCGACCACATGGGCGCCTACGGATTGACCGAGCCCAATGCGGGCTCGGACTCCGGCGGCACGCAGACGACGGCGGTCGACGAGGGCACGCACTGGCGGCTCAACGGCCGCAAGTGCTTCTGCACCAACGCGAACTACGCGGGCACCTTCATCGTCACCGCCGTGACGACGCCGGGCATCGGCGCGAAGGGCATCAGCGCCTTCGTCGTGCCCAAGGGCATCGACGGCTTCTTCCTCGAGCCCGGCGAGCACAAGCTCGGCATGCGCGGTTCCGACTGGGGCAGCCTCGTCTTCCAAGACGCGCGCATTCCCAAGGACCACCTGCTCGGGCCGACCGGCGAAGGCTTCAAGACCTTCATGAAGACGCTCGACGGCGGTCGCATCTCGATCGGTGCGCTCTCCCTGGGCATCGCCGAGGGCGCCTACGAGTGCGCGCTCAAGTACGCGAAGGAGCGCGAGGCGTTCGGGGGCACGCTGTCGGATCTGCAGGCCGTGCAGTTCAAGCTCGCGAACATGGCGCTCGACATCGAGGCGTCGCGGCACCTCGTCTACCACGCTGCGCGCCTGAAGGACATGGGCCTGCCGTACTCGAAGGAAGCCGCGATGGGCAAGCTCCTCGCGAGCGAGTGCGCAATGCGCGTCACCTACGAGGCGATCCAGATCTACGGCGGCATGGGCTACAGCCGCGAGTACCCCGTCGAGCGCATGTGGCGCGATGCCAAGCTGTGCGTGATCGGCGAGGGCACGAGCGAGATCCAGCGCCTCATCATCGCGCGCAACATCCTCAAGTAGGCGACGCGTGGGCCTAGCACCTGCGTCGACCGTCGCTCCCGCCTACCGCGCGCGTTCGTTGCGCGCCGGTGGCTGGGAGGTCACGGAGCTCACCGACGGGCACCTGCGGCTCGACGGCGGCGCGATGTGGGGCGTGGTGCCCGCGACGATGTGGCGTGCGATGACGCCGCCGGATGCGGAGAACCGCATCCTGATGGCGCTGCGTCCGTTTCTTGCGCGCAAGGGCGACGTGGTCGCTGTGATCGAGTGTGGGATCGGACAGCGCTGGGACGCGAAGCGGCGCGAGATCTACGGCATCGAGGCGAGCGTCACGCTCGCGGATTCGCTCGCGCGCTGCGGGGTGCGACTCGAGCAGGTCACGCACGTCGTGGCGAGCCACGCGCACTGGGACCACTTCGGCGCCGCGGTGCTCGAGCATGGGGGAGCGCTCGCGCCGCTTTTTCCGAACGCGCGCCACTACCTGCCTAAGGTCGAGATCGCGAACGCGTTGAACCCTGACCACGTGCGGCGTGCGTCCTATCGCCGTGAAGACGTGGAGCCCTTGGCACGCGCGGGGCTGCTCGTCGCGTACGAGGGGACCGCGGAGATCGTGCCCGGGCTGCGTGCCCACGTGCTCGGAGGCCACTCCGATGGCGTGGCGGTGATCACACTCGACGAGGAGCGCGACGACGGCGCGATTTTCTGGTCCGACGTCGTGCCGACCGCGCACCACGTGCAGCCGCCGTACATCATGGCCTACGACATCGACGTCGCGCGCAGCTTCGAGGTGCGCTCGAAGTGGATCGCACGCGCCGCAGAGCGACGCTGGACGGGGCTCTTCTACCACGACCTCGACACGGCCTTCGGCCGCATCGAGCGGGACGGCAAGCGCTTCCGCGTGACGGCGCTCGAGGGCGCCACGTCGTGAGCGACATCGTCGCGCGCACGCAGGCGCTGTACGCGGGGTGCGCGAGCTACTCCGACATCGGCGAGGCGTCCGTCGTGATCGCGCGCGGCCCCAAGGCGTGGCAGCGCACCACGCAGCGCTTTCCGTTCCAGACGGCGTTCGTGCGGCCCGCGCGCTTTCTCTTCGAGTGGAAGACGATGGGCGTCGGGCCGAACGAGCAGTGGCCGCACGCGGCGCTCTGGCGCAACGCGCGCGGCGTGTTTCAGTGGCAGACCGATCCAGACGTCCGCGAGTGCGCAGTCCGTCCGATCGGCTCGCTCGCGGAGCCCTTGCAGGCGTGGAGCGCCTCGTGTGCGGGCGCCTCGGTGCTCGTGCCGGGGCTCTTGGGGCTGTGCGAAGTGCCCAGCTCGCTCGACGGACTGCAGCTCGCGGGCGAGGACGAAATCGACGGCCGTCGCGCACATCGACTCGAGAAGAGCCTCGTCGGCGGTGTCTTCGTCGCGTGGATCGGCGTCGAGCGCCCGCTGCTCCTGCGCACGTTCCAGCGACTGCGCCACTCGCCTGAGCGCGACGCCGCGCTGCGCCAACTGGCCGCGCGCACCGAGCTTCCGGCCGAGGTGCGCGAGGCCGTGCTCGCGACTCCCTCGCTCGACTCCGAGCGCATCGTCGAGACCACGATCTTCCTGCGGCCCGAGCTCGACCCCGCGCTCTCCGACGCCGTCTTCGAGCCGCAGCCGCCGCGCTGAGTCGCTTCAGCGCGCGCCGGCACCGCTCGTCTGCGAGACGATCGCGTCGACGAAGGCAGCGGGGTCGAAGGGCTCGAGCAGGTCGAGCTGCTCGCCCGTGCCGATGTAGCGCACGGGGAGCCGCAGCTCGCGCACGATCTGGCACACGGCGCCGCCGCGTGCGGTGCCGTCGAGCTTGGTGATCACGAGGCCGGAAACCGGAACGTGCGCCGTGAACTCTTTGGCTTGGCGGATCGCGTTTTGGCCGTTGGTGCCGTCGAGCACCAGCCAGACTTCGTGCGGCGCGCCGGGCAGCCGCTTCTCGATCACGCGCCGGACCTTGCCGAGCTCGGCCATGAGGTTCGTCTGCGTGTGCAGGCGGCCCGCGGTGTCGACGAGCACGACGTCGATCCCGAGCACGCACGCGCTCTCGACCGCGTCGAACGCGACGGACGCAGGGTCCGCGCCTTCCTTGCCGCGCACGATGGGGGCGTTGTTGCGATTCGCCCAGATCTCGAGCTGCTCGGCGGCGGCGGCGCGGAACGTGTCGCACGCGGCGAGCAGCACCGACTTCTTCTGCGACTGGAAGCGGTGCGCGAGCTTGGCGATCGACGTGGTCTTTCCCGAACCGTTGACGCCGACGACGAGGATCACGGTCGGGTGCGCTTGGAGCACCGCCTCGCCGGGCACGACGCCCTGCGGAGCGACGAATCCGAGCAGGACCTCGCGCAGCACGGAGCGCACCTCGTCCTCGCCCTTGATCTCGCCGCGCTCGTGCAGACGGTTGATCTCCGCCATCACCTCGCCCGCGATCGGTCCGAGGTCGCCTTGGTAGAGCAGCTCCTCGAGCTCGTCGAGGAGCGCGCGGTCGATCGGGCGCCCACCCTTGAAGAGCTTGGAGATGTTGTCGCTGAGCGCCTCGCGCGTGCGCGTCAGCCGTTCTTTGAGGCGATCGAAGAGGCCCACGGACTCACTCCTGCGGCGCGCTCTTGGCGTCGACGTGGCGCGACTTGATCTTGTCGAGGATGCCGTTGATGAAGGCGCCCGAGTTCTGCGTCGAGAAGCGCTTGCCGAGCTCGATCGCTTCGTTGATCGCGACCTTGGGCGGCACGTCTTTCGAGTGCAGCATTTCCCACGTCGCGAGCCGCAGCACGTTCCGGTCGATCACCGCCATGCGCGAGATGTCCCAGTTCTGTGCGACCGAGCGGATGATCTCGTCGAGCGCCTCGCGCTCCTCGTGCGTGCCGCGCGTGAGGTGCAGCGCGAAGTTGCGCGCCTCGCGGTCCGACTCTTCCTCGAGGAGGAGCTCTTCCGCCTGCGCGAGCACGTCCTCGCCGCGCAGGTCGATCTGGTAGAGCAATTGGAGCGCGAGCTCGCGGCCGCGTGTGCGCTTCTTCACGGCCGTGCCTCCGCGCGGACGCCGAAGCCCGCCTTGCGGTGCGAGCCGCCGAGCTCGTGCGTGTTCTTGAGGGCCGCGAGCACCGCGACTGCGGCCTGTGCGACCTCGGCACCCTTGTCGTGCGTGCCGCCGGGCAGCGCGCGCGCCTGCGCCTGCTCGAGCGTGTTGCACGTGAGGACGCCCATCAGCATCGGCCGGTCGGTGTCGAGCGACACGCGCTGCAGGGCGTGACTCACTGCGGAAGCGATGTGGTAGTCGTGCGTCGTCTCGCCCTTGATCACGACGCCGAAGCACAGCACGGCCGCGAGGTCTCCGCGCATGGCCAGCGAGCGGGCGACGATCGGGATCTCGAAGGCGCCGGGGACCTCGACGACGTGCAGCCCGTCCTTCGCGAGACCCGCCGCTTCGAGCGTGGCGCGCGCGGAGGCGACCATCGCGTGCGTGAGGTCGCTGTGGAAGGTCGAGACCACCACGCCGAGCCGAGTGTCCGGCGGGAGGCGGTGAGAGGACGCGGAGGGCGGTGCGTTGCGGGCCATGCGAAGAAAAAGAGCGGGGTGAGCCCCGGCGGGGGCGGACCTTGGAGGGCCGAAGAGTCTAGCGCTCCAGAACGCCCCGATGCACCCGAGTCCCGCCGTGCGCTCCCCAGCGCGTGACATTCCTCGGATCGTGCGGCTCGGGGCTATGCCGAATCGGCCGCGGAAGGCAATCTAGCGCCACCCCGCGAAGGAGCGCCCGCGCATGCCGTTGACCTCGGAGCTGAAGGAAACCCTCACCCTGATCTTGGCCGGCGGCCAAGGCGAGCGTCTGCGACCGCTCACCGACAAGCGTGCCAAGCCCGCGGTGCCCTTCGGCGGCTCGTATCGCATCATCGACTTCACGCTCTCCAACTGCATTCACTCCGGCCTGCGGCGCATCTTCTTGCTCACGCAGTACAAGGCGCGCTCGCTCGAAGAGCACATCCGCTTCGGCTGGAACTTCCTCCCGCGCCGCCTCGAGCAGTTCATCTCGACGCGCCCGCCGCACCACCAGGGCAAGGGCCTGTGGTACCAAGGCACCGCCGACGCGATCTTCCAGAACCTCGACACGATCGAGGAGGAGCGGCCGCGCCACGTGCTGATCCTCGCGGGCGACCACATTTACAAGATGGACTACAGCCGCATGATCCGCGAGCACCTGATCCATCGCGCGGCGCTCACGATCGGTGCGGTGAAGATCCCCGCGAGCGAGGCGCGCCACTTCGGGATCCTGCAGATCGACGCGCGCGGTCGCGTGACCAGCTTCGTCGAGAAGCCGAAGGCCAACGCACCGGAAATCCCCGGCCAGCCGGGCTTCTGCCTCGCGTCGATGGGCATCTACGTCTACGAGACCGACGAGCTGGTGCGGCGCCTGCGCACGGACGGCGCGGACCCTAAGTCGAGCCACGACTTCGGCAAGGATGTGATCCCGCGCATGATCGAAGAGGTGCCCGTCTACGCGCACAGCTTCATCGATCGCGATGGCGGTGAGCAGCCCTACTGGCGCGACGTCGGAACGCTCGACGCGCTCTACGAAGCCAACATGGATCTGCTCTCGGTCAATCCGAAGCTGAATCTCTACGACCTCGACTGGCCCATCTACTCGCTGTGGCACGCGGATCCGCCCGCAAAGACCGTGCTCGACGAGGCGAGCGGTCGGCGCGCGGAGGTCACGGAGTCGCTGCTCTGCCCGGGCGTCATCGTCTCGGGCGGCAAGGTGCGTCGCTCGATCCTCGGCAACCGCGCCTACGTCGACGAGCACGCGCTCGTCGAGGACTCGATCCTCTTCGGCGGCGTCGTGATCGGCAAGGGCGCCAAGGTTCGCCGCGCAATCCTCGACAAGTGGGTCAAAGTCCCCGACGGCGTCGAGATCGGCTACGACCGCGCGAAGGACGAGAAGCTCTTCACCGTGACCGAGTCCGGCATCACCGTCGTGCCCGCCGGCTACGACTTCGGTGCGAGCCCGAGCTCCTCGAGCCACACACCCGAGCCCTACAGTTCCTGGAACTGACGCGCACTCAAGCGGGGTCGCTCGCGCGAGCGCTGCGAGAAGATTCGCGCTTGTTCTGCGCGAGTGCGCCGTGGACACTCCGTGCCCGCCGGATCTGTCTCACGCAGCCGCAAGGAATTACCCCATGACTTCGACGTTCCAATCCAAGGCCATCGGCGCCGCCAGCCCGACCTCGAAGTTCGCTCCGCTCACGATCCAACGGCGCGAGCCGGGGGCGAGCGACGTGCACATCGAGGTGCTCTTCTGCGGCGTGTGTCACTCGGACTTGCATCAGGTGCGCGACGAGTGGAAGAGCGTCATGCCGACGGTCTATCCGTGCGTGCCGGGGCACGAGATCGTCGGGCGCGTCGCGCGCGTCGGCGCGGGAGTCACGCGCTTCAAGGTGGGGGACATCGCCGCGGTCGGCTGCATGGTCGACTCGTGTCGCACGTGCTCGCACTGCAAGGCAGGGGAGGAGCAGTACTGCGCCACCATGCCGACCTTCACGTACAACTTCCCCGACAAGCACATCGGTGGGGTCACGCACGGCGGCTACTCCGACGCGATCGTGGTCGACGAGGCGTTTGTCCTGCGCGTCCCGCCGAGCCTTGACCCCGCGCGCGCCGCGCCGCTCCTTTGCGCCGGAATCACGACGTACTCGCCGCTGCGCCACTGGAAGGTTGGCCCGGGTCACAAGGTTGGCGTCGTCGGCCTCGGCGGCCTTGGGCACATGGGCGTGAAGCTTGCGCGCGCGATGGGAGCGGAGGTCGTGGTGTTCACGACGTCGGAGCGCAAGCGCAAGGACGCGCTCGCGCTCGGCGCGCACGACGTGATCCTCTCGACGGACCCCGCAGCGATGACAAGCCAGCTCGGGACGTTCGACTTCATCCTCGACACGGTCTCGGCGCCGCACGACCTCAACGCCTACCTCGAGCACCTCAAGCTCGACGGTTCGATGGTGCTCGTCGGCGCTCCGGCCGAACCCATTCCGATGGGCGTCTTCAGCCTGATCTTCAAGCGCCGCCGCCTCGCCGGCTCGGCCATCGGCGGCATCCGCGAGACGCAGGAGATGCTCGACTTCTGCGCGGCGCACGGCATCGCCGCCGACATCGAGCTCATCCCCGCCTCGAAGCTCGACGAAGCCTACGCGCGCCTCGTGAAGGGCGACGTCAAGTACCGCTTCGTCATCGACTGCGCTTCACTCCGCTAGGTCGCGCACCTTTGCTTCGAGTTCGATCGGTCCCGTTGCAGCGCGCCGCTCTCCGGAGCACTCCGACGAGCGACTCGCTTGCCCTGTGCCGGGAATGAGGCGGGAACGTGCCGCTGGGGCGGGTGGAGTGCGCCCCCGACCCTGCGGCACGGTCCCTGGGAAAACGGGGAGCCTAGAAGCGCCAGACCGCCGCGAGCGCGAGCTCGGCCTCGTAGTCGTCGCGGGCGATGGGGCTGTCACCGATGTCGGAGCTGTAGAGCTCGAAGCCTGCTTGGGTGATGAGCTGGAGGTTGTCGGTCAGTTGACGCCGGTAGATGGCTTGCATGCCGAAGGAGCGATAGCCGCTGTCGAGCTTCGTCTCGGCGAGGCCCGAAGCGGCGGCATCCTGCGCCGTGACGCCGAAGTCCTTGTTGATGAAGGCGGAGTCGCCCAGCGTCGTGAACGCATAGATCTCGGTGCCTTGACCGTCGGTTTGGTCGCCGAAGCGATGGCCTGCCGCCAAGACGCCCAACGCACCGAAGTCGCTCTCGCCGGCGAGCACGCGACCGCCGATCCAGTTGCGCCACGCGTCGTCGAGTGCGTAGCGCGCTTCGACGAAGCCCACGAGGTGGGAGTCGCGCTTGGCGATGCCGTCCAAGTGGCCCTCCTCGGAGTCCGACGGGTCGAGCCCGCTCTCGTAGCGAGTGCCGACTTGGATCAACCAGCGCTCGTCGAAGAGTCCGCGCCAGCCGAGCTCGGTGCCCTCGAAGAAGAACAGGTTGTTCCCGGTGCGCCACTGGATCGCTCCCGCCGGATCGACCTCCAGCTCGTATTCGTCGGAGCCGTCGTACGCCGCCTCGTATTCGAGGCCGACACCGAGAGCGATGCCCCAGCCCTCGCCGCCCGTGAAGTCGAAGATGGAGGGCAGGGGGACGAGGGCGCGATCGCTGCGCTCCTCCGCGGCAGCGCCCTGCGCCGTGGGCGGAACGCTGGCATTTTCGCGGGAAACCGGTGCCGTCGAGGTCGACGCACGCGACGGCTTGGGAGAGAGGTACGAGGCGAGGCTCGGGACCGTCAGGTCGTGGACCGTGCCGCCGCCTGCGAGGGCGGTGGGCGTGGCCGCGGTGAGGGCGAGCGCGCCGAGAGCAATCTTCAGCATGAGGAAACGTGCTCCAAAGGGAAACGTTGCGAGGGAGAGTCGGTGACAGAGGGCCGGCCGCCCCGGCGAGTGTTGGTTCTTGCCTCGGGCAGCACGGCGAGAGACTGTTCGTCGCCACGCTCGAAACGGTGCGTCAAATGTTCGTGGAATCCGCGTGGGGCGCGATGTGGGGCCATGACCTGCGCGACTTCTGTCCCCGTGTCGTGACGATCGAGCAGCATCCGCGAGCAAATCGTCCGAAGCGGGCGGCGGGTGGGGTCACGAACGAGACGCAGCGGACTCCGAATCGCGGCGGAACTCGACGCGGACGAAAAAGTCGTTCTCGCGCTGCCACGACTCCAGCCGCCACCCGAAGCGTGCGCAGAGGTCGGAGCAGATCGTCCGCCCGAAACCGAAGCTTTGAGCTTCGCGCGCCGCTCTCGACGGCTTCACGTTGTTGCGGACGGTGATGCACGTGTCCTCGACGCTCACCCACAACTCGCCGGTGCCGTGCACCAACGCGTTGCCGAGCAGGTTTCCGAGAACGACCGTGGCGAGGCGCTCGCTGCCCTCGACTCGACCCTCTCCTCGTCTCTCCCAGTGAACGCGCGCGTCGGGGCGCAGGATCGTGGCTCGTTCCGCGAGGATTCGCTCGACGAGCGCCGTGAGCG
Organism: uncultured Planctomycetota bacterium; assembly: GCA_903928115.1. Classification (GTDB taxonomy): domain Bacteria; phylum Planctomycetota; class UBA1135; order UBA1135; genus F1-120-MAGs118. Next base: position 18,814 of record CAIYPP010000004.1, read on the forward strand.
AGAACTCCTCGCGGTCCAGCCCCTCGCGCTCGGGCTCGGGTGCGCGAGCCAGCCACAGGAAGGCGCCCACGAGGTCGCCCATTTCGAGGAGAGCCGTGTCGACGCGGCGCAGGAGCTCTTCTCGGCGCTCTGGACTCGCATCTGGCTCGGCGCGCAGGAGCTCCACAGCACCGCGCGCGGTCGCGATCGGAGTGCGCAGCTCGTGGCTCGCGTCGCGCGTGAAGCGCTGCTCACGGTCGAGCGCCGCGCGCAGGCGCCCGTCGGTCTCGCGCCAGACGCGCGCGATGCGACCCACTTCGTCCTCGCGCCGCTCCGCTGCCGAGCGCGTGCCGGGCGGCGGCGGCCCGGAGCTCAAGAGTCGCTCCAGATCCTCGAGGGCCACGAACACGCGTCGCCCAGCGAGCAACCCGACCACGGTTGCGGCGAGCGCCAAGAGCAAGCCGCCACCGACGGCCAGCAGATACTCCGGTCGCCACGGTCCCTCCAGCGCCTCCATGCCCGTCACGTCGTAGAGCAGCCAGCGCTTGGGGTGACGCTCGGTCGCGGCTTCCACGGCGATCAGGAGCTCCGTCCCCGAGAGGCCGGGCAGTGGATCGTCGTTGAACTCGTGCACGCCGGGCGCGAGCTCCGCCAAGAACGCGGCCAGCTCCGGCGACTCCGCGCGGAGATCCACGATGGCCCGTGCGCCGGGCGCCGAGAGCGCTCCCGCGGCGTAGCCTTGTCGTGCCCACTCGGTCCGAAGACGTTCGAGTTGCTGACCAAAGATGCGGTCCTCCGCGTCGAGGACGATCCGCGGCAGCACCCAGGCGTAGGTCAGTGCCAGCGCAACACCGAAGGCGCCGATCAGCGCCATCATTTCGCGTCGCAGGCGGGGCGTGGACGTCAAGCGCCCGCCTCGCGCGCCAAGCGATAACCGACGCCCCGCACCGTGTGCACGAGCGGCACGAGCCCGGCTCCGTCCACGGCGCGGCGCAGCGCATAGATGTGGGAGCGCAAGACGCTGCCCTCGGGGGAGAAACCGTCCCACAGCACCGCCTCGAGCTGCTCTCGAGTCACGACGCGGGGCGACGCCAGCATCAGCTCGCGGAGGATGCGCATCCCGACTCGATTGAGAACCACGGGCGCGCCCCCGCGCTCCACGCGGTACTCGCCCACGTCGTAGCGCAGGTCCTCGACCACGAGCACCTCGCGGTGCTTCGGCGTAGAACGTCGCGCGAGCGCTTCGAGGCGTACCAAGAGCTCGGCCACCGCGAAGGGCTTGACCAAGTAGTCGTCGGCTCCCGCCGCAAAGCCCTCGAGCTTGTCCTCGAGCGTGTCACGGGCCGTAAGCATCAGGATCAAGGGCTCGCGACCTCGCCGTTCGCGCAGGCGGCGGCAGACGTCGAGACCGTCGAGGCGCGGCAGCCCCAAGTCGAGCACGAGTACGTCGTGCGGCTGGCTCAGAGCGAGATTCAGTCCGGTCTCCCCGTCGACCGCGAGATTGACGCGATGGCCGGCACCTTCGAGCTGCTCGACCAAGTTGGCGTGCAGCGCGGCGTTGTCTTCCAAGAGCAGGATGTCCACGTCGAGAAGTCTAGCGGCGTCCGTCGAGGCGAGGGACGAGGTGGAGCTGGACGGGCGATCAGCGGATCTGTTCGAGAGCTGCGGTGAGATCGGCGGGAGACCAGCGGAGCTCGAGGATCTGCGGGAGGTCGCGCGACGCGGGGCGCACGGTGCCGAGGAGCACGTGGGGGAGCTCCACGGAGCGAACTCCGATCACGGTGAGGCTCGTCGCGTAGGGACCTTGGTGGCACAGCGCAACTTCGGGCGAGAGCACAGCGTCGATCGAGATGCGCGCGGTGTTCGAGCGCGCGACGGCGCGCGGAAGCTCGTCGGAGTGAAGCGTGAGAACCAGCTCGGCGTCGCCGAGCGCGTCGAGGAGCTCTTGGGCGACTTGCACTTGCACGCGCGCTGCGCGCTCGAGCTGTAGGAACGGGGCGCGGCTGGCGGGATCGAAGCGCGCGATGAGGTGCTCCGGCGCGACGATCCACAACGGGTCGTTGCTGCGCTCGACCATGAGCTTCCCACCGGGCAGACTCTGCGGGATCCAGCGGCGCGAGTCGGATTCGACTCGGTACGCGACGGCCTCGCACACGGCGCGACCGTCGGCGTCGAGGACGCGGAGCTCGCTCCATCCGCCGATATCGAGCGGTTCAAGGCGCGGATCTCGCGTTGTCCGACCCGCTTCCACCAGCACTCCCTCGACCCGAGCGACTTCCCTCGGCGTACCCGAAGCGTACGCCGCGACGGTGTAGGAACCCGGCGCGAGCCCGCGCACCACAAACGCGCCTTCGGCGTCGATCTCGCTGCGGCGGTACGGCATGGCGCCGTGAGGCGCGGCGCTCGGACCTTCGGGAAAGACGCCGATGTTCATGTACTCGCGCGCAAGCCCCGCGCCGAGCGAGATCGAGCCCGCGATCGCGCCGTCGGATGCAAGCGTGAGCACGACGTCGCGAGTACCGACATCGAAGACTCGGAATTCGCTCGCGGCGTCGCTCGTCCATGCGCTGAGACCGAGCGCCGTCCACAGGCTGTCTCCGCGCAGCTCGAACTCTCCGGTGGGGCCCGTGTGGGTCTCCAGCTCGTCGAAGTGCTGCCAGTCGCGGTTTTGCAGGTTGGCGCCGACTCCGCGCGCTCCCCACCCGAGCACGCGCGCCCCGACCACCTGTCGGCCCGAGCTGTCGACCACGCGTCCGGTGACGAGCAGCGTGCGCGCGTCGATGAAGATTCGTCCGAGTTCGAGCACGCTCATTCCGGCGGGGGAACGGACGGTGAGCTCCGCGTGCCCCACGCGCTCGTCGCGCGGGCCGAGCGCCGTGAACTCGAGCGTCGTCGAACCGACGGCTTCGCGCAGGAGTGGGATCAGAAAGTCCCCGTCGGGAAGCACGATCACGCGCAGGTTCTGGCTCCACGGATCTCCGCTCGCGTCCTGACTTCGCAGTTCGATGTCGACGCGCGTGCTGCCGCTCGAATGGATGGCCGGGCCAGCGAGCGTGCCCACGATACGCCGCTCCGGCTTGGCTTGCGCGAGCACCTCGACGCCGATGCGCACGACCTCGCCGGGACGCGTCGGGCCGAGTGCTGCGCTCGCTTCGTGGACGGTGACGCGACCCTCGTACACCGAGACCGGGGTGACCAACAGCCCGAGGCCGACGTAAGGGAAGTGCGCGACTCCGTCCCTCGACGGTCGAAGAAAGTCGAGGTCTGTGGTCGGTAGCGCGTCGTCGGAGGAGCTCGACGGAGCGAGCGCGAGCGAGTGCTGCGCGCCGCGCGCGTCGCCTCCGACGTCGAGGAGGACGCTTCCACAGGGCGGCAGTCGCAGCTCGACCGTCTCCACAGGCGGTCGGGTCGGATCGAATGGGGATTCAACCGGCTCGGCGAAGGGCTCGGCGACGGCGAGCACATGCTCGGCGTCGAAGTCCCACGCTCCTTCCATCTGCGCGCGAAAGTGTGGGAACTGCGCGACCCCGTCGGCGCCGGTCATCACCATCGCGAGGTCGTGAGTCTCCGGCGCGCCGTCGCGCGCGGGCCAACGCTGGCGCAGGGCGACGCGGGCGTTCGGTGCTGGAGCCCCTGCGGCGTCGAGCACGAGCGCGCGCAGCGATTCATCGCTCTCGAGCTCGATGTACGTCGGATCTGGGCTCGAGCGAAGCACGTGAGTCCAGCCCCACAGCTTCTCGGCTCGTGCGATGACGCAGCCCACGCTCATGGGAGCCGGCGCATGGAAGGCGCCCATCGCGTCTGGCACGAGAGGCTGAGCGAGCTCCGCGATGCGCGCATCGATCTCGCCAGACTCGAGCCAGCGCTCGATGCTCCCGAGCTCGCCCCAGCTCTCGGAGTCGCGCGGTGCCCACCACCACAGCTCGACCGGGTCGACGCGCCGGCGATGGGCTCCGAACACGGCGACGAGCTCGACCCCCGGTTTCTGCGTCGGCGCCGCGCTCGTCGTTTCGCTCGATGTGCCGTCCGCAAGCCCTGCGCGAGACTCGCTGGCCGTGTCCGACTCGGCGGCATTCGCGTTCGCGCTCGAGGCGCCCGCTTCCTCGCGTTGAGCCGCGGATTCGCTCGAGTTGCGCGCCGCGCCATCGCCGGGCTCATGCCGGAGCCACAGGAACGAAGCGACGAGGAGCAGCGCGAACACTGCGCTCCAGGCCAACGCTCGTTGCGGGGCTCTAGATTTCACGCTGCGCCCAACTTCGGCTCCAGCGTCGATCTCTGCAAGGGAGCAGCCAGCGATCCCGCAACGCTAGTGCGGCTGCGTCACGAGCTCTTCGATGTACAGCGGCAGCATCTTGCGCCACGTGGTCCAGTCGTGGGGCCATTCCTCTCCCCATTCCACGACGCGGTTGGGAATCCCGCGGCGGCCGAGGACGTCGGCGACGCGCCACGACTGCGCGGGCTCCTCGGCTTTGCCCTTGCCGTGCGTGAGCAGCACGAAGCGCTTGCGAAGCTGCGCGAGGTGCGGACCCTCCGGTAGGTCCGGCAGAAAGCGCGTCGGCGTGTTGAAGTGATGGTCCGAGTTCGGCTCGCCCTCCATGAACTTGTGCAGGTCGTAGGTGCCGCTCATGCAGATCGCGAGGCGGAAAACGTCGGGGTGGCGGCACGTCGCGGCGAGCGCCTGATACGCGCCGATCGATGCGCCGGCGGTGACGATCTCGGCCTGTGGCGCGCGGCAGTCCTTGCGGATCAGCGGGACGAGCTCGTGGTAGACGAAGGCGTCGAAGCGTTGCTGCGCTCGCGCCGCGTGGTCGACCTTGTTCGACTCCGCCAAGAGCGCCTGCCCCGCCGTCGAGTCGCAGGAGTAGATCTTGATGCGCTTCTGCTCGAGCAGGTGCTTGAGCACGTCGATCATCCAGAAACGCTCGATTTCTTCGGCGTCTCCGCCAGCCGTGGGGAAGAGCAGCACCGGAGTGCCCTCCTCGCCCCAACGCACCACCTTGATCTCGCGACCCAAGCGCTCGGAGCGCCACGTCTCGGTTGCCTTGGCCATGACTACTTGCGCGCCGCGCTCTTCTTGGGCGCCGACTTCGGTGCCTTGGCCTCGCTCTTCGCGGCGGCGCGCTCGGCCGCGTCTTCCTGACGCCAGAGCTGGAGCTCGTTCCAGAAGTGCTCGGTGAACGTGTCCCACTCGTGCTTGGGGAACAGCGCTTCGACCTTTGTGCGCACGGCGTGCCGGGCACGGTCGGTGCCGAAGAACTCCCACGCGACTTCGTCGAGGTGCGCGAGATGCTTGGCGCAGAACTCTTCGAAGCGCTCCGCCTCCATGCGCTCGCGCGCGATTTTCGCGTAGCGCGAGAGCTTCTCGCGGTAGGGGAGATCCTTGTCGGCGATGTCGAAGAAGGGCTGCCAGTCCTGGTTGATGCGCAGCTTCTTCTTCGTCGCCGCAACGTACAGCGCCCAGCGCAGCTTGGCCTTCACGAGCCACGGGAAGTGGCGGTGCAGGCTCGTTACTTGGCTGTCGGGGCAGGGGTTCGCGAAGTCGATCGGATACCACTCGCCCTTCTCGTACAGCGCCTCGCAGCTGTTGAAGTCCCAGTTGAAGAAGGCGTTGATCGTGAGCGTGATGTCGCGCAGAACCGAGAGGGTCTCCTCGGGGAGGTAGCCCTTGTCGTTCAGGTAGCGCTGGTGCAGCGGGGCCGACGGGTCGTAGCGGATCACGCGCGTCTGGGGGCCGAGACCGATGCAGCGGCAGAAGTGCTCGTGCGGCAGCACGCCCTTTTGGAGGTGCATCACGAGCTTGCCGGACTTCTCGTAGGCATCGCGCAGCTCGGACTCGTTGTCGACCTTGCTCACGCCGACCCAGCCTCCGCCGTCGTAGGGCTTCATGAACAGCGGGTAGCCGACCTTCGCGCCGATGTCTCCCAGATCGAAGAGGCGCGCGTAGCGCGTGAGCGTCGTCTCGAGGTCCGGCTTGTCGTCGTAGCTCTTCGGCGGGACCATCCACGTCGGCGGGATCGGCAGCCCCAAGCGCATCATCGCCGCATAGGTCGTGTGCTTCTCGTTCGCCTGCACCGACCACGGGTTGTTGAAGACGTAGACGCCATCGAGGATCGTCGCCTTCTTGATCCACTCGCGACGCACTGCGTACCAGTGCGTCAGTCGATCCATCACGAGGTCGTAGGGC
>CAIYPP010000005.1 GCA_903928115.1 uncultured Planctomycetota bacterium
GTTCCGTCGGCAGCTGCAGTGCGCTGCCCATGGCGGCGTTCTCAGGCGTCCTTGAGCCAGCGATCGAGCAGCACGGAGGCAAGCTCCATGAAGTCGTGCTCGGTGAGCACGCCGACAAGCCGGCCGTCCTGCACCACGGGCAGGCAGCCGATCTTGTTGCGGCGCATCAGCTCGAGCGCCTGCAGCGAGCTCGTGTCGGGCGTGACCGTCACGACGTCGGCGCGCATGATCTCGCGCACGCTGCGCGTCGAGCCATCGCCCGCCTTCGCGCGCGCGAGCATGCTCAGCACCGCGCGGTGCGAAACGAGGCCCACGAAGCGCCCGTCTTCGTCCTCGACGAGCACGTAGCGGATCTTCTGCCACTCCATCAAGCTCGCGGCGAGGTCTGCGACGTCGTCGGGGCGGACGGTGAACAGGTCCTTGTTCATCACCTGCCGCACGGTGCGGTAGTTCTCGCGCGCGTTGTCGCGCTCTTCGAGGCTCGCGAGCGGCCACTCATGCACCGGAGCGCCCGTCTTTTGTCGCTCGATCAGCGCCGCGGTCAGCGCGCGGTAGCGCTCGAGCGGACGACCGCGATCACCCATCGAGGCGAGCGAGTCGAGCGACCACTGCGCGCCCGTGCGGTCGCGGCGCACGCGCTCTTCGATCACCCCGAGGTAGCGGTCGATGTCCGCCTGCGCAACCTTCGCGCTCGCCAGACCGCGGCGCGCGATCGGCAGGAGCTGCTGCAGCACGAGCTCGTCCGCGCTCCACGCCTTGCCGCGCAGCCAGCGGAAGCGCGCGTGCAGGCCGTAGCGGGCAGCGGCGATCATGTTCGCGCGCGCGTCGTCGAAGCTCATGCCCGCCGTCACGTCGCCGAACTCCTCCGCCGCGCTCATCAGGCCGACGAAGAAGGCCGCGTTGGCGACTTCGTCGATCACCGACGGACCCGCGGGGATCACGCGGTTTTCGATGCGCAGGTGCGGCTTTCCGTCAGAAATTCCGTAGCAGGGCCGGTTCCAGCGGTAGACCGTGCCGTTGTGCAGGCGCAGGGCGCGCAGCTGCGGCACGCCGCCTTCGGCGAGCACCTTGAGCGGATTCTCGTCCGACGCGATCGCGATCAGCGAGCGGAAGCGCGCGACGTCTTCGCGGTAGATCTCGAGGATCGAGTCGTCGACCCAGCGCTCGCCGAAGTTGACGCGCTGGCGCTGGCCGCGCTCGGCCATGTGCTCGCTGCGCGTGTCGAGCGACTGCTGGAAGAGTGCGATGCGCGTCTCGTGCCACAGGCGGTGCTGCAGCAGCGTGGCGGAGTTCACGGCGGCCGCGAGGCACGGCGCGGTGATCACCTGCGCGAGGTTGTAGCAGCTCGCGAACTCTTCGGCCGACACCTGATAGTGGATCTGGAAGCTCGTCGTGCACGCCTCCAGCATCACGTTGTCGTGCGACGTCGAGAGCTCGTCGGCACCCTTGATGCGGAACTCGAACTTGCCGCCGCGCATCTGCGTCAGCAGGCGGTTCATCGCGAGGTAGCGCGGGCTCGGCGTCATGTAGTCGAGCGAGAGGTGCGCCTTCTCCAGCGTGGGGAGGATGCCGCACAGCACGACCTGCGCCTGCTCTTCCTGCGCGGCGATGCGCGCGCGCTCGAGCAGCATCGTGAGCTCGGTGTGCATGCGCCCGAAGCAGTCGCCGGAGAGCACCTGCGGTTGCAGGTTGGCCTCGAGGTTGAAGAGGCCGAGCTCGGTCGTGTAGCTCTCGGTTCCAAGCTTGCCGAGCAAGACCTGCGCGAGCTTGGTCGGCTGCAGCGCGCGGTCGACGAGGAACATTTCCTGCTCCGCGCCGATGCGGCGCGTGCCGGACTCGATCTTGCCCTGCGCGAGCATCTGCTCGAGGGCGTGCACGTCGTCGAGGAGCGACTTGACGAAGCGCCGCATCTCGTGGTGGTCGGCGCTGTCGCTGATCTGTTGGAGGCCCATGAGGGTCGGTCTACCTGTGGCGATCGGCCGGGGACGAGCGGGAGGGCGTAGCGACGGCCGAAATCGCGCGGAGATGCTAGCAAACCTGACGGTTCTCCCATGCTCGGCCCGCTTGTAGGTGCCCGCGCGCCCGCGCGCTAGCTTGTGCCACTTCGCCTTCCGCCATGCTCTGCCACGCCGTCCTGCCGTTGCTCCTCGCCGTCGCCCCCGCGGGCGCGCGTCAGCTCGGCATCGACGCGCCGCGCGACAGGACCGCGGACGGTTCCGTCTTCCTCGAGCTGCGCCCCTCGCGCACCGAGGTGCATGTCGGAGAGCCCCTCGCGGTCGAGCTCGCGATCGGCGTGGAGCCGGGCTTTCGCGAGCGCGAGCTGGTGCCGCTCTTCGCACGCGCGCTCGACCTGCCCGTCGAGGTGCGCGCACCGTGGTGGCCCGCAACGCGCGGCGGACGCTGGCTCGCGCTGCCTGCGCCCGACGGCAAGTCCCGCAGCTTCGCGCTCGCCGGGGAAGTGGCTCACGCGCAGGTCGCACCGCAGGAAGCGCGCGCGGGCCACACCTATGCGCTCCACACCTTGACGCTCACGTGGCTGCCCGAAGCGCCGGGCGAGCTCGTGCTCGACGGCACGGAACTGCGCTTTGCCTACGCAACGCTGTTCGACGACGACGTCTTCCGCGGCCGTGTTCCGCGCGATCGAGCGGAGGCGTCGGTGCGCGCCGCCGCTGTGCGCGTGCGAGTTCTACCCCTGCCCGAGGCGGGTCGTCCGCCGCAGTTCGCTGGAGCGGTCGGAGAGTTCGAGTTCGGCTCGGATGCGATGCCGCGCGAGGTTGCGGTGGGCGACGTCGTCACCTTGACCCTCGAAATCCGCGGCCGCGGCAACTTCGATCACTTCGCGCCGCCGCGGGTCGGGCCCTTCGACGGCCTTCGCACGATCTCGGAGCGGATCGAGCGACTCCCCGACGTGCTGCGAACCACCTGCGAGCTGAAGGTCGTCGCCGAGCGTGTGCGAGAGATTCCGGCCCTCGAGTTCGCGTACTTCACGTCGGGAGCTTCCGGACGCTATAACATAGCTCGTACGCAGCCCATCCCACTGCGCGTGCGCCCCGCCGTGAAGCTCGATCTCGCCGTCGTCGATGTGCCCGATATGCCCTCCGAGGCGCCGCTGTCTCCTGCGCTGCTCCTCGGCTCGGGAGTTTTCGTGTTGTTGCTCGTCGTGCTGTTCCTTCGAGCGCGCGCGCGTCGCGGGCAGGCCACCGCCAAGGAACACGCGAAGGCCGCGGACTTCGAGGTCGGCTTGATTCGACCCGGCGGCGACGTGACCAAGCTCTTTCCCGCCTACCTCGCGGCCCGCCTCGGCGCTTCCGCCGCGACGGTGGTCGACGCCACGCTGGCTGCGCGCCTCGTCGCCGCGGGGGTGCCGTCCGAGCTCGCCGGGCAGGCCGCGGAACTCGCGCAGACCTTCGCCGCCGCGACCTACGGCAACAAGGCGCCGAAGGAGCTCGTCGAGCGCGCCCGAGCGATCGTGCGCGAGCTCGACAAGGTCGCGTTCCGCGCCTGATCCGCGCTCACGCGCTCGCTTCGCGTCGCAGCATTCGCCCCGGCCGCGCGCCCGTGACGCGCTCGCCGTCGACCACCGCGACGCCGTTGACGAGCACGTGCACGATCCCATCGGGATAGCGCTGCGGATCGTCGAAGGTTGCGCGATCGGCGACACGTGACGCGTCGAACAAGACGAGATCAGCGGCGAGTCCCGGCGCTACGCGTCCGCGGTCCTCGAGCCCCACGCGCTCGGCGGGCTGCGAGGTCATCTTCGCGATCGCGGTCGGAAGGTCCAGCACACCGAGCTCGCGGCAGTAGCGGCCGAGGACGCGCGGGAACGTTCCGTAGGAGCGCGGATGCGGGCGATCGTCCGCGGCACTGCCTGTCGGTGCCATGCTGCGGCCATCGGATGCGACCATGACGAGCGGATGCGCGAGCACGCGCGCCACGTTCTCCTCGCTCATCCCGTGTCCCACGTATCCGACGTCCGCGCGGCCGAGCTCGAGGACGCGTGCGAAGGCCTCTTGCGGCTCGACGCCGAGCTCGCCCGCGATCTCGACCAAGTTCTTGCCTACGAAGCCCTGCGCCGCCGCCGCACCGACCGAGCTGATCACGACGAGCTCGAAGCCACCGAGCTCCGTCGCCACTCGCGGCGAGACCTCGGCGACGATGCGCTTGCGTTGCTCGGCGTTCGCGAGCCGCGCGAGTACGGCTTCCGCGCCGCCTTCGCGGCTCCACGACTCCAGCAGGATCGTCAGCGTCGTCGAGTACGCGGTGTAGGGATACGCGTCGATTCGGACGTCGAGTCCCGCGGCGCGCGCTCGCTCGATGCGGGCGAGGGCCTCGTCTTGCAGGTGCCAGTTGTTGCGGCCCGCCGCCTTCAAGTGCGAGATCTGCAGGCGCGCGCCGCCCGCGCGCGCGGTAGCGAGCGCCTCGTCGATCGCATCGAGCAGCTCGGCCTCCTCGCTGCGCATGTGGGTCGCGTACAGGACCCTGCGCTCGCCCGCGATCCGCACGAGTTCCTCGAGCTCGGTCTGTGGCGTGTAGATGCCCGGAACGTACTCGAGTCCGCTCGAGAGACCCCACGCGCCTTGATCGAGCGCGACCTCGAAGCGGCGCGCAATCTCGCGGCGCTCCTCCATCGTCGCCGGTCGATCGACCTCGCCGACGACCGCTCGGCGGAGCGTGCCGTGGCCCGCGAGGAGAGCGTGGTTGAGCGCCGCGCCGTAGCGATTCCACGCGCGGCCGTAGGAAGCGACGTCGCTCCAGCGACGCTCGCGCGAACCCTCTTCCTCGTCGCCGTCTGCGCGCGGAGCGGCCGAACTGCCGCAGTTGCCCGTGATCTCCGTCGTGCAGCCCTGTCGGATGCGGCTCTCGGCGAGCGGCCACTCGAAGATCGTGCGGTCGGAATGCGTGTGGATGTCGATGAAGCCCGGCGCGAGGCACAGTCCGTGTGCGTCGAGCACGCGCTGCGCACGTCTTGGATTGCCTTGTCCGACGAAGGCGATGCGACCCGCGCGCACGCCAACGTCCGCGGTGAACGCGGGGCCGCCGCTGCCATCGAGAACGTTGGCCCCGACGATCAAGAGCTCGCAGTCGCTCTCGCCCGCAGGTGCGCGGCAAGCGGCAGCGAGCGCTGTGGCGGCGGAACCGGCCAAGAACGTACGGCGATCGAGGTGCTTCATGGGCGAGGTTCTGCGCCGAGTCCGGGGCGCGCGAGAGTGGACAGCGAGTCGCCACGGAGCGCGAACCCGCCTGCAAAGGGATCGGACGCGAGGTCGAAGCTCCCGTCGAGATCGAGCCACGCCGTCGCCGACATCGCGAGCGCGCAGTGCAGCGCCGCGGCGATGCCGAGCACGCTCTCGTCCATGCAGCCCCACATCAGCTTGAGGCCCGCGGCCTGCGCCGCGCGCGCCAGTTCGAGCGCGCCGCCGGGGCCGCCGCTCTTCATCAGCTTGATGTTGACGCCGCCGTAGGGAGCGCCGCAGCGCGCGAGCCGCGCGAGATCCGCGCTCGAATGCACGCTTTCGTCGGCGACGAGGCGCGGACGCAGGTGGGGGAACGCGGCGAGCTCTCCATCCCATTCCGGCTTCATCGGTTGCTCGATGAGCTCGATTCCGAGCTCGTCGACGCGCGCGGCGAACGTGCGCAGCGCGCGAAGGTCATAGCCTTGGTTGGCGTCGACACGCAGCGCGACTTGCTTTCCGAACCGCTCGCGCAGCGCCGCCAGCCGTTCGAGGTCGAGCTCGACATCCGCTCCCGTCTTCACCTTGAGCAGGGTGAAGCCGCGCGCGACGTATTCCTCGGCTTCCGCGCGGGTTTCCGCGACATCCTTGAGGCCGATCGTGATCGAAGTGCGCAGCGTCCCGTGCGCTCGACCGAGCCACTCGACGAGCGGCTTTCCCGCTTGCTTCGCAGCGAGATCGAAGAGCGCCATGTCGACGCCCGCGCGCGTCGCCGGACCGCGGACGCGGGCGCACAGCTCCGCGCGCAGCGCATCCAACTCCCCGACGTCGCGTCCGACGAGCCACGCGAGCCGCTCCGCCGAGAGCTCGACTGCCGCGCCAGCCGCCGTCTCGCCCGTGACTTCCTCGGCAGGGGACGCCTGACCGTATCCACACGTACCGTCGTCGGCTTCGAGCTCGACGAACACCATCTCGGCCGCGTCCCAGCTCCCGCCTGCGATCGCGTAGGGGCGCGACAGTGGGATGCGCTCGTGGCGCGAGCGGGCCGCGGCGATTCTCATGCGCGCGCTTCTCTCCGCACGTAGTCCGCGACGGCGTCGAGCAGCGGGTCGAGCGCATCGAGCAGCGGGTACACCACGGGCAGGCCCGTCTCGCGCGCGATGCGCTCGCGAGTCGCGGCGCGCTCGCTCTCCGGCAGGTGCTCGTGGTTCAACGCGATGCCGATCACGCGCGCGCCGTACATCCCGATCAGCGCGATCTCGGACGCGAGCGACGGGATCTCGTTGCCGAGGTGTTCTTGGTCTTCGAAGAACTTTCGAGCCGGGGCGTGCTGCAGGATCACGGCTCTCGAACGGGCCGAGAGGATCAGCTCCGCACCGCAGGGCCCCGAGGGATTGCGCAGCGCGGATTGTCCTTCGAGAACGATCAGGTCGGGCTCGGCGTCGCGGTCCGCGCTCACGATCGCATGTTCGAGCTCGCCCGAGACGAAGTCGTTGGGCGTGGAGTCGAGCACGAAGCCCCAGCCGCAGCCCTGCATCCAGCCGGTCTGGCCCGTGTAGATCACCTCGGTCTCGATTCCGCGTTCGCGCGCGGCAGCGGCGAGCAACTGACTCGTCGTGCGCTTGCCGAGTGCGCAGTCCGTGCCGAGCAGCGCGAGCCGTGGCGCGCGTACCGAGTGGATCGCGCCGCTCCAAAAGTGCAGCTCCGCGCGCTTTTGGGGCCGCCGCACGTCGACGATACGTGCGCCGCTGCGCTCGGCCACCGCGCGCAAGTCGGGCTCGTCGCCGACGAGGTGGTGGAGTCCGTTCACGACGCCGATCCCGAGCTCGAGCGCTCGCAGCAACACGGCGCGCAGCGCGTCGGGCATCACGCCGCCGGGCGTGGCGACTCCAACGACGACGACGTCGGGTCTGCGCCCCGTCGCGAGCAGCGCGTCGAGCGACGCGAAGGTCGGGATGCCACGCCTGCAGCCATCGAGTTGCTCCCCGGCGTCGCGACCGGCGCCCACGGAGTCGATCAGCGCGATCACCTCGAAGCGGCACGGCCCGCGCACCAAGCCGTGCGCGGTCTTGGCGTCTGAGGTCGCAAAGCGATCGAGAGTCAAAACGGCAGCGGTCTCGCGCATGGCGGCCAAGGATAGCGCGCCGCTGCGCCGCTCAGCGGACAGCGACGAAGGGCGCGAGTGCGCGCGCGAGCGGAGCGGCGGCGCGCGCGACCTTCGCGGGGTCCGTAGCGAGCTCGACGAACGGCACGAACGCGGGCACGAGCAGGTCGCGTCGCACCTCGAGGCACAGTGCGGACGCGGGGCGCTGGGAGGCGAGCTCGTGCGCCAGTGTCACGGGATGCAGGGGATACGCAGTGTTGCGAGACACCTCGAAGCCGGCCGTCTCGAACTCATGCTCCGCGCGGTCGGCGAGCTCGGCGAGCGCGAGCTCGACGCCCTCGGGATCCGCCGTGATCAGATCGACCTGTGGCCGCAGCGGCCAAGTCGCGATGCGCTCCGGCGCGTAGGCCTCGCGCAGGCGGCGCGCGATCTCGTCATCGACGGCCACATCGATCGAGCGCGGCGCGTAGGTGTGAACGAACGCTGTCGCGCCGCCGCGCGCGCGCACTTCTTCGAACGCGCTCGACACGAGCTCGCGATAGGCGAAGTAGCGCTCGAGCAGGAGCTCGCGGTCGCGCGCGTCTCGGACCCACGGCTGGAGTCCCGGCGTCATTTCGCCCGCGGCGCTGGCGCGGGCCACGGTGTCGCGCGCGATACGACGGTTGCAGTCGAGGAACGTGCGCGGGATGCGGCAGCGCACCAGCGCGACCGCGCACTCTCTACGTTCGGCGACCAGCGCCTCGGCCACGGCGCGCGCGAGCTCCGGCGCCCCGACGTCGGTGTTGACGAAGAAGAACTCGCGCAATCCCTCGGGAAAAGGGCCGTGCAGGGCCGCGGACAGCTCGTCGAAATCCGACGCGCGCGTAGCTCCGTGAGCGATCTCCAGCAGGGCTCCGGGCCGTGCGTCCGCGGGGCACCTCGCCCCGCGCACGACCTCGACATCGCAGACACCCTGGACTCCCGACCACTCGAGCTTCATCCCGCACGGAGTACCGTCCCGCGCCCGCCTCGCGCAAGGGCGCTCTCGCAGCGCGCGCGGCTCGCGTACGATGTTGGTGACTCGCCCCGCCGCATCGCCGCATGTCCCTCCGCACCGCCCTCCTCGCCCTCGCCCTCTTCGCATCGAGCTTCGCGCCGCCGCCGAGCAGCGTCACGCCGCAGGGTGGCTACACGCGCGAGCGCTTCCCCGAGCTCGGCGTCGATCTCGATCGGCCGCGCGACTACGAGGCCATCCCGACGCAGCCCGACGAGCAGTTCGTCGTCCTCTACTACGCGGAGAAGCTCGACCCCGACCCTGCCAAGCGTCGTTCGGCACGCCCCGAGCTGTCGGTCGTCGACATCACCTTCGTCCCCGACCCGCCGCCGCCCGAGCCCGACCCTGTGCCGCCGCCGGCGCCCGAGGAAGACGACGAAGAGGGCCGCAGCAAGGCCAAGCCCGTCGAGCGCGAGAAGGAAGCCCCGCCGCCGCCTCCGGTCAGCACCTTGGAGCGCTGGTTCGAGCGCCACACCGGCTGGGACCTCGGCCGTTCCCAGCCTGGCAAGCCGCGCGCGGGCTGGACCTCGACCATCTACACGCTGACCCTGCGGCGCCCCGGTGGCGCGCGCCTCGCAGGCTTCTGCTACGCGTATCGCCAAGAGGGCAAGCGCACCGTCGCGTTCGTCGCCACGTGCTCGCCCGAAGACTTGGACGAGCAGGAGAAGATCTGGCGCCACATGGCGGAGAAGGCCGACCTCTCGGCCCCCGAGGCGCAGGACGTCACGAAGCTCGAGCAGAAGTACGCGCGCGCGGGGCTGCGTGGTGCGGACTACCGCATCAAAGTGCGCCAGAAGATGGTGCGCGGCTGGAAGGCCGAGGACACCGAGAACTTCATCGTCCTCTACCACACCAACGACCAGCCGCTGATCCGCACGTTGCTCGCCGACATCGAGTCGATCCGGCGCGAGTACATCAAGCTCTTCCCGCCCGCCGGCGAGATCACGGCGGTTTCGACCGTGCGCGTGTGCCGCGATCGCACCGAGTACATGGCCTACGGCGGACCGCCGGGCTCCGCGGGCTACTGGAACTACGCTGCGGAAGAGCTCGTTTTTTACGACGCGCAGGTGAAGGAGAAGGGCAAGCGCACGAGCGACGCGAACACGTTCATCGTGCTCTACCACGAGGCCTTCCATCAGTACATCCACTACTCGGCCGGCGAGGTCCCGCCGCACTCGTGGTTCAACGAGGGGCACGGCGACTACTTCTCGGGCGCGGACGTGGTGGGCTCGAAGGTGCGCAAGATCGGCCTCAACCCGTGGCGCATCGGGACCATTCAGCGCGCCGTCGAGCAGGGCAAGTTCGTGCCGTGGAAGGACATCATCGGCTTCGAGCAGCCCGAGTACTACCGCGGCGACCGTGTCGGTCTGTGCTACGCGCAGGGCTGGTCGATGATCTATTTCCTGCGGCAGTCGCCGGTCGTGGCCAAGCACCCTCAGTGGTCCAAGATCCTCGACACGTACTTTCAGGAGCTGAAGCTCGACTACTCGCGCAGTCTCGCCCAGCTCGAAGTCCAAGGTCGCAAGGACGACCGGCGCGCGAAGGCCGAGGTCGGCGTCGCGTCGCGGAAGTACGCGCTCTCCAAGGCCTTCGACGGGGTCGACATCGCCGCCCTCGAGGCCGAGTGGGCCGCGTTCGTGTCGAAGCTCGAGTACAAGCGCTGAGCCCGCTCGCGATCCGAGCGTGTGCGTCGCATTCGGAGGCGTCCAGATCGCGGAACGCCCGGGTGCTGTTCCGGTCCCCGGCGAAAAATCCGCGAATGGCTGTAACGAATCGGTGCGACGTTGCGATTCGCCCTACATCAAGCCACTGCCCTCGCGCCCCACAGCTCTCGGCCGGGAATCTCCACCTAGACCCGCTGGGAGTGCTCGCGCGTGAGCGGCAGCGGATGCGCCTGATGCCCGCAGGTGCGTCCTTGGCGCGATGACACGCCGCAGGCCGTTGGGACACGACTCTCGTCTCGAAGGCCAGGCGGAGGCCGTCACTGGCCCGAAGGAGAGTGGAGGGGCGTCGCAAGACGTAGCGAAGCCGCTGGTGATCGTCGTCCGGGCCCCGCAAGGCTCGACGGGGAGCCAGCGGCCCCACCATGGTGGCCCGACGGCCCACAGGGTCGTGAGGGCCGGGCGCTGGCAACGAGCGCGGTCGCACGTAAGCTCTGCCCGCATGGCGTCTCGCCCGCACCGACCCCGCTCCGGCCGCGCGCGCTTCTCGTTGGCGCTTCTGTGGACCGCGTGGATGCTCGTCGTGCAAGTGCTCGGCGGGAGCACGGCGCTGCTCCATGCACACGATGGCCTCGGGGGGCACCTCCATCTCGTCGCCAGCGACGTCAGCGGTGTCGAGCACGAAGACTGGCACCGTCGCGCCCATGGCTCGGAGGGCGAGCTCCCCGATGGATCCGCCGGCCTGAGCAGCGGGGATTCGGACCTGCTCCTTCGGTTCCCGTCGGCGCCGCAGCTCGTCGGCAGCGAAGAGCGATCCGAGACCCACGCACCGCGCGAGCTCGCGAAGATCGCGATGCTCACGCCGTGTTTCGACGTACTCGTCGGGTCTGCATCGGCCGTTTCGCCTGAGCCGCGTGCGCGCAGTCCTGTCCTCGTACGTCCACGCGAGAGCTTCGTGCTCGCGCTGCGCATCTAGCGCGCGTCGGTTCGTGTGTGCGTCCCGCCTGCATGGGGCGCGGAGGGCGTCGTGCAACGGCGCCGTGTTCGTGACGACCCGACTGGACTCTCGTAGTGAAGCGCAACACCTCTCTCTCGATCTCTGTTCTCGCTGCCGTTCTCGCTCTCACGCCCGCCTGTGAGCGACTCTCGAGGAGTCCCGAAGTCGCTGCCGCGACCCTCGATGCTCCCGACGAGCTGCCCTCGCTCCAGCACACGGTGTTCGGTGATCGCGTGCTCCTGTTTCTGGAGCACCCAGCGTTGGTGCGCGGCGAGGTCGCACGCTTCGCAGTCCACTTCAGCGTGCTCGCGACGGGCGAGCCCGTTCGAGTGGGACGCGCGACTCTGCGACTCGGATCGCAGGAGTTTTCGCTCGAAGCGCCGACTCGCGAGGGGATTTTCATGATCGAAGGTGCGCCATCGAGCGCGGGGGCCTTCGCCGCGCGTGTCACGCTCGCCGCGGGTGATGTGGCAGAAGACGTCGAGCTCGGCGAGCTCGTCGTTCATGCGGACGAGGCTGCGGCCCGCGCAGCGGTGTCCGACGAAGAGGACGACGGCACGGTCGCCTTCTTGCTCGAGCAGCAGTGGAAACTCGCCCTCACGCTGGCGCGCGTCGAGCGGCGCGACCTCGCGCAGAACCTCGTGGTCCCCGCGTCGGTGCGCTTGCCGGAGAGCGCGAGCGTCGACCTTCATGCACCGATCGCCGGCACGCTGCATGCCGCAGAAGGTCGCGCGTTGCCGCGTGTAGGCGACCTTGTGCGCGCGGGTGACGTGCTCGCGGAGATCGAGCCGCCCATCGACAGCGCGACCATCGCCCAGCTGCACGCGCTGCGGCTCGAGCTCGACATGCAGCTCGTCGAGGCCGTCCACGAAGTCGAGCACTCGAAGCTGCGCCGCACGTTCGCGCAGCGCGAGCTCGACCGTCTCCGCGCCCTGCGCCCCGACGGCTTGAGCACGCTTCCCGAGCTCGACGCCGCGGAGCGCGAAGTCGAGTTCACGATCCACGAAGAGGAGCTCGCGCTCGGACGGAAGGAGACCGTCGAGCGCATGCTCACGGAGCGCGCACGCTTCGACACGCGCACGGGCTCGCCGGTGATCCGCGTGCCAGTCCGTGCCACGATCGACGGCGCGGTCACACGAGCGCCCCACGCAGTCGGCGCCAGCGTCGATGCGCAGACCGAGCTTGTCCGCGTCGTCGACTCTTCGCGTGTGTGGATCGAGGGGCGCGTGTCCGAGTTCGATCTGCACAAGCTCACGGAGAAGCTCGGTGCATCGGCGACGTTCCTCGGGCTCCCCGGCGTGCGCCTCGAGCTCGACGGCGCGCCGTGGATCGCACCGCGGGTCGCCGAAGAATCGCGCTCGGTGCAGGTGCGCTTCAGCGCGCAGAACGCACAGGGCGCGCTGCTCGAAGGAATGCTCGCGGAGCTCTCGTTGCGCACGGGCAGGGTCGTGGGCGCATTGGCGCTGCCCGCCGAGGCCATCGTGATGGATCAAGGCATGCCGACGGCCTACGTCATGAAGACGGGCGAGAGCTTCGAGCGCCGCGTGCTGCGGCTGGGGCTGCGCGACGGGGATTTCGTCGAGGTGCTCGATGGCCTCGCGGAGGGGGAGCGCGTCGCGGTGCGCGGCGCCTACATCGTGCGGCTGGCGTCGATGTCGCCGGCGACGATGGAACATCATCACCACTGATCGGGAGCGCAGTCCGTGGTCAACCTCCTGATCCGACTGGCGCTCGAGAAGCGCCTCACGGTCATCCTCCTCTCGCTCGTCACGATGGCGATCGGGGCGTTTGTCACGCTCCGCATGCCCGTCGACGTCTTCCCCGACCTCACCGCGCCCACGGTGACCGTGCTGGTCGAAGGTCACAGTCTCTCTCCGCAGGAGATGGAGACGCAGGTCACATTCCCGATCGAGAGCGCGATGAACGGTGCATCGGGCGTCCGCCGCGTGCGCTCCGGAACGGCGCTCGGTATCACCGTCGTGTGGGTCGAGTTCGAATGGGGCACCGACATTCATCGGGCGCGCCAGACGGTGGCGGAGCGGCTCAGCACGATCGCGAGCGTCATGCCCGAGGGCGTCGAAGCGCCCAAGCTCGCGCCGGTTTCGAGCGTGATGGGCGAGATCCTTTTTCTCTCGCTCACCTCCGACCGCCACACGCCGCTCGAGCTGCGCACGACCGCGACGACGCTGGTGCGTCGGCGCCTGTTGTCGGTCCCCGGGGTGTCGCAGGTCACGCCGATCGGCGGCGACACCAAGCAGTACCAGGTGTTGCTGGCGCCGGACCGCATGCGCGCGTACGGGACTACCGCTGACGATGTGATCGAGGCGCTGCGCGGCTCCAACGAGAACATCGCAGCGGGCGTTCTCAAGTTCGGCGCACAGGAGATCCTCGTCGAGGGCATCGGTCGCATCGTCACGCTCGAAGACATCGCTGCCGTGGCGGTAGCGGAGCGCGATGGGGTGCCTGTGAAGGTCAGCGACCTCGGACAGGTCGTGATCGGTCCGGCGCTCAAGCGCGGCACGGCGGCCGCTTCGCGTCGCGGCGAGAGCTGGGAGCCGATCATCGAGCCTGCGGTCGTGCTCGCGGTGCAGAAGCAGCCGGGCGCGAACACGCTCGAGCTCACAGCACGCCTCGACGGCACGCTCGACGAGCTCGAGGCCGTCTTGCCGGAGGGGATGCACATCAACCGCAGCCTGTTTCGACAGGCGTCGTTCATCCAGAACTCGATCGACAACACCGTCGCGGCGCTCGTCGAGGGGGCGTTGTTCGTCGTGCTCGTTGTGATCGCGTTCCTCGCGAGTGCGCGGGCGAGCGTGATCACGCTGCTCGCGCTGCCATTGTCCTTGCTCATCACGGTGCTCGCACTCGAGGGACTCGACGCCAACATCAACACGATGACGCTGGGCGGCATGGCGATCGCGATTGGCGCGCTCGTCGACGACGCCATCATCGATGTCGAGAACGTCCTGCGACGCTTGCGCGAGAATTGCAAGTTGCCCGAGGCGAAGCGCCGCAATGCCGTGAGTGTGATCTACGCGGCCAGCGTGGAGGTCCGCGGCTCGATCGTGCTTGCGACGTTCATCATCCTGCTCGTCTTCACGCCGCTGTTCTTCCTCTCCGGGGTCGAAGGACGCCTCCTGCGGCCACTGGGCGTTGCTTTCACCGTCTCGCTCGCTGCTTCGCTGCTCACGGCGCTCACGTTGACCCCTGCGCTGTGCAGCCTCCTCTTGCCGAACAGCCGCGCGGTCACGAAGAGCGGCGAGCCGCCGCTCGTCCACTTCTTGCAGCGCATGTACGCACGTCCGCTGGAGTGGGCGCTGCGTCATCCGTGGCTCGTGACGCTGCCGAGCGCTGCGCTCCTCGCCATGGCCACGTGGACCGCCGCGAACATGGGGCGCGGCTTCCTGCCGGAGTTCAACGAAGGCGCGCTGGTCGTCGAGGTCGCGAGTTTGCCCGGAACTTCGATCGAGCAGGGTGATGCGCTCGCGCGGCTCGCGGAGGAAGCGCTCATGGCCGAACCCGAAGTCGTCGCGATCGGTCGCCGCACGGGTCGAGCGGAGGAAGACGAGCACGTGCAGGGCGTCGAGGCGAGCGAGATCGATCTCACGCTGGACATGGGCGCAAGGGAGCGGCTGGGTCTTCCGCGGCGCACCAAGGCCGAGCTGCTCGACTCGCTCCGCGAGCGCATGGCGGCCATCCCTGGGATCCAAACCTCGTTCGGTCAGCCCATCGGACACCGCATCGACCACATGCTCTCGGGCACGCGCGCGAGCGTCGCGGTGAAGATCTTTGGCGGCGATCTCGCGGAGCTACGCGATCTCGGCACGCGGGTAGAGACCGTGATGAAGGAGGTCCCGGGCGTGGTCGACCTCTCGGTGGAGCGACAGGCGCTCGTGCCGACGTTGCGCATCGAGTTCGA
>CAIYPP010000006.1 GCA_903928115.1 uncultured Planctomycetota bacterium
GGCGGACTTGTTGATCCACGTGCCGAGCGTGTTCGCGAGCATGAAGGGGTTCTCCATGGGCGAGCGCTTGAGCCAGCGTCCGATGCGCTGGTTGCCGACCATGAGGCTGAGGGTGTGGTCGGAGAGGTTCTGCTCGTCGGATCGGATCATGCCGAGCTTCTCGCGCACGGTCTTGATGTCGGCCTTGGATCCGGTGAGGAACTGCCAGCCCGGCCCGATCTTGAAGCGCTCGGTGTACTCCTTGAGGACGGCGGGGGTGTCGCGGTCGGGGTCAATGGAGATCGAGTAGAAGTGGATGTCCTTGCCGACCCAGTCCTTGAGGAGGTCATAGACCTCGGTGAGGCGCGCGGTCTCGAGCGGACACGCATCGGGGCAGGAGGTGTAGATGAAGTTGATGACGACGACCTTGTCCTTGAGCATGTCGTCGAAGAAGCGCAGCTTCTCGCCGTGCTGGTTGGTGAGCACGAGGTTGGGGAAGTAGTCCGCACCCCAGCGCTGGCCCGCGTTGATCACCGAGGAGGCCTGCGGAGCGGCGGCGGCCGGCGCGGCTGGCTGCGACTGCGCGAGGGCGGGAGCTGCAAGCGTCAGCGCGAGGAGGGCGTGCGGAAGGAATTTCATGGTGGCTCGGTGTGGAGGAACGAAGGTGCGCCGCACGGGACTCGCGCGGCGCACCTTCCGAAGACCTATCGGCTCACAGGGTCGTGAAAGCCCAGTTCAGGAGGCTGCTTCCGTTCGGCAGCACGAAGCTGAGCTGGGTCTGCAGGCCGCGCGGCGGGTTCTTCTTGGTCAGCGTGAAGCGACCCGTCGCGTCGGTCTTGGCGGTGCCGATCAGCAGGCCGCCCGGCGTGCCACCGAGGTAAACCTTGACCAGCACTCCGGCACCCGCGTTCGGGACCTGACCTTGGACGCGCCACTCGCGGCGGAGCGTCACGAACTGGGCGAGCGTCACTTGGAGCGCGCCCACGGTCGTGCCACCACCGCCACCGGCGCCCGCACCGCCACCGGCGCCAGCACCCGCACCGCCACCGGCGCCAGCACCCGCGCCGCCACCGGCACCCGCGCCTGCGCCGCCACCGGCGCCAGCACCCGCGCCGCCACCGGCACCCGCACCGCCACCCGTGCCCGCACCCTGAGCCGCGGCCCACGCCACGGAGTTGGCGACGGGGTCTGCCGCACCGAGCTGATCACCGATGCGAGCGAGCGGCAGCGAGGTCGACGGCACCGCGACGCAGCCTTCCCAGTCGGGAATCGGCGAGGGGATCGGCACGACCATGTTGGGGTTCTCGAGGTCCCAGCGCAGCAGCATGGCCGTGTCCTCGTGCGTCGTGTTGTGGCAGTGCTCGACGTACGTTCCCGCGAACTCGCGGAAGCGCAGGGCGACCTCGACTTGCGACGAGCTGTCCGGGCCCGAGCCGATGCGCCACACGTCCTTGCGGGCCCAGCGTTCCCACACCGGCGGCAGCTGGCCGCCGCGCGACAGCGTGATGCCTTCCTCGAAGTGCACGTGGATGGGGTGCGCCCAGCCGCCGCCGCTCGAGAACTTCCAGATCTGCAGCTCGCCCATCTGGGGCGCCACGGAGATGAGGGTGTGCTCCGCCGCCAGACCCGGGCTGCCGTCCGTCTTGATCGTCCACGGGTGGAGGTCCGTGCCGTTGGAGCGGCCGAACTCGAAGGTGTGGTGCTTGGCCGCAGCGATCTCCGCGTCCGTCGGGCGGTTCAGCGGGATCATCTTGAGGTTGCCCGGCGTGTAGAGCGCCGGGTTCATCGAGAGGTCCGTGCCTGCGTAGGCGTGGACGCGGAACTCCATGATCTTGCCGACGCACGGGTCACCACCGGCCCAACGATCCATGACCCCGTCGAGGTTGTCGTCGACCATCGTCGGCGCGTAAGTCCCGTTGAGGACGGACGCCAGCGGCACGGCGCGCTCGGGGCCTCTGCCGTCGGTGTGCTCGATCAGGTTGACGAAATAGAGCCGTTCGCCGGGCTGGAACTGCGCGAAGTCGACGACGATGTCGAAGCGCTCCGCGTTGCCCTGCGTCGGAAGCACGCCGACCTCCGTGCCGCTCGTGCCGTCCATGGGCACCGCGTGCTCCATGATGTTGCCGTCGTTGGCGATCAGGTGGAACGGCACGGGCTGGCCGTCCGCCTTGACGAGCGCGAGCTTGACGAAGCGGGCGACGCCTCCGTTCAGGATGCGGATGCGGTAGCGCCGTGCGCGGACGTCGAGGTACGGCTGGTACTGCCAGTTGACGGTCATCGTGTCGCCGATGAAGCCGTCCGTCTGGAACGGGTTGAACCACAGCTGGCCGTTCGTGTCCCAAGCCTTGTCGGCGACGACGAGGTTGACGTCGTAGTCGCGGTTGCCCCAGTCGAGCGCCGAGCCCGACGGGAGGCGCAGGTTCACGCCGTCGTTGATCGCCTCGTTGCCGCGGTCGAGCGCGCTGTAGATGTTCATCAGCGCGGCGTTGCCCTTGTAGACGTTCTGCGACGTGAAATCGAGCATGTGGTCGTGGAACCACAGCGAGCTCTGCGTCTCGCGCCAGTCTCCGAGGATCTGAGTGATGCCGCCGTTTCCGTCGGGGCGGCCCGCGCGCGGATCGGTCGCACCGATGTTGATCGTGTCGTGGCCCGCGAGGATCACCGGCCAGCGGAAGTCGTAGTACTGGCCCGGGAAGAAGTAGGCGTGCATGTAGCCATCGCTCTCCGCCGGGTTGTGACCGTTGTGCTGGTGCGTCGTGATCGTGTGGCAGCCGAAGCCCATGTTCGCGGCCGGGTCGACGGGCAGCGCGTTGTGGTGGCGGAAGAGAATGCCCTCGCCGTAGCGGGCTTGGAGCAGCTTCGCGGGGAAGGTGCCGTCGAACGTCCACAGCGCGCGCGGATCTTGCGGCGGGAAGTTCGGGTGGATCTGCGCAGGGATGCCCGCGGTCGTGCCCTCGAAGCCGGGGACGCCGACCGTGTTGTGGTAGAGGCCGCCCGGAGCGAACTCACCCGAGGCGTAACCGTGGCGCTGGAACACATTGCGGAAGCCCGTGTTCGTGCGGGCGCCCGTCTGCGCGCTCTGGAAGAAGACTTGCGGCGGGAACTCGGCGTAGCGCTGGTGCGCCCAGCCATTGCCCGGCGGGCGGCCGTCGGCGGGAGCGTAGGGCACGGGACGCCCGAACATCTGCTCCAAGAGCGGGATGTTGGGGTTCTGCGGCGTGGGGTTCGCGGCCAGCGTCGGATCCGGCGCGGGCGTCGTGCTCAGCACCGGGTCGATGCAGTTGTTCGTCGGGCAGCCCGACGTCGACGTCGCAGCGTTGATCTGGCCGGTGCCGCCCACGGGCACCGTGCCCGGCGCAGGCATCGGCTGAGTGCCGAACTCCTCGGCGAGCAGGAGCTGCTGGGTGAACGGCTGCGCGCCGAAGCGTGGGCTCGGCCGACCGCCGACCGGATAGGTCGGACCGGCGACTTGCGCGGACGCGACCGACGCGGACAGGGCGATGCTGAGCACAAGCCCTGCGGCCGGGATCGAGGAGGCGAAGCTGCGGGCCGCGAGGCACGCGAGCGAACGAGCGTGGGGGTGGGGGATCATCTGGAGCGCTGGAATAGAAATGGGCCGTCGGTGCACGGGGATGCCCCATGACCACACGAACCATGCACCGCTCTGCACGCTCGGGTCGGGCGCAAATCGTCCTTCTTGCTCGGGCCGGAAGTTCCTTCCGCGTCGGTTGCCCTCCTCGCTCCGCACGAGCGGAAACAGCTTCCCACCTCTGCGCCCATCGACGTAGGAATACGCGCCGCGCGGATCGGGCGCAGAGTGGCGTTCGTCGCTCTCCCGCCGCTCAGCGCGGCGAGAGCACCAACGAACGCAGGTTGAGCACGGCCTCGCCTGGCTTGGTCTGCGCGCGCAGCGCGACCTCGGCCTTCCCCGCGGGAAGCACGAGCGTCCCGAGATCCACGGCGCGGTATTGCTGCCACGCGCCCGTGGCGGGCACCGTGAACTCGACGCGCGCGTCGCCGCACTCCAGCACGCACTTCGCGCCAGCCGCAGCGTCCGTGCACGCCAGCTCCGCCGTCGCGCGGTAGCGGCCGGCAGCTTGACCTGCGACCGGCCAGCTCGCGAAGGCGCTCGTATCGAGCCAGTAGCCGATGTTGTAGCGCACGTCTTCGACGGCCCCGACCTGCTCGACGCGGATCGAAGGACCGTGGAGCGTCGCATCGTGGGGGAGCAGCGTGAGCTCGCCCGCAGCGCTCGGGCGCACCGCGAAAGGCTGCACCTCCGGCTCGCTCTCGAACTCGACGCGCAGCACGGAGCAGGAGTCGTTCGTCGGCGCACTCGGGAGCCGCAGCGCGAGCGTCCCTTCCGCGTCGGTGCTCGCCGCGAGCTGCGCGTCTTGCGCACCGAGCAGCGCGAGCGCCCGCACGTTGCCGCTCATGGGGACGCTCAGGCGCCCGTCCGCCGGCCAGTCGAACACGAACAGATACAGCGTGTTGCCGCGGCGCGTCGCGCGGCCCCACGGCAGCTTGGCGAAGGGGCTCGCCGTCGTGCCGTAGATCGCCTCGCCATGGACCTTCATCCACGAGCCGAGGCCTCGCAGCGTCGCCTGCGCGGCCTGCGGCACGCGCCCCTGCGCATCGGGGCCGATGTTGAGCAGCAAGTTGCCGCCCTTCGACGCGATGTCCGCCAAGAGCCGCACCACCGTGCGCGTGTCCTTCCAGCCGACGTCGTGGGCGCTGAAGCCGTAGCTCTCGTTCAGCGTGTGGTTGACCTCCCAGTCCATGCCAAGGATGCCCGTCGGCGGCACGTACTTCTCCGGCGTGCCGTAGTCGCCGTTGCGATTCTCGAGCCCCAAGTAGAGCCGATTGTTCACGAGGATCTGCGGCTGCTTCGTGCGCAGGAGCGCGAGCAAGTCCGACGCACCCCACGCTTCGCCCTGCCGCGCCTCGTCCGAGTAGTCGAACCAAAGGGTCGAGAGCGGTCCGTAACCCGTGAGCAGCTCGCTCACGTGCGCGCGCACGTAGGCCTTGTACTTCGCGTGATCGCGCGCATGGCCGTCCTTCGGATAGCCCGGCAGCGCCATCTCGTAGGCGTCGGGGTGCTGCCAGTCGAGCAGCGAGTAATAGAAGCCCGGGCGGATACCTTGTGCGCGCATCGCGTCGGCGAACTCGCGCGCCACGTCGCGGCCCTCGGGCGAGACGTTCGTTCCCTGCGTGATCGGATTGGTGCGCGAGTAGGGCTCGTTCGAGTTGAAGAGCGTGAAGCCGTCGTGGTGCTTCGACGTCATCACGGCGTAGCGCATCCCCGCTTCCGCAGCGAGCTTCGCCCACGCCTCTGCGAAGCCCGGCTCGGGTCGGAAGAGCGGCTTCATCTTTTGCGCGTACTCCGCGCAGGGCACCGCGGCCCAGTGCTGGATCCACTCTGCGTAGTGCTGCGGGTAGACCTTGCCGTCCCACGTTCCGCCCGCGCCCGAGTACAGGCCGAAGTGCACGAACATCCCCAAGCGCGCCTCGCGCCACCACGCCATGCGCACATCGCGCGTCTGCGACCATGCTGCGAGCTCGTCGGCAGCGGACGTTTGCGCGAAGGCCGGGGCGGAGCTGAGTCCGAGTGTGACGAGGCACGTGGCGAGGAGCTTCATGTGCGCACGCTACCGCGCGCGAGCCACTTCGTGCACCGCTCGCGCGCGCACGCTTCGAAGCGCGCAGTTCTCTTCACCGCGAAGCTCCGATTGCGCGTGGGACTCGACTCGAACTCGAAAATCCGCGACTTTTGGCTCGATTTCTACGCACAGAATCGCCAAACTCTTCGCACTTCCACTCCCTCTGCCGACGGCAGGCGATTCCTAGCCTTGTCGTCGCGCCATCTCATGAATTCCAGCAACGCCGCTCGCATGCTGGATGCGCTGACGGGACTTCGTTTCGTCGCTGCATTCGGCGTTTTCCTTCACCACGCTCGTGAGAGACTCTCGATCGAGTCGTGGAATCTCGGCCCGCTCGGCGGATTCGCCGTGGGATTCTTCTTCGTGCTCTCGGGCTTCATCCTGATGCACGTCTACGGCGGCACGCTGAAGGGTGGGTCGATCCCACGCTTCTTCGTGGCCCGCTTTGCGCGCATCTGGCCGCTGCACATCGCCTGTCTCCTGCTGTTCTTGCTGCTGTTTCGCTGGAACAACCCGCCGACGAGTGCGGATGACCTCGTGCGACTCTTCTCTCAGGTCACGCTGACGCAGACGTGGGGGACTCGAATCGTTGAAGTCCTCGACTTCAATGGGGTTGCGTGGAGCATCTCGGTCGAGGTCTTTTTCTACGCAGTCTTTCCGTTCCTCTGTCTGCTCGACGACCGTCGCTTCGTGCGCGTCTACGCCGCCATCCTGCTAGGCACTCTCGGCGTTCTCGCGCTCGGGCAGTGGAGCGTCGGACTCCATCCGAACGGGCTTCCGATCGTCTCGACCGTGATTCACTTCGCACCGCCGATGCGCTTGCTGGAGTTCGCCACGGGCATCGCCACGGCGCGCATCGCGGCGCGCTGGGCCGCACTCCCGGAGTCCGGATTCGCACCGATACGGGATACAGCGATCGAACTCGCGGCCTTCGGCCTGGTGACTCTGACATTCTGCTTTCTCGGTCCGGCGAACTGGATCCGCCATCTGATCGCTCCGGATACCGCGCCCGTATTTCAGATGTACCTGCCGAAAGGTCCGGGCTTCGCCCTGCCTTTTGCCTTTCTCATCCTGTGGTTTGCGCGTTCCCGCGGGCTCTTCGCGTGGGTGTTCTCTCGCCGTGCCGCGATCTTCCTCGGCGAGGTGAGCTTCGCGTTCTACATGGTCCACTCGATGATCCTGATGCTCGTGAGCGACGCGGGGCTCGCTGCGGACGGCGAGTGGGGGCTCGCCTTCGCGCTCGCGCTCGCAGCCAGCCTCGCCGCGGCGACCTTGCTGCACTACGCGATCGAGCGCCCGGCGCGCGATCTGATCCTCGCGGCATGGGACGGACGCTGGAAGGGCAAGCTCTGGGAGACGCTGCGCGCGCCGGTCGCCGGATGGCGCAATGTGCCCGCCACGGCGTCGGTCGCGACGCTGCTGCTCTGCCCGTGGATCGCGCACCTCTCCGTCGCGGAAGAGCGCGCGCTCTACGCCGCCGAGCGCCTGCGCGCCGCACCGCCTCACCTGCGCGACATCGTCTTCGCCGACGAGGCCGTGATCGTCGCCGTCGACGCGCGCATCGAAGGCAAGAGCTTCAAGCTCGACGTCCTCTACGAGCCGCTGCCCACCGCCGCTCGCAAGCTGTTCTGCCACGTCACCGACGCCCAAGGCCAAATCCAGCGCCACCTCTCCTTCCGCGACGCCGAGTTCATCGCCCCCAAGATGCCCGGCTCCGACGTACGGATCCTGCGCATCGCGTCCACCGAGGTCGCCCTCTCCGAGCTCGCCTCCGCCCACTCCATCGGCATCGGCTTCTGGAGCGCCACCCGCAACTCGTCCCGCGCCAACCGCGGCCCCCTCTCCATGTCCGGCCACCGCCTCGAGGTCTTCACCGTCCCCCAACGCTGACCCACGCTCGGGGCCGCGCGTTCGCCGCGGCCGCTAGATGGTGAAGTACTTGGCGCTGGGGTGGTGGCAGACGAGGGCGGAGGTGGATTGTTCGGGGTCGAGCTGGAACTCGTCGGAGAGGGTGATGCCGAGCTTGTGGGCTTGGAGGAGGTCGAGGAGCTGCTCTTGGTCGGCGAGGTTGGGGCAGGCGGGGTAGCCGAAGGAGAAGCGCGAGCCGCGGTAGCCCTGCTTGAAGAGCTCGCGCATGTCGCGGGCATCGTCGGCGGAGAGGCCGAGCTCGGCGCGGACTTGGCCGTGGATGTACTCCGCGAGGGCCTCGGCGGCTTCGACGGAGAGACCGTGCAGGTGGAGGTAGTCTTGATAGCGGTCGGCGGCGAACCACTCGCGCGCCACGTCGCTGGCGCGCTGGCCGATGGTGACGACTTGGAGCGCGACCACGTCGGGCACGCCGTCGCGGCGGAAGAAGTCCGTGATGCAGAGGTTCTTCTTGCCCCGCTGGCGGGGGAACGTGAAGCGCGCGGCGGTCTTGCCTTCGTTCGACGGATCGAGCAGCACGAGCGTTTCGCCCTCGGGGATGCACTTCCAATAGCCGTAGGCAGCCTTGGGCTCGAGGATCTTCTCCTTCGCGCACTGTCGAGAGAGGTCGACGAGGATCGGACGCACCGTCTCGTCGATGAGCTTCGCGTAGTCCTTCTGCGGCTTGCCCTTGCGGCGGTAGCCCCACTGGAACTGGAACAGCGTGATCTCGTTGATGAATGCGAAGATCGACTGCAGCGGGATCGACTCGACGAGGCGCGGCCCGAGGAACGGCGCCGACGGATACGTGATGTCGCGGGGGAGCGCGTCCGAGCTCCACTGCGGCTCGCCGACCTCGGGCGCGGGACGCTCCGCGAGCGCGGGCGCAGCCTCGCCGAGCGCACGGCCGACGCTGGCGGCGGCGCAGGCCACGGACTTCGTCGGGATCTCAGGCTCGAGCGGCACGTCGCCGTCGCGCTGGAATTCGCGCACGGGCGGCTTCTCTTCGCCGGCGACGATGCGCTCCATCACATCGAGCCCCTCGAACGCGTCCTTGGCGTAGTACAGCGCGCCCTCGTAGACCTTGCGCAGGTCGTGCTCGACGTAGCGCCGCGTCAACGCCGCGCCACCGAGCACGACGGGCACGCGCACGCCGCGGCGGTTCATCTCCTCGAGGTTCTCCTTCATCACCACGGTGCTCTTGACGAGCAGGCCGCTCATTCCGATCGCGTCGGGCTTGTGTTCGTGCGTGACGTCGAGGATGTGCTGGATCGGCTGCTTGATGCCGAGGTTGTAGACCGTGTAGCCGTTGTTCGAGAGGATGATGTCGACCAAGTTCTTGCCGATGTCGTGCACATCGCCACGCACCGTCGCGAGCACGAGCTTGCCGCGAGTTTGTCCCTCGCTGCGCTCCATGTGCGGCTCGAGGAACTTCACGGCCGCCTTCATCGTCTCCGCGGACTGCAGCACGAACGGCAGCTGCATCTCGCCGCGCCCGAACAGGTCGCCGACGGTCGCCATTCCGGCGAGCAGGTCGACGTTGATGATCTCGAGCGGCTTCTTTGCGGCCATCGCGCTCGCGAGGTCTTCGTCGAGGCCCTTGCGCTCACCTTCGACGATGCGCCAGCGCAGACGTTCCCACAGGTCGGCGGGAACCGCGCGCTCCTTCTTTGCCGCGACCTGAGCGCCTTCGAAGAGCTTCAGGAACTCCTGCAGCGGGTCGTAGCCTTCGCGACGGCGGTCGAAGATGAGGTCCTCGGCGACTTGGCGCGCGCGGGGGTCGATGCGGTGCAGCGGCACGATGCGCGCGGAGTGCAGGATCGCGGCGGTGAGCCCCGCCTCCTGCGCGTGGTGCAGGAACACGCTGTTCAGCACGTGGCGCGCCGCGGCGTTCAGGCCGAAGGAGATGTTGGAGACACCGAGCAGCGTCCCGACGCCGGGCAGCTCTTCGCGCACCTTGCGGATGCCTTCGAGCGTCTCGAGGCCGAGACGGCGGTCCTCTTCGTTGCCGGTCGCGATCGTGAACGTGAGCACGTCGAAGAGCAGGTCTTCGGGCCGCAGCTTCCAGTCTTCGACGCACAGCCGATACAGACGTCGCGCGATGCGCAGCTTGTCCTCGGCCGTCTTCGCCATGCCTTGCTCGTCGATCGTGAGCGCGATGAGCGCCGCGCCGTGCTCGCGCGCGATCGCGAGGACCTTTTCCGCGCGCTCGACACCCTCCTCCAAGTTGATCGAGTTGATGATGCAGCGCCCGCCGCACAGCTTGAGCGCGGCGTCGATCACCGGCGGCTCCGTCGAGTCGATCATCAGCGGCGCCGGCACCTCGGTGCGGTAGCGCGCCACGGCCTTCGTCATGTCGGCGACCTCGTCGCGTCCGACATACGCCGTGCACAGGTCGAGCACGTGGCTGCCTTCGCGCGCTTGCTCGCGACCCATCTCGACCTGCGCGTCGACGTTTCCGGCGAGAAGGTGCTCGCGGAACGCCTTCGAGCCATTCGCGTTGGAGCGCTCGCCGACGTAGAGCACGGAGCGCTCTTGCAAGAGCGAGACCGCCGTGTAGGTGCTCGTCACGGCGGGCTGGAAGCTCGGCTTGCGCGGCTTGGGCTTGCGCACGCCGACGGCGCGGATCACCTGCGCCAAGTGTTCCGGCGTCGTGCCGCAGCAGCCGCCGACCATGCTCACGCCGTCTTCTTCGATGAAGCGCACGAGCCAGTCGGCGAGCTCCGCGGGCGTGAGCGGGTAGTGCGGGTGTCCATCGACCAAGTGGGGGAGGCCCGCGTTGGGATAGACGCAGATCGGCTTGCGCGAGGTCTGGCCGAGCAAGCGGATGTGCTCGCTCATCTCGCGCGGTCCCGTCGCGCAGTTGAGTCCGATCATGTCGATGTCGAACGGATCGAGCAGTGCGATCGCGGCCGCCATCTCCGTACCGACGAGCATCGTTCCGGTCACTTCCATGGTGACGCTGACGATCACCGCGAGGTCGGTGCCCGCTTCCTTCTGCGCCGCACGAATCGCCGAGAGCGCGGCCTTGATCTGCAGAGGATCTTGGCAGGTCTCCAAGAGGAATGCGTCCACGCCGCCTTCGATCAAGCCCTGTGCTTGTGTGAAGTACGACGCGCGCAGCGTGTCGAACTCGATGTGGCCGAGCGTCGCGAGCTTGGTTCCCGGCCCCATCGAGCCGAGCACGAAGCGCGGCTTCTCCGGCGTCGAGTGCTTGTCCGCAGCCTTGCGCGCGATGCGCACGGCCGTCGCGTTGATTTCCCGCGTGCGCGCTTCGAGCCCGAACTCCGCGAGCACGTGCGACATCCCCCCGAACGTGTTCGTCTCGACGGCGTCGCATCCGGCGGCGAAGTAGCGCTCGTGAATGGAGCCGATCACGTCCGGGCGCGTGAGGTTCACGACTTCGCTGCAGTTTTCGAGGCCGAGGAAGTCGCGCTCGAGCTCGAGGTTGGCCGCGTGGATTTGCGTCCCCATCGCGCCGTCGAGGAACAGCACGCGCTGGCGCAGCGCATCACGGAAGGTGGGCTTCATGGAGCGTTCCTCAGCGTCCGCAGCGCGCGCTGGCGACGAGGGTCATGAAGTGCGGGGGTTGCGGGTCGCGCGCGGCGCGGAGCACCGACACGTGCGTGAAGCCTGCCTTGCGGATGCGTTCGCCAAGGTCCGCTTCGGTGAAGCCGAGCTGCACGTGGGCGAGCTTCTCGCGGACCCACTCTTCGTTGTGCGCGAGGAGGTCGAGCACGAGGAGTGCGCCGCCGGGGACCAGCACGCGTCTGGCTTCGCGGAGCGCCTTGTCCGGGTCGTTCACGTGGTGCAGCGCTTGGCTCATCACGACCACGTCGTGGGACGCGTCGGGCAGCGGCAGGTCCTCGATGTCGCCTTCGACCGTCTCGATGTTCGCGATGCCCTGCTGCTTCGCGCGCGAGCGCAGCGCCGCGAGCATCTCCGGTGAGAGGTCGACGGCCGTCACCTTCTCCGCCGTCTCGGCGAGGATGAGCGTGAGCATGCCGTCGCCGATGCCGAGGTCCGCGTAGCGGCCGCGCGGGCACAGGCGCGCGAGTCCGCGCGCGAGGCCTTCCCAAGTGCGGCCGGGGAGCAGCTGCTCGCCGAAGCTCGCCGCCACGCGGTCGAAGTACGCGCGCTTCTGCGCCTTGCGGGCCTCGCGCAGCACTCCGAGGCCGGCGAGGTCGGACGCGAACTCCGGGCTGCCTTGGTTCTCGGTGAGGACCTGCGCGAGGAGCGCGGCCGCCGGGCCCGGGGCGATCGAATAGAGCGTCCGCCGCCCCTCGCGGCGGTCGTTCACCAGCCCGACCTCCTTCAGGAGGTTCAGGTGGGTGGAGACGCGGCTCTGCCCCATGTTGAGCACTTCCATCAGGTCCGAGCCCGAGAGCTCCTCCTCGGTCAGGAGGTTCAGGATCCGCAGGCGGGTGTCATCGGCGAGGGCCTTGAGAAGACGCGAGGTTCCGGTGAGACCGATCATGGAATCATGATTGGTTGATGTGTCGACTTTCGCAAGGGCGTGGGGTGCGGAGGGCCCCGTTGCCGTGCCCCGACCACATGCGCGCGAGCTCCCTGCTCCCGGCTCCGATCAGGAGATTGCAATGTGCTCACCCCGGCAAGAAATGCCGCCGCGGGCTCCAGAAGCGCCCCGCCCAAGCCCGAAGGAGAGGGGTCGCGCCGGGCCTTCCCCGGCGGTCCCCCGCATGCGCCCCGAACCCGATTCCGTCGTCTCCAACGCTCTCATCGCGTTCGTCTCCTGCTCTCTGGATCTCGGCGCGTCGTGCCGAGCGCGCACCGAGACGGTCACAAGCCTCGACAAGGCGTTGCAGCTCAGTCCCGACGTCCTGGTTGCGGACCTCGCGGCGTTGCCGAGTCTCTTGGCTCACATTCCTCCGCACATCCCGTGGGTCGCGGTCATCCAGACAGGCGACGACGTTGCAGCGGCAACGGCGAGCACCCTCGGTGCCGCGGCAATCTTGGAGCGGGGCATGTCGAGCACGCTGGCGGCGCTCACGCTCGAGCGCACGATCGCGCAGGCACGCCGCGAATGCGAGCTGGCGCGCATGCGCCGCAAGCTCGAGCTCCTGAAGGGTGGAAACCCGGTCGGCTTCTGGGAGCTCGACCTCGCGACTGGTGAGTTCTGGAGCAGCGCCGATACCGTGCAGCTCCTCGAGCGCGCGTCCTCCGAGACCACCGACACGCTCGCGTCGTGGATTGGCGAGCTGCCGGACAACGAGCAGGGCCGCGCTGCCGAGTGGATCGAGCAGGTCTCGCGCGGAGCATGCAGCGAGCCGCTCGAGCACGCGACGCGTTCCGGCCGTCGCATGCGCCACATCGCGAGTCGCATGCAGGATCCGCAGGGTCAGGTCCTGCGCGTCACCGGGATGGTGGAAGAGGTTCAAGCCCCCGCGCCGAAGCTCTCTCAAGCGCAGCCGACTCCTCCGCGCGACGAGCTGACCTCGAACGAGTTCACTCAACAAGTCGAGCGCGCGATCCGCATCGCCGCGCGGACGGGTCAACACGCCGCCGTGCTCCACATCGACGTTCACCGCGTCAGTGCGCTCGCTGCGAACGCTGTGTCCGCCGACGCAGGGGATGCGCTGCTCGATGCGATCGCCAAGCGCATCCGCGAAGCCACGCGTGACTCGGACACTCTCGGCCGTGCGACGACGGAGCGCGAGGCCTGCGTGATCGCCCGCGCCGGAGAGCACTTCACGGTGCTCCTGCCGGATCTCGTACGCATCCACGACGCCGCGAAGGTCGGCACGCGAATCCTTGAAGCCTTGGCGCGCCCGTTCGAGGTCTCGGGACACGAGCTCTGCGTGCCGGCGTCGATCGGCATCGCCGGCTACCCGACCGATCACAACCAAGCCGAGGAGCTCGTCCGCCGCGCGGAGACCGCGTCGTTCTGCGCACGCCAATCCGGCAACGGCGCGCTGAAGTTCTACTCCTCCGAGCTCGACGCTCGCGCGTTCGAGCGCTTGACCCTCGAGACGAGCTTGCGCCGCGCGCTCGAGCGCAACGAGCTGTGCCTCTACTACCAGCCGCGCGTCGCCGTGAACGGCGAGGCGATCGTCGGCTTCGAGGCGCTCCTGCGCTGGAAGCACCCTGACCTCGGTTTCGTGTCGCCCGCACAGTTCATTCCGCTCGCGGAGGAGACGGGCCTCATCGTCCCGATCGGCGAGTGGGTGCTGCGCGAAGCGTGCCGTCAGGCCAAGGAGTGGCAGGACGCAGGCGCCAAGTCCGTGCGCATGGCCGTGAACCTGTCGACCGTGCAGTTCACGCAGCCCAACTTGCCTCAGGTCGTGCGCGACGCGCTCGCGCAGAGCGGGCTCGCTGCGGAGTGGCTCGAGCTCGAGCTGACCGAGAGCACCGTCATGCGCGACGCAGGCACTGCGGTCGAGACTCTCGGCCGTCTCAAGTCCGCCGGAGTGCACCTCTCGATCGACGACTTCGGGACGGGATACTCGTCCCTCGCGTACCTCAAGCGCTTCCCGATCGACGCGCTGAAGATCGACCAGAGCTTCATCCGCGAGTCGACCTCGAACCCCGACGATGCCGCGATCGTCACGTCGATCCTGCTGATGGCAAAGAGCCTGAAGATCGGCGTCGTCGCGGAAGGCGTCGAGACGCAGTCGCAGCTCGCGTTCCTGCGCGTCCTGCAATGCGACGAAGTGCAGGGCTACCTGTTCAGCCCGCCCGTTCCGCCGGAGAAGGCGCGGGCGCTGCTCGAGCACGGGTTCCAAGCCGCGCGAGCGGCCTGAAGCTCAAGCGAGGGCTTCGCGCGTCGGCAGCCGAAGCCGGAAGCACGCACCGCGTTCGTCTCGCGGTTCGTAGGAGAGCTCACCGCCGAGCAGCGCAGCCGTTCTTCGCGCGAGCGCGAGCCCGAGCCCCGCGCGGGAGCCGTCGCCACCGTGGAACGGCTCGAAGATGTGAGCCTCTGCGCTACGGGTGAGCCCTGCGCCGTTGTCGCGCACCGTGAGTGCGAGCATCCCCGGCTGGGGATCGCGCGCGACGCGCAGCTCGACCTTGTCGGCGCCCGAATGCCGAACGGCGTTGGCGACGAGCTCCGCGAGGATGCGCTCGATACGCGCCGCGTCTCCACGGATCTCGGCGGGAACGTGCTCGTCGACGCGCGTGTCGAACGTCACTCTCGCGCAGAGAGAGGAGGCGCGCGCGCTTTCGGTGATGCTGCTCGCGATCTCGCGCGGCGAGCAAGGCTCGGCGTTTGCACGGGCGGTGCCGGCGTCGATCGCCGAGAGCTCGAGCACGGCGGCGATCGCGCTCACCACGGCGATCGTCGGATCGAGCAGCTTGTCCAAGTCGAGCTTCGCGCTCGCCGTACCCGCGGCGAGCGCATCCAGGTCGAGCCTCTCGAGCAGCATGCGCTGCGCAGGCGCGAGCACTTCGGATGAGAGTCGCTGCAGGAACTCGTTGCGGCGGCGCAGCTCGCTGTCGGCCTGTGCCCACGACGACTGGAGCGCGCGGTTCATCGTCTCGAGCGACGCGGCATAGGCACGCGCCTCGAGCTCGGCCTTGCGCGCCGCTGCCAGATTCTCGCGCTCGCGCTGGAGCGAAGCGCGCTTCTCGGTGAGGGAAGCCGCGAGCTGGCAGACCTCGACGGAGTCGAAGGGCTTCTTCAGGATCAGCAGGCGATCGGTGCGACCGAGCTCCGCGATGGTCTGCGGCCACGTGTAGTCGGAGAACGCGGTGCAGAGCACGACCTGCAGGTCCGGGTCGGCCTCCCAGAGCGCGCGCGCCGTCTGAACGCCGTCCCAGCCGGGCGGCATGCGCACGTCGAGGAACGTCATCGAATAGGGGCGACCCTCCTTGCGGGCTGCGACCACCTTCGCGAGCGCTTCTTCGCCTTGCAGCGCGTCGTCGATCTCATAGCTGTCCTCCGGCGCGCCGCTCTCCGTGGGCTGCGTCGCGACCGGCTCTCCGAAGAGCGCTGCTTCGCTGTCGCTCGGCGTCGCGTGGTCTGCGGAGGCCGTGCCGAGCACCTTGCGGAAGTCGCCGTGGATCGCAGGGTTGTCGTCGACGATCAGGATGCGCGGTCGGGGCGTGGTGCTCATGTTCGCAGTGGGTGGCTAGGCTGCTTCGCGCGCGGCGAAGGGCAGCTCGAGAGTGAAGGAGGCGCCGCGGCCCGGACCGTCGCTGTGGACGCGGATCGAGCCGCCCATCTCGGTGGCGGCGTTGGCGCAGGAGTGAAGCCCGAAGCCGTGGCCGTCGGACTTGGTCGTGAAGCCGTGCCGGAAGAGCTGCGGCAAGTGCTCGCGCGAGATCCCGAGGCCGTCGTCGCGCACCTCGAGTTCGAGGCGCCCCGAGTGGCTTCGGAGGACGACGGTCACGCGCCCGGGCGCGCGCCCCGCGGCGGCGACCGACTCGCAGGCGTTTTTGAGCAGGTTGACCAGCACCTGCACGAGCTTGTGACGCTGCACGGGAACACGGCCGAGCGGCTCGATTTCCCGCACAAGCTCCGGCAGCGTCGCACTCGTCGCGCGTCCTACGATGCCCCACGCCATGTCGACGAGGGACTCGAGCTCGACGGACTCGCGCAGCTCGCTCTTGCGCGCGAAGTCTTGCTGTGCCGCGACGAGCGCACGGATGTGCTCGACGCCGCTCGCCAGTGTCCGAACTTCCTCGGCGAGCTGCGCGTGCTCGTCCCGGAGTCCGTCCGCGACTTCGAGCAGGAACGGTGCGACGTGCCGTCCACGGGGATCGTGAGCGACGAACTCACCGAAGCGCTCGCCCTGCGCGCGCACGAGCTCCGCGAGCTTGTCGAGCTTCTGCTGGCGCGAGCTGCGCAGTTTGGCGTCGATCACTTCCGTCGAGACGCCCACGCTGTTCAGTGCGTTGCCCACGTTGTGCAGGATGCCCGTGGCGATCTCCGACATGCCCGCGGCGCGCGCCGTGTCGACGAGCTCGGCGCGCGAGCGCTCCAGCTTGCGCATCATGCTCTCGAACTCGCGCGACAAGACGCCGATCTCGTCGCCGCGTTCGAGCGCGATCGCACGGCCGTAGTCATCGCTCTTGCCGATCTCGACGGCGTGGCGCGTCAGAACACCGAGCGGAGCTACCACCGTCTTGCGCAGCAGCGCGAGCAGCACGAAGAGCAGGAGCAAGCCCGCTGCGATCGTCGAGATCAGCGCATAGCGCAGCGCCTCACGGCCTCCGGCCGAGATCGCGCGCGGCAGGGTGGCGCGAACGAGCAGCGTGGGGCGACCGCGGAGGTCATCGACGCTCGCGTAGCCTTCGAGCGTCGACTCGTCGCGCACGCGCAGCACGGGTTCTGCGGAGGCCGTCACCTCGGCCAACAGGGTGGGTTCGAGTTCCGACGGGGCGGAGAGGTCGCTCCACGTGAAATCGACCTCCGTGCGCTCGCGTAGCTCCTTCACCAGCTCGTTCGAGAGGAGGCGGCCTAGGATCACCGCTCCGCCCTGCGGACCTTCGAGCTCGCGCGAGGCGAGAAAGAGCGGGCCGAGCGTGGTCTGCGCGATTCCGCGTGTCCCGGAGGCGCGATCGATCGGCAGATACGGATGGCCCGGGCTCAGCTGCTCGAGGTCGAGCTCGGGCAGTCGCACGCGCTCGCCGCTCGTCGGATTGCGGATCTCGCCGAAGCGCACGCGGCCCTCGCGATCGACGAGATACAGCAGGTCGATGCGCGACGCTCGCAGGCTGCCCGCGGAGAGGCTGTGCTCTGCGAACGACGAGCCTGTCTTCGTTTGCGCCACGAACGCGTTGGCCTCGTCCCAGCTCGCCCACTCCGCGCAGCGGGAGTCGAGCGTCGCGACCTCGGCATCCAAGGCACGCTCGACGCGCAGCACGTCGGTCTGCGCATCACGGGCTTCGAGCTCGACGAAGCGGGGATAAACGATGAAGCGTTGCAACGCGAGATCGCCCAGCGCGTACGCGAGGACGACCAGCGCGACGACGAGCGTGATGCGCGTGCGCAGCTGCATGGCCGCGCTCGGGCTAGGCCGCCTCGCGGCGCTCGGTGCGCTCGACCGCGGCGTTCCGAACCGGTTCGGTGGCCGCGTTGATGAGGTCACAGAGGTCCTGCAGCTCGTCACCCTTGCGGATGCGGCAGGGCTCGCTCGTCTCTCGCGCGATCACCTGCTTCAGGTACATCTCGAAGCGATAGATCGGGCCGATCAGACGGTGTGTGACGACCAGACCGACGGCGAAGGTCGCGGGCAAGAGGAGTGCGACGCTGACGAGGAAGACCGTCATCAGCCGTGTATTGGTCTGCGAGAGCAAGAGCGCCCCGTCGGTCGGCAGCGTCGTCGCGGCGTCCGCGAGCAGCCGCTGGAACACGAGGTACTGCAGTGTCAGCGCGAGGAGGCTCACGCCGAGGAAGGCGCCCATGAGCCGCAGCTGAAGGCGCGGACGCACGAGGCGGATGCGGCGGCGGGGATGGGGGGAGGACGTCACGTCCGAATGGATCGGACGAGCGGTCGTCTCGCTTGACCGCGGCCTCGGCGGGATCTCAGTTTCGGGAGTCGCGCGCCCAAGGTTCGAGCACGGCGAGCGTGGCGAGGAGCTCGGCGTGTTCGGCCTCGGGGCGGCCCTGCTCCAAGAGCTCGCGCAGGGCAGGAATCGCTGCCGCGGAACGCAGCTGAGCCAGCGCCCCGCACGCGCAACCGAGGAGGTCGCCGTCCAAGGCATCCATCCGCTCGGCGAGACGCGCAGCGAGCTCGTGTCGCGGGAACTGATGCCTCGCGAGCTCGTTCAGCGCCCGCGCGGCAGCGCCTCGATTCGCATCGTAGAGCTGGTCGAGCAACCCCGGCAGCCGCTCGAGTCGCCAGTCGCGCTCCTCCGACAGCCAGCGACGCCATGCGAGCGCGTCGCGACCGAAGCGTGCGCCCGTGATGCGCTCCAGCGACCAGCGCGCGTCGTCGGCGATTCCGGGGTGTGCGCTGCGCAGCAGCTCGCAGAGTTCGTCGACCGATTCGTCGTCGTCGAGCCAGCCGAGGGCGAGCACGGCCTCGCGGTGGCCCGGGCGACCGGGGCGATCCAAGAGTGCACGCACGCTGGCACGCGCTCGTGAGTCGAACGGACCTTGCTGCGAGCGCGCTGCGGCCGACAGAGCGAGCACGGCACCGCTCGCATCTTCCGGTCCGCTGGCGAGCCACTCGCCCAGTCGTGCTACGGCCTGCGGCGTCGCGCTGTCGCCGTAGGCCGCGATCAAGGCGCTGGCCCAGGGTTCGGATCGCTCGCCGACGACCGACGCCACGCGCGGTAGCTTCACGGCATGGCGACGGAAGACGTCGCGGAGGCTGGCCGTCAGCAGTCGCGCTCCCGGAGTCGACGTCTGGCCAAGTTCGTCGATCTCCGACGGAATCCGCGCGGCGATCATCACAGCGAGCTCGACCTCGGCCAGCGTCCCTTCGCGCCCGATGCGCGCGAGCCCCTGCTCGAGCTCGCTCGCGGTTGCTTCACGCAACACCAGCGCGCCGAGGCTCGCACGCAGCTCGGAGTTCGAGGCGCGCCGGCTGTGCTGCGGCGCGACGAGCGCAAGAAGCGCGATGGCGAGCGGTGCAAGCATGGCTAGTCGTCTTTCTGCTCGCGTCGCCGCAGCTTCTGCACGTCGCGAGCGAGCTTCCAGTCGAAGTCCGACTCGCGGCCCTTGTACTTGTGCTTCGCGCCGCTCGCGTCGACGTACTCGACCTCGATTTCGTAGTCCGCACTCGCGTAGGCCAAGGTCGGCGGCTTGAGCTCGTTCTGCGCGACATCGAGGGCCGTGAACGGGTCTTCGCCGAGGTCGCGCGCGATCTCGCGCGGGATCTCGACGACCTTCCACGCCATGCGCTCGACCTCGAGGTCGGACGTCGGATCGCTGCCCCGCAGCGCTGCGTCGAAGTGCACGGCGGCTTTGTCGCCGAGCTGAAGAATGCCCGCGGCCACCGCCCCGTACAGCGCGGAGCCCGCGGGCAGTGCGAGGCGCGCGTTCGGTGCGTAGAGCGTCCCGAAGAATATGCCCGTGGCTTGCCAGTGAATCGGCGCATCCGCCGTGCCGTTGTTGTCGCGGTCGCGCGTGCCCGTCGCCGAGACGAACATCCGCAGCCCGCGCGTATCTTCCTGCGGGAAGCTCCAGTGCGAGCCCGACTGCAGGTCGAGCCAGTCCGTGACGTGTAGCTCGACGGGGCCCGAGGTGGAGTCGACCTCGACGCGCCCGCCGTCTTCGACGCGCAGGGCGTGCGTGGACATTTGCAGCGGGCCGCGGAGAACGAGCGTCGAGTTCTTTCCGACGCGGATCGTGCCCCAGGACTTCCCGTCGCCCGCGAGGACGCGGCGCGAGCCGTTGGTGTGCGTCAGGTCTCCTGCGGCGGCGAGCTGCGGCGTCTCGATGACCGCGACCTCCGTTTCGATCGACGCCGGCGCGGTCGAGCCGCTCACGAGCGCGTCGTCGCCGAGCTGCACGCTGCCGCTCGGACCCGGCGTCGCATCGCCGAAGACTCGCGCATCGTCACCGAGCGTGATGTCGCCGTTGCTGCGCAGCTCGACTGCGACGCTGCTCGTCGGATCGAAACGCTCGGGCAGCTTGGGAACGCCGGGCGCGCCGCCCGAGTCGTAGGCGTCGACCCGCGCGTTGGCTCCGAGGATGACTTGGCTCGAGCCGAGGACGCCGAGGGCCGCGACGTCGCGGCTCGTGCGGCGCAGCACGAGCGACAGCGTCGCTCGTCCCGTGCCCGCCATCCCGGTGCTCTCGAGGCCGATGACGTTGGGCGCGAGCTCGGTCGCGGTGACCCAGAAGAGGCCGTCGCCGAAGCGGGCGGGCGCGGTCTCGCTGCCGATCGCGCCGCTGTGGCCGGTCTCGACCGCGAAGCGGCCTTCGGCGAGGCCCGCTTCCGCGAGGTTGAACGCACGCTTGTTGTCGATGCCCGCGACTTGGCGCTTCAAGCGCGTCGTGTCGAGCTCGAGCAGGCACACGCTGAGTCCGCCGACGGCGAGCACTGCGACCAACGTCGCTACGAGCACGCCCCCGCGGCGCGCGTGGTGGACAGTCGTGGTTCTCTTCATCGCTAGGCTCCTCCCCGTTGCTCAGGAATTGCGACAGTGGACGACGGATTCGCGCGTGTAGGTGAGCGAGCTTCCGCCGCGGCCGTTGCGCTCGAGCGTGAGCAGCACGCGCACCACGCCGCTCTCGATCACGAACGCGAGCCCGCTCTCGTCGACGAGGCCGTTGCCGTTGTCGTCGACGCCGTTCTGCAGCTCGCCTTCGAGAAACTCGCGCACGGAGCGCGTCCACGTGGCCATGCGCTCCCCCGGTTCGCCGGGGCGTTCGACCCACACGACCTCGCCGCCTTCGATGCGCAGCGAGATGCGCTCAGGCGCGCCGTGCACGACCTCGCCCGCCTGCACGCCGAGGTTCTGCGCGTAGGAGAGCGTCGAGTGGAAGGCGGGGTTCGCGGCGCCGGGCTGGAGCGAAGCGGCGCTCGCCGACATCAGCGCGAGCGCGATGCGGTCGAGCGTCTGGTCGAGCTGGAGTTCCAAGCTCGCCTTGGACATCTCCTCGTCGTAGGCGTCGCTCGTCGAGCGCGTCACCATGACGATGTTGCCGAGCACGAGGCCGACCACGGTGAGCGCGATCAGCGTCTCGAGCAGGGTGAAGCCCGCGCGGGCCGAGCGGAGCGCGCGCCTCATCGTGCGCCCTCCGGAGCGAGCATGGTGAACATCTCGATGCGCCGTGGACCGAGCGGGCTCTGCCACTCGATCTCGACGCGCACCGGCAGGATGCGGTAGTCGGCGGCGTGGTCCCGTTCGTCGACGAGCGAGTCTCCGTCGAGGTCGCGGGGCAGGCCGAGCTCGACGTCTTGCGAGTCCTCGCGCAGCGCGCCCGACACGCTCGGCACACCGATGCGCCCGACATGTCCGTCGGCGTCGTCGGGGCGCACATCGAGTCCCGCCACCGCGAAGTGGGGGCCCGGCGCCGAGGCGGTGCCGGCGGGGTCGTCGTCGGTGCGCTCGTTGTAGAGGGCCCAGACTTGCTCGAAGGGCAGTCCCCGGAGGCGTTCGAGTTGGCTGCGGGCCGCGTGGGCGGCGACGCTCTGCTGGCGCTTCTCCGAACCGATGCGCGACGAGGACGCGATCACCCCCGTGAACAGGAAGACCGCGATGGTGAGCACGCCCATCGCGATCGTGACTTCGATCAGCGTCATGCCCGAGCGGGCGGCTCGGCGGCGGCGTGCGTGCGTTGCGAACATGGGGGAGCGCGTCCGTGGATCGACCTTGGCGCGAGCCGCTCTGGAGGCGCGGACGGCGAAAACCGGGTCCGCAGCCGGGCGTTGCGGGCGTTTGGAGCCGGTTTCCGACCTCGGCTCCGCCGGCGATGTAGAACCTAAGTTCTTACGAATAAATCACTTATGGATGTACTCCGCTCCAGTTCGCAGGCCCGTTTTCCGAGCTCGAACATGGCGGCGTCCACGACTCGGCTTAAGCTAGGCGCCATCCTCGGGCCGAAACGGTTCGTCTCGCGCTCGGGGACTTTCCATCCATCGGTCCACCGGGCCCTTTGTGGTCCGACCACCATCCCTATCTACAAGGAGTCAGCTGCATGAAGAACATCATCCTGGGCGTGGCGCTCGTCGCCGCTTTCGCCGCTTGCAAGGGCACGACCAACACCTCGACGGGCGACGCCAGCGCTCCCAAGGCCGACTGCTGCGCCTCGGAGAAGGCCGCCGGCTGCTCGAGCGAGAAGGCCGCGTCCTGCGCCGGCAAGACCGAGTGCTCGGGTGAGCAGAAGGTCTGCCCGGCGACGGGCAAGACGATGAACTGATCTCACGGGGCCCCTGTGGGCCCGTCCGGTCAGCATCGGACACGATCCATCGGAGGGCGCAGGAGCCATTGGCTCCTGCGCCCTCCGACTTTGTCTCGCGCTCGGGCGAGCGGTCTCCCCGTGGTTTTTTCGCAATCCGTGGGAACCGGAACGGCGCGGACGGCGAGCAGGCGACGTGGGGAGCGGCAGTGCTCCTCGTCCGTTCTACCTTCCTCGTTCTCGCCGCCCCATGTCGACGTCTCGCTCTCTGTCCGTCCGTCTCGCCGCCGCTCTAACCCTGACTCCGCTCGCCCTCGCTCAGCAGGACAACCCTGCCGCCGGCAAGGATTCCGCGCCGCCGCCTGCCAACTTGGTGGGCCCCGGCCCGCTGCAGGTGCCCGCGAGCGAAGCTGCAGGACAGCCCAACTCGCAGGGCACCACCTTCGTCACCCCGGGCATGCCCACGCTCGGTCGCCGCGTTTCGAGCGGACAGGTGACGCGCTTCACCAACGACTTCAACCCGGCGTTCTCGTTCATCGTCGACGCCGAGGCCAACGTGTCGGAGCAGGAGAACGGCCCCGACGGAGCCGACGCGTTCTTGCGCGTGTTCGAGCTCGGCGCCAACGCTTGGGTGGATCCCAACGCGTGGGCCTACTTCACCGCCGTCGCCGAGGACGAGGGCATCGGCGTCGAGGAGGCCGCGGTCCACTACACGGGCTTCGGAAACAAGAACGTGGTGCGCGCCGGCCGCTTCTTCATCGACTTCGGCAAGCAGATGCAGACCCACGTCCACGACCTGCGCACGCTGGAGCGGCCGCTGGTCCTGCGCGAGTACCTCGGCGCCGAGGTGGCGGGCGAGGGTGCGCAGTGGGACTCTTGGACGACCTTCGGCGACGCGACGGTCGTGCGTTGGTCGCTCGGCGCCTTCGCGAGCGCGCTCGGCGAGGGTGACGAGGACGCCGATCCGGCGACGACGCCCGCGATCAGTCTCGCCGAGGACGCGAAGCGGGTCGACGACTTCAACTACACGGCGCGACTGACGGGCTTCACCGAGGTGGGCGAGCGCGGCACGCTGCAGCTCGGTGCATCGGCGCGCCTCGTGCCCAACTACGCGCTCGGCCTCGACGCAGGTCCCATCGCAGAGGACCTCTCGAGCACCGTCTACGGTCTCGATGTCACGTACGGTTGGGTGGGTGAGACGGGCCTCGACTCGTGGACCTTCGGCGGTGAGTTCCTGTTCAACACGGGCGACGTCGGCGCGGAGCTCGTCGGCGCCGACGACACGAACCCCGCCGACTACGCGGTCGTCGACGACTCGCTCACGGGCTTCTTCGCCTACGGCGACTACGCGTGGGATCGCTTCAACGCGGTCGGAGTGCAGGTGAGCCAAGCCGAGGTCGTCGGCGACGAGCGCTCGGAGCTCGAGGTGTACTACACGCGCATGTTCTCCGAGTTCCATCGCCTGCGGCTCGTCCTCGGCGCCTCGGACTCCGACGTCGATGGCTCGGGCTCCAAGCTGGCGCTGCAGTACACGACGATCCTCGGCGCCCACGGTCACGGCGTGAACTGGTAGGATCCGCGGCCCGATGGGTCCGCTGCTGCGCCTCC
Source organism: uncultured Planctomycetota bacterium (assembly GCA_903928115.1). Taxonomy (GTDB): domain Bacteria; phylum Planctomycetota; class UBA1135; order UBA1135; genus F1-120-MAGs118. The sequence continues at coordinate 23,908 of CAIYPP010000006.1, forward strand.
TCGTACCCGCTCTCGTGCTGCTCGTCGCTGCGCTGCCCGCGCAGGCGATCCAGCGCGAGGCGGGTGCCAAGCTGAAGGTCGTCGCCACGATCCCCGACCTCGCCGACATCGCGCGCGAGCTCGGCGGCGAGCGCGTCGAGGTCTCCTCGATCGCCAAGGGCAAGGAGAACCTCCACAACGTCGTCGCGCGGCCGAGCCACCTCGTCGCGCTCTCGAAGGCCGACGCGCTGGTGCAGGTCGGGCTCTCGATGGAGATGGGGTTCATCCCCGGGTTGCTCGAAGGCTGCGGCAATCCGCAGGTTCGCCCCGGTGGCAAGGGCTTCATCAATTGTTCGGACGGCTGGCAGGCGATCCAGATCCCCGAGGTGCTCTCGCGCCAAGGCGGCGACCTGCACCCGCAGGGCAACCCGCACATGAACATCGACCCGCGCGCGGGGCGCCACTTCGCGACTCGCATCGCCGCGGGATTCGCGCAGCTCGCGCCGGAGTGGAAGGGCGAGTTCGAGGCACGGCGCGATGCCTACTTCGCGCGCTTGGAAAAGGCCGAGAAGCGCTGGGTCGAGATGTCCGCGCTGTGGAAGGGTCGCAAGCTCGTCGAGTACCACCAAGAGTACAACTACTTGGCCGAGCTCTATGGGATCGCGATCTGCGCGAACCTCGAGGTGAAGCCGGGGATTCCGCCGACGCCCAACCACCTCGCGCAGGTGATCGAGACGATGAAGCGCGAGCCGTGCGACGTGATCGTGACCGCGCTGTGGTCGAAGAACGACTTCGTCGCGCGCGTCGCGGAGGCGACCGGAGCGAAGGTGGTGGAACTGCCGAACATGTGCGGCGGGATCGCGGGCACGGATTCGTGGATCGCGATGATGGACCTCGTGCACGAGCGGCTCGCCGTGGCCTTCGGGACGCCGGTGCCGCCCAAGCAGTAGACTCCGTCCGCCCATGGCCGCTCTCCTCCGCGCCGAGCGCGCCGCGTTCGGCTACCACAAGGTCCCCGTCGTGCTCGGGGTCGAGCTCGCGATCGAGCGCGGGGACTTCTTGGGCATCGTCGGCCCCAACGGCGCGGGCAAGACCACTCTCTTTCGCGGGCTGCTCGGACTCGTGCCGCCGCTCGCGGGGCGCGTCGAGCGCGGCACGCGCGCCATCGGCTACGTCCCACAGCGCGAGACGCTCGACCCGATCTACCCTGTGACGGTCGAAGAGGTCGTACAGATGGGGGCGTACGGGGCGCTGCGCGGCTGGCGCGGAGTTTCGCGCGATGCTCGCGAGCGTGCGCGGGCCTGCTTGGAGCGCGTTGGCCTGTACGAACGCCGCGCAAGCGCCTTCTCGTCCCTTTCGGGCGGGCAGCGCCAGCGCGTGCTGATTGCGCGGGCTTTGATGGTCGAGCCCGAGGTCATGCTGCTCGACGAGCCGACGAGCGGCGTCGACCGCGCGGCGCAGGCGCGGATCTTGGAGCTGCTCGTGGAACTCAACCGCTCGCGCGGCATGGCGGTGCTCCTCGTGAGCCACCAGCTCGGCATGGTGCGCGAGACCGTGCAGCGCGTGCTGTGGGTCGCCGAGGGGCGTGTGCGCGAGGGCAGCGCTGCGACCATGCTCGCTCCGGAGAATCTCGACCGCCTCTACGCGGCGACGGGCTCGACGCTCGTCGGGGACGCGGAGGTCTGAGCGTGGAAGGACTGGCCGAGATCCCGTGGGGCGAGCGCGTCGCGCTCTTTCGCTGGGCGCTGCTCGCGGCGTTGCTCGCGGGCGCGGTCTATCCGTTGCTCGGCACCTTCCTCCACGTACGTCGCACGAGCTTCTACGGCATCGCCCTGCCGCAGTTCGCCACCGCAGGCATGGTCGCCGGCTTCGCCGTGCTGCCGTGGTGGATCGAACACATCGGACTCGGAGAACTCGACCTCGCCGCGGCGACGTCGGACTCCCACGCCGCGATGAACTACCACCTCGCGTGGGCGAGCATCGCAACCTTCGGCGGGCTGTCCGTCCTCTTGTGGCTCGGGCGGCGCGGCGGGAGCGAAGTCGGGCGCGTCGCTGCGGCGTTCGCGCTTGCGAGCGCCGCCGTCGTGCTGTTCGGCCGCATCTCGCCGGTCGGCAAGGGCTTCGTCGACGAGCTTCTCGCGGGGGAGTTGCTCGGCGTCGGCGTGCACGAGTTCGAGACGCTGGCGTTCGTGCTCGGGCTCGGCGCGCTGCTCTTCGCGGTCTTCTGGCGCGACCTGCTTCTCGTCAGCTACGACCGTGAGACCGCGCAGGTGCTCGGGAAGCGCGTGCTCGTCTTCGAAGGGCTGCTCGCGGCGATCGCGGGGCTGCTCGTGTCGGTGGGGGCGATGATCTTGGGCCCGATTCCGCTCTTTGGGCTGCTCGTGTTCCCCGCCCTCGCGGCGCGGGCGTGGGCCAGCTCGATGGCGGGCTACCTGCGGCTCGCGGTCGGCTTCGGCGTCGGGGCCGCGATCGTGGGCGTGGTCGCGTCGTTCGAACTCGACCTTCCGATGGGGGCGGCGATCGCGGCGTCCGCGGCGCTCTTGCACCTCCCCGGTTTCGCGCTGCGACGCCTCGCGGCCTGAGCCCGCGCCCGCGCTACATTTTTTTTGCAGGCGCAACCATCGAGCAGGTGAACGGGGTCGGGTGCGGACCTAGACTCTCGCGCGTTCTGGCAATCTGACCCACGGCGGTCCCACGGGCCGCAGGAATTCGACCATGAAGTTCACCTCGTTCTCGTCCATCGCGCTCCCGCTGGTGCTCGTCGCCGCGCTCGTCACCCACTTCCAGCAGAAGCAGCCGCCGCGCCCCGAGGCCGCTTCGCAGGACGCCGTCAAGGCCGAGGCCAAGCCGGCCGCGGACGCCAACGCGGCGATCATCCAGTTCCAGAAGCCCTGCTACCCGCTCACGACCTGCGCCGTCAGCGGCGAGAAGCTCGGCAAGGAGGCGGTCGACACCGTGATCGACGGTCGTCTCGTCCGCGTCTGCTGCAAGGACTGTGTCGCGGGCGCTGAGAAGGACAAGGCCGCGATCTTCGCCAAGATCGACAAGGGTGTGGTCGAGCAACAGCGCATGGCCTACCCGCTGAAGACCTGCCCCACGAGCGGCGAAGCCTTGGACGCCGATGCGGTCGAGGTGGTCGTCGGCACGCGCCTCCTGAAGGTCTGCTGCCAGAAGTGCGTGGCCGCGGTCACGGAGAACTCGGAGAAGGCGCTCAAGGCGCTCAACGACGCCTACGTCGCCGCTCAGAAGCCGACCTACCCGCTCTCGACCTGCGTCGCGACCGGCGAGGAGATCGGCAAGGACCCCGAGATGAAGCCGGTCGACTTCCTCTACGGCACCCGCTACTACCGCCTGTGCTGCGCGGGCTGCAAGAAGGCCATCGTGAAGGACCCCGAGGGCATGTGGGCCAAGGTCGAGGCGGCGCGCGCGGCCGCCAAGAAGTAGACCCGCCCCCCCCCCTAGTCGATCGGCGGGCGCGCTGCGCGTCGGCCTCGAGACAACACTGCGGGCCGCTCTGGAGAGTTCCAGGGCGGCCCGCGGCGCGTTGTGGCGCGCTTCGCGCGCGCTCAGTTCGAGAGGACCGCGGCGATCGTCGCGACGTGGACGATGTCCTCGGCGGAGCAGCCGCGCGAGAGGTCCATGAAGGGCTGCGAGAGACCTTGGACGAGCGGGCCGAGCGCGGTCGCGCCGGCGAGGCGCTGGGTCAGCTTGTAGCCGATGTTGCCCGCGTCGAGGTCGGGGAAGATCAGCACGTTGGCGCGGCCGGAGAGCGGCGAGCCCGGGCACTTCTTTTCGGCGACCGACGGCACGATGGCGGCGTCGAGCTGCAGCTCGCCGTCGCAGGTCAGGTTCGGCGCACGGCGCTTCAAGAGCTCGAGCGCCTTGGTGACCTTGTCGACGTCGGGGTGCGACGCGGATCCCTTGGTCGAAAAGGAGAGCAGCGCGACCTTCGGCGTCTCGCCGACGAGGCGGCGATGGGACTCCGCGGCGGCGATGGCGATGTCGACGAGCTGCTCGGAGGTCGGCTGCGGAACCACGCCGCAGTCTGCGTAGGTCAGCGCGCGGTCCTTGAAGATCATCAGGAAGCACGACGAGAGCGTCTTGCAGCCCTGCGCGAGGCCGACCACCTGCAGGCCGGCGCGCAGGACGTCTGCGGTCGCAGCTTCGCTGCCCGACACACCGCCTTGGCAGTCGCCGGTGCGCACGAGCATCGCCCCGAAGTACAGCGGGTCGACGATCTTCTTGCGCGCCTCGTCGAGCGTCATGCCCTTGGACTTGCGCAACTCGAAGAGCTCGTGAGCGAACTTCTCGACGCGGCTGTCGCGCTGGATGCGGATCGCCTCGACGCCAGCGGGCGCGCTGCCCATGCGGCCGTCATCGAGCAGCACCGGCTCGCAGATGCCCTTCTGCTGCAGCACCGCTGCTGCTTGCCGCACGCGCGCATCCTGCGCCTCGGGCAGCACGATGCGCCGCGGATTGCGGCGTGCCTTCTCCGACAGTTCGAGCAACAGGTCCATGGTCACTCCGGGGTCGCGTCGAGGACGCTCTGCGGCACATTGAGCTCGAGGCGCAGCAGCGCGAGCCCGTGGGTCTTGCCCTGCGCATCGGTGCGCTGGCTCGCCGAGCCGCCGCCGCCGAGGCTGTCTTGCAGGAGGAAGTTGAGCACGCGCAGCGGGTCTGCTTCATAGCGCTTGACGCCGCCGCGGTTGATCGCCGCCATGTGGCGCCGGACGACTTCGGTCGACAGCGCGCCCTTCAGGAACACATAGGCCGCCTCGGAGCGCGCCATCACGCCGACGTTGGAGCCTTCTCCCTTGTCACCCGAGCGCGCATCCGCGAGGCGCGAGAGCGGAACGATGGGCATCGATGCTTCTCCTCTTCCTAGGACTCGAACACGCTGACTTGGGTGCGAACCTTGTCCTTGCCGAGCAGCGCCGGCCAGAACCCGATGATCTCGGTCGCGTGCGGGCGGCCACCGGCGAAGCCGGTGACGCCCGGCGGGCCGCTGGTGACGAGCGGGACGAGCTCGTAACCGAAGCGCTCGATCTTGGCCTTGTCTTGGCCCTTCACGCCGAGGCGCAGCACGACCTCGGACGGCTCGGCTGCGTGGGGGACGTCGATCCCCGCGTGGCACACGTTCGCGCCGACGAACTCGACCGTCTTCTCCTCCTCGGAGAAGGTGCAGCCGTCGTAGGCGAGGCGCTTCCACACGATGTCCGAGCACAGCTTGGCCTTCGCGAGCGCATCGGGACCGCTGATCGTGAGCTGCCCGAGCGCCTTCCAGCCGTTCTCGTAGCTGATCGAGACCTTGTAGGTCGGAGTCGGCGCACAACCCTTCGCGCCGCTCACGCGCACGCGGTTGGGTCCGACCTCTTCCATGCGGATCGA
>CAIYPP010000007.1 GCA_903928115.1 uncultured Planctomycetota bacterium
CAAGAAGGACGAGAAGAGCGCTCCGGCGGAGGAGAAGAAGGAAGAAGCCTCCGGCGCCAAGAAGGAAGAGAAGAAAGACGACAAGACGAAGGGCCAGAAGGAAGAGGAGGAGGCGGATCCCGTCACCGGCGAGTGGAGCGGGAAGCTCACGCTCCCTGGCGCGGACGAGGAGCCGATCTCGCTGCGCTTCCAGCTCCAAGGCGATGTCGTCACCGGCACGCTGCGCTGCGACAGCGTCTCGACCACGCTGGTCGCGCTCCAAGGCACTTGGAAGGACAAGAAGCTCGCGCTCGCCGGTCTCGGCACGCGCGGGTTCGTGTATCTCGGCGGCGAGGCGAAGGGTGGCAAGCTCGACGCGCGCCTCGAGGTTCGCGGCGACGAGGCGAAGTTCAACGCCGAGCGCGCGAGCAAGACGCTGCCCGAGGTGAAGGCGCCCGAGCTGCGCAAGCAGAAGTCCGCGGAGACGAGCGAGCCCAAGGGCAAGCCGCGCTCGCCGGGCATCGACCCGCGCCTCGAGCCGTTCCGTCGCGCGATGCGCGGCGAAGCAGCGATCCTCGTCAACGTCGACCGTGAAGATGAGATCCTCGCCTGCGTCGCGGCTTTCGAGGCGGCGGGCATTCGTCCCGTGCTCGTCGGCGCCGACGATGCGTGGCGCATCGCGGACAAGCTGCGCGGCAAGGTCGCGGGCGTGCTGCTCAGCCATCAGGTCCTCGCCACGGAAGAGGGCAAGGGCCTCGACAGCGTGCGCAACCGGTACGTCGAGCTCGCGAGTGCGGGCGTCGGCATCGGCTTCCACTCGGCGGCTGAAGAGGGCGCGGCCGAGCTGCCGGTGATCGCGGCTTACGCGGTTTCGCGCGGGCTCAGTCCCGACGCGGCGCTGCGCGCGCTCACCGCGGATGTGGCCCGCATGATGGGCATCGGCTCGCGCGTCGGTCGCCTCGCGACCGGCCTCGATGGCGACGTGCTCTTGCTCGACGGTCCGCCGCTCGAGCCTGCGACGCGCGTCTTGCGTGCCTTCGTCAACGGGGAAGAGGTCCGCTGAGCGGGCCCGTGCGGAGACAACACTCCATGATCCGTTCCATGTGGATGATCGCGGCGCTGCTCGTCGGCGCAGAGGTCGCTTCGGCGCAGCAGCCGGCTCCCGGCGAGAAGGGCGGGCCCGGGCTCGCGCTCTTCACTGCGAAGGCGCTGGTCGCGTCGCTCGAAGGCGAGCAAGTCGTCGACAACGCCGTGATCCTCGTGCGCGACGGCAAGATCGAGCTCGTCGCGCCGCGCGCGAGCACGGCCGTGCCCGTCGGCTACAACGTGCGCGACCTCGGGCCCCTGTGGTGCATGCCGGGGATGATCGACCTGCACAGCCACGTCGGCGGGTCGATGGACATCAACGACATGGTCTACGTGACCAACCCTGAGATCCGCGTGCGCGCCTCGGTGATCCCCGAGAACAGCGAGTTCAAGCGCGCGCTCGGCGGCGCGGTGACCGCGGTGCTCTACATCCCCGGCTCGGGCACGAACTCGGGCGGTCAGGGGATCCTCTTGAAGACGGGTCTCCCGAAGTACGAGGAGGCCGTGATCCGCGATCCGGGCTCGCTCAAGGTTGCGCAGTGGGGCAACCCCGAGCGCTTCCTCTCCGGCGTCGGCAAGACGTGGGAGAACTGGCACCTGCGGCACATGTTCACGCAGGGCCTCGCCTATGCGAAGCGCTGGGAGGCGTTCGAGGCGGGCAAGGGCGAGAAGCCCAAGCGCGACCTGCGGCTCGAGCTCTTCCGCGACCTCTCGGCCAAGCGCACGCAGGTGTCGACGCACACCCAAGTCGCGCAGGTCGTGATGATGACGATCCTGATGATCAAGGGTGAGTTCGGGATCGACGTGTACATCGACCACGGCGAGTTCGGCGGCTACCTGTACGCGGGCGTGGCGCAGCAGATGGGCGTGAACGCGATCCTCGGACCGCGCAACGTCGATGTGCCGAGCCGTTCGATGATCGACTGGGTGTCGAGCAACCCCGAGAAGGTGCAGGGCCTCGCCGCGGGCTACGTCGAGAAGGGCCACAAGATGGTCGGCTTCAACACGGACGCGCCGGTGATTCCGCAGGAGGAGCTGTTCCTCCAGTCGGCGGTCAACGTGAAGTACGGCCTCGACAACTCGGACATGACGGCGGTGCGCGGACACACGATCGTTCCGGCCGTCACCGCGGGTATCGCGCACCGCGTCGGCAGCCTCGAGAAGGGCAAGGACGCGGACATCGTCGTGATCTCGGGCGATCCCTCGGATCCGCGCTCGCACGTCGAGCTCGTGCTCATCGAGGGGCGCGTCGTGTACGACCCGAAGCTGGAGCCGCGGCGCTTCTGATGCACGGCTTCGCTGCCACGAACGCGCTCGCGCGCACCGCGCTGGTCCTCGGGGCCGCGTGCGGTGTCGTGAGCGCTTCGTCGGCGCAGCGCGCGGGGGAGAAGGGCGGGCCGGGACTCGCGCTCACCGCGGCCAAGGCTCTCGTCGCGTCGTGGGATGGCGAGCAAGTCGTCGACGGCGCGCTCGTGCTCGTGCGCGACGGCAAGATCGAGCGCGTCGCGAGCTCGCAGGAGCGCGCGCCGGAAGGCTACGAGTGGGTCGATCTCGGCTCTGCGTGGCTCATGCCCGGCATGGTCGACCTGCACAGCCACATCGGCGGCACGCAGGACATCAACGACATGGTCTATCAGACCAACGAGGGCCTGCGGGTCTCGCCCTCGGTCGTGCCGCGCAACCCCAACCTGCTGCGCTGCCTCGCGGCGGGCGTCACCACGATTCTCTATATCCCCGGCTCCGGCACGAACATCGGCGGACAGGGCATCTTGATGAAGACGGGCCTCGACACGTTCGAGGAGGCGCGCTTGCGCGACCCGGGCTCGCTCAAGATCGCGCAGGGCGACAACCCGACGCGCTGGGCCTATGGCATGGGCCGCTCGATGATGAACTGGCACATCCGCACCAGCGTGCGGCGCGGCCTCGGCTATGCGCGCCGCTGGAGCGAGCACGAGCGCGGCATCGGGGACCGTCCGGATGTCGATCCGCAGTACGAGACGTTCCGCGCGCTCGCGTCCGGTGAGGCGCAGATCTCGACGCACACGCAGATGTACCAGTTGGTGCACGCGACGATCCGCATCCTGAAGCAGGAGTTCGGGCTCGACGTGTTCATCGACCACGGCGAGTGGGGCGGGTTCCTCGCGACGCCCGAGGCCGAGCGGCTCGGCATCGCGGCCATCGTCGGGCCGCGCGAGGTCGACACGCCCGAGGGCCGACACTACACCGATGGCGCGATCCTCTCGTGCGCCGGCGAGTACCAGCGCCGCGGCCTCTCCAAGATTGGCTTCAACACCGACGCGCCGGTCGTCCCCGCCGAAGAGCTGCCGCTACAGGCCGCGGTTTCGATGAAGTACGGCTTCGAGGGCGGCGACATGCAGGCCGTGCGCGGACTCACCATCGTCCCCGCGGTCGTCGCGGGGATCGCGAGCCGCGTCGGAAGCCTCGAGCGCGGCAAGGATGCGGACATCGTCGTCGTGACGGGGGATCCCGCCGATCCGCGCAGCTGGGTGCAGCGCGTCTACATCGAAGGTCAGCTCGTCTATCGCTCGACGGAGGAGGCGCGCCAATGGTGAGCCGCATCGCCATCGCCGCGCTCGCCGTCTGCGCAGCGTCCTGTGGCGCGATGCAGCGTCGTGGCGCTGCTGTGCCGCAAGGTGTGGGCGAGGCGCGCGCCTTGGCGGAAGGTGAGAGCGGCTTCGCGCTCGTCTGCGGCAAGCTGTTCACGCTCAACGAGACGGACGAGGTCTTCGCTCCGGGGCTCGTGCTCGTGCGCAACGGTCGCATCGACTACGCGGGGCCGCGCGTCGATGTTCCCGAGGGTTACGACGTCGTGGACGCGCCCGAGCTGTGGGCCGCGCCCGGCATGATCGACCTGCACTCGCACATCCAGACCGGCGGCTGGGGCGACATCAACGACATGGTGCTCGCGATGAACCCCGAGTACCGCACGTCGCCGACGATCGTTCCGGCAAACGCCGACGTGCAGCGCGCGTGCTCTGCAGGTGTCACGACGCTCTTCGGAATCCCCGGCAGCGGCACGAACAACTCCGGCTTCGGCGTGCTCTACAAGACGCGCTGCAAGAGCACGTACGAGCAGTGCGTGCTGCGCGATCCGGGCGGCATGAAGGTCGCACAGGCCTACAACCCCGAGCGGCGCGCGGACCTCGGCGCCTCGCGCACGGGCATGGCTTGGACCATCGAGCACGCGCTCAAGATGGCGATCGCCGCGAACGAGCAGGGCCGCGAGCACCTCGCGCTCACGAACTTGCAGAAGGTTGCGACGGGCGAGCTGCCCGTGCTCATCCACACCGCCGGAAGCGACGCCGTCCACACGACGATCGAGATGTGGGGCGAGCGCTACCCCGAGACGAAGCCCGTGCTGAGCCACGGCTGCTTCGACGGCTGGAAGGTCGCACCCTACGCCGCGCGCGTCGGCATTCCGCTCAACCTTGGTCCGCGCACGTTCGATCTGCGCCAGTCCGAGGGCGAGTGGGTCGGCACGCCCGAGCGCTACGCGAAGGCTGGCGGCAACCTGATCACGCTGAACACGGACGCGCCCGTGATGCCGCAGGAAGAGCTCTTCCTGCAGGGCGCGATGGGCGCGCGCTACGGCGCGGATCCCTACGCGATGCTCAAGGGCTGCACGGTGTATCCGGCCAAGTCCTTCGGCATCGACCACGTGGTCGGGAGCCTGCAGCCCGGCCGCCACGCGGACATCGTCCTGTGGCGCGGCGACCCGCTCGATCCGCGCGCCCGCGTCGAGTCCGTGTGGATCGAAGGCACCTTGGAGTACGACCGCGCTCGGGACCGTCAGCGGTTCTAGGCGCGAGCGAAAGAAGAAGAAAACGTCATGACCATCCTCACAACCATTCTGGCGCTCGCGCCCGCCCTCGGCGGCGTGAGCGAGCCCTCCGGCGGCCTGCTCGCCATCAAGGTCGGACGCGCGGAGACCGTCTCCGGGGCGGCCATCGAGCACGCGGTGATCCTCGTCGACAACGGCCAGATCGTGGAGGTCGGCGCCGACCTCCCCGTGGCGCGCGGCATCCCGGTGTTCGAACGCCCCGACTGGGTCGTGATGCCCGGGCTCGTCTCGTGCTACACGCGCCTTGGCGTCGACAGCCGCGCGGGTCAGGAGTTCAGCCCCGAGGCTTCGCCCACGCCCGAGATCTTCCCGCGCCACCCCGACTACAAGGAGGTGCTCGAAGCCGGAGTGACGACGATCGGCATCTACCCGCCGGGCACCGGTTTCCCCGGTCACGCCGCCGCTCTGCGTCCGCATGGCGCGACGCTCGCGGAGATGCTCGTCGATGAGGACGCGTACCTGAAGGTCTACTTCCGCGCGAACGCACAGGCGAAGAAGCAGGTGCGCGACGCGTGGGCCAAGGTCGACGAGCACGACGAGAAGGTGAAGAAGGCCAAGGAGAAGTTCGACAAGGACTCCAAGGGCAAGTCGTCCGAGAAGAAGGACGAGGAGAAGAAGGAAGGCGAGGCCAAGCCCGAGGAAAAGAAGGACGACAAGTCCAAGGCCTTCGTTCCGCCCGAGGCCGACGCGAAGATCAAGCCGTTCCTGCAGGTGCGCGATGGCGAGCTCGGCATGCTCGTCTCGCTGTCGCAGGCGGCCGACTGGGCCCACTGGGCCGATGCGATCGGCGAGCGCAAGCTCGACTACGCGCTGCGCGTCGTGATGACGCGCGAGATCGACATGTTCGAGGTGAAAGAAGAGATCGGCAAGCGCGGCCTGCGCGTCGTGATGGAGCCGCAGCTGTCGCTCGTGCAGGGCACGATGCGCCAGCGCAACCTCGCGACCGAGCTCGCGGCCGCGGGCGCGAAGATCGCGTTCAAGCCGCGGAACGACACCGCGGGCGACCACGCGGCGTGGCTGCGCCACGTCGGCGAGATCGTGGGCGCGGGCTTCTCGCGCGACCTCGCGCTCAAGGCGGTGACGCTCGAGCCCGCGGCCGTGCTCAAGCTCGACAAGAAGCTCGGCAGCATCGAGAAGGGCAAGACCGCGAACTTCGTGTTCTTGAGCGGCGATCCCTTCGAGCCGAGCACGCAGGTGATGGCCGTCATGCTCGACGGAGAGTTCGTGTCCGGGGAGGTGAAGGAATGAAGCTCGCTCAACGATTCGGCGCGCTCGGCGCCCTCGCACTCGCGGCGTTCGCGTTCGTCGCCCGGCCTGCGCTCGCGCAGGACGGCGAGAAGAAGGACGACAAGAAGGACGAGGCCGCCAAGGACAAGAAGGACGAGAAGAAGGACGAGTGGTTCGCCGTCACGGGCGGAGACGTCTACACCGGGACCGGCGCGGTGCTGCGCGGGGCCACGGTGCTCTCCAAGAACGGCGTCATCGAAGCGCTCGGCCACGACGTCGAGGTGCCCGCGGAAGCGAAGACCCTCGACGCCACGGGCATGCGCGTGTACCCGGGCCTCGTCGCGATCAACTCGAGCGGCCTGTTCGGCATGGCGGCGGGGGACTTCGCGGACTCGGTCGACCCCTACAACCAGCGCATGCTGCTCGCGCTCGCGAGCGGCATCACGACGGCCGGACAGTCGAACACCGCGCTGAAGCTCAAGCGCCGCGACATCAAGAATGTCGTGCTGCGCGAGCGCTACCTCGCGACCCTGTCGTTCACGAACTCGAACCCATCGGGCAAGCGCGAGTGGGTCGAGAAGTTCGACAAGGCGGCGCGCTACCTGCGCGACTACCGCGAGTGGGAAGAGAAGAAGCGTGACAACAAGGACTTGAAGGAGCCCAACGCGAGCGGCGTGGACTCGACCGCGCGCGCGATCCTCGAGGGACGCGTGCTGGCGCGCTTCAACTCCTCCTCGCGCGAGGACCTGCTCGAGGTCGCGCGCCTTGCCCAGCGCTTCGGCTTCCGCCCGGTGATCGACGGCTGCGTCGAGGGCTGGACGGTGGCGGACGAGCTCGGCCGCGCCGGCGCGTACGCGGTGGTGACGCCGCGCGACCGCCGCGACAAGGAAGAGCAGCTCGTGCGCGACGGCGGGTCGAGCATCGAGAACGCCGCGATCTTGCATAAGAGCGGCGTGCAGGTGTGCGTGATCCCTTCGACGACCGGGGTCGACCTCGGTGGCATCGCGGGTCGCGACATCCTGCACCTGCCGATCGAGGCGGGCTTCGCCGTGCGCGGCGGCCTTTCGGATCAGGCGGCGCTCGAGTCGATCACGATCGTGCCCGCGCGCCTGCTCGGCGTGTCGCACAAGGTCGGCAGCCTCGAGAAGGGCAAGGACTGCGACCTGATCGTGCTCGACGGCGACGTCCTGCACTACCAGTCGCTCGTTCAATACACGGTGGTCGAGGGCAAGGTGGCCTACGACAAGTCTGCGGAGCTCTTCTACGCGCACATTCGCCCGCGCCCGACCGATCAGCTCGCGCCCGAGTCCCGTCAGGACAAGGGGGAGAGCGACGAGAAGCCCGAAGGCGCCAAGGAGACTCCGGCCGACAAGCCCGCGGAGGGTCCCAAGCCCGAGGACAAGCCCGAGGACAAGCCCGAAGAGAAGCCCGAAGAGAAGCCCAAGGACGGCTGAGACCGCAGCGGGGTGGCTACCCACTCCGCGCCCGCAGCCTTCCCACCGCTTCTCCACATCCAGCCCGCGTCACAAGTCTTTGTGGCGCGGGCTTTTACGTCGCTCTCCACAGGCGACTCCAACACGCACCTAATCCCTCGTACAGCAGGGCGGCGCACGTCCTTCGGCCCCCTTGCCGCCCCGCCGCGCGCTGATAGGGTAAGTCGCTTCCTGCTCACGACTTACGCGTGCGCGGAGGGATCGTGCCCGCCGCGCGCCGCCCGTACCCGTACCCTTCCACCCCATGCTGCTCCGCGATCTCCTGCGCCTCCTCGGCTCCGCCAAGCGCGACGGCCGCAACCTGACGCGGGACGAGGCCTACCGCGCCTTCGAGTTGATCGTGGCGGGCGGGCAGAGCGAGATCCAGGTCGGTGCGTTCTTGATCGCGCTGCGCTGGAAGGGCGTCACGGTCGAAGAAGTGACGGCGTTCGCGCAGGCCGCACGGGACCACGCGAAGCTGCCCTGCGTCGGGATGGACGACTTGGTCTGTGTTTCGTCGCCGCTCGACGGCTCGGACTCGTTTCCGCCGCTCGACATCGCCGCGGGGCTGATCGCGGCGGCTGCAGGCGCCCGAGTCTTGCTCGTGACCGATCGCTGTGTGCCGCCCAAGCGCGGACTGACCGGCGCAAGCGTGCTCGAGCACCTCGGGCTCGACATGACGTGGGACGCCGATGAAGCGCAGTCGTGGGTTGAGCGCACGGGCTTCGCCGCGGTCTCGGCGTCGGGGCTGCTGCCGGGGTTGATGGGGTTGCGTCGCGTGCGCGGTGAGATCGGCGTGCGCACCCCGCTCTCCACGGTCGAGAAGCTCATCGCGCCGCCCAAGGCATCGATCGTGATCGGCGCGCAGCAGGGGCCGGTGCTCGGAACGGCCGTCGAGGTGCTCGCGGCCCTCGGCCATCCGCGTGCGATCGCGGTGCAGGGCCCCGAGGGCGGCGTGATTCCGTCGGTGCGCCGCAAGACGCGCGGGATCGAGCTCGCCGAGGGCTTCCAAGTGCCGCTGACGATCGAGCCCGCGGACCTCGGACTCGACTGCGAGGGCGAGCCGGAGCTGCCGATGTTCGGGCCGCCGGACGAGGGCTACGGCACCGGCGACAACAAGACGCTCGTCGCGGCGAGCGGGGACCTGACCTCGCAGGTGCTCGCGGGCGAGCTGGGATCGGCGCGCTGCGCGGCGCTGCTCGGCGCGGCGCTGATGATGAAGGCCGCTGGCAAGGCGATGACGCTGGCCGACGGGGTCTCCGCGGCGACCGAGGCGCTCGACAGCGGCGGCGCACGGCGGGTCCTGACGCGGCTGCGCGAGCTCGCGTAGCGCACCATGGCCAGCGACGAGCTCTTTCGCGAGCACAACTGGTCCAGTCGGCCGATCCGCGATCTCGGGCTGAAGATCGAGGGGACGCCGCTGGAGTCGGTCGTGGCCGAGTTCCAGCGCGAGGTCGAGGCGCTCGGCCTCAAGGTGCGTCCGCGCCTGTACCTCTCGACGGAGTGGGGAGTCGTGACGGGCACGATCGCCATCGCGATCCCGTTCTATCTCGCGGAGGCGCCGCTCAAGGACCTGCACGCGCGCAAGGGCCAGATGCTCGAAGGCGACGGGCGGCGCGAGGTGCTGCGCTATCTGCGTCACGAGCTCGGCCACGTCGTGAACTACGCCTACAAGCTCTACGACGACGGCGAGTGGGTGCGGCTCTTCGGCCCCATCACGCAGCCGTATCTGGAGGACTACCGCCCTTCGCCGTTCAGCCGACGCTACGTGCGGCACCTGCCCGGCTGGTACGCGCAGAAGCACCCCGACGAAGACTGGGCCGAGACCTTCGCGGTGTGGATGACGCCCAAGCTCGACTGGCACGACGAGTATTCGGACCAGCCGCAGGCGCTCGCGAAGCTCGAGTACTGCGAGCGCGTGATGGGGGAGCTGCGCGCGCGCGAGCCATTGGTCGTGGAGGCGACGACGGAAGAAGACGTGGCGGAGCTCGGCTACTCGCTGGAGGAGTACTACGGGCACATGGCGCAGCCCGAGGGCGAGTTTCCGCATGGACTCGACGGCGCGCTGCGTTCGATCTTCGAGGAGCTCGCACCCGAGGCGGGTCGCGAGGGCCAGAGCGCGTCAAAGCTCGTGCGCTCGCTGGAGCGCGAGTTGATGGCCTACGTGTATCGCTGGACCGGCCACTTCCCCGAGCGCACGCGCGCGTTGGTGCGCCACCTCGCGGAGCGCGCCGACGCGCTCGGACTCACGTTGGATCCGGCCCGCGAGCGCGAGGCCACGCTCGCGCTCACGACGTTCGTCGCCGCGCTCGGCATGAACCACGTGCACCAAGGCAGCTACCTGCCCTGAGCCGCGCGCCCCGCTGCGTCAGCGGATCTCGAGGCGCTCGACGGCGAGGTCGACGATCTCGTTGACGAGCTGGACGTAGCTCATCCCCGCGACGCGCGCCGAGGTCGCGAACTCGCTGTCCTTTTCGAGGTAGCAGCTCGCGTTGACTTCGAGCACGTAGATGTCGCCCGAAGGCGTGAGGCGCATGTCGACGCGGCCGTAGTCGCGGACACGCAGCGCGCGGTACGCGTCGAGCGCGACCTTTTGCAGGCGCGCCTTCAGCTCCTCGGGCAGCTCCGCGATCACCGACTTGGTGCCCTTGTACTCGGCACTCTTCGTGTTCCACTTCGCGCGGCTCGACATGATCTTCGGCGCACCCTCGGGCAGACCCGAGAAGTCGACCTCGATCGGCGGCAGCGCCGTCGGCATCGAGTTGCCGAGGACGCCGACGTAGAGCTCGCGGCCGTCGATGTACTCCTCGACGAGGGCTGAGTCGTGGATCTTGTCGTGGATCGCGAGGATGCGCTTCATCATGTCGCGGAAGTTGTCCACGAGCGCGTCCTTGCCGATTCCGATCGAAGAGTCCTGCCGCAGCGGCTTCACGAACAAGGGCATGCGCAGGTTGCCGCCGGTCTCGAAGTCCGAGTCCTGCGAGAACACGGCGAACTCGGGGTACTTGATCTTGTCGAAGGCGAGCAGCTTCTTCGTCAGCGCCTTGTCCTGCTGCATGTAGAACTCGCCCGGGCCACCGCCGGTGTAGCGCAGGCCGAGCAGATCGAGCACGCCGACGATGCCGACGGCGCCGAACAAGTGATCGTTGAAGCTCTCGCAGAGGTTGAACACCAGCTCGGGCTTCGCGGCCTCCAAGTCCGCGATCATCTTGCGCAGGTCGCCTTGGACGCCGATGTAGATCGCCTCGTGCTCGCCCTCGAGGAGGGCCGCAGCCACTTGGTCGGCGACGGGGTCGTGGTCCTCGGGCTTCTCGGACCACTGATCGATCAGCACGGCGATGCGCATGCAGGTGCCAAAGACTCTAGCGCAACCCGAGGGCTCGATGCGAGGGCGAGCTTTGCGAGCCTCGCTATGCTCGGCGCGCGATGTTGGATCTCTCGTTGCACCTCGACGCTTGGTTCGACGCTCTTCCGCGCTCGCCGAAGGACGACGGAGTGGTCGTGCGCTGCGTCGTTCGGACGGGGCCGGGAGAGCGTGCGACGCCGGGTTCCATCGAGGTGCGCGCCCGATGCGGGGTCACCGGCGACAGCTGGCCCGTCCACGAGCACAGCGCACCGGAGAGCGAGGTCTCGCTCATCAACATCCACGTCGCGCGCGCCGTTGCCGACGGGGACGAGTCGCGCACGCCGCTCACCGGCGACAACTTGCAGGTCGACCTCGACCTCTCGGAGGCGAACCTGCCGCCGGGGACTCTGCTGGAGCTCGGCAGTGCCGTTCTGCGGGTCACCGCCTTCCCGCACCGGCCTTGCAAGAGCTTCATCGCGCGCTTCGGCGAGCTTCATACCCAGCGCATCGCTCGTGCGTTTCGGGTCGGGAAGCGCGGGCGCGGCGTGCTCTGCGTGGTCGAGCGCGACGGCGAGATCGCGGTGGGGGATCGCATTCGTGTGATGCGGCCGATCGGCGGGGTCTGACGACACCGGCGGAGTGTGTCATGGACTTCGCTTCGCGACCCTGGGCGCGCGAAGAGGGTGCTAGGTTCGAGGCTGGCGCGCACGACGGTCACTTCTGACTCCAAAGGAGCGGGGTGCCGTTCGAGTGCGGCGCGCGCCTTCGAGGAATCACGATGTACCTGCACACCCTTCGCGAGCTTCAACTCCTCGGCACCGACTCGAGACCCTCGCTGCACTTGCCCGCGTACCGCCCAGAATTGAGCGCGCTCATGACGGTTCTGCTCAACACGAAGAGCCCGATTCAACGTCTCCGTCACACACTGCGTGCGACGAACCTCGTGCCCGCCGAGCGTGGACTGCTGATCGTCGACGCGCTCGACGCACTCCCGGACGGCGCGCGCGAAGCTGCGATCGTGCACCTCTTCGAGACGAATGCCGTGGGCTACCTGTCGCCTCCCAAGGCGGCGGAGGTCACCGAGCTCTACGCGAAGGTGGCCCTCGCACCGCGCTTCTCGGGCGGCATGTTTCACCGCCTTGGCGAGCAGCGCGCCGCGTGGGTCTACATCTGCGAGGCGCTCTTTCCGCGACTCGACCCGGACGATCCCGAAGACAACCTTCAGGCCAACGCCGTCGCGTCGCTCGTCGAGCGCCGTCGCCTCAAGACGGCCGCCGATGCGCTGTTTGCCTTCGACTCGTTCACGCAAGCGCGCGAAGGGCTGCGGCGAGAGCCCGACAGGGTGCTCCCCGGGGCGTCGCTCGGCGCGAAGACCTACGTGCACTACAACGGCCTGCGCGAGTGCATGGCCCCTGGCACCCCGGCGCAATGGAAGCACCATGGAGTCGCCGTCCGAGTCGACATCGAGGCCGTCTTTCGGAGGGCGAGCCCGAAGACGCTGAGCGCGGAGCTTGGCATCGACGTCGCCCAGATCGAAGCGCGGGCACGGGAGCTGCCCTTGCCGGATGTGTGCCTCATCCTTCCCTCCAAGCCCGAGCATCCCCTGCTTGGGGACGATCGGTTGACCACACTGACGCTGCTTTCCAAGCGCGTCGGGAGCGCGTGGATTCGCAGCCAGCGTCCGGAGCTCGAGTTCGCTCGGCCGACGGAGGAGAGCCTCTCGTTGCTCGTTCCTCCTCAGTTCGCGAGCCAACTCTCGCTCGGGAAGCGCGATGCGAGCTAGGACGCATCGAAATGCGCGACGCGCGAGCGTGCACCGCGCTCAGGCGAGATCGAACAGGAGAAACTCTGCGTCTGCGCTGGCAACGACCTCCAGCTGAGCCTCGCCACTCACGGAAGCGCCGTCACCCGCAGAGAGCTCCACGTTGTTGAGCTTCACCTTGCCGCGGGCGAGCTGCAGCCAAGCGTGCCGGCCCGGAGCGAGCGAGTGCTTCACCGTGACACCCTTGTCGAGCAAAGCTGCGTAGATGGCGACGTCTTGGTGGATGTTCAGCGCTCCGTCGCGACCACCCCGCGCGGCGAGCAGTCCCAACTTGTTGCGTCGATCCTGCTCGGGGAATGCGCGTTGCTCGTACTCGGGCGCGAGTCCGCGTGCCTCCGGCAGAAGCCAGATCTGGAGCAAGTGAAGCGGCTCGCTCTTCGAGGGATTGAACTCGCTGTGCTGCACGCCGCGGCCCGCGCTCATGCGCTGCAGCTCGCCGACCTTGAGGATCGCGCCGGTGCCGAGGCTGTCCTTGTGCTCGATCGCACCCGAGAGAACGTAGGTCACGATCTCCATGTCGCGATGCCCGTGCGTCGGGAAGCCCGCGCCCGGCCCGACCACGTCCTCGTTGATGACGCGCAACGCGCGGAAACCCATGTGCGCAGGGTCGTAGTAGTCGGCGAACGAGAACGTGTAGCGTGTGTCGAGCCAGCCGTAGTTGGCGTGGCCGCGATCGGCCGACTTGCGGAGCGTGATCATGGGGGGCCGAGGCTAGTGCTTGAGAGCCGCGGGTGCATCGGCTAAGCCCACATCTGCGTGAGTTCCAGCCCCCGCAGCCACAGGTACGTCGAGCGACCCGAGCGCCTGTGCGGCGGCAATCGGCTGGAGCTGCTCGTCGGCGGAGCCGCGATCTATGACGCGATGCTCGCGGCCATCGCACAGGCCACCGACAGTGTGCACCTCACGACCTACATCCTGCACTCGGACGCGACGGGTCGCCGCTTCGGCGAGGCGCTCAAGGCTCAGGCGCGTGCGGGGCGCGACGTGCGCCTCATGTTCGATGCGGTCGGCTCCTACGACACCGTCGACGACGACTTCTTGACGGAGCTCGCCGAGGCCGGTGTGCGCGTTCACATCTATCGCCCGATTCTGCCGGCACGCCGACGGCTGCTGGAGAAGCTCCAGCAGCTTCATGCAGCCTACGAGCGCTCGCGGAAGCGCGACGTGAGGCCGCCGTCGCGCTTCAGTCCTGATTTCTGGGGCTTCCACCGGCGCAACCATCAGAAGATTCTGGTCATCGACCGCCGCATCGCCTTCACCGGTGGGGTGAACATCGGGGACGACTACATCGATCGTGTCGTCGACGCGCGCCCAGTCCGTGGCTGGCACGATCTCCATGTTCGGATCGAAGGCCCTGCCGCGGTGGCTCTGGAGAATGCGTTCCTCGCGGCTTGGAATCGAAGTGGAGCCGTCGCGAAGCGTGGAGAGCCAGAGGCTCCGTGTGTGGACGGGCCCGTCAAGCTCGAGGTCTGCGTCAACGCGGAGTGGGACGTCGTGCGCGAGCGCTTCCGCAACGTCCGGCGCACCTCGATCCGTGACGCGTATTTTTCTGCGATCCGCGACGCACAGCACTGCATCCGCATCGCGAACGCCTACTTCCTTCCGGACCGCGGGCTGCGCAAGGAGTTGAAGCGAGCGTGCGAGCGCGGCGTCCGCGTGCAGGTCATCGTCCCGAGAGACTCGGACGTGCGCGCCGTGTTTCATGCGAGCCGCTACTACTATGACGAGCTGCTCGCCGCAGGCGTCGAGATCCACGAGTATGTCGGCCGCATGATGCACGCCAAGGCCGCGGTGATCGACTCGGCGTGGTCGACGATCGGCTCGTTCAACCTCGACCAACGCTCGTTCCGCCACAACCTCGAAGCGGGCGTTCACGTCCTCGACGCGGAGTTCTCTGCCCGCATCGAGGCGCAGTTCGAAGAGGACCTCGAACAATGCGAGCGTGTCTCGTTGGACGCGTGGCGACAGCGGTCGTGGCACGCGCGACTGCGCGAGCAACTCTGTCACCTCTTCGTCGCCTGGATGTGAAAGCGCGAGGCCGCGCGGCGGAGCGCCGCACGGCCTCGATGGATGCAGGAGACGCCGGAGCCCTAGTAGTTCTTCGCGAACAGCACGCGCTGTGCGCTCGGCTTGCCGGTCTTGATGCACGCGCCGGACTCGGGGTCGGGACCCTCGCCCGGCAGCGGGATGCAGCGGATCGTGGCCTTGGTCGCCTCCTTGATGGCGAGCTCGGTCTCGGTCGTGCCGTCCCAGTGCGCGAAGACGAACTTCGAGCCCTGATCGGCGAAGACTGCCTCGAAGTCCTTCCACGAGTCGACGTGCACCGTGTTGGCACGACGGAACGCGAGCGCGCGCTCGTAGAGCGCCGACTGCATGCCGTCGAGCAGCTTGCCGACATGAACGCCGATGTCCTCGAAGGGCACCTTGACCTTGTCCTTGGCATCCGCGATGCGCGTCTTCGCCATCGCCGTCGCGCTCGCGACGTCGCGCGGTCCGACCTCGAGGCGCACGGGCACGCCCTTGCGCTCCCACTCGTAGTACTTCTCGCCCGGACGCATCGCGTCCCGGTCGTCGAGCTTGACCGTGAGTCCGTCGGCACGCAGCTCGCGCGCGAGCTTGTCGCTCGCTTCGAGCACCTGCGCCTTCTCGGCATCGCTCTTCCAAATCGGAACGATCGCAACGTGGATCGGTGCGAGCTTCGGCGGCAACACGAGGCCGCCGTCGTCGGAGTGCGCCATGATCAGCGCGCCGATCATGCGCGTGGAGGAGCCCCACGAGGTCTGCCAGACGAAGTCGCGCACGCCTTCCTTGTTTTGGAAGGTGACGTTGAAGGCGCGGCCGAAGTTTTGGCCGAGGTCATGGCTCGTCGCGCCCTGCAGCGACTTGCCGTCCTGCATCATCGCCTCGACGCAGAACGTCTCCAGCGCGCCGGCAAAGCGCTCGTTCGCCGTCTTGCGCCCGCGGATCACGGGCACCGCGAGCACGTCGTGGTAGACCTCGCGGTACACGTCGAGCATGCGCATCACCTCTTCCATCGCCTCTTCGTGTGAGGCGTGCGCAGTGTGGCCTTCCTGCCACCAGAACTCGCCGGTGCGCAGGAAGAGCCGCGTACGCAGCTCCCAGCGCATCACGTTGCACCATTGGTTGAGCAGCATCGGCAGGTCGCGGTAGCTGTCGATCCACTTCGAGAAGAAGTGACCGATGATCGTCTCGCTCGTCGGACGGACGACGTAGGGCTCTTCGAGCTCGCCCTTGAGCTCGATCTTGCCGTCGACGTTGCGCAGGCCGGCGTGCGTCACGACCGCGCACTCCATCGCGAAGCCGGTCGCGTGCTGAGCTTCCTTCTGCAGGAAGGAGAGCGGGATCAGCAGCGGGAACGCGGCGTTTTGATGGCCGGTCTCCTTGAAGCGCCGATCGAGCTCGGCCTGGATCTTCTCCCAGATCGCCCAGCCGTGGGGCCGCACGACCATGCAGCCGCGGACCACGTTCGCGGGCTCGGCGAGCTGCGCTGCGGAGATGACGTCTTGGTACCACTGCGCGTAGTCCTTCGCGCGCGGCGTGATGTGTTGTTCCGACATGTCGAGTTCTCGGTGGAGCGCTGCGCGAGGACCCGCCCATTCGGACCCTCCGTCGCGCGGAAAGGTCGCGCAGCGTAGAGGACTGGTCGCACAGCCGCCAGCAGCGGATAGTGGGGGCATGGGATATCGCTACACGGTGCTCGGAGCGGGCCGCCAAGGTGTCGCGCTGGCCTACGACTTGGTGAAGAACGGAGAGGCCGAGCTCGTGCGCGTCGTCGACAGCGACGCGGACGTCGCGGCGCGCGCAGAGCGGCGTCTTCGCAAGCTGCTGCCGCGCTCCAAGGTGCGCTTGGAGTCCGAGTGCTGTGATGTCGCGAGCCGTAGGCAAGTGCGAGCGGCGATCGAAGGCGCGCACGTAGCGCTTTCTGCGGTTCCGTACCGCTTCAACGCGCAGCTCGCTGCTTGGGCGATCGATCGCGGCGCGTCGTTCCTCGATCTCGGCGGCAACACTGCAGTCGTGCGACAGGAACTCGCGCTTCATGCCCGGGCGAAGAAGGCGGGGGTCAGCGTCGTACCCGACTGTGGTCTGGCGCCGGGGCTCGGCAATCACCTCGCAGCACACGGGATTGCGTCGATGGATACGCCGCGCCATGTCCATGTGCGTTGCGGTGGCTTGCCCGAGACGCCGGTGGGTCCGCTCGGCTACAAGCTCGTGTTCAACTTCCGTGGCCTGTGGAATGAGTACCGCGGCGAGGCCGAGTTCCTGCGCGGTGGGAAGCGGGTCCGCGTTCCCACGCTCACCGAGTTGGAGCCGTTCGAAAGCTCTCCTTTCGGTCCGCTCGAAGCATGCGTGACGAGCGGTGGGACGAGCACCTGTCCTCAGTCGTGGGAGGGCAAGCTCGAGAGCTTCGACTACAAGACGATCCGCTACCCCGGCCACTGGGCGCAGATTCGCACGCTCTTCGAGCTCGGCTTCATGGACGAGCACTTCACCGCGCGCAACGGCTGCGAGTTCGAGCCGCTGGCCCTCACTCAAGCACTCTTCGAAGAGCGCCTCGCGTTTCCGTCCGTGCGCGACGTCGCGCTCTTGCGCGTGCTCGTGCGCGGCTCGCACGCCCGACGACCGCTTGCACTCCAGTACGACTACCTCGAGCGCCACGACGCGAGGACGGGCTTCACCGCCATGGAGCGCGCGACAGCGTTCCCCGCGGCCCTCGTCGCACACCTGCAAGCACGCGGCCTCGTCTTCCCCGGCGCACGCCCCCTCGAGCTCGCCGTCCCGCCGCTCCTCTACTTCGAGGAGCTCGCGCAGCACGGCATTCATGTCCAGCTGACCGTGGGTCGCTGAGCGCACCTCGCGGTCGGGCAAACGCGCTGCTGCGGCTGCAAGCACCGCGATCAAGTCGCGAGCCCCCACCGCACGGGGCGGAGGGGGCTCGCTGGAAGTTCGCTCACGCGGCGCAGCCGCGCGCGCGGGTCGCTACTGCACGCGCAGCACGTCGGTCACGTTGATCGGCGTGCCGTTCGAGAGCTGACCAGTCAGGCTCACGTTGACGAGCGTGCCGACGGGCAGGCTGCCCAAATCGAGTGCGCGGCGCAGCATCCAGTTGGGGACGGTGACGCTCGCGTCCGGGTACGCCTCGGGGCCGGAGGTGTTGCAGCCGCCCGCGGGGCCGTAGTACGGCCGCGTGATGTCCTGCGTCTGGTACGGCAGGTTCTCGAGGCGCAGCGGCATGCCGACGCCGTCGGTGCGACGCAGCACGAGCGACGCGCGATCGACGTTGCCGTTGAGGTTGTGCAGCCAGGTTCCGACCAGCGTGATCTTGGTCGAGCCCGGCGAGTTGACGGCGACGTTGTTCGGGCAGCTGCCCGGGTTGACGTCGAGCGTCAGCGCACCAGCCTGTCCCGCGGGCGAGAGCAGCGTGATGATCTGGGTGCAGCGCTCGTTCGCGCCGCAGTTGTCGGTCAAGGTCCAGACGCGCGTGATGACCGCCTCGGGTGCGTGCGGGTTCTGCGGCGTGTTCGTGACGATGCTGGTGTCCTGATAGTTCAGCGTGGCACCACCCTGACCGCAGCTCGACGTGAACGTCGCGACGCCCGTGTTCGCGGGCAGCGTCTGACCGGCCGCGATACCGCCGGCCCAGACCGCCGTGAAGTCCGGCGGGCAGGTGAGGGTCGCAGAGCTGCAGCAGGCGACGGTCAGGTCGAGCAGCACCGGCGAGACGCTCGAGTTCGGCGAGCGAGTCAGCGTCGCACGCGTCTCGAAGAAGCGACCGGCGAGGTTGCCGCCGCACAAGGACTGGCCGTTGCCGACCTGGATGAAGCTCGCCTGCGCCAAGCTCGCAGCGCTGTCCGCGGCGCGCACTTCGACCGCGATCGAGGTGCCCGCGGGCTCTTGGCTGCTCCACGAAACCGTGCCCCACGCCTGTCCGTTCACGCCGCTGTCCTTGACGACGGTCCACGAACCCGTGGGCGACGTCGTCGCGTTCACGAAGCCCGTCATGTCGGAGTAGTTGTAGGGGCTCGCGCCAGCTCCCAGATCGACGATCATGTCGACCGCGCCGATCGGGAATCCGCCGCCGCCGAGGGCACCGGCGTTCGGGTCGATGCGCATGGCGTGGTTCGTGTTGTAGCAGGTGACCCACACCTTGCCGTTCGCGTCGACCGCGACGCCGGTGGGGCCGTTGCCCACCACGTTGCCCAGCGAGAGCGAAACGTTGCCGACGAACGTGCCGTCAGTGCGCAGGTGTCCGACCGTCGAAGCGCTGAACAGCGCGTGGGCGACCCAGACGTTGCCGTTGGCGTCGACGGCACAGCCCTGCGCCGTGCCCGAGCCGTGCCCAAAGATGTTGAGGCAAGCGCCCGCGGGGCTGATCTTCGCGATGTTGCCGAAGAGTTGCGTGTGCCAGATCTCGCCCGTGTTGGGGTCCACGCCGAGGCCGTAGTCGCCGCAGCCGTTGCCGAGCACCGTGCCGGTGTTGGTCGCGGTGTCGTAGCGCAGGAGGCCGCTGCCGCCGCGCGCCGACCACAGGATGCCGTTCTGGTCGACGAGGCCGCCGTAGCCACCGGCGCCGAGGTTGAACTGGCTTCCGGCAATCGGCTGTCCCGTGACGCCGTCGAGCTTCTCGTGGTCCTGATCGTTCAGGCCGCCGGTCCAGACGTCGTTGTTGGAGTCGATCGCGACCGTGCGCGCCGCGGCGCCCGTGATGCGCGTGTAGTTGATGATGCTCTCGTCGTCGGCCGTGCTCACTCCGCCGGCGCTGTCGGCGTTTCCGGCGTTGCTCCAAGCGAGGATGTTGCCGAGGCCGCGCGAGGTGCGGATCAAGCCGTCTCCGTCGCGGTCGACGCAGGTCGAGTACAGGAACGGTCCCTGCAGGTACTCACCGGTCGGATTCGCAGTGAAGGCGCCGGTGACGGGATCCTTGTCGCCGCGCGTGCCGCCGATCACGAGTCCGACGCGCGTCACCGAGCCGCGGGCCTCGCCGTTCAAGAAGCCTGACTCGGCGCGGTTGGAGACCCACACGTTGCCGGCTTGGTCGACCGTCGTGCGCGAGGGATCGCGGCCCATGAAGTTCGGTGCGGTCAGGTACTCGCCGAGGACCGTGCCCGTGTTGACGTCGATGCGCACGATCGTGCCGCGCGCCGAGCAGGCGACGTTTACGAACGGCAGCGACGCGGTGCCGACGTTGAGCTGAATCTGATTGTTGTTGGGGCCTGCGTTGTTGACGTTGAGCGACACCCCGAGCGCGAAGTCCGCGTCGGTGCTGTAGGTCTGGTTGCAGTTCGGAGTTTGCGCGGTGGCGCTCGTGGCGAGCGCGCCAAGCGCGAGGACCGCGACTCGATGCGGGAAGTGCTTCATCGGGGATCTCGGGTGGGGAGATGGGGTGAAATTGGGACGTCCGAGGCGGCCGCTTGGACAGCGCGCGCCTCACCGGCTCCGGAGTCTAGCGGTCCGCTATCCGTTGGGGGGGCTGGGGAGTTCTTGGGACGTCGACCCTTTGGGGGAGCGGAGGCCGTGGCCCCCGTCGCGGCCGCCTTCGAAGGGGTGCGTAGGCCCCCGCGGCTTCTCGCCTGCCATCCGGCGCTCGCGGGCTGCGCGGGCGTGCATCCCACCGCCGCGTTCGATGAACTCTCGCTCCGCGCCTCTATTTCTGGTCGAACAAGGCGACCGCGCGCGCCTTCGAAGCACCGTTCCGGTGTCGAAGGCGCGCGCGGCGCAGGCGGTGGGGCTGGAGAGCTCCGCGTTACTGCAGCGGGAACAGCCGGATGTTGCGGAAGTGGATCTCGGCGCCTTCCGACTGGAGGCAGATCTTGCCCGGTGTCTCGAGCACGTCGGAGGCGGCGTTGACCACCATTCCATTGATCTCGAGGCTCACACTGCCGCGCTCGACGGTGATGCGGTACTGGTTCCAGTCGCCGAGCGGCTTCTCGAGGTCGTCGGCCGCGAGGCGCTTGCAGTTCCGACCCTGCGTGCGCTTGGGGTCCGTCTTGCAGGGGAAGCCGTCGATCACCCAGAAGTCACCCGCCGAGCCGCTCTGGAGCTGCGCTTCGAGACTCTTGGGCCAGACCTTGTCCTCGCCGATCATGCGCAGGAGCACGCCACTGTTGCGATTGCCTTCGACGGCGGGGTTCCAACGCCACTCGAGCTCGAGCACGTAGTGCGTGTAGTCCCCGGTGGTGCGGATGTAGCCCGCGGGCTTTCCGCTGCAGATCATGTGCCCCTCGGCGCTCACCGACCAAGTCTTCGCCGGATCGCTGCCGTCCGGCAGATGGAACGTCCAGCCGTCGAAGTTCTTGCCGTTGAAGAGCACCGTGGGCTTCGGCAGCGGCCGTACGCGGATGTTGCGGTAGGCGACCTCGTCTCCGTGGTCCTGAAGCGCGATGTGGCCGCGCGCGTGCTTCATGAAGTCGGGCATCTGCGCGAACTTGCTCGCCGCGAGCGCGGCCTTTCCCTCGGGCGAGCCGAAGTCGCTCTGCGCGATCAGTCGGCCGTTCAGGAAGTGCGCGACCTTCCATCCTTGGACGACGATGCGACCCTTGTTGAACTCACCGACCGCGAGCGGCTGGACGCTCTCGCTCGCGGGGCAGATGTCGTAGAGCGCGCCCGCGGAGTGACGCCAGTCGGGCTTCTCGCCGAAGTAGGCGTTGTCGATCACCTGATATTCCGGACCCGACTGCCACGTGGGGTTCGCCGTCTCGACGACGCGATACATCACGCCGCTGTTGGCCTTGGCGGTGACGCGCCACTCGAACTCGAGCTCGAAGTCGTCGAACTGCTCGACGCTGATCAGGTCGCCGCCGCCGCGCTTGCACACCAGCGTGCCGTTCTCGACCACCCAGCCGCCCTCGGGGAAGTCCTTGCGGCCGTAGCCGCGCCAGCCGGCCCTCGTCTTGCCATCGAAGAGCGAGATCCAGCCCGTGCTCTCCATGGAGCGCGTCACTCGCACCGAGGGCTCCTCGGCGACGTCTCCGGTCGCGGCCCACTCGACGCCGCGCGCGACCAAGCGCTGGAACTGCGGGTCGTCGTGGCTCGCGCGCTGCGCGGGGGATCCGGGCCACACGTGTCCGAGCGGCGTGTGGAACACGCGCCCCGCGCCGTAGCTCGCGACGAGCACCATCGGCTCGTCCTGTCCCGTGCCGCCGGACTCCTGCGTGGAGAAGGCCGTCGCGAGCGCGCGGTGCTGCGCGCCGTTCGTGCGCACGAGCTTGTGGTAGAGCTCGTCGGGGTGCGCGCGGAACTCGCCGAGCCCGCGCGTGATCGGGTGGGTCGCATCGACGACCTTGAGATCGAACGGGTGGAACGAACCGTGGCCCGTCCCGTCGCGCCAGCAATCGCCGACGAGCAGCTCGTACTCGCTCCAGCCGGGGAAGGCGTTGTTGGCCGCGTGGATCACCGCGACGCCGACGCCGCCCTTCACCGCTTCCAAGAAGTTCGACTCCGCCGGCTCGCCCCAGCGCGGGCCGTTGTAGTCGAGCACGATGGCCCGATAGCGCGCGAGCTCGGCGCGATCGGCGAGCGTCTTCGTAGGCTCGTAGGTGATGTCCGCCTCGAACAGCCCGGTCTTCTCGAGCATCCGCTCGAGCGACGGAGTGGTCCATTGCCAGTCGTGGTTGTTGGCACCGCTGACGATCAGCACCGGAATCTTCTGCGAGGAACCGGCGTGGGCCGCGGGAGCGACGAACGGGAACACCAAAAGCAGCGCAGTGAGTTGCATGGGGGCTCGTGGTTAGCGGACTGCCCAGATGCTAGCGAGCCCGAGCCCGCGTAGGAGCAGGCAACTGTCGGCATCAGCTCGAGCCACGCTCGCTACCTCGAACGCGCCCAAGCTAACGACACCTCTCGCGATCGATACGCTGACTCAGCAGCGCGAATCCGATGGACTTGGAGCGAACCCGTGAGGTCGCGTGGGCAAGCTCGACGCCATTTGGCCCTGTGCTGCGCGCGGATCTTCTCGTCCACGCGCACGGTGCTCAGCAACGCACCCTGCGTCTGCTCCCGTCGATTTGAGCTTGTAGTTGTGGCGCGCGAAACGCCCGCCTGATTCAGTCGCAAAACTCGACTTCGAGCCCGTTCGACAGCGCATCGCCGAACATGTCGAGCGGATCGCGGTGCCACCACTGGTAGTACCGCGTGGTACCGATCATCAGCGGCGTGATCGTGACCGCGCATTGGGCGCTGCCGTTGGCTGCGGTCGTCAGAACAGGAGAGCGCACGGTCGGGGACATCGCGCACAAGTAGCCGCCATGGAACGGCGTGTTGCGCGGCTGAAGCCCGTAGAAGGCCAGCGCGCTCTTCTGAGGCAGCGCGCCGCTCACCGTCACGCTGAAGTTGTTGCTCGCTGCGCTCGGAGCGCCGCTGAAGCCGATCGAGGCCATGCCGAACTGCGAGTTGATCTTCGCCGTGCAGTACGTCACCGGTTGGGGGCAGATGGGGGCGAGCGTTGCGCCGGTGGCCCACAGCGCAAAGTCCGTCGTGCTACTCGGAGCGCCTGTCAGCGGATGAGTGTTGACGTTGTCGCCACGTACCTGAACAGTCCACGCGCCTGCTGCGGGGAATTGCACGAACACATTTTCGACGGTGTCGACGGTGTTGGGGGCACCGCCCGCAGTCGACCACAGCCCCGCGCTGAGTCCGTTGTTTCCGAAGTACTGCGTGCCGCTCGGCGAGCGAAGTACCAGCGTCAGATCGTTCTTGCGGTGCTGCGAAGAGCTCACCGCGCCTTGGTTGTCGCGGTAGACGAGCGTGACGCGGAGATCGGGCTCATTCGCCGCGACGTTGAGCGTGTAGCTCACCACGCCGAGGTTGGCCACGAGGGTCGTCTGGTCCACGAAGACCGTCTTCGTGCGCCGCTCGTAGAGCGTGCGGACATTGGCGTGGCCGAAACCCTGCTTGGCACGCGAAAGATCCGCGCTCGCGCCTGAGAAGCTCCACGACGTGGCCGTATTGATCATCGCTGCCTTGGCCAGCGAGAAGCTCGGTCGGTTTTGGAACACCGTCCCCGGTACGGTTGGATTTCCGAAAACGCCGAGGCTCCACATCTGGAAGAACAGTCCGAAGTGCCCAGCGGTGATCGGTGTCGCGGCGCTGGTACCGCCGAAGCTGGTCGTGTAATTGCCGCTCGAGTATCCACCCGAACCTTGCACGTCGTTGCATTGGATGGAGTCGTAGAAATACGCCAAGTCGGGCTTCATACGCCCGTCTTCCGCAGGACCGATGCTCGCTCCGCCGTTCCAAGTGTCGTCCGAGTACGTGAGCGAGTTCATGTGCCGAATCCCGCCGATCGAGACAACGTTCTTCGACCAAGCCTGCGGGCGGGAGTTCTGCGTTCCGTCGTTGGACTGCGATTGCACGATCAGCAGGTTCGTATCCAGAATGATGTCGTCGAGCTCTGCCGAGATCGTCGTATAGCTGGTCGTCAGGCTCGAGCCCCACGAGTTGGACTGGAGTACCGCCTGGTAGCTCAGGGACGGATTCACGAGCTCTGCGGTGTGCGTGTAGCGGTCGCCGCCAGAGAGCGCGCTGTAGTATCCGGCGTAGAGCTGGGCCGAGGGCAACATGCCGCGCGCAGCCGCGTTGGCGATCCCGCTACCCGCGACGATGCCAGCCGTGGAGGTTCCATGGGTGCCGACGGGTACCGCGCCGTGGGCGAGCGGCGCGTTGAAGTTCGGGTGGGTCAGGTCGCATCCACCGTCGAGCACTTCGACGCGCACGCCTTGGCCGGTGAACCCAGCGACGCTCTCCACATAGTTGGCCCCGCCGAAGTTGCGCACCAGATCCATGTCTTCTTCCGGCGCACTCCATGCATCGATGAAGCGCACGTGATCGAGGCCAGCGACCTGCACGAGCATCTGCGGCGTCATCGTCGCCTCCATGCGGAAGCCCTTCGGCACGACGAGGTCCACGCTCCCGCCCAGCGCGACGATGCGCTCTCCGACGAGAGTCTGCTCTTCCACTCCGCGTCGGAAGACCTGAATATTGTAGCGCTGCCGGCCGCGGAGCTCGCCGGAGCGCAGCGAGTTGAGAAGCCGCGGGTCGACGCGAAATTCAGGCTGGTAGGCGACGATCGCGCGTACGAAGGGCAACTCGGCCACGCGCGCTCGGCTCGGAGCATTCATCCGCACGATGTGGGCGTGCCGCTCGATGAAGTCGAAGACCTCTCCCCCCAACGCGGTGATGGCCGTGCTGTACTCGACGAGAGGTTGCGTGAAGTACTGAACGATGTGGACACCGCCCTCGCCGACATCCAGCGGCGAATCTGGGAAGAGCGGATCGCCCGCGGCGGGGTCGAACGAGAGGCGGCGCAGAGCGAGCTCGTAGCTCGTCTCCTTTACCGCTTGCACGGAAGTTCCGTCCAGGCTGAGCGCGAAGTAGGCGCGGGCCGGCTGGTCGGGACGAGCCTCGTTCCACGCTGCGAAAGCTGCGCGCCCCACGCGACCCACGTTCAGTTCGCGGATCTCTGCGGGGGTCGTGCGCACGCTCGCGCCACCACTCCAACGCAGCGTCGAGCCGTCCGGTCGACGCTCGACCTCGAATTGCGCGTTCGAGGCTTGTGCCAGCAATACGACTACGACCAAGCGCGCTGTGAGTGGGAAGAGGCTCACGGTTCTCTCCGGGGTAGGAGCGGTGGTTTCGAAGCCAGGTCCACGAGCGTAGTCGCAAGGACGCGATTGGGGTACCGGGCGTCCCAAGTTCCGAACGAGTCGCGACAAGTGGCGCCCGGTTTCCCGCGCGCGAAGGGGGGCGTGGGCAAGTTCCCGCCCGGCGTACCGTGAGGGTCCGCGAGTGAGCCTTCGTCGTAGCGCTGCAGCAGCAGGAAGGTTTGCGTGTACCTCGCGATCACGTCGACGAGCCCGCGACCTTCGTCGGCGGACAAGGCTGAACGCTCGGCGGTGGTGCGGATCAAGTCGAGCGCCGCTTCCAGCTCGTGCGCGTCGCGCTCGAAGCGCTTCCGCTGCAGCGTGTATCCGCGCAGGAGGTGCTCGCGCAGCACGCCGGTCGCCCAGATTCGGAAGCGGGTTCCGCGCTTGGAGTTGACTCGATAGCCGACCGAGAGGATGGCGTCGAGGTTGAAGTACTCGACTTGATACCGCTTGCCATCTGTGGCAGTTGTTGCAGTTTTTGCAACTACTGCTTCGCGCACGAGTTCCCGAGAGCGGAAGACGTTCGCCAAGTGCCGCGAGATCACCGACTTGTCGCGCTCGAAGAGCTGCGCGATCTGGTTGAGCGAGAGCCAGACCGTCTCGGCATCGAGCCGGACATCGAGTCGAATCGTGCCGTCCTTCGCCTCGAAGACCACGAGCTCGCCGCGCTCGTTCTCGCGGAGGTTCATGCGGGCCCCGTCGCTGCAGCCCGGGACCGCGGGAAATCCGTCGCTATCGCGCGCTGCGCCCCGCAACCGTTCGCGCGGCTTCGAGCGCGAAACCTCGGATCGAGCGAGTTTCGAACGGCGATTCGAACAGCGAAGGGAGAGCGCATGCGAGCGACGCACACCCGTCGCTCGGTCTGCGCGTCCGTCGCGCGCTTTTTCTTTTTTCTCGTCGCCCGTCGAACGCCGTGCGCCGCTCAGCGCACGACGGCGCGCAGGTCGCGCCAGAGCTGCTCGACGTGGGCGCGCTCGGTGGTGAGGGCGCCGATGGAGATGCGGGCCATCCAGTGGCCGTCGAGCTGGGCGGGGGTGAGCCACGCGGCGCCGGAGGCGTGGAGGCGCTCG
Organism: uncultured Planctomycetota bacterium; assembly: GCA_903928115.1. Lineage (GTDB taxonomy): Bacteria > Planctomycetota > UBA1135 > UBA1135 > F1-120-MAGs118. The sequence goes on from CAIYPP010000007.1 coordinate 26,524, forward strand.
ACCCAGGCGAGGGTGTGGCGGTCGAGGGCTTCGCTGGAGATCTGGGGCGGCTCGTGGCGTACGCAGAGTGTCTGGAGCGCGACGGGGGCGAGCAGACGCCAGTGGGGCTCCGCGCGAACTTGGTCGGCGAGCCACTGAGCGTTCTCGAGGTCTCGGCGCAGGCGCTCGCGGAGGGCGAGGACGCCGCGCTCGCGGATCAGGCACCACAGCTTGAGCGCGCGGAAGCGCCGCCCCAGCGGAATGCCCCAGTCGCGGAAGTTCGTGACGCGCCCGTCAGCCGAGGTCTGCAGGTAGCTCGGGTTGGTGCTCATCACGCGCACGAGGTGCTCGGGATCGCGCACGTAGTAGGTCGAGCAGTCGAACGCCGCACCGAGCCACTTGTGCGGATTCACCACGAGCGAGTCGGCGCCTTCGATGCCCTCCCACAGGCCGCGACACTCGGGCAGGATCATCGCGCAGCCCGCCATGGCTCCGTCGACGTGCAGCCACACCTTGTAGTCGCGTGCGAGCGCCGCGCAGCGCGCGATCGGGTCCATCGCGGTCGTCGTCGTCGTACCCGTGGTGGCGACGATCGCGCACGGGCGGCGGCCCGCGGCGAGGTCGGCGCGGATCGCGTGCTCGAGTGCGTCGGCATCGAGCGCGTAGCTCGCGTCGACGGCGACCTTGCGCAGGTTCGCGCGGCCAAAGCCGGCGAGCAGCGCCGCTTTCTCCACCGAGCTGTGGCTGTGCGCCGAGACGTAGACCACGAGCGGGGCCCGAGATTGGTCGAGGCCGTGTTCGACCGCGGCGAAGCCCGTGCTGCGCTCGCGCGCGCACAGAAGCGCCACGAGCGTGCTCGACGAGGCGGTGTCTTGGATCACGCCCCGCCACGCGGGCGAGAGGCCGAGCATCTGCCGCAGCCAGTCGAGGACGTGCTCTTCGAGCTCGGTCAGAGCGGGCGCGGACTGCCATGCGATTCCGAGGACGCCGAGGCCCGTGCTCAGGTAGTCGCCGAGCACGCTGGAGAGCTCGCCGTTGGACGGGAAGTAGCCGAAGAACTTGGGGTGCTGCCAGTGGGAGAGGCCGGGGAGCAGCACGCGCTCGACGTCGGCGAGCACCGCCGCGAAGTCCTCGGGAGCTTGGGGCGGCTCGGGCGGTAGCTGGGCGCGGATAGCGCCGGGCTGGTGAGGCGGGTGAACGGGGCGTGCGGCAACCCCCGCGCGGTAGTCGGCGATGAGATCGACGACGCGGTGGCCGAACTGGCGAAACTCCTCGGGGTTCACGGGCGCGGGCCTCCGGCTCGGATCCTACGCAGGTGCCGACGCCACGCCCCCTTTCAAAATCGACCGTGCACGTTAGATTTCTATCGCTCTCTCCCCAGACACCCGCTCGCCCTCCAACCATCGTGACCCAGACCCTGCATATCGAGCCTTCGATGACCATGGAGCAGATCCTCAAGGTCGCTCCGTCCGCCCAGCGGGCCCTGTTCCAGCGCTACCACATCGGCGGCTGTTCCTCTTGCGGTTTTCAACCTAGCGACACCCTTGCGCAGGTCTGCAAGGACCACAACATCCTCGACGTGCCGGAGGTGATCCGCACGATCCAGCTCTCGGAGGAAGTCGACCGCAAGGTTCAGGTCGGCGCCACCGAGGTGAAGCGCTGGCTCGACGAGAAGCGGGACTTCTCGTTCATCGACGTGCGCACGCCCGACGAGCTCGCGATCGCCAAGGTCGCGCAGGCCGAGGCGCTCGACTACCAGAACCCGGGCAAGTACATGAGCCTGCCCAAGGACCGCACGATCGTGTTCATGTGCCGCAGCGGTATGCGCTCGCTCGATGTGGCGGCGTACTTCATCGGGCACGGCTTCACCAACGTGCACTCGATGACCGGCGGCATCCTCGCGTGGAGTGCGCAGGTCGACTCCAGCGTGCCGCGCTACTGATCGTCGTCCGCGGGTTGGGTCACCACGAGGTGGCCCGCCCCTGACTCGATCTCCACGAGTCGCCAGCCGTCGCCGAAGCGCAGCGTGAGCCGCCCCGTCTCGGCGGTGAGTCCGCGCTCGTTCACTTCGAGCTGGGCGTCGCCTTCGCAGTCGATGGCCTCGATCGTGACGCCTTCGAAGACGCCGTCGCGCGAGAAGCGTCGCACGATGGGGGCATTGTCGGCGACCGAGGTGAGCGTGTTGCCGTCGAGCGCGAGGGCCTGCCAGCCGTCGGCGTCGAACACGAGGCGACCCGCGGATCTGGAAACGGCGGCGCGGTTCTGTAGGGCGCGCACGTCGCGGTCGAGCAGCCGCACGGCTGCATCGAGCGTCACCTCCGCGCTCCCGAAATAGGCAGGGATCGCGACCATCGCCACGGCGGCGACGAGCGCGAGGCTCACGAGGATCGTGAGGAGCGAGACCCCGCGCCGCGGGTGTCGACGTCTCAGGCTCGGGAGGAGCTTCATGGCGCGTGGCTCGAATCTATCGGTCGGCCACTCCAAATTCTGAAGTTTGGAACCCCTTCTCACTCAGCGGCCTCGTGCGTGCAGATGCCGCCCCGCGAGCGAGCGACGAGCCACAGGCTCAGGTCATGCCCCAGACCTTGAGGCGCTGGTAGACCTTGGCGCGCGAGATGCCGAGCAGCTGCGCTGCGCGGCGCTTGTCGTTGTCCGTCGCCGCCAGCGCGTTGAGGATGGCCTCGCGCTCCAGCTCTTCGATCGGGCGCACCGGACGATCCGCCGACGGAGCGCTCGAGTGTTGGGCGAGTTCCTCGCAGCGGCGTCGGAGCGCTTCGAGGCGGGCGGTCTGCCGGATCGCAACCCCGAGATGCGGAGTCAGTTCCGACACGCGCGCGACCGCGCTTGCGTCGAAGGGGGCCGCGCTCCGCGGGCGCGTGACCACGAGGACTCCGCGCGTGGTCGCATCGACAGCGAAGGGCGCGCAGAGCAGCGAGCTCCCATTCGCAGGGTCGGCTTCGACCGTCGACTGCATCCGGTCGAGCGCGCGCAGCGCCGTGCGCGAGGCGCCCTCCACATCGGCGCGCGTGACACGCTCATGCTGGCGCTCGAGCGTGGAGTCGATCTCGAGTCGACCGTTGCGCTCCAGCACGACGAAGGCGCCCTCGCCTCCGCACAGGGACACAGCATGCTTCGCCAGCATCACGAGCAGGGGCGCTACGCTCTCCTGAGCAAAGAGCCACTCGTTCAGCGCAAGAAGTTCAGTCGCATCCATCGTTTCGTAGGTAGCTGCCGCGAGCAGTGATCGGGAGTGTCCCGGACTTGCTCGCGTGCCGGGATGCACGCGCGCGAGATCGGTGAGAGGGTAGCGTTCCTGCGCGCTCTTTCGAGAGGCGCCAAGCTTGCGCGAGTCCTGCACAGCCCCCAATCTTGACTTCGGACGTGTCGCAAGATTGCGACGCGCGAGAGCGGAACTCGAAGGTGGTGCGGGGTGATGTCAGGGCGTCGGGCTCGTGCTCTGTCGGGATGAGACGTCGAACGTCTTCCGTAAGTTCCGAACACCGGTTACCTGTGCACGTCTCGGCTCACTACGGAAGCCAACGTAAAGAGTTGGAAAATCGGATCAGCTACCGGCGCCAAGGTGCTCGACGAGCATGCTCACGCCCAGCGCGATCAAGATGAGGCCCGCGATCCAGTGAGCCACGCGCTCGAAGCGAGCGCCGATCGCTTGCCCGCTCGCGAAGCAGAGTGCGCAGCCGAGCGCGGTCATCGCCGTGGTGAGCAAGACGGGGCGCTCGAAGTGACTCTCGCCGAGCGACATGCCGAAGCCCGCAGCGAGCGCGTCGATGCTCGTCGCGACGCCCGCCAAGGCGAGCTTCCCGAGCGGTGGGACTCCCTTGGACTCGGCCTCTCCCTCCGCCTCGCCGTCTCGGAGGGTCCGCACTCCGATGGCTGCGAGCACGAGGAAGGCGATCCAGTGGTCGTAGCTAGAAAACGCGGCAGCGATCGGTGCGCCGACGACCCAGCCGAGTCCGAGCAGTGCGCCCTGGATCGTTCCGAAGACCGCCGCGATCGTCAGCGCCCCTCGCAGGCGCGCCGAGCCGGCACCGACCCCGTACGCCAACGCGACGAGGCAGCTGTCGACGGACAGCCCGGCGGCGAGGAAGAGCGAGCTTAGCCAGTCGGCTTGGTGCATCGGTGAAAGAGCGTCGCAGCGGCGGGACGAGATTGCCAGCCCACGAGGGGCTCACGTGCCGCGGACGCCGCTACGATGGGGGTGTGTTGAGACATCGCGCCATGGTTTTCGGAGCTGCGGTCGCGCTCGCAGGCGCGGCGCTCGCGCGCCCTTTCCGCGGCGATGACGAGCTCTTCTTCGAGAGCCGCGTGCGTCCGCTGCTCGCCGAGCACTGCTTCAGCTGCCACTCGGACCGTGCATCCAAGGTCAAGGGCGGGCTCAAGCTCGACTCGCGCGCCGCGCTCTTCGCGGGCGGGGCCTCCGGCGCGGCCGTGGTCCCCGGCGACCCCGCCGCGAGCGAGCTGGTCCGGGCGCTCCACTACGACGGGCTCGTGCAGATGCCGCCCAAAGGCAAGCTCGCTCCGAGCGACATCGCGACGCTGGAGGAGTGGGTGCGGCGCGGTGCGTTCTACCCCGAGGGTGCTCCGGCGAGTGGGACCGCGAACTCCGCCGCACGTGAGCCCCTGTGGTCCTTCCAAGCTCTGGAAACTCCCCAGCCGCCCGAGGTGCGCGACGATCTTTGGTGTCGCAACGACCTCGACCGCTTCGTGCTGGCGAGGCTGGAGGCGGAGCTCCTCGCACCTGCGCCCGAGGCCGACCGCCGAACTCTGCTGCGTCGCCTCTCGTACGACCTGATCGGTCTGCCTCCGACCGCCGAGGAGCTCGACCAGTTCGAACACGACCTTTCGCCCGACGCGTGGCGCAAGCAGATCGAGCGCCTGCTCGCGTCGCCGCACTACGGCGAGCGCTGGGGGCGCTACTGGCTCGACCTCGCGCGCTACTCCGACTCCAACGGCCTCGACGAGAACCTCGCGATGTCGACCGCGCACCGCTACCGCGACTGGGTGGTGCGCGCGCTGAACCAGGATCTTCCGTACGACCAGTTCCTCACGTGGCAGCTCGCGGGCGATCTCCTGCCGGAGCCCGAGGACGACGCGCAGCAGCGCGACCAGCTCGCGGCGACGGGCTTTCTGGTGCTCGGCCCGAAGATGCTCGCAGAGCAGGACAAGGAGAAGCTCGTCTGCGACATCGTCGACGAGCAGATGGACGTCGCGTTCCGCACGTTCCAAGGCCTGACGGTCGGCTGCGCGCGCTGCCACGACCACAAGTTCGATCCGCTGTCGCAGCGCGACTACTACGCGCTCGCCGGGATCTTCAAGAGCACCGCGACGATGGCGAACCTCGGGTTCGTTTCGCGCTGGAACGAGCGCTCGCTCGGGCGTGCGAGTGCGATCGAAGCGCGGCGCGCACACGCCGAAAAGCTGGAGTCCGCGCGCAAGGAGCTCGGGCAGCTGCGCGAGCGCGCGGCCTCGGCGGCGGCCCGTCGCTCGCTGGGTTCGATCGCGAGCTACATGCTCGCGGGCAGTGCGGCGGCACAGCGGATCGTGCGCATCGAGGCGGAAGCCGCGGCACGCGGCAACCTGATCACGGACTCGACTCAATACGGCTCGCCGGAGGTCGTGGTCGCGCGCACAGGCAGCGGCGGGACGCAGTTCGCGGAGTTCGATCTCACCTTCGAGCGCGCGGGTCGTGCGCGCTTGGAAGTGCGCTACGCGGCGAACGAGCCGCGGCCGATGAAGGTGACGCTCGACGGCGTCATGCTCGCCGAAAGCGCGCTCGGTGACGTCACGGGTTCGTGGAATCCCGACGGGCAGCGCTGGGTGAGCGTCGCGACGTTTGACGTGCGAGCGGGGAACAACGTGCTGCGCTTCGAGCGCGCGGGCTCGATCCCGCACCTCGATCAGCTCCTCGTCGTGCCCGAGCTCGACGGCGGCGAGCCGGCCGAGTGGCCGCTGGACGCGACGGAGCCGGGGGTGACGTTGTCGCCGGAGCTCGCCCGCGCTTGGACGGCGCATCTCGATGGTGCGGCCCAGCGCGAGGACGCGGTGTTTGCGCTGTGGAGCCGCTTTGCCCGGCTTCCGGCGAGCGAGTTCGCCGTGCGCGCGACGGCGCTCGTGGAGGAACTGCGCACCCGCCGCGCTGCGGGCGAGCTCGCGAAGTGGAACCCGCTGGTTCTTGCGCTGCTCGACGGGCTGCCTCCCGAGTCGCTGCGCGAGCTCGCTGGCCGCTATCAGGTGCTCTTCGCGGGCGCGGACCGCGCTTGGAGCGAGCTCAAGGCGCGCAACAAGGACGCTGCCAAGCTCGACGATCCCGCGCTCGACGCGCTCGCCAAGTTGATCTCGGGCAACGACAGTCCGCTCCGTCTGCCTGCGCAGCAGCTCGAGGTTCTCTTCAGCGCGGAGGAACGCGCCCAGCTCGCGACACGCAAGTCGGAGGTCGACGAGCTCGAGCGCACCCTGCCGCCGATGTTCGACACCGCGCCGGGCGTGCGCGACGCGGACAAGGTCGCAGACATGAAGCTCCTGCGCCGTGGCAGCCACCTCGATCCGGTGGGGGAGCCGGTTGCGCGGGGCGTGCCCGAGGAGCTTGCGAAGCTCGCGGCGCTCGCACCCATTCCGGAAGGACAGAGCGGGCGCCTGCAGCTCGCGCAGTGGATGACGTCGCGCGGCAATCCGCTGACGGCGCGCGTGGCGGCCAACCGCGTGTGGCAGGGGCACTTCGGGCGCGGTGTCGTCGCGTCGAGCTCGAACTTCGGCGTGCGCGGAGACAAGCCGACGCATCCGGAGTTGCTCGACCACCTCGCATCGCAGCTCGTCGCGCGCGGCTGGTCGCTCAAGGCGCTGCACCGCTACATCTGCGAGTCCGCGGCCTATCGCATGGCGGCCGATCCGACGGCGACGGCTGCGGAGAAGGACCCCGCGAACGCGCTGCTCTCGCGCCAGAACCGACGCCGACTCGACGCAGAGTCGCTGCGCGACGCGCTGCTCGCGGCGAGCGGACAGCTCGACCGCACGCTCGGCGGGACGCTGCTCTCGACGGGCAACGGCGACTACGTGACGAACGACCAGTCGGCCAACGGTGCGCGCTACGACCTCCCGCGGCGCTCGATCTATCTGCCGATCATCCGCAACGCGATGCTCGACCTGTTCGCGTCGTTCGACTATCCCGATCCGAGCGTGACGGTCGAGGCGCGGCCGGAGACCACGAGTCCGAGCCAAGCGCTGTACCTGATGAACAGCCCGCTCGTCGTGGAAGCGAGCCGGAAGCTCGTCGAGGCGAGCGCGAGCGCGGGCGACGATGCGCAGCGCGTCGACGCGCTCTATCGCGCAGCGCTCGGTCGCAGCTCGAGCGAGTCGGAGCGCGGCCGCGCGCTCGCCTTCGTAGCGCGCGCGACGACTCCGATGCAGCCCTCGATGGGCGCGGACGTCGGCAAGGAAACCTCCGCGGAGAGCAGCGCCGCGAAGCAGGAGGGCTGGCGCGCGCTGGCGCAGGTGCTGCTCGTCTCCAACGAGTTCCTCTACGTCGATTGATGCCATGAGCCGACCGCCGCGCTTCCATCGCTCCCGCCGCGAGCTCTTCCGCGACAGCGGAGTTGGCTTCGCGTCGATCGCGCTCGCCGGACTTGCGAAGGGCTGGGGGCTCGCGTCGGACAACCCGCTCGCAGCGCGCGCGCCGCACTTCGCACCGCGCGCCAAGCGTGTGATCTTCCTCTTCATGCACGGCGGGCCAAGCCAGATCGACACCTTCGACTACAAGCCGCTGCTCGAGCGCGACCATGGCAAGCCGCTGCCCTTCGAGAAGCCGCGCATCCAGTTCGCGCAGACCGGGAACCTGCTGAAATCTCCGTGGAAGTTCCAGCAGTACGGCGAGAGCGGCGCGTGGGTCAGCGAGCTCTTCCCCAACGTCGCGCAGCACGTCGACAAGCTGTGCTTCATCAAGTCGCTGCACGGTACGAACGAGGCGCACGGCGGCGCGTTGCTCGCGCTGCACACGGGCTCGGCGACGTTCGTGCGTCCGTGCATGGGCTCGTGGACGCTCTACGGGCTCGGGAGCGAGAACGAGAGTCTGCCGGGCTTCATCACCATCTGTCCGACGCTCGGCCACGGCGGCGTGAACAACTGGTCGAGCGCGTTCCTGCCCGGCATCTACCAGGGTGCGCCGATCGGGAATGCAAGCGTGCCCGCGAAGCAGGCGGGGTTCGCGCACCTCACGAACCAAGAGATCGCGCCCGAGCTGCAGCGCGCGCAGCTCGATCTGCTGCGCGAGCTCAACGGCGAGCACAAGGACAAGCGCGCGGCGGATGCGGCGCTCGAAGCGCGCATCGCTTCGTACGAGCTCGCGTTCCGCATGCAGACCGAGGCTCCGGGCGTGATGGACATCGCGGGTGAGTCGCCGGAGACGCTCAAGCTCTACGGCATCGACGACCCCAAGACGGAGAACTTCGGGCGCCAGTGCCTGCTCGCGCGCCGCTTTGCGGAGTCCGGCGTGCGCTTCGTGCAGTGCACGCACAGCTACAAGTGGGACCAGCACGACAACCTGCTCGACGGACACTCGAACAACGCGCGCGAGGTCGACAAGCCGATCGCGGGCCTCTTGCACGACCTGAGTGCGCGCGGGCTGCTCGAGGACACGCTGGTCCTGTGGGCCGGCGAGTTCGGCCGCACGCCGACCGCGCAGGGCGAGAATGGCCGCGATCACAACCCGCACGGCTTCACGATCTGGTTCGCGGGCGGCGGCACGAAGCCCGGCTTCAGCTACGGAGCGACCGACGACTACGGCTTCTACGCCACGCAGGACCGCGTGCACCTGCACGACTTCCACGCCACGTTGCTCGCTCTCTTGGGCCTCGACCACGAGCGCCTGACCTATCGCTACGCGGGCCGCGATTTCCGCCTCACGGACGTCTCGGGGCGGGTCGTGAAGGAGATCTTCGCCTGATCCGGCCCTCGCCCGAGCGTCGGGAGGCCTTGCCTCTCGACGTTCGAGGCCGCTTGGGCTGAAATCTGCGCCCCTAACGTCATGGGCATCGGTCTCCTCCTGCTCGCGATCTTCGTCGTCGCCGCGATCGTGATGTTCACGCGCGCGTTGCCGGCCGTGATCACGTTGCCGCTCATGGGCATCGCGCTCGCTTGCGGTGCAGCGTGGATCGACGGCGGCATCAGCCAGCAGGACATCCTGAAGGGTGTTCTCTCCGACGGCGCGCTCAAGCTGCACGAGGCGATGATCGTCTCGTTCTTCGGCGGAGCGCTCTCGTTCGTGATGCAGCGATCGGGTGTGGCGGAGAGCGCGGTCAAGCAGGGCGCCGAGCTCGTCGGCGCGAATCCGCTGCCGGTCGGCGTGTTCTCGCTCTTGCTCGTCGCGCTGCTCTTCACGAGCCTCGGCGGACTCGGCGCCGTGATCATGGTCTCCATGATCGTGCTGCCGTTGCTCGCGACGGTCGGGCTTTCTCCGGCCGCCGGCGCAGGCATCATCCTGTTCGGCATGAGCCTCGGCGGAGTGCTCAATCCCACCAACTGGGTGATCTACAAGAACCTCCTCGGCGTGCCCGTCGAGGACATCAAGGCCTACGCGCTCGTCGTGTTCGCGACCGTGATGGCGGCGGGCTGCGCGATGATCGTGTTCGAGCTGTTTCAGAGCCGACTGGTGCGTTTCGAAGCGCGCTTCGTCGGGACGTTGCTCGCACTCGTCGCTGGCATCGCCCTCGCAGGATGGGCGCTCGTCGCTTCGTCCGGCAGCGACGCGGGCGATGCGACTCCGCTGTGGCTTCTTTGGACGCGCCGCGTCGCACTCGCGCTATTCGCGCTCGTGCTGGCACTCATCGCGTACGACACGTTCCACAAGATCACGCGCTGGCGTCAGCAGGAAGTGCAGATCCGCGGCTGGGCGTACCTGATTCCCGTCGTGCCGCTCGTGGCGATCCTGCTCTTCGACCTCCCGATCCTCGCTGCCTTCGCGCTTGGATTCGTCTATGCGATCCTCGCGACGCTGCGGCCGGGTTCGCTCGCGCTTTCCGTGCGTGCACTGATCGAGGGCGGTGCGAGCGTGATGCCCGCGGTCGTCTTGATGTTTGGCATCGGCATCCTCGTTCAGGCCGTGATCGGGCCCGCGGGCTGGAAGGAAGCGCACGGTGGCGCGACATGGCCGGTGCTGGCGGCGATCGAGCCCGTGCTGCGGCAGTTCGTGCCTTCGACGCCGATGGGCTACGTGATCGGCTTCGGACTGGCTGCCCCGCTCGCGCTCTATCGCGGTCCGCTCAATGTCTGGGGGCTCGGCTATGGCGTCACGGCCATTCTGCAGTCGGCCAACGAGACGTCCAACGTGATCCCGCCCGCCGCCATCATGGCGATGATGCTGAGCGTCGGCCAAGTGCAGGGCATCTGCGATCCCACGAATACGGCGAACGTGTGGATAGCGAACCATCAGGGCGTCGACGTGCAGAAGCTGATGCTGCGCACGCTGCCCTTCGTGTGGGCTGCGGTGTTCGTCGGGCTCGCGGTTGCGGCGGTGCGCTTCTACTAGCCATGCAGCGCCGCCTGAAGATTGGAATCGACGTCGGCGGGACGTTCACCCACGCGGTGGCGATCGACGTCGACCAGATGGAGCTCGCGGGCAAGGCCGTCGTGCCGACGACGCACCACGCCGACGAAGGCGTCGCGCGCGGCGTCGTGCAGTCGATGCAGAAGCTGCTGGCGGAGGCCCAGATCTCGCCGGACGAAGTGGTGCTCATCGCTCACAGCACGACGCAGGCGACCAACGCGCTGCTCGAAGGCGACGTCGCGAAGGTGGGCGTGCTCGCGCTCGGAACGGGAGCGCAAGGCCTGCGCGCGCGCCAAGAGGCCAACGTGGGTACGGTCGAGCTCGGCGGCGGTGCCAAGCTCTTCACCAGCTTCCGGTTTCTCGACACGGCGGTTGGGATCGACGAGGCGAAGGCCCGCGAGCTGCTGGTGCAGCTGCGCGACGACGGTTGCCAAGCGATCGTTGCCGCCGAGCCTTTCAGCGTCGACGATCCTCGCCGCGAAGAGCGCATCTGCGAGCTCGCGCGCTCGCTCGGTCTGCCGGCGACGCCGACCAGCTCGCTCTCGCAGCTCTACGGCCTGCGCATGCGCACGCTGACGGCCGTCGTGAATGCGAGCATGCTGCCGAAGATGGTCGAAACCGCCGAGCGCACCGCGCAAGCCGTCGCACAGAGCGGCATCGCGGCTCCGCTGATGGTCATGCGCTCCGACGGCGGCATCATGGACCTCGCGGCGATGCGTGAGCGGCCGATCCTCACGATGCTCTCCGGCCCCGCGGCTGGCGTCGCGGCGGCGCTCATGTACGAGCGCATCACGAACGGAGTCTTCGTCGAAGTGGGGGGCACGTCGAGCGACATCTGCCTCATCAAGAATGGTCGCCCGCAGGTCAAGCACGCGGAGATCGGTGGACGGCGGCTCTTCATCCGCACGCTCGACGTTCGCACGGTCGGCGTCGCGGGTGGATCCATGCCGCGCGGGCGCTCGAAGCTCGTCGATGTTGGGCCTCGCAGCGCGCACATCGCGGGACTCAAGTACGAGACCTTCGAGACTGCGAAGATCGAGTTCGAGCTCGCGCACGTGCAGCCGAGGAAGGGCGACCCCGACGACTACATCGCCCTCGGCGCGGGCGGCGGTAAGGCGTCCCACGCACTCACGCCGACCGGCGCATCGAACATTCTCGGCCTCGCGCAGGGCTACAGCCGCGGAAACGAGACTTCCGTGCGGCGCGCCTTCGAGTCGGTGGCGCGTTCGTTTGGCACCGACGCGAAGACGCTGGCGACGCGCATGCTCGAGCTCGCGTCGAAGAAGGTCGCGCCGGTTGTGAAGGCGCTGCTCGTCGAGAACAAGGCGAAGGCCGCCGAGTTCGTGATGGTCGGCGGCGGCGGCGGAGCGGAGGCGATCGTGCCTTTCACGGCGCAGGGGCTCGGCATGGAGCACCGCATCGCGCGCCACGCGGAGGTCATCTCGGCGATCGGCGTGGCACTGGGCATCTTGCAGGACACCGTCGAGCGCACGCTGCTCAGCCCGAACGAGTCCGACTTGCTCGCGCTCCGCAAGGAGGCCTTCGAGCGCGTGCTGCGCATGGGTGCGGATCCTTCGTCGATCGAGGTTCACGTCGAAGTGGATCGCAAGGACAAGCGTGTCCGCGCCACGGCGCGCGGAACGCCGCAGATGCGCTCGCGCGAGCTCGGCGGCGCCCTGCCCAGCGACGCGCAGCTCGCGGAAGTCGCGGCCAAGACGCTCGGTGTCGAAATCGAGGCGCTGCAGCCACTTTCCACGGGCGGTTGGCTGCGTGCGTACACCGCTGAGAAGCGCGTGCCCGCCTTGTTCGGTCTTCTGCGGCTCGTGCGCACGCCCGTGTGCGTGCTCGACGCCGAGGGCATCGTGCGGTTCTCGACGGACGATGCCTTCGCGTTGCGCATTGCGCCCACGGAGATCGAGAGCACGCTCTCGAGCCTGCTCGAGCGCTTCTCGACTTGGGGCGACGCGGGCCTTGTGCTCCCCGAGGTTCAGCTCGTCAAGCCGACGCAGACGGTCGATCTGTCTGGTTTGATCGAGCCCGCCCAGCTCGTCGCCCTCGCCCGCGCCGAGGCCGCATCGCTCGGCGCCGCGGATCACGTCGTGGTGCTGGTTCGCCGCCGCGACTGAGGCGCGGATCTCGTGCGCGCAGCGCTCCCCGCGCGAGTGAGTGCGGTGGAAGCCTGCGCGTCGTGGCGCTCAGGCCCTCGCGGCGTCCAGAGTCGCGAAAAACGCGGCGCGCGTCATGCCCGGCTTCCAAGCGGAGCGTGCGGCGTCGCGGGCGCCGAGCCGCAGCGAGACGAAGCGCTCCGCTAGGGCCTCTGCTTCGCCGCGATCGAGCGCTTCGTCCGGTCGGAAGTGCACGGGGTCGCTCGAAGTCGTCATCCCGAGTGCGGCGAGCCGTTGCACAGCAATGAAGTGCTCATGCGTCGACGGCAGGTCGCGCATCGGGACGAGCATCGTGCGCTCGGCGAGCAGCGCCTCTTGGACGTCGCGCGCATGAAGATTCCGCGGCTCCATCGAGCGTTTCGCGCACAGCGCGGCCGCCGCGCCCGCGGCTTGGCCGATCAGCATCACCACCGGCTGCAGTCGCGAGCAGCCGTTCACGATGTGCGTGATGCCGATCGACTTCTCAGCGAGCACGAGGCCGTCGACTTCGCGCGGAACGAGTGCCGCAAACGGAATCTGGAACGGCGCGTTCTTCGGGTAGCGCTCGTCGAGGCGCGTCGCAGGCGGGTAGTGGCTCTTCGAATGGTGGTGATCGAGGAAGTAGTCGCCGACTGCGATCGCGTCGGGTTGCATCGGCGGGCGAGGTGCGCCCGTCGCGGGCACGACATCCTGCTCTCGCATCCAACGCAGAGGCTCGGCGCGACGGCTCTCGCGCACGTAGGGAATGTACGGCAGCTTGTCGGGAGTGCCGAACTCGTCGGCAAGACCCCACTCGGGGTGACCGAGCTCGTTCTGCATGTAGTGCACGAACGCGAGCGTGCGGTGCTTGGCGTCCGCGATGCACTGCGCGCGCTCGGTCGCGCTGCCGAAGAGCCCGTCCGCGGGGCTGTCGTTCGAGTGGAACGGCCAGTTCAGCATGAACTTGTCGTTCGGAAGCAACGCGTAACCGAGGAAGCTCGACCAGTCGTGCAAGCCGTGATTCAAGAGCACGGCGTCCGGCGTCGTGCAGCGATCGGAGGTCGAGCAGTCGAAGAGCGCGGGGTCGTAGCCTTCCGGCCGCGGAACCGCAGGCGCCTTGCCCACGTGCTTCTTCAGGATCGCCACGTAGGTCTGGTCCTGAAGCTCCATGTCCGGCTGCATGGGTGCGTCTGGCTCGCCGCTCTGGGCCATCGATTCGCGTCCGAGCCGGTGCGGAACGCCGCCGAGCGCGAGCACGTCGCCGAATTCGGTCGCTTCGACCGTGATCTTGGCGTGCACCTCGACGAGCTGGCCTTCGAATCGCAGACGCGCCCCGGCGATGCGTCGGCCTTCGCGGAGCACTTCGACCAGCTCGGCCCCGTGCCATACCTCGGCACCGCTCTCGCGCACCTTGCGCGCCATCACCTCCGCGCCGAAGTGCGGCTCGAAGCACGTGTTGCTCACCCAGCCCGTACGCACGTTTTGCGCGCCGCCGTAGTGGGCCTCGATCTCTGCGCGGAAACCGCCGAAGAAACCGCTTCCCAAGGCTCCCTCGTTGCCATCCAATGCACTCACGCCCGCGGCGGTCACCATGCCGCCGAGCCAGGGCGTAGGCTCCGCCACGAGGGTGCGCGCGCCGAGCCGTGCCGCCTGCCACGCGGCCGCCGCTCCGCTCGCGCCACCGCCGATCACCAGAACATCCACCAAGACCGTTTTCGTGCTCATGCAGCGAGGAATCCTAGCTTTTGCGGCCTTCGCCTGTCTCGCGCTCGATGTCTCGGCGGGGGAGCGCGAGCTGCGCGCGGTGTGGATCCCCAACACCGACACGCGCTTCTTCGAGTCGCGGGCCGAGATCGCCGCTGCCATGGAGGCGCTCGCGCAAGGCGGTATCAACGTCGTTTTCCCCGTGGTGTGGAGCAAGGGCGCGACGCTGTATCCGAGCGAGGTGATGCACGAACTCACGGGGCAAGCCATCGACGCGCGCTACGCGGGGCGCGACCCGCTGGCTGAGACGATCGTCGAGGCGCATCAGCGCGGCATCGAAGTGATCCCGTGGTTCGAGTACGGCTTCACCGATGGCCATGTGAAGTTTCCCGGCAAGATCCTCGGCGTGCATCCCGAGTGGGCGGCGCTCGGTATCGACGGCAAGCTCGTCGTCAAGAACAACTACCCGTGGCTCAACTCGCTCAATCCCGAGGTGCAGCGCTGGATGAGCGACCTCGTGCTCGAGGTCTGCCGCAAGTACGACGTCGACGGCGTGCAGGGGGATGACCGCCTGCCTGCATTGCCGAGCGAAGCGGGCTACAACCCCGAGATCGTCGCGGCGTACAAGGCGGAGACCGGCCGCGATGCGCCGAGCGACACGAAGGAGCCGCGCTGGCTCGCGTGGCGCGCCGAGCGACTCACGAAGTACTTGCAGGAGCTGCGTGCCGAGGTGAAGGCGGTGCGCGCGGACCTTGTGTTCTCGATGGCGCCGGGCGCGCCGAGCTGGGCGTACACGGAGTATCTGCAGCAACAAGAGCGCTGGATGGAGCTCGGGTTGCTCGATGCGCTGCATCCGCAGGTGTACGCGCGCTCGTTCGACGAATACGAGAAGATGCTCGACACGGTGTTCGCGCTCGACTGGGTCGCGAAGCGCAAGGACAAGCTCTTTCCCGGCGTGCTGTCGCGCATCGGTGATTGGCGCGCGAGCGGCGAGCTCCTGTGCGAATCCGTGCAGCTCAACCGCAAGCGCAAGCTCGACGGCGAGGTCTACTTTTTCCATCAGGGCTTGCTCGACGACAAAGGCGAGCGACTGACGGCCCTCGCGAAGGGGCCGTACAAGCGCGCGGCGGGCGCGCCGTGGCGCACGCAAGACAATTGGCGCGCGCCGTCGAAGCCGAGCCTGCCGAAGTCGGGAGGTGCGAAGTCTCTGGAAGACGGCCGTGCGTTGGAACTTCCGGCTGGGTCGGCCGCGACGGTGACCTGGATGGTCGATGCGGCGTGCGAGGGCGCGCAGCGGCTCGCGCTGCGGTTGCCGCAGGGTCACGGGCTCGCGGGTCCGCTCGTACTCACGGTACATCAAGGTCCCGACGCGCGTGTGCTCATGAAGTCGAGCGATGTTGCGCCGTTGCGCGAAGGTTGGGTCGAGTTCGCTGGCGTGGGATGGAAGCGCGGCGAGACGTGTTCGGTCACGCTGACGCTCGCTCCCGGCGATGCCGTGCGGCGCGTGGGGGAGCTCGTCGCACTCGCCGATCGTCGTCCGTCGCAGGTGCGGACTCCCAAGTCGGAGTCCTTGAGCGAGCGCGGACTCCTCTGGAAGCCGATCGACGAACTCAACACGGGTCTGCCGCCGTCGCTGCGCGTGTACGCGGCGGACTGCGAGCGACCGCGACTGCGTGCATGGCTCGTCGAGGCGCGCTTCGCTCCGAAAGAATGGCGTGCGCGCGCCGCGCTCTCCGACGAAGGCGACGGTGTTGAGACCGTCGAGTCGTTCGCGCGCGACGGCGACGCGCTTGTCGCGATCAACACGGGCTACTTCGGCGGCAGCAAGTCGTTCAGTCTCGTCGTCGACGAAGGCAAGCAGCTCTCGCCAAACGTGCCGTCGCTCGCGCGCGATGGTGCCAACCTCTACCCGACGCGGGCGGCCTTCGGCATCGATGCGGACGGCGCGTGCGACATCGCGTGGGTGTACGACGTCGAGGGCAAGCTGCTGCGCTACTCCACGCCGAGTCCGATCCGTCAGGGCGCGCCGCAGCCGCGTCCGTCCGACGAGTTTCCTTCGAAAGGCCAACGCTGGAAGCCGCGTCTCGCACTAGGCGGCGGCCCGGTCCTGATCGAGAGCGGCGCCACGCGCATCACCTTCGATGAAGAGGTGTTCTGGGGCTCCGGCATGGGCTCGCTCGACGCACGCCACCCGCGAACTGCGCTCGGCTACACGGAAGATGGTCGTCTTCTGCTGCTTGTCGTCGATGGACGCAGCGAAGCGAGCGTGGGCGCCACGCTGGGTGAGCTGGCTCGTGAGCTCGCGGCGCTTGGCGCGCACGAAGCGCTCAACCTCGACGGCGGTGGCTCCACGACCTTGGTCGTGAGCGGCAAGGTCGTCAATCGCCCGTCCGACAAGTCCGGCGCCCGCGAAGTCGCGTCGGCGCTCTTGCTCGTCCCCGCGCGCTGACTCGTTCGATCGCTCAGGCGATGCCGACCGCGGGCGGGCGGAAAATGCCGCCGCGTCGGGACTCGCGGTGCCAGCGGATCGAGTCGAGGGAGAGCGGCGGGAAGCCCGGCGCGGGTGCGCGGAGGGGGCGACCGTGCAACGAGCGCAGCTCGTGAAGTGCGTTGTCCGAGCCGCTGAAGTGGCGTGACACGATCACGCGGCGCTCGTCGTCGATCGACCACGCGCCGTGGTCGAGGAGTTTGTGCAGCGTCGGCGTGAGCGCGAGTCCGTTGTCGACGGTCGACGGGCCGCCCTGGCTGTGCCAGTACACATGCGCGGCTTCGAGACAGAACGCGGAGCCGCCGAGCAACGCCTGGAAGCCGGTGACGGCGCAGCGGTAGTCGTAGGCAGCGAGAACTTGATCGCGGAAACTCGAGTCACGAGCACGTTCACCGCTGCGTTGGTTTTTCGACGAGCCCGCGCCTTCCGGCGGCGGCTCGGCGACGCGCTCGGCGTCGTTTCCTTGCGAAGTCCGTCCTTGGCCGAGATCGATTGCGGAGCGCAGGTCCTCGTGCAGCGAGGGCTCGAAGTGCTGATCGAGCAACAACTGCACGACTCGCTCGGCGAGCGCCGGATCCGCGAGGAGTGCCTGCGCGAAGCGTCTCGGAATGCGACCTGCCGAAGCCCGCAGGGCGCCCATTCGTGGGAAACCGCCGACGCTGCGCTGCATCTCCGATGCGTGCGGGATCTCCCAGACGTCGTCGGATTGAAGGTGCCAGTAGGGGAGCTCGGGGTGGTGCTCACCCTTGACCGGCGGTGCGTAGAGATCGAGCAGCGGGCGCAGCTGATCTTCGAGCGCCGCGTAAGGGACTTCGCTTTGGCGGGTCGCGAGCAAGCGCTGGATGGCACACAGCATGAGCAGCGGCTTGTGCGGCTTGCGCTGACCGCGCGAGCGGTCGACACGCAGCTCCGCGAGCTTCTGAAGCAGCTCTTCGCCTGCGTTCATGGGGAGCGACGTGTGGAATGCCCGGCGCGGGGTGCGGCTCACTTCGCCGCTAGGGCCGCGGTGAGCTCGCGCTCGCAGAGCCAGAGTGCGCGGGGCACGTGGAAGCAGCCCTTGTAGGGGCCGCCCTTGAAGCGCTGGGAGACGGCCCCGCTGCGGTCGAGGTAGCCGTACCACTCGCCGTGTTCGGTGTCGGGGAAGTGGGCAAAGGTCCACTGGGCGACCTCCTCGAAGCGTGCGAACCACACGGCGTCACCGGAGTCGCGCCACGCCATGAGGAGCGCGACGATGGCCTCGCAGTGGGGCCACCAGAGCTTCATGGGCCACTCCAGTTGCTGCGGGCTGAAGCCTTCGCTGTCGAGGAAGTAGAGGATGCCGCCGAACTCGCGGTCCCAGCCGAAGTCGAGCGCGCCGCGGATCATCGCGAGCGCCTCGTCGCGCAGCTTCGAGTCGTTGGTGCGACGCGCGAAGTCGAGCATGAACCAGCCGCACTCGATGACGTGACCGGGGTTGATGAGGCGACCTTCGGGTGAGTCGAGGAGCGCACCGTCCGCGCCGATCGTCTCGAACACGAGGCCACGCTCGGGGCGGTGGTGGCGACGGATCGCGGCGACGCAGCGGCGCTCGATGGCGTCGTAGTCCGCGCGGTCGTGGAACGTCGCGGATCCCGGTGCGCCGCGCAGCTCGGCCACCAAGTTGAGCAGGATCATTGGCACGGCGAGCTCGCTCGTGGCGACGTTGCCCGCGAGCTTGGGCTTGCCGAGCGGCGTCGGATCCTCGACCCAGCGCAGGATGGCATCGAACTCCGAGAGCGCGAGGGCGCGATAGCTCGTGTCGCCGCTTGCGCGCGCGTACTCGGCAAAAGCCATCACGTAGAAGCAAGCCGCGAACATCTTGCGCTGCAGCGTCAGCGGCTTCCCGTCGCGCGCGAGACAGAAGTAGACCTGATCGTCCGGGCGTCGTGCGTGCTCGCGCAGGAACTTGGCGCCGAGCGTTGCTGCGTCGAGAAGCTCGGCACGAGAGCGATCCTCATTGAAGAGCTTCGACAGCATCCAAACCTGTCGCCCCTGCAGCCAGACGTGCTTCTTCGTGTCGAAGCGTCGTCCGTCGCGGTCGAGGCAGTTGAAGTAGCCGCCGTGCTCGCGGTCGAGCGAGTGACGCATCCAGAACGGGATCACGTTGCCGTAGAGCTCGTCGTGCATGCGCGCGCGCCAGCGCTCCAGCGTCGCGCGCGTCGGTTGGTACATCGTGTCAGCCACGGATCTTCTTCTCCTGAGCGCGCTTCCACTCCATGTAGAAGCGGTGCAGCCCCTTCGCGGACGGGAACATCGAGTTCGGCGAGAGGAAGTGCGAGAACTCGAAGGTGATCAGCTTGTCGACGCCGGCCTTTTGCGCGGCCTCGACCTTGTGGCGCAGCTTGGGCCAAGCGATCGGCGGAAACTTGATGTGAACGTCGCGGTCGAAGCTCTCGGTGTTCGACCAGCAAGTCAGGCCATGCTTGCGCGCGAGTCGCGAGTTGAGCTCCAAGAACTCAGGCAGCTTGACGTACTCCACTTGGCCATCTTGGAACGCGACGATGTCGACGAGACCCTCGATGCGCGCGAAGACCTGTGCCCATTCGCGCTCGTGTTCGTCGAGCGCGATGGTCGTGCCGAACTGCTTCGCGCCACGGATGTAGGGCGAGATCAGGATCGGCGCCTTCTTGAGCGAGCGCAGGTGGCGCGCGAGCGACTCGTACACGCGCATCACGCTGTCGTCGAACGTGTTGATCTCGTGGCTGATGTACCAGCCGCCGAACGCCGGGCTCTTGCCGTAGCGCTCGAAGAATTCCTCGGTGAAGGCGAGGTTGACGTCGATCTCCTTCTGGTGCTCGCCCTTCATCCAGTGGTCGCCGGAGTCGTAGGTGCCGAAGAAGAAGGTCATGCCATTCTTCTGCGCCAGCTCGAGGAACAGGCCGACCAAGTCCTCTTGCACGATCAGGTAGCCATGGCGGCCGCGCAGCACCTTGGAGTCAAAGGCGCAGCGGTCCTGATAGCCGGCGCGGATCAGGATGACGGTGTCGATGCCGAAGGCCTTCATGGCCTCGAAGTCGCGCGTCCACTCCTCGCGGCTCCAGTTGGCGGACGGGATGTCGTGGCTGATTTCGTCTAGAAACGTTCCGGTGATCATGCGTCGAGCGTGAACGAGAGGGTGGCGAGGCCGTGGGGGGCGAGCTCGAACTTGGCCGAGCCGTTGGAGTGGGGGAGCGAGCGCTGCTCGCGCTCGTCGAGATCGCAGAGCGCGATCGAAGCGATCTTTCGACCGCCTAGAGCAGCAGAGCCCAGCGCGACACGGACGGCTCGCGGCTCGCGCACCCGATTCCACAGGCGCACGATTGCACGGCGACCGTCGTCGTCGAGCTTGAAGGCCGAGAGCTCGACGTCGGGCGAGTCGAGCTCGACGAGCGTTTGCGGCGCGGGCGTCGCCGCGCTCTCGCCAAAGCGAACGGTGCGCGCTTGCGCGACGAACATCGGCTGCGAGAACGCCATGGCTTCCGCCGCGATCTCACTCGCCGAGCGGCTCGCTGCGTGCAGATCGAGCTGGACTTCGCACTCCTGCGCGCCGATGCACTGTGCGTCGGGCGTATCGAGGCTCGGGCCAGCTTGGACGCGACGCCAGCGCGTGTCGCCCCGCGAGAGCTTGCCGACGGCGCGCAGGAGGGTGAGCGCAACCTGCGTGCGCTCGCCTTCGAGGAGCTCGTACTCGTGCAGACCGCGGTGCGCGAGCGAGAGCGCCGCGCGCGTGCCCGCGACGATCACGACGTCCCGCGTGAACTGCGTCGGGTACTCGAACTCTCCGGGGAAGCACTTGTAGCGCTCCGGCGCGCTCTCCGGCGTCTGCGGGTGGACGATGGGGCGCTCGCGGAGCTCGAACGCACCGCCCGCTAGCGAGCTCGTCGCGTTGCCATCGGTGCTGACGAGGAGGCGCAAGCGATGATCTTCGGCTCCGTTGAGCGTTTCGATCCGCAGCGTGGGCGGACCTCCGGCGCACGCGAGCCGGATGCGCAGCGTCACGCAGACCACGGCGGGCTCGGAGTCATCTTGCGCGCGCGGGCGCTCGAGATTCCAGCTCGCAAGCAGCTCGTCGAACACGGGTCCGGAAGCCACTCGAGCCACGTGCAGCGGCGGCAGACCGCGCGTCGTGAGCGGGGTTTCGCCGGCCAGCGGACCGAACGTGTATTCGTCGCCCACATCCGTGCAGCTCTCGAACGCGATCGCGTCGCGGAGCATCGTGCCGGTCGGCTTGTGCGTGAGGTGAACACGACCCTCGTCGCCGATGGCGATCAGCCAGTCACGGTTCGAGATCGTGGTCGAGTCGGATCCGCCGAGCTGGGGCGCTGCTTCGCTCGGCTCTGCGCGCAGCCACGCGATCGAACGCGGCGCCTGCGTCTGCGCGAAGGCCAAGCGCATGCGCGTACCCCAGCCAGTGTCGAGGTGCTGCGCGCGGAATGCGCTCGATTCGCAGGAGAGGAGCTGCACGGGAATTGCGTGCCCCGCGGCGTCGAAGAGTTGCAGCGACTTGGGTTCCGGCGCACCTTCCACCTTGGGGAAGAAGACCTCGGCTTCCACGAGTTCCGCAGCATCGCTCGCGCTCGTGCGCAGCGCGCACAGCCACTGCGTCGAACCGTTCTTGCGGAGTCCGGCGGTGCGGGCGAGCTCGCGGACGCTCTCCGCGGCGACGCTGCGTGCGATCTGCTCGATCTCACGGAAGCGCGCCTCATCGTCGAGGTGCACTTCGTCGATGCTGCAGCCGCAGATGTCGTCGTGCGGATGGTTGAGGAGCAGCAGGCGCCACGCTTCGTCGACGAGCGCGTTGAGCTCGCGCCCGCGCGCGCCCGCGGCCACGACGAGCGGCTCCGCCACGCGCTCGAGCATCCACTGCGCGCGGTGATTGGCGAGCTTCAAGTACACGCGCGTCGCCCAGACGCTGGAGAGGATGGGGTTGTGCTCGTTGCCGAGGATCTCGCCTTCGTGCAGCGCGAGCTTCGCTCCACTCGCTTCGACGTGGTCGATGTAGGCTGCGATCGTCGCGTGCTCGAGCTCGACCTCCGCCATCGTCTTGCGCGCGCCGTCGAGCAGGGCGGGCAGCTCCGGCTGGAACGGCATGTGATCGCAGCCGTTGAACAGGATCGCCGCGCCGGAGTGCATTTTCCCTTCGCGCGCCTTCAGCGACGCGCGCAATCGCTCGACCGCGAGCTCGACCGTCGGCGTGTTGCCCTCGAAGTCGCCGAACTGCTCGGGATGCCCGAGCGCGGCCGAGTCGAGGTAGCCGTCGCGCAGGTAGACCGTCGTCACCTCGCTGCCGTCGCTCGCGCGCCAGCGGAACTCGCAGCCGAGACGCTCCCACTGCTCTTTCGAGAGCCCGCGCATGAAGAGGAACGAGCGCAGCCCGAGTCCCCGCAGGATCATCGGCATCTGCGCGATGTGTCCGAACGAATCGGGCATGTAGCCGTCGCGCGGAGTCGCGCCCAGCTCGCGCGAGCGCGCGAGCCCGCGACGCAGGTTGCGGATCAGCGCCTCGCCGCTCGGCAGGAACGCATCCGGCAGCACGAACCACGGGCCTACTTCGAGTCGCCCAGCACGCACCAGTCGCTCGATGCGCTCCCGGTTCTGCGGCCGGATCGCGAGGTAGTCGTCGAGCGCCGCCGTCTGCCCGTCGAGCGTGAACGAGCGGAAGCGCTCGTCGCGCTCCAAGAGCTCGAGGAGCCCATCCACCAGCTGAACCAAGTGCACCCGGTACTGCTGGAACGACAGGTACCAAGCCCGGTCCCAGTGCGTGTGCGACACAACAAACCCGCGCAGGCGCTTCATGGGGGCGACCAGTCTAGCGCCCACCCCATCCCGCCGGACGCTATCCTCTGCGCTCCCGCGTGCGCCCGTAGCTCAGCAGGATAGAGCGGCGGTTTCCTAAACCGCAGGTCGTTGGTTCGACTCCAATCGGGCGTACCACTCTCGCCGTTTGGGCGGATTTCGGTCAGTCGAGCAGCGTGGCGCGCAGGCTGGCGGCGCGGGCGAGGTCGGCGGGGGAGAGACGGGCTTCGAGCGCGGTGAGGCGCTCGGTCGCGGAGCGCTGGCCGTTGGCGACGGCGAGGGAGTACCAGGCGTGGGCGAGGACGTCGTCGCGCTCGATGCCCTTGCCGTATTCGTAGAGGGCGCCGAGGCGGGCTTGGGCGACGCCGAGGTCTTGGCGGGCGGCGGCGCGGAACCAGCGGGCGGCTTCGGACGGATCGGCGGGAATGCCGTTGCCCTGCAGGTAGACCTGACCGAGGTTGTGCTGCGCGAGTGCGAGGCCGCTGTCGGCGGCGCGGCGCAGCCAGAAGAGCGCGCGCTCCGTGTCCTTGGGGATGCCGTCGCCTTCGAGCAAGAGCAACGCGAGCGACATCTGCGCCTCGGCGACACTTTGCTCCGCCGCGCGCTCGTACCAGCGGGCGGACTCCGCGACCTGCCGCTCGAGCACGTCGCCGCGCGCGTACAGCAGACCGAGGTTGGTCTGGGCGCGTGCGTCGCCCTGCACCGCCGCGGTGCGCAGCCATTGCTCTCCCTTCGCGAGGTCACGCTTCACGCCACGACCTTCGAGGTACACGACGCCGAGGCGACCTTGGGCCTGCGGCTCGCCCTGCACGGCCGCGGCTTCGAGCCAGCGTGCGGACTGCGCGTCATCGCGCGGGACGCAGCGTCCGGCGGCGTACATCTCGGCGAGCGCGAGCTGCGCTTGCACGAGTCCCTGCTCGGCGGCGTGCTGCAGCCACGCTGCGGCATAACGCTGATTCTCCTCACTCGTCTGCGGATCGCTGGCATAGGCGAGCCCGAGGGCCAGTTGCGCCTCAGGCACGCCCTGTAGCGCCGCGCGGCGCAGCCACTTCTGGCCCTCCTCGACGTCGGCCTTGCAGCCACGGCCAGCGAGCAAGAGCAGCCCGAGGTTGTGCTGCGAACGCGCGTAGCCTTGCTCGGCCGCAGCGCGGTGCCACTTCACCGCTTCCGTCTCGTCGACTGCGACGCTGTCGCCCTGTTCGAGCATCACGCCGAGCGCGTACTGTGCGTCGGGTAGCCCCTTCTCCGCCGCGCGTCGATACCAGTGCGCCGCGAGCGCGCGATCTTGCACGGTTGCGCGGCCTTCGTAGAGCATCGTCGCGAGAAAGAGCTGCGCGCGAGCGTCATCCTTCTCCGCAGCGACTTGCAGTTCCGCAACCGTCGGCGGCGCGGGCTCCTCCTGCGTCGCCGCCGCTTCGGGCGCCGGCTCGGGGCGCGCACACGAGAGGATCCAGAACGAAGCGAAGACAAGTCCGAGGTGCTTCATATGTCGAGCTGCGGCGCAGCGGCCGTAGGTGAGCTCATTTCGCAACTCGATCGTGAAGGCTCGATCAAGATCTCTCCGCGCGCCTGGCGATGCGCACGAGCAGCGCGAGCGCTTCGGCGGAATGGCCTTGGAGGTCGAGCTCGTCGGTGGGTAGGAGCCCGGACATCGAGAGACTGTCGCCGGACTGCAGAGAAATGGCTTCGTCTTCACCCGTGACGCGTGCCACGAGCTTGCCTGTGGGCACGTGCAGGAAGGCGCGCGGGCTCTCGAGGCTCAGTCGCGCGCGGCGGACACCGACGCGCAGCACCTCGACGTCCACGCGCACGAGGTCCGGACGGTAGATCACGTTGAAGTCGCTTGCGGGCTCGCCGAGCAGCGTCGCCCGCGTGGGCCAGTCACCAGAGAAGCGATAGGGCTCGTGTGTGCGCACGCGGGCTCGCGGCGCATGCTCGCCATGCTCGAGCGAGAGTGCGCCGCCGTCGAGCAACACCAAGATGCGCTCACAGTGCGGAAAGCCGGAGAATGCTCCGTCTTCTGCCACGCGCGCGCGGGAGATGCGCCAGTGGAAGTCGCCGCGCTCCAAGCTCCCGCCGCGAGGCTCCAGCGCGAGCTCGTCCGTGAAGCCGCGGCCGTTGCGCCACGGAGTGCGGCGAGCCTCGGCGAGGGATGTGCGAACGACGACGCGGGAGCTCATGACGAATCAGCCATGCTGCCACGCCTGCTGCACACAAGACCACGAAACCCTGCGAATTCCCGCGCGCGACAGATGTGTCGCAGGCTCGTACTCACTATGTCCCGTAGAACCGCAAGGCTCGTGGCGCGATGCTCCCCTCCGTTCGCCCCCCCGCGAATTCCCAAGCGGAGCGAATATGAAGAAAAAGGAACGTGAGCAACGGATCGCACTGTTGCAGTCACATGTGGACGCACTCGGCCTGCCACGGGAGCGCATCTGCCCATTCAGTTCTCGCAAGGCCTTTCTCTGTCGAGGCTTCGCGCAGTGGCTGTGGGATGCGCGGGACCAGCGGCGGCACTTGAAGCCGGAGATGTTGCCGCTGAGCGGATTCGAGCTGCGCACGCTCGTCGAATCGTGGGACGAAGTGCGGCGTGCCGGACTCGCAGGAAATCACTGCCGCGGAGTGCTCGTCGACGAATATCGACTTCCGTGTGACGGGTGGGACGAGTGGAGCGACGAAGACCTTGCGCGCATGTGTCGCGACTTCGGTCTCCCCGTCGCGAGCGGCTCCGTGGCCGACGCCTGAGTCCATCTCAGCTTCGGCGCGCTCGCTGCGCCTTCACGCGTAGATCGCAGCCCTCGAGGTGATCGTTGACGAGGCCCATGGCCTGCATCAGCGCGTACATCGTCGTCGGCCCAACGAAGGTCCAACCGCGCCGCTTGAGGTCCTTGCTGAGCGCGCGCGAGCTGGCGGACTCCGTGAGCTTGCGCAGCACGTCGAGCGTCATGCGCTCGGGGCGCTC
Source organism: uncultured Planctomycetota bacterium (assembly GCA_903928115.1). Lineage (GTDB taxonomy): Bacteria > Planctomycetota > UBA1135 > UBA1135 > F1-120-MAGs118. Next base: position 52,125 of record CAIYPP010000007.1, read on the forward strand.
CGTGAGTGCGGGCTCGAAGCTCCACAGGTACTCGGCGAGCGAGCCACGTTCCTCGACGAGCTCGCAGGCGCGCCGCGCGTTGTGGATCGCGGACTCGATCTTGCCGCGGTGACGCACGATACCGGCGTCGCCGAGCAGCGCGTCGACCTTGCGCGGTGTGAAGCGTGCGACGGCCTCCATGTCGAAGCCGTCGAAGGCGCGACGGAAGTTCTCGCGCTTGCGGAGGATCGTGAGCCAGCTCAAGCCCGCCTGAAATCCCTCTAAGCAGAGCTTCTCGAAGAGGCGCGTGTCGTCGCGCTGCGGAAAGCCCCACTCGCGGTCGTGATAGGCGCGGTAGAGCGCGTCGTCGGTACACCAAAAGCAGCGGCTCACACCGTCTTCGCAGTGGACGATCCCGTCGATTTCTAGCGCCATGCGGTGATTGTCCGCTGAGCCGCACACACCGCGCAACAGCGACTCGGTAGCATGGCGCCGATGGTCTTCCGCCTCCTCCCAATCGTCTCCGTCCTCGCACTGCCGCTCGCGGCATCCGCGCAGTCCTCCAACGCCCGCTACGAGCTCGCGTGGCGCACCAGCGCATTCGAGCGCGCGTGGATGGCGACCACGGCCGAGCAGCACGCAGCCGTGCTGCCTACGGTCGAAGCCGCGGTGCAGCGCTTTTTCTCGATGGACTTCGCCGGAGTCGCGTCGGCGCTCGACGAAGCGCGGTTGTCGCTGGAGCAGCGCAGCGGTCCGCTGGACCTCGAACGCTTTGCGGTCCAACCGCAGCTTCGGCTCGTCGACGCCGCGTCGACGTCGCTCGCGCTCACGATCTCGCCGCTCTATGAGTCAGAGAGTGCCGCGCCGTTCGCGTTGCGCGCGTCGTTTCAAGGCAAGTCGCTCGGCATCGAGCCTGCGAGCATCGAGGTGCCCGCGAAGGGGGCCGATCGCGGAGTGCGCCTCTCGCTCGACGGCGTTGCGGCGCTCGGAGACATCACGATCGAAGTGGAACTCTCGCGCGAAGGTGGTGCGCGTGCGGTGCGCGAGGTGCGACTGTCCCGCGCGGAGTCGGTGGAGAGCCGTATCGCGGCGCTGAAGACTGCACTCAACGCGCTGCCGGAGTCGGCGCCGACGCTCGAGCGCGAGACGGTGCGCACCAACGTCGAGCTGCTCGAGAAGCTCTCCAAGTCGTCGAACGAGGAAACCGACTTTCCTGCAGCGGCGCTGCTCGCGGACAGCGAGCGCATGGTCGAGCGCGCGGCGAAGGCGGAGCGCTGGTTTGGCATCGAGCGCAGCGGCGAGTCGTGGATGACCGTCCCCAGCGGCAAGAATGGCGCGCGAGTGCGGCTGTTCGTGCCCGAAGGGCTGTCCGAGGAGCGCAAGGTGCCGCTCGTCGTCGCGCTGCACGGCGCGGGCGGCAGCGAGAACATGTTCTTCGATGCGTATGGCGACGGCCTCATCGTCGAGCTGTGCCGCAAGCGCGGCTGGATGCTCGTGGCGCCGCGCGTCGGGTTCATGGGAACGCCGGTTTCCGCGGTGCTCGGAGCGCTGCGCGAGCGCTATCCCGTCGATTCGGAGCGCGTGCTCGTCATCGGCCATTCGATGGGCGCGGGCGTTGGACAGCAGCTCGTTGCAAAGGACCCCGGCGCGTATCGCGCGTTTGCGGCCCTCGGTGGCGGATCTGGCTTGAAGGATGCCAGCGCACTCGCTGCCGAGCCGATCTTCGTTGGAGCGGGGGAGCGCGACTTCGGCCGACGCGGCGCGGAGGCGCTGCACAAGTCGCTCGCGGCGGCCGGCTCGACGGTCGCGCAGCTGCGCATCTACCCCAACTGCGAGCACTTGATGATCGTCGTCGACGCGCTGCCCGACGTATTCGCTTCGTGGGACGCGCTGCTCGCGGCAAAGTAGCGCACCGATGCTTGCAGCCTTCGCACTCGCGCTCGCGCAGGATGTTCGTATCTCGCTGCGCGTGGACTTCGGTCCGGTCGGGCGGCCCGCAGTCGTTCGTGAGCTCAAGCTGCCGCGCGGGACGAACTTGGTCGAGGCGACGCGGCGTGTGTGCAGCGTCGAGCAGGACTGGCTGTGCTGGTCGAAGGACGACGTCTGGTCGATCGACGGCGTGGGGCCGGACACGCGCCTCGATCGTTATTGGATGTGGAACCTCGACGGCGCCATGGGCCCGAATTTTCCGGTCAAGCACGTCGTGTCGGACGGCGAGCGCATCGAGTGGCTGTACGTCGGAGGAAAGGAACCCGTGAAGCTGGAAGCCCGTGCGGTCTCGCTCTTGCCTGCTGCCACCGAGATCGCGATCGCGATCGGCGCCGAGAATGCGCTCGTCGGCATCTCGCACCTCTGTCGCCAGCCGCAGGGGCGGGAGCTGCCACGCGTGATGTCGACGACGGTCGACTCCGACGCGTGGAGCATGGGACGGATCGACGCGTACCTGCGCGAGGCTGGGGCGCGAGGGGAGACGCTCTACTCGCTGGACGAGGAGCGGATTCGTGCGCTCAAGCCGACGGTGGTGATGAGCCAGGGCCTGTGTCCAGTGTGCGCCGCGACGCCGCAGGATGTCGAGCGTTCGCTGGGGAAGGACAAGTGCGCGGACCTGCTCGTGTTGACGCCGCGCTCGCTCGCCGATGTGGCGCAGAACATCCGCGACGTCGGCAAGGCACTCGGCCGCGACTCCGCCGCGACGATCGCGGCACGGGACTTCGAGCGCCGCTTCGAGAAGTTGCGCTCCGAGCCGCGCGCGACCCCGGTGCCGCGCGTCGTCGTGCTGGAGTGGTTCGAGCCTCTGTGGGTCTCGGGCGAGTGGATCGCCGAGATGGTGGAGGTGGCGGGGGGGACTCCGCTGCTCGCGTCGCCCAAGGACCCTTCGCGCCGCATCGAGTGGACCGATCTCCAAGCCGCAGACCCTGACGTCCTCGTCCTGGCGGCGTGCTCGATGGATATCCCGCGCGCGCGTCGTGAGCTCGGCGCACTCACGAATCACCCTGCTTGGACCGGCCTGCGCGCCGTGAAATCGCGCCGCGTCTTCCTGCTCGACGGCGAGCGCCACTTCTCCACCCCCGGCCCCGGCCTCGCGCAGGGCGCGGAGGTCATGCGTGCGGTGCTCGCCACGAGTGCATCGAGCGCCCCGCTTCCGCTGGACGCGTGCGTTCGCGTCGAGTGACGTGACCGGATCCGTTGCGAGTGCTCAGGCGCTCTTCACGGCGGCGATCAGCTCGGCTTCCTTTTCCGGGCTGAGCATGCGGGCGGCGGAGTCGAAGAGGCGTTGGCGGCGCGCCTCGGGCAGGGACTGGAACCACGCGAGCGTGTCGCAGGTTGTCGTCTCGATGGGGCGGAACTTGAGACCCGCGGCGACGGCGCGCGCGTTGCTGACGCGGTGGAGGCCGCGCGTTTCGCCTTCGTAGGGGGCCCAGATATGGAAGCCGGCGGGCTGGTGCGCTGCGAGCGTGTCGAGCGGGATCCAGCGCGGCGTCGCGGTGCCGCCGGCGCACTTCACGCACGCGGCGATGGCATCACCCCAGCGCAGCATCGACTCGGGGCTCGGCATCGGACCCGCCGCGTTGAAGTGGCCGTAGAGCTTCTGCTCGGCCGTGTGGACCATCCACTCCGCGAGGTCGCGCACGTCGATCACTTGGATCGGATCGTCCGGCGCGCCGGGGACGGCGAACTCGCCACCCCGGGCGGCGCGCGCCGGCCAGTAGGTGAAGCGATCGGTCGGGTCGAGCGGTCCGACGATGTAGCCGGGGCGCACGATCGTGGCGCGACCCGCGAAGGCGCTCTCGGCGGCTTCTTCACACAGCTTCTTGAGCGGCCCGTAGTACTCGTAGCTCGGCCCCATCGACTCCGAGGTCGGATCGGGCATCGTTCCGCAGGTCGCGTCCTCGTCCATGCCTTCGATGTCGTTGCGCGAGTAAACGGAGATCGAGCTCACGTAGACGTAGTGCGCGACGCTCGGTGCGAGCAGCTCGGCCGAGGCCTTGACATGCCGCGGGTAATAGCCGGAGTCATCGAACACGACGTCCCACGTGCGATTCGCGAGGGCCGAGATGCCCGCTCCCTTCTGCGGGTCGCGGTCGCCGAGCAGCGTCTCGAGCTCTGGGAACATCCCGGGGTTGGTCTTGCCGCGATTGAAGAGCGTGAGCTCGTGTCCGCGTGCGCGCGCGGCATCGACCAGCGCGGGCCCGAGGAACCCCGTGCCGCCCAAGATCAGGATGCGCAGCTTCGGCGTGGGGGCTGCGGTCGGCGCCGACTGGCAGGCGAGCGAGCTCGCACCGAGCAGGGCGGCGGTGACGGAGGTGTATTGGAGGAGCTGGCGGCGATCGACGGTCATGGGGAACTCCTTGGGGAGGGCGCAGAGCATGACGTCACTTCCTCGTGCGCGATGTCAGCAGCACGTAATCCTTCGGCGCATTCCCCGCGCGTTCGGGCTGCGCTAGCCTCCACCGCGTGAAGCGCCTCTGCCTGCTTTTCCTTCTCGCGTCCTGCGGTGAATCCGCGACACCGCCGCGCTCTGCTCCCGCGGGCATGGTCTGGATTCCGCCGGGCGAGTTCTCGATGGGTTCGAGCGATGGCCTGCCCGACGAGCGGCCGGTGCACCGCGTCCAACTCTCGGGCTTCTTCATCGACGAGACGGAGGTCACGAACGCGCAGTTCCGCGCCTTCGTCGAGGCGACCGGATACGTGACGACGGCGGAGCGTGCTCCGACGGCGGAAGAACTGCTCGCACAGGCTCCGCCGGGAACCCCGCCGCCGCCGCCGGAGTCGCTCGTCGCCGGCGCCCTTGTGCTCGACCTCACCATGGCAAACGGCTGGTGGTGGAAGTGGCAGCCCGGCGCGAGCTGGCGCAACCCCGACGGCGAGCGCCCGCTGACGCCCGAGAAGGACTCGCATCCGGTCGTGCAGGTCTCGTGGGACGACGCGGTCGCGTACGCGAAGTGGGCCGGCAAGCGCTTGCCGACGGAGGCCGAGTGGGAGCGCGCGGCGCGCGGCGGCGCGGACGGCGAGCGCTACATCTGGGGCGCAAGCAAGAATCCCGAGGGCCGCGAGATGGCGAACATCTGGCAGGGCCGCTTCCCGCAGAGCCACACGGTTCTCGATGGCTTCGAGCGCAGCGCGCCCGTGCGCTCGTTTCCGCCCAACGGCTTCGGCCTCTACGACATGTCCGGCAACGTGTGGGAGTGGGTCGCCGACTGGTATCGCCCCGACACGTATGCGCAGTCGGGCGAGCTGGTTCGTAATCCGAAGGGGCCCGAGTCGAGCTACGACCCGCAGGAGCCCAATGCGCCCAAGCGCGTCTCGCGCGGCGGTTCCTTCTTGTGCAGCGACAACTACTGCGTCGGCTATCGCCCGAGCGCGCGCATGAAGTCCAGTCCGGACACGGGCCTCTTTCACACGGGTTTTCGCTGTGTTCAGGACCCCTGAGCGCTGCGACGGAGAACCGAGTCGCGTCGAGCTGCCCCGATGAGCACCGCACGTCCCGACTGGCCCAAGCTCGCGCCCGCGCCGCGCCACCTACCCTTCTCGCACGCCTTCGTGAGCCACTTCGGCAATCCGCTGATGCAGGCGGCGTGTCTCTTTCTGCTCTTCGCTTTGATGCCTTTCTGGGCAGTCATGCCGAATGTCGACGTCACCTCGGCGTGGCGCTTTCGAGGCGAGCTCGACGTCTTGCCCGGCCGCGTCGTCGCGGTCGAGGCGACGTCCTTCTCTGAGGGCGGCAGCAAGCGTCGGCGCGGGACGACGATTCAACGCATCGAGTACGCCTTCGAGGTCCAAGGTGTCGAGCAGCGTGGAACGAGCTTCGGCGCCGTCGCGCCGCCGCAGGTGGGTGCGAGTGTCGAGGTCGAAGTCCCGCGCACCGCGCCGGAGTTCTCGCGCATTCGCGGGCTGCGCTCCGCTCCGTACGGCCCGGCTGCTGCGCTCTTCTTGCTCCTTCCACTGATGGGCGTCGTACTCGCGAGTGTCGCCATCGTGCAGTCGAGACGCTGGTTGCGCCTCGCTGCGAGCGGCCGCTCGGCGTTGGGGCGGACGCTGGAGCTCAAGTTTCTGCGTCGCCACAAGCGTCGCGATCACTACACGGCCCGCTACGAGTTCGAGTTCGATGGCGCCAAGGTGAGCTCCGAGCGCAAGACGACGAACGCGGCGTTGTACGAGGACGCGCGCGGCCTGCGCGTGCTCGTCGATGCGCGCGATCCGAAGCGTCACCAACTCATCGACGAGCTGCCGGTCGTTCCGCAGTTCGACTCCGTGGGTCGGCTGCAGCCTCAGGCGACGCGCAAGGTGCTGCTTGCGGCGATCCTGCCCACGCTGATCCTCGTGGGTTACTGCGCTTTGGGGATCGTGCTGCTCGTCGGCTGAGCTTCAACGCGCGAGCAACTCGGCGAGGTTCGAGTCGCTCTCGGCGCGTGGTCCGAGCCATGACTTCAAAGTCTCGAGTGCCTTGATGTGCGGAGTTCCCTTCGCGCGCTGGCGCGCGAGCCACGCTGCCGCGAGGTGCACCGCGTGCGCGCTGTCGATCTCGCCGAAGCGTGCGCGTAGCGCAGCTTCGTCGGCCTTCTGCACGAAGGCCGCCGCGGCGGCTCCGGGGCTCGTGTAGCCACCCCCGTCGCGGTCGACGAAGATCGGGTTCGTCGCGGCGAGCGTGTAGGGGTTCACCATGGGCCACGCAGGGCTCGCGACGGCATCGCCTTCGACGAGGCAAACGATCCACGCGTCGTTGCGGTTCGCGAGCGGGAGCTCGACGGCCAGCGTCGCGTCGACGGGGCGGCTCTCGGTGATCGGCACGTCCTGAACAATGACCGGCGTGCCGTTGGCGAAGACCGTCAACGTGCGCGGGCGAATCCACGAAGCCGCGCGCACGCGCACGTCGAGCTTGAGCGGAGCGGGTTCGGTCGAGCGGTCGAGCGTCGCGCCCATGACGGGCCGACCCTCGTGGAGCACCGTGGCGAAGATTCCTTGGCTGATCGACGTGCGGCCTTCGCGGATCGCCGTGCACGAAGCGCTCACGTCGATGGCGTTCGCGGCGTCCGTCGCGCTCGGAACATAGGTTCGTCCCTGTCCGACGGGCTCGCCGACCGTGTGCGAGTCCGAGGAGCCGACCGCGAAGATGCGCACACCGCGGTTCAGCAGCGCGAACCAGTCGAGGAACAGCCCGCGTGGGTTCTTCTCTTCCGTCGTGGAGTTGATCATCTCCGTCGCGTCGACCGGCAGCTCGATCGGCGGATCGAAGCGTCCGAGCAGGCGATCGAGGTTGTGGTGGCCGAAGGGACTGTCGCTCGCGCTGGGCCAGCGTGGGTGGTTGAGGATCACGACCTGCGCACCGAGCGCGCGGATGCCCAGCGCGATCGTCACGAGGTCGCGCGAGCGATGCGGCGGCAAGGGGCCGCCCGCTGGCAGCGGAAACGCGTTGAAGTGGCCGACCTCGGTCGTGACTTCGTTGCCGACGACGCTCGTGTACCACGCGGACAGCCCCAGCTCGCGCTGGAACGGCGCATAGTCCGTCTGATGGTTGTGGTCCGTTGCAATCGCGAGCTCGACGCCCTCGCCGGCGAGCGTCACCTGCCGCTCCAGCGCGCTCGCATCGCCATGGCCGGAGAACTGCAGGGTGTGCAGGTGCGTGTCGCAGGCGATGAAGCCCGTCGTGTCGACCTCAGGCGCGAGAGCGTGCTCGCACGTGACCGGAGATTCCGCGACCACGAGCGCTCGCTCCGACAGGCTCCACTCCGGCCCGCGCGTCGCGAAGCAGCGATAGGATCCTCGGGGCAGCTCCACCTCGGCATTTCCGTTGAGGTACAGCACGCCGTCTCGGATGGCCGTCGCCGCGGGCTGGGGAAAGAACAGCGGCGGACGCACGCCCTTTTCGTCGAGGAACGTGATGCGCGCGGGCAGCGCAGCGCCGTCCGCAGCGCGAACTTGCACGCGCACTCGCTGGAGGTCGAAGTGCTCGCGCACCGAGCGCTCCACGAGCCGCACATCGCCGACCACGATGTCGTCGCTCGGCGTGTCGGGGAGGATCGCCAGCACATTGGCGCCGGCCTTCACGCTGCCCGCGGGCAGGGCGTACCAGCGCTCCACGAGGTCGCCGCCTCGCCGCAGCTGCCCGACCTCCACGCCGTTGAGCGCGAGCCGCCAGACGTTGTCGATGCTGCGCTGGCGCAAGAAGAGCAGCCACTCCGTGGTGCTGGCGGCGGCGCTCTCGAAGGGGACTTCGAGCCGCGTGCCCTCGGGCTCGACGGGCGCCTCGGGCCAGTCGGGCGTGCGATCGTTCCCAAGGTGATGCAGCCGTGCATCGAGCACGCGCTGCGGGCTCTGCTTTGCCGTGGCGAGCTGGGGGGCAGCAGCGACGAGGAACGCGAGGAAGAGAGGCAGCATGGGGGGAGCTTAGCGGAGGAACTTCGCTGTGGGAGAGCGCGGCGAGGGGAGCTGTGACACAATGCGGCGCCCCCTTTCGCCCGGCCCCAAGCACGATGCGAAACGCGCTCCTGAAGCTCCTGTGCATCACGTTCCTCGCGACGCTTGCGCGTTCGCAGGAGTACGGCGCGTGGCATGTCCTCGGCCGCTTCGAGGGCGAGTTTGCGAAGAACAGCACGGCGCAGTCGTTTGCGCCCGAGCGAGTCGTCAAGGTGCAGCTGAAGGCTGGCGCGGACGGCCCGGACCTCACGGCGAAGTACGACGGCATGGACAAGCTGCCGATCGCATGGCGCAAGCTCACGGGCGATCAAGCCCGTGCCGCGCTCGATGTCGGTGTGCTCGATCTCAATGCGCTCTGTCCGCCGCCGCCGACTCGCAAAGGAAACGTCGACAATGCGGTCGTGTACCTGTACCGCCGCATCGACGCGGAGCGCGAAACGCGCGTGCCCGTGTCGCTCGGCAGCGACGACGGCGTGAAGATTTGGCTCAACGGCGAGGTCGTGCTCGAGAAGCACCTGCCGCGCGGCCTGAATGTGAGCTCCGACGCGCTCACGCTCGCATACCAGCCCGGCGCGAATCACCTGCTCGTCAAGGTCACCAACGGTGGCGGCGCTTTCGGCTTCCAAATCCAGCCCCGCACGCGCATCTCGCAGGATGCGATCAACGAAGCCATCGATCGCGGCGTGCAGTTTCTGATTCGCGAGCAGCTCGTCGATGGCTCGTGGGGCTGCTGGGATCACTGGGGCGCCGGACATCCGGTGTACGTCGCGTACACGCTGATGAAGTGCGGCGTGAAGAAAGATCACCCCGCGGTGCAGATGGCGATGGCGTTGATGGACCATCGTGCGATGGACACGACCTACGCCCGCGCCTGCGCGATGCTCGCGCTGGAAGCCCGCGGCGACGCGGAATCGCGCGATCGCATGCAGGAGTACCTGCAAGAGCTCATCGCGACGCAGACGACCAGTGGGCTGTGGGACTACCCCGTCTACCCCGGCGGCTCGCAGTTGCCCGTGGACATGTCGAACACGCTCTACGCTGCGCTGGCGCTGCGCGCGGCTTCGAAGAGCGGACTGGAGATTCCCGGCGCGCTCTGGACGAAGCTCGCGGGCGGCGTGCTGCGCTGCCAAGAGAAGGCGCGGCCGATGCCGGGGCCGGGCAAGCGCGAGATGGCCGGCTTCGGCTATCGCATCGCCGAGGGCGCGTTTGGTTCGGTCACGACCGGCGGAATCTCGTGCCTCGCGATCTGCGAGCAAGAGGGTGGCTCGCAGCTGCAAGCCGCCGTCAAGACGAAGCTCGCGGGCGCGAAAGAGCTCGGTATGAACTGGCTGGAGCACCACCTCGAGTGGGGCGGCAACCCCGGCCATGGCACGAGTCACCACTACTTCTGGGTCTACGGTATCGAGCGCGTCGGTGCGCTCATGGGCGTCGAGAAGATCGGTGAGGTCGATTGGTACTGGGACGGAGCCTCGTACCTCGTCCGCTCCCAGCGCGACGACGGCTCGTGGAATCCCGAGAACTACGTCGACCACCAATACTTGGACACGTGCCTTGCGCTGCTCTTCTTGAAGCGCGCGACGGCTCGCGGCTCGGGCGAGAGCTCGAAGGCGGGCGTGTTCGAGATCGGTGATCCGAAGGCCGCCGTGCAGCTGCGCGCAACGGGCGACACTCCGCTCACGGTGTGGGTGAGCGGCTTGTCCGACGAGGTGCACGCGCGCTTCCGACCGCAGGAGGGCTCCGACCTCGACGTCGTGAAGATCGAGTACTTCACGCGCTTCGAGGGCGACAAGGACGCGATGCCCGCGCTCGCCGGCGCCGTCGAGGGTGCGCCCGCTCGCCGCACCGAGCTGCAACGCTTCGCGCTGCGCCATCGCTTCGATCGCCGCGGCAAGTGGCTCGTCACCGCGAAGGTGCACCTGCGCGCCGCCGGTTCGTCGAACGTCGAGGTCGTCGAGTCGCCGGAGCTTGCGGTCACGATCGATGGCGTGATCGAGCCGGTGCGGCTCGAATACGCAGCGGACCGCGGGCGCAGCCTCTTTTATGGCGCGAAGTTCAAGGCCGAGAGCTCGACCGTCGAAGGCGGCGAGGGCGGTCACCTCGCGTTCGACGGCAACCACGCGACGCGCTGGCGCTGCGCGAAGAACGACACGAACCCGTGGCTGCGCGTCACTCTGGAGCGGCCCGCGCGCGCGGACGGGCTCCTGCTCTCGCATGGGCTCGCGCGGCTTTCGAACGCGGGCGCGCCGCGCGCGAAGCGCGTCGCCGTCGTCGTCAACAAGACTCAGACCTTCGCCGTCGACATGCCCGACGACGTGCTCGCGAAAGCGCGGCTGTCGTTCGGCGAGCTGCTCAACGTGCGCGAAGTCGAAGTGCGCATCGTGTCCAGCGAGGGCCGCGGCGGCGGCGAGCCGGTAGGGTTCTCCGAGCTGGAGCTGGTGAAAGGGCGCTAGGCCCCCGCGTTTGGGTGACGTGTCCGATTTGGATTTCGAAGAAATCCCTGTCCGGCGTCGCTCGGTGATTCGTTTCCCTCAAAGTGAAAGCGTGCTGCGTCTCCGTCGGTCCTGTCCGTGGCCAAGAACGGCACTCGGGTCGATTCGTGTCCGATCCCCTTGGTTCATGGATTGGGGACGCTTCGCAGCAATCCCCGCGCCGCCTAGTTGTGGCCGTCGGCTTCCATGCGCCGCGCCACTTCGTCGAGCGCGCGACGGAGCGACTTGCGCGCCGCTTCGGCCGTCGCGACGCCCAGCTCGGGCGCGATCTCGTCGTAGGAAGCGTCGAGCTCGAGGCGCAGGATCAGCGCGTTGCGCAGCGGCTCTTCCAGAGACGCGAGGGCGCGCTCATAGAGTTCTTGGCGTGCGAGCGCCTCGACGATGTCCGTTCCGTTCGGATCCGCAGGGCTGGGGTGTTCGGTGTCGGACTGCTGCTCCTGCCGACGGCGCAACTCGACGCGGCATACATCGATGGCGAGGTTGCGCGCGATCGTGCGCAAGTAGCCCCAGAACGCCGCGGGGGAGTCCCGATCGAAACTCCCGATGCCACTCCAAGCTCTCACGCAGACTTCCTGGACGAAGTCCGATGTCTCCCACAGCGCGCGAACTTCGCGCGGCAGCCGGCCACTGAGGTAGCGGTCGAGCGGCCCATACAGGCTCGAGAACAGCGCTTCCGCCGCAACGGCATCCCCGCGGCGGGCGGAGGCGATCAATTCTCGGGAGGGCAACATTCGCAATTCGCACGCCGCCACCGCACAATGCCGCACGCCGCGCGGGCCAGAGTGTGCGCGATCCGCAGGTCCCCGGCAAGTGCGGAACGACAAACATGAACCCTGACTCGCAGACGCGTGAGCGATTGCTCGAGCAGATCCTGAGTGGCGAGACCGAACTCTCCGCCAAGGAACTGGAGTCGTTGTCGGAATCGCAGCGCGCCGCGCTTCAGCGGCTGTCAGGACTGCTAGGAACTCCTCGCCCTGCCGCGGAGCCGCGCCCGGAAGCGCGAGTGAAGAGCGAAGAGCTGATTCAGGCAGGCTTCCGCACCTTCGGCCTGCTCGGCAGCGGCGTGCATGCCTCGGTCTACGACGCCGAGGACCTCACACTCGGTCGGCGCGTGGCCCTCAAGGTCGTGTACTCGGGCTGGAACGACGACGCCGCGCAGCGCACGTTCCTTCGCGAGGCGCGTACGCTCGCCCGCATCCAACACCGAAACGTCGTGTCCGTCTGGTCGGCGGCGGCGAGCGAAGGTCGATTGCTGATCGCGCTCGAGTTCATCGAGGGACGGAACCTGCGGCAGGTGCTCGCGGCGCGCGGCCCCCTGCCGGCGAACGAAGCCGTGCGGATCGCGCGCGACATCGCGCGCGCGCTCGAGGCCGTTCATGCCGCGGGGATCCTCCACCGCGACGTCAACCCGAACAATGTCATGCTCGAGTCCTCGGGCCGCGTGGTGCTGCTCGACTTCAGTGTCGCGCGCACGAAGGGCGGCGATGCGCTGCGCCGCGGTAGCACGCTCGGCTCGCCCGTGTTCGAGGCTCCCGAGGTACTCGCGGGCGAGTCGCCGAGCGAGCGCTCCGACGTCTATTCGCTCGGAATCCTGCTCCTGTGGATGTGCAGCGGCGCGAGCCCCTTCGAAGGCACCACCTGGGGCGACCTGCGCCGCAACGCACTCGAAGGGCGGCGGATTCCGCTCGCGAAGGTCGCGCCTGCCATGCCCGCTGGACTGCGCCGCATCGTCGAGCGGTGCCTCCAGCGCGAGCCTGCTGCGCGTACGCCGAGTGCGCAGGCGCTCGCCAAAGACCTCGAGAACTTCCTACTGCGTCCGCGTCGAACTGGCATCGCGCTGCTCGGGCTCGCAGGCCTCCTCGGAATCGGAGCGCTGGCGTATGACCGCGGTGGCGCCGAGGTCCCGCAGGAGCTGCCGGTCGACGAAGCGGTGCAGGTCGAGAACTTCATCCAGCGCGACTTGCGCAACAAGACCGTCCACACCATGCGCGAGTGGCGCATGCTCGAAGCCCCGCGCGGCCTCGAGGATCTAGGTCCGCATCGCGAGGATCCGGCTGCCGACCTGGGCTTCGAGGGCAGGCGCCTGCGCGTGCCCGAGGAGTTCACGACGATCAGCGACGCCGTGATGGCGAGCGTGGACGGCGACGTGATCCTCATCGGTCCCGGCATCTACCGGGAGGCTGTGGACCTGCGCAACCGCGCGATCGCGGTCATCGGCGTCGAGGGGGCCGCGAACACGGTGATCGACGCGACGGGCTTCCGCGCGCCGGTGATCCACGTCGGCGACCCGACCCTGCCGCGCACCGATGGACGCCTGCGGGTCGCGCTGCGCGGGCTCGGCTGCACCGGTGGTTCCGGCGTCAACAAGCCCTCGACGTTCGCCGGAGGTGACTGGTACGGCGGCGGCATCGGCCTGTACGTCGACAAGGCCGATCTCACCGTCGAGGAATGCGCGATCTGGAACAACGGCCGCGCGGGCAGCACCTTCGGCGGCGGTTTCCTCTGCGTCGGCGGACCTGAGAGCGCCGTCACGTTGCGGCGCTGCCTGATCGCTGGAAACGGCGCTTGGGCCTGCGGCGGGGGCGTGATGTTTGATCAGGGTCGCGGACGCATCGAGCACTGCACGATCGTCGAGAACTACTCGGGCAACTTCCTCGGGCAACAGGGCGGCATCGGCATCGCCAACGGCGCGCAGATCGAAGTGCTCGATTCGCTCCTGTGGGGCAACTCGGGCGATCAGATCGGCATTTTTCAAGGCTACGGCGACGGCTGCGACACGCGCGTCGAACGCTCGTTGATCCAAGGCGCAGGCAACATCGGCACGACCTTCTCCAAGGAGCCGCGCTTCCGCGACGCGGGTGAGTTCGACTGGCGCATCGCCGAGGACTCGCCGGCGCGGCGCGAGCAGCTCGGGATCGGCTTCGAAGGACTGGACTCCGACCTCGGCGCCTTCCTCTGGGTCGCGCCCAAGGCAGGGCCCGAGCAGGCGCAGCTGCGCAGCGCGGGCGTACTCGCGGGCCTGCCCGCGGGCATCGAGAAGCTCGGCGCGACGCCGGACCTCCCCGCGGACGCGATCGCCGTGCGAGTGCCGGAAGATCATCCGACGGTTCAGGCCGCAATCGACGCCGCGCCCGCCGATGCGACCATCTCCATCGGTCCGGGCGTGTGGCGCGAGTCGTTGAGCTTGCCGCCGCGGGCATTGACCATCGTCGGACGAGCAGGCGCGGGCGCGACGGTGATCGACGCACGCGACGCGGCGGGCTCGGCCATCGACATCTCCTTCGCGCGCGAGCTCGAGCAGGACGTGGGAGTGCGCTTGCGCGGGCTCACGCTGCTCGGTGGCACCGGTCGACTGCTCGCGCCGCGCTCGCGCGCCGGGGGCGGCGTCTGCGTCAGCGGTCGCTGCAAGCTGGAAGTCGAGAGCTGCGTCCTGTGGCGCAATGGCCGACTCACCACGACCATCAAGGGCGGTAGCCTTTGGATCGGGCAGGGGGCCGCGATGTTGATGCGCGACTGTCTTATCGCAGAGAGCGAAGTCGAGATGACGGGCAGCGTCGCCGCCATCGAAGCAGGTCGGCTGACGCTCCAGCGCTGCACGCTCGTGCGCAACAACAGCTCGCCTCGCATCGGCGCTCCGTCCGCCGTCACGGTTGGTTCCGAGTCGTGGGTCGTCGTCGAAGAATCGATCCTGTGGGACAACAACGGCTCCCAGATCCGTCGCATGTCCGGCAACGACACCGCCCACGTCCAAGTCTCCAACAGCGTGATCGCTGGCGGCCACCTCGGCGAAGGCGTGCTCGACATCGATCCGCTCTTCGCCAACCCCTCCGACGCCGACTGGCGCCTCTCGCCCGCCTCTCCGCCCGAGGTCCGCTCCCTCGGCGCGCTGCGCTGAGGGCCGCGTCGGGTTCCGCCGTCGTTCTCCAGCTGCGGGTCCCCTGCGCGCGGCGGGGCGTTGGGAAGCTCTCCGCCCGCCGCGTCCATGCGCGTGGACGGGGGCTTGACGCTTCGGATGGGGGTAGTTAGGCTTCGCGACGCCATTTTTAGCTCTAAAAAGTCGTGGCTAAGGCTTGAGGGCCTTCCCACAAGGCTTTGGGGCTGGGAATGAGAGCTCTGCGACCCGGCGGACACCCCCTGCCGACAACCCCCGAGAGGTTTTGATGACTGCTCCGACCAGCCTGCGAACGTTCCTCGAGATCCCCTACGACCAGATGGAGGTGATGAACCTCGAGGCCAAGGCCCAGCGCATCGACCGCGTCGATGCGGAGAAGGTCAAGAAGGAGCGCATCAAGTACCTCGAGAGCGAGAAGCGCATCAAGGCCGTCACCGTGTGCTTCACCGACCTCGAAGGTCGCCTGCACATGCTCGACTACGACAAGAAGTTCCTGCTGAAGAGCTTCGACAACCTGACCTTCGACGGCAGCTCGATCCGCGGCTTCTCGGTACAGGCGGAGAGCGACCTGCGTCTGGGCATCGACTGGTCGGCCTTCTACTGGCTGCCGTCGGACGTCTTCGGACCGGGCAAGGTGCTCGTGTTCGGTGAAGTCTTTGGGCGCGATGGCAGGACCTACGAGGGCGACTTGCGCGGCTGTCTGAAGAAGTTCCTCGCCGAGCGCTTCGAGAAGGATGGCTCGATCTGCTACGCCGCCAACGAGATCGAGGGCTTCCTCTTCAAGGGCCGCGATGCCGAGCGCCACTTCCACGAGACCGGCCGCTTCGAGTACGTCTCGACCGGCGGCTACTACCACTCGCTGCCCTCCGACCCGCTGCGCACGTTCATCGACGCCGCCGCGGAGGCGCAGCGCGCGATGGGCTTCACCAACGAGAAGGACCACCCGGAGGTCGCGCCGAGCCAGTTCGAGATGAACTTCTCCTACGCGGAGGCACTGATCGCCGCGGACCAGTTCCAGCTCTACAAGCTGCTCTGCCGCCAGATCGCCGCTCGCATGGACATGACGGCGTCGTTCCTGCCCAAGCCCGTGGTCGGCATCAACGGCTCGGGCGCGCACACGAACATCTCGGTGGGCAAGGGCAAGACGAACCTCTTCTACGACAAGAAGGGGCAAGACGGCGTGTCGAAGCTCGCCTGGCAGTTCATCGACCGCACGCTCAACGCGGGCTCGGACCTCTGCCTCGTGCTCAACCCCAGCGTCAACGCCTACCGCCGCCTCGACCCGCACTTCGAGGCCCCCAACCAGATCAAGGTCTCGCCGGTCGACCGCGGCTCGATGATCCGCATCCCGCTCGGCAACGAGAAGAGCGCGCGCATCGAGGTTCGCTCGGTCGGCCCCGACACCAACATCTACATGACGCTCTACGCGCTCTTCCGCACGGGCTTCGAAGGCCCCGACGCGGACGCGAAGGACGAAGCCAAGCGCACGCGCACGCGCTTCCTCCCCGACAACATCTTCGACAGCATCCGCCTCTTCAAGCAGAGCGAGTGGATGCGCCAGCTCTTCGGCGAGCGCGTGCACGACAAGTTTGCCGAGCTCAAGCTCGCGCAGGCGGAACGCTGCCCGAAGGCCCTCGGCACGATGGTCAAGGCCTCCGAGGTGCAGTTCCACCACGAGGTCACGAACCAGTACCTCTGGAACCGCTTCTAATCGAGCGCCAAGGTCGACATGGTGCCCCTCGTCCTGCGCGCTTCACGCGCTCGGCGAGGGGCGCCATTCTTTCCACGCGCCTACGGCTTACTTGAACAAGACCTCGTTCTTCAGCGAATAGAGGATCGCCAACACTTCGCGACGCTCGCCCTCGCCGATGCCGTGTTGTTCGAGAACCTTCAGCACGTCGTCGATGGCGGCGACCAGCTCGCGCTCGTTCAGGTTCATTCCCTTGTGCGCCGTCGGCATGTCGCGCCCTTGGTACTGCTCGGGGCCACCCGTCCCCATGCCAAAGAAGTCACGCACGTTGGTCTCGAGCTTGGCTGCGTCGATGATCTCGAAGCGCGTCTTGATGATGGGGTTGGCGAGGTGCGCTCGGACGATGTCGCGGGCGATGGAGGCCACCTTCGGTGCGCCGCCGAGTCGTTCATAGAGGCTCTTCGTCATGGGGAGGCTGGTCCTGATCGGTGTTTGGTTCGGTCCTCGGCGCACCCTAGATACGCGGATGGCTGGCTGCATGAGGCGCGCATGAGATCGCGCACCCCCAGAGCCTCAAGAAACGAGTCGGTAGCCGCGGCCCCGCACGGTGATCAGCGCGCTCGAACTCGGACCGAGCTTCTTGCGTAGGGCCAGTACGACCACATCCACGACGTTGCTGCCGACGGAACTCTGCCGCTCGCCCCAAACCTCGTCCAAGATCTGTTCGCGCCCGACGATCGCGCCGTTGGCGCGCCGCAACGACTTCATGACTCCGAATTCGAGTTGCGTCAGCGGAATGCATGCGCCGCCGACGAGTACCTGCTGAGAGGCCTCGTCCAGCTCGAACTCGTCCTGCATCCGCAGCTCACGCCGTACCAACTGTCGCAACCACGCGTCGACCGAGCCCGGTCCGAAGCGCAGGATCGCAGTCGACTGCGGCAGACCTTGGTCGGCGCAGACGCTCTCGAATCCGAGCTCTTGGGCGGCCGACGCGTACGGCATGAGTTCCGATACGGCCAGATACACCCTCCGGAGTGAGGGGCGCAGCTCCAAGTACGCGCGCTTGACGTCCAACCAGCACGCGGCCTGCACGGACGAGGGAGCCTCTCCGGTCTCGAGTCCGAGCCAGCGGCGAAGGAAGAGTGCCTTGCGGGGCTCG
This sequence comes from uncultured Planctomycetota bacterium, assembly GCA_903928115.1. Taxonomy (GTDB): domain Bacteria; phylum Planctomycetota; class UBA1135; order UBA1135; genus F1-120-MAGs118. The sequence goes on from CAIYPP010000007.1 coordinate 69,749, forward strand.
AGGGGATGCTCCGCGGCAAGGTGCGCCGTCCATGCGCGTGTCATGGGATCGACAGCGAGCGCGGTGGGCGGAGCCGATGCCGCATCGAACATCGAGTAGTACCCGACGATCTCGCGGCTTGCGTTGCGCACGACTCGGAACGAAGTCGGCATCGCACGCCACCAATGCTCGGACAGGGCTCGTCCAGCAGCACCGTCGTGGCGACCCGCGATCGAAAGCACCGTGTCCCGATCCTCCGGCCGCGCACGCTCTACGGCGAGCTGTTGCTGCGCGACGGGGAAGAAAGCCTCGCGCACGATGGGATTGTCGACGAGGTAGATGACGTCTGCCGTGTAGCGCCAGAGGTCCGAAGCGGAGATCTGATCCGCGGTCCGCTCGAGCTCGCGCCATGCTGCGCGTCGGTATCCCGTGAAGCGTGCGGGGTCGGACGCGCGGAGGCGTTGAGCGATGGCTTCTTGGACCGCTGGGTGGAGGACCAAGCCGTCCTTGCGCGACTCGACGACGGGGGAGCGCTCGAGCCGTTCGTACAGCGAAGCCGCACTCGCTTCGCCGCACAGCGCCGACAAGAGTCCGAGCGTGAGCCGCCGAACGGTGGACATCGCTTCCAATGCGGTCCGCAGCGGAAGGTCCGAACCATCGAGGAAGTAGCCCGAGAGCTGCTGCACGACTTCGTGCATCGCCAAATCGCCGGGGTATTCGCCGCTGCGATGCCGCGCTATGGCGGCTGCAAGGCGCAGCGCGAGCGGGTGCCCCTGAGCAAAGTCGAGGATGCGCCCCATCTCGGGCTCCGAGATGCCTGCCTGTTGCAGCAGGCCGCGCGACGCCGTCGCGTCGAGCTCACGCACGCGCAGGCTGGCGTGCAGCCCCTCGGCCGCGAGCCAGGCGGGATTGGGTGCGCAACGCGAGCACAGCACCAACTTGAGAGCCGGATTCTGCGGTGAGAGGTGCTCGCGGAGCCAAGCATCGAGCAGAAGGAACAGGTCGTAGTTGTCGAGGCATACGATCCCCGACAGATCGCCGTTGCTTTGGGCCTTCAATCCAGCAGCGGCGAGCGCGCTCATCAGACCTTGCTCGGTGGGCTCGATCGTGCTGCAGTCGAGCACGTGCACGACTCTCCCATTGCGCAGCGCATGGGAAGCGAGCGCCCGCAGCAAGCTCGTCTTGCCGATGCCGGGCACGCCGTACACATGCACGATGGACGGACCCTCGGGCTTCAGCAGGAGCAGCAGCTCGTCGAGCTCGGCCGCGCGTCCGAGCGGCGGAAGCTCGTCGACGAGCTTGCTGGGCGATGGATCGAGACTCATGTGCGCGCGACGGTTGTCGGGCTCGGATCGTAGCCCGTCGGAGACCTTCCCGCAGGGATCGTGACCTCGAAGGGCGCTCAGTCCGGTGTCGTTTCGCTCACGAACGCGTCGCAGGGATCGGAGCGGGTCCCTTGAGGACGTCGGGTCGAGCCGTCGTCGAAGCGGGCCGGAGGCTGTGGGCGATCTCGGTGCGCACTGCGAGTGCGAGCGCTTGCATGAAGAGGCCGCGCAAAACGCTTCCAGCAACAAGACGCACCGACGGTCGAGGTTAGGGGGGCTGCCGCCCGCTTGTTGCTGGCCCGCGCCTCCTTCGCTCGTGTCAGGGACCGAGCAGCACTTGGACCACGTGGGTGGCGTGCCACGTCGAATGGCCGCGGATCGAGTCGGGAGGCGACTTGCCGTAGCTCTTGACTGTGCAGTGCAGAGCGTCTTTCGTTGCCCAGCGAAAGGCCGTCACCGAGTCGAGCGCCAGATCGCACTCAATGGAGTGGCGCAGTAGGTTGCGACGCCGCCAGTCGGCCACATCACGGTCAGGGCGAGAGAGCCGTCGTAGATGACTCGACGCGTCTGCGGGATGGGAATGCGCCACGGTCCCGATTGGACGACGGCGATCGCGAGTCGCGGCCGTGCGGTTGGAGTGGTGATGAGATCGCGTCGCGCGCTCACTCGTCGTGCACGATCATCCCGGCGGCGACGGTCGCGTTCGTCGACTCGTCGATCAGGATGAAGCCGCCGGTGCTGCGCGAGCGCTGGTAAGGATCGAACATGATCGGCGCGGTAGTGCGGATGCTCACGCGGCCGATATCGTTGGCTGAGAGCTGCGCAACGCCTTCCTCGCGGTGGCCGGTGCGGATGTCGAGGCGGTACGCGATGCTCTCGACCATCGCGCGCACGTTGCGCGTCGTGTGCTTGAGCGCGTAGCGACCCTTGGGCTGCAGCGGTCGCTCGCCGAGCCAGCAGACGCGCGCGTCGAAGGACTGGGCGACGCTCGGGCGATTGCCCGGACGGCACAGCATGTCTCCGCGTGAGATGTCGACGTCGTCGGCGAGGTGCACGATCACGCTCATCGGCGGGAAGGCCTGCTCGAGCGCCTCGGGCTCGCCCTCGCGGCCGATCACCTCGATGCGTGTGACGCGGGACTCCATTCCGCTCGGGAGCACGACGACCGCGTCGCCCGGCTTGAGGACGCCCGACGCCACTTGGCCGGCGTATCCGCGGTAGTCAGGGTAGCGGTCCGACTGTGGCCGGATGACCCATTGCACGGGGAAGCGCACGTCTTGGAGGTTGCGATCGCTCGCGATGTGGACGTTCTCGAGGTAGTGCAGTAGCGAGCTGCCGCCGTACCAGCTCATGTTCGTCGAACGCTCGACCACGTTGTCGCCTTGCAGCGCGCTGATCGGGATGAACGAGACGTCTTGCACATCGAGGCGCGTGACGAGCTCGCGCAGGTCCGCTTCGACGCGCCGGAACGCGGCCTCCTCGTAGTTCACGAGGTCCATCTTGTTCACGGCGAAGACGAGGTGGGGGATGCGCAGCAGCGACGCGATGTACGAGTGGCGCCGCGTCTGTTCGAGTACGCCGTGGCGGGCGTCGACGAGCACGATCGCAAGGTTGGCGGTGCTCGCGCCCGTCACCATGTTGCGCGTGTACTGAATGTGTCCCGGCGTGTCCGCAAGGATGAACTTGCGCTTGGGCGTCGCGAAGTAGCGGTACGCGACGTCGATGGTGATGCCCTGCTCGCGCTCGGCGCGCAGGCCGTCGGTCAGGAGGGCGAGGTCGGGGCGCTCGTCTCCGCGGCGGCGCGAGGCGTCGGCGACAGCCGCGAGCTGGTCCTCGAAGATCGACTTCGAGTCGTGCAGGAGCCGACCGATCAGCGTGCTCTTGCCGTCGTCGACGGAACCGGCGGTCGAGAGCCGCAGGAGCTCGATCGAAGTGTCCGCGGGATCGTGCAGGAAGCCACCCGCGGAGTGTTGGGAGGTCGGGCTCATCAGAAGTAACCCTCCTTCTTGCGGTCTTCCATGGCGGCTTCGGCGGTGCGGTCGTCGGCGCGCGTCGCGCCGCGCTCGGTGACGCGCGCGCTCGCGACTTCGTCGATCACTTCGTCGAGCGTGCGCGCCGGGCTGCGCACCGCGCCGGTGCAGCTCATGTCGCCGACCGTGCGGAAGCGCACCGTCTCACGCATCAGGGTTTCACTGGGGAGGCGCTGAACGAACGGGTTGTCCGCGTAGAGCATCCCGTCGCGCGAAAACACCATGCGCTCGTGCGCGAAGTAGATCGACGGCAGCTCGATCTGCTCGAGCTGCACGTACTGCCACACGTCGAGCTCGGTCCAGTTGGAGAGCGGGAAGACGCGCAGGTGCTCGCCCTTGCGGATCCGCGCGTTGTACAGGTTCCAGAGCTCCGGCCTCTGGTTCTTCGGGTCCCACTGACCGAACTCGTCGCGGTGCGAGAAGACGCGTTCCTTGGCGCGCGCCTTTTCTTCGTCGCGTCGCGCCCCGCCGATAGCGGCGTCGAAGCCGTGGGACTCGATCGCGTCGAGCAGGGTCGTGGTCTGCAGTCGGTTGCGCGATGCACGCGGGCCTTTCTCTTCCGAGACGCGGCCCTTGTCGATCGACTCTTGCACGCTCGCCACGATCAGTCGCTCACCGAGCCGTGCGACCGCGCGGTCGCGGTATTCGATCACCTCGGGGAAGTTGTGCCCGGTGTCGACGTGCATGAGCGGGAAGGGGAAGCGCGAGGGCCGGAAGGCCTTCTCCGCGAGGCGCAGGATCACGATCGAGTCCTTCCCGCCGGAGAAGAGCAGGACCGGTCGCTCACGCTCGGCGGCGAGCTCGCGCAGGATGTGGACGGACTCGTCTTCGAGTGCCCGCAGGTGGCTGCGTCGGTAGGAGTTCATGCTGGCGTCCGTGGAGGTTCGAGACTCGGAGACTTTCGGCCATGGGGTCTTGGGATCCCGAGGCGGGTCTGTCCGTCGTCCGAAGTCTAGCCCCCGATCGAGACGCGGCGGGCGCGTGCGCAGGCCACAGGGGCTTCTTCGAGATCGTCCAGACCGGCTGTGGGACACGGAGGACGCTCTGGAAAAGATGTCGGACGCGTTCGCGCGGGTCGCCGCAGCGTCTCGAAACAAGCGGAGAGGCCGCCCGTCAGCGACGACGGGCGGCCTCTCGGTTGCGTGCTCTTGCGAAGTCTTGCCCGCTCGAAATGCGGCGAGCTGTCAGCGGCTCACGGGCAGAACACCACGCTGACGGCGTCCGTGGTGTTGAAGGTGAGCGGGCCGCCAATCGGGTCGCGGAAGACGAGCTGGAAGTTCCAAGTGTCGCCCGCGCGGATCAGGCTGGTCGGCTGGGCGGGGTCTTCGAAGTTCACGGCGTAGAGTACGTTGCCCGTCGGCAGGGCGTAGGTCACCGGCAGGCGGCGGACCGGGCTGCCGAGGCACAGGTTGCCGTCGCCGAAGGGCAGGAAGGCCTGCGTGCGGCTCATGTAGAAGCGGCCCGCGTGACCCGGCGGTACACCCTGCGCAGTCAGGGCGAAGGCAGCCCCGCTGAGCGAGCTCGTCCCCAACACACCGCATTGAGCGCCGCTCGAGAACGTGTTCGGCGTGGCCGAGCAGTAGCTCGTCACCGTGCAGGTCGGCGTACCGTTCGCGCTCCAGTCGAGGTTCGTCAGGAAGCTCAGCGAAAGGTCACCGGGGATCAGGTCGAGCACGAGGTTGGCGACGCCACCCGTAGGCAGGATGGTGGGGATCGGGAAGGCGATGTCTTCGATCACCGTTCCCGGCACGGGGTTGGGGAGCACCTGCGAGCCGGACTGATCGACGGAGATCGAGAGGCGCGGCTGGGCGCCCGACAGGTCGAGCGTGCCCACCATCGGCAACGCGAACGGCAGCGGTCCGATCGACTGCGCGTTCCCGAGCAGGTCGAGGTCGAGCGAGAGCGAGGCGGGGACCACCACCGCGACGTTCCACAGGTCGGGGGTGCCGCTCGGGGTCAGCGTGCCCGCCGCGGGGGCGTTCTGCACGAGCAGGATGTTGTCGAGCGTGCCCTGACCGAGCGGAAGCGGCAGCGTGAAGCCGCCGGGGAACAGAGAGTTGGGCTGGCGCGTGCGGAAGGTGGGGTAGCCGAGCTCGAGGGTGAGGTCTGCCGAGCCCGGCTGGCGACCGGTCGCAGCGATGGAAAGGTCCGCGATCGAGATCGCGCCGAGCTTGGTGTTGATGTTGGCGCGGAAGGTGCCGCCCGGCGTGCCCACGATCGAGGGATCCGTGAGGAGCGTCGCGTTGATCGGGAAGCTCGTGTTGTTGCAGGTCCCAAAGAGGCTCGTGCAGGTGATCGTCCCCGTCGGATTGGTCGCGACGTCGTAGTTTCCGATCGCCGTTCCCGGGAGGGGCAGCGAAAGGTCGAGTTCGATCTGCGTGTTGGACGCGAGCGAGTCGAGGCTGAACTGGTAGGTCTGGGCCAGGGCCGAAGGGACGAGCGCGAGGGATGCGACGAGGGTGCGGAGCTTCATGCGGTGCAAAGGGGGGACTCGGGGAGGGAAGTCAGTGAGTGCGCGTTGCGAACTCGAGCTTTTGGAGTGTCCCCCAGAGTGTCGGAAGCCACAAGGGGCGCGTTCGTCCGCCCCGTGCGCGAGCCCTGCCCCACCCCCGCCCGCTAAGATTCCGACCCCATGAAGCTCCACCTCCCCGCCTTGGGTCTAGGCCTTGCGGCCCTCGCCCTGCTGCTCGGAACTACGTTGATGCACGCCTCGAACTCGGGCCTCGGACAGGACCACCAGCCCCCCGTCGGCTATTCGGACACCCCGCTCCTGCCCGGCCAGAAGTGGCGCGTGCACGACATCGAGCGCCCGGTCCCGTCGGTCGTGACGCCGGGCAACCAAGGCGCTGCGCCGAGCGACGCGGTCGTGCTCTTCGACGGCGCGGACCTCTCGAAGTGGACCGGCGGGGGCGGCGAGGCGAAGTGGCTCGTCAAGGAAGGCTATGCCGAGGTCAACGGCACCGGCGGCATCGAGACGCGCGAGCACTTCGGCGACTGCCAGCTGCACATCGAGTGGGCCACGCCGGCGAAGGTCGAGTCGAGCTCGCAGGGCCGCGGCAACTCGGGCGTGTTCTTCCTCGGGCGCTACGAGATCCAAGTGCTCGACTCGTTCCAAAACCGCACCTACGCCGACGGTCAGGCGGCCTCGATGTACGGCCAGTTTCCGCCGCTCGTGAACGCGAGCCGCGGCCCCGGCGAGTGGCAGACCTACGACATCGTCTTCCGCGCCCCGCGCTTCGAGGGCGACAAGCTGCTCCGCCCCGCGCGCGTCACCGTGTTCCACAACGGCGTGCTCGTCCAAGACGCGCAGGAGTTCATGGGCCCGTCCCGCCACCGCGAGGTCGCAACCTACTCCCCGCATCCCGAGACCGGCCCGATCGCGCTGCAGGACCACGGCAACCCCGTGCGCTACCGCAACATCTGGCTGCGTCGCCTCTAACCGCCATCCCGAGCCCGAAGCACCGCCCTCGGCACTTCTTCCCGCGCTTCGCTGGACGAACATCGGCCTCCGACCGAGAATCCCCGCCATGGACATGCACTCGATCCACGTCTTCCTCGCCACCTACGGCCCTTGGGCGGCTCTCGCCGTCGGCATCGGCGCCGTCGCCATGTGCTTCCTCGCGTTCGGCGTGTTCCTCTACACGCAGCTGATCGGCGAGGAAAAGGGTGACGAGCACGGTCACGGTCACGACGAGCACGGCCACGGCGCGCACCACTAGCCTGTGCGTCGTTCGGCCGCGCTGATCGCGGCCGCGTTCGCTCTAGCCCTCGCGGTCGCACTCTGGCTCTTCCTCTCGGGGACTTCCGTCGAGGTTGGGGCCACCGGCAGCGCTTCGCGCGAGGACGTCGCGTCCCCGGAGGACGTCGGGCGGATCATCACGGCGCGCGACACCGAAGCGGTTGAGCGCGCGGTGACGCAGGCGAGCGAGCCGAAGCAGGCAGGCCCCAGCGCACCAACGGCGGAGGATCCGACGCTGCGCGCGATCGCGGTCGTGCGCGCCGGAGATTTCTCGCCACTCGTTGGGGCGGAGGTCCTGTGGTGGCCCAACCCGGCGTTGCCCGAGCAAGAGACGCCGGTCGAGCTCTGGCTCGCTGCATCGGGCGACGACGCAAGCCTGCCCGTTGGATTCTCGCGAGCCGTCTCCGACGAGCGCGGGATCGTGCGCTTGCCCGATGCCGAGTACGGAATCGAAGTGCTCGCCCGCAGCGAGGGCTGGTTGGGCGTGGCTCGCTTCCTCCAAGGCGACACGCCGCCGATGCGCGTCGTCGTTCGTCCGGATCGCCCGGTCCGCGTGCGCGTGCTCGACCGCGCTCGCAACCCGGTGGAGGGCGTTCACGTGGCGGTCGTCGCCGACAAGGACTACTTCGGATACTCCGAGGTACGCGCGGTGACGGATGCGCAGGGTCTCGCGGTGCTGACGCACGCGTTGTACGGGCTGCAAGAGCAGTCCGATCTGCTCGACCGTGCGACGGTGGTCGTCGAGGAGCTGCTCGAAGAGGTCGTGTGGCGCGACTTTGATGCGCAAGCGCCGCCGACGGAGCCGATCGAGCTCGTGATTCCGCGCGGCGGCGAGTGCGAGGTGCGCGTCGTCGACTCCGAGGGGCGTCCGGCGACGGGGCCCTACCGCGTCTATCTCATGGTGAACGACAACGACGAGCCCGTCGATGTCGACGAGATTCGACCATGGTGGGGTGAAGGACTGAGTCGTTTCCACGTCACCTCGGGCACGGCGCTCTTCCGCGAGGTCCGTCTCGGCCAGCGTCTCCTCGTTTCGGTCGAGCCCAGCTCGGGCCTAGGTTTCTTCAACGCGACTGCGGCAGGGCCACGACGTCTTGGAGAGCGCGTCACGATCGAGGTGCGGGCCACGGGGCTCGAGCTGCTCACGGCGCGCGTGCTCCGCACGGACGGCCAACCGCTCGGAAACTCGGCTCTCAAGGTGCGGGCCGTGCTGGGCGAGTCTTCGGATGACGCCGCCGACTTCTACGAGCTCGACTGGCGTCCGACCACCGATGGCGAGGGGCGCCTGCGGATCGAGTTCGATGCGGACGACTTGCTCGACGAAGACGAAGATATGTTCGTCGAGTTCGTTCAGATCGATCTCCGGCAAGTCGATGTGGCGCGGGTGCGCACTCAGCTGCCGCGTGTATTCCCACGCGGTGGCGCGGATCTCGGCGATCTGCGCATGAGCGAGCTCCCCGTGTTCGCCGCCGGAGTGACGCTCGACTCCGCGCGCCGTCCGGTTGGCGGAGTCGAAGTGACGGCGCAGACGCATCAGCGCGACGACGACGGCGAGCTCACGTCGCGGCCTGTGCCCGGCGTGCGCGCGTTGAGCGACGCGCAGGGAAGATTCGTGCTGCGCGCGCCCGCATCGCTGCGCGAGGCTCAGCTCGCGGCTCGAAAGGCCGAGCTCAGCAGCGACCCGCGCGACGCGAGCGTCGGTGCCAAGGACGTAGAGCTCGTGCTCCTCCCTGCCGGCGAAATCGCGGGAAAGCTGCAGTTGCACAGCTCGATCCAGCCGTCGCGGCTGTATGTGCGCGCGCACCTCGAGGACACGGAGAGCGAGGACGAGTCGGAGCACTGGATCCCGCTCGGCGCCGATGGTTCGTTCTACTTCCGCAGCTTGAAGCCTGGTCGTTACACGGTCGCGGCCTGCTCGCGAGATCGAGATTCGCCGCTCGAGACTGTCGAGGGCGTCGAGGTTCGGCGCGGGGAGGTCACGCGCGATCCGCGGCTCGACCCGCTCTCCCTCGATGCCAGCCTGCGGGGTGTCGAACTCACGATCGTCGATATGACGGGCCAGCCGATTCTCGACGGCATCAGCGTCGTCTCGCGTCGTGATGGCGCGGACGACTCCGACTGGGGCTGGATCGAGGCGCGCTCCGGCGTCGCGCTGGTCCTCGTCGGCGCGCAGCCGCCTGCGGTGACCGTGCTCGGAGATGAGTACATCACCGAGTATCTGCCGCTCGTGACCGAGTCGAGGACCCTTGTGATGCGCCGTGCGCCGACGCTGGTCTACCGGCTCGCCGAGCCCGTGGAGCTCCCGCCGGACATGCAGCTTGGCGTGCGCGCTCAACACGAGGACGGAGACAAGGCCGGCTTCTCGTGGAACTTCGAGCAGCCCGTCTTCGAATCGGATGGCCGAGCGTCGTGCCGCATGCGCCATCTCGGTACGTACGAGTTTCGCTTCACGCTGACGCTGTACGGCGAGCGCTGGGCGTCTCGCGAGATTCCGCTCGACTCCCCCTTCAAGTTCCAAGTGCGCGAGCTGCCCGCGGAGCAAGTCGTCGAGGTGCGTTGCCCGCAGGAGGCGCTCAAGGCCGCGATCGAGGCGCTGCGCCGCCCATGACACGCTCGCGTGGATGGGCCGCCGCGCTTGTGGCCGTGGCGATCTTGAGCGCACTGTGGTGGCTGCGCAGAGAGCCCGACGCTCCCGCGGTGAGCGTCGAGAACGTCGCTGGGTCGGAGGAACGTGCCGCTGCGCCGGAGGCAGCGACGAAGCCTGCCGAGCGCGTGGTCGAAGCGCCCGAGCGCGCGGAGACGCCGCTCTCGGGCGATCGCGAGAGCTGGACTGTCGAGGGCGAGCTCCGCGTCCGCGCGGTGGCGCACGGCACGTTTGAGCCTGTGCCGGCCGCAGAAATGCTGTGGTGGCCTGCGCTCGGCGACGCTGCGAACGCGAATCTCGAGATCCTCGATCGCTTGATGAACTCGGGGACCGCGCGCACGCTGCTCGCGAGCGCGCAGCGTGCCGTCGCCGACGCGAATGGCGTCGCGACGGTGGGTGATGCGAGGCACGGAGTCGTCGTGCTCGCTCGCACGGAGGGCTGGCTCGGAATCGCGCAGTTCGTGCGTGTCGAGTCTCCGCCGTTGACGGTCGTGATGCAGCGCGACTTCGCTCTGGTCGCGCACGTCGTGGATGAAACGGGCGCGCCAGCGGCGGGGCTCGCGGTGGCGCTCCGAACCGGCGGTGAGCCACGTGAGCAGCCGGAGTTGCGCGAAACGAGCGACGCCGAAGGCATCGCGCGCTTCGAGCATGCGGGCTTCGCGCTCGCGCGCTGGGGCGGTGGCAGCGAGACGGCGTGGCTCGTGCTCGACGAGCTCGTCGAGCCGGTCGTCGAGTACGAGTTCTCGCTCGATACCCCGCCGACGGAGAGCGTGACCCTCATCGCTGCGAGCGGCGGGTCCTGCGAAGTGCGGATCCTCGGCGGTGACGGCGCGCCCGTGCAGGGCGTGTTCGATGTGGTGCTCGGCTACTCGCCGGGCGAGGACGTCGAACTCGACGAGCTGGATCCTAGCTGGCTCGTCGGCGCGCGGCGGCGCAGTCACGACGGAGCGCCCGTGAATTTTCGCTGCGTTCAGACAGAACGCGAGCTGATCGCCAGTGTCGTTCCGCTGCGCGGAGGCGCTGTGCAGCGCGCGCCCGGTGGACCGCTGCGCTCCGCGGCGGACAAGCTCGCGATCGACGTGAAGCTCGGAGAGCGCGGACTGCGGCTCGCGGGGCGCGCGCTCGCGCCGGATGGAGCGGTCCGCGCCGCTGCCAACGTCGAACTGCGGCTCGTGCTCGAGGGGCAGCAGGGCGGGATCACGCTCGCGCCTGTGCAGCCGACTCTTGCCGATGGAAGCTTCGAGTTCGAGGTCGAACCTTCGGCTTGGATCCCGGACGCGGAGCTCTCGCTGGCGCTCGTCGAGCGCGCTGCCGATGGGTCGGAGCTCGCGAGCGGACTGCGAACGTTGTCGGCCTCACCGCACGACTCGCGCGTGGAGCTCGGGGACTTCGTGCTGGAGCCGCTCGCGATCTTCGCTTCGGGACGCGTCGTCTCTGCGGAGCTTGCTCCGGTGTGCGGCGCGTGGGTGCTGCCGTCGCTGCGCCACTCGGAGCCCGGAGAGAACTACCTCGAGCCGCTGACCGAGCTGCGGGTGCGAACCGACGAGCTCGGGCGTTTCGCGTTGCGCGCGCCGAGCTTCGCGCAACTAGAGCTCGCCGCGTCCAAGGAGCAGCTGCGCAGTGCGACGGTGCGCGCGTCGGCCGGTACCACGGACTTGCAGCTCGTGCTCGCGCCTCGCGCCGAGCTGGCCGGACGGCTCGTCGTCGATCCCTCGCTGCCGCTCTCGCGGCTCTTCGTGATCGCGACGCCGCGCGTTCCGAGCGCGGACGGCTGGGAGAGCGAGCTCCGCGTGCGACCTGAGCCGGACGGTCGGTTCGTGGTCCGCGGGGTCGCGCCGGGCGAGTACTCCGTCAGCGTGCGCGCCGTAGATGGCTACGCGCTGCTCGGGCAAGTCGACGGCGTGATTGCGATCGCGGGCGAGCGTACGAGCGACGCGAGACTCGACCCGCTCGACCTGCGCATGGGCCATCGCACCGTCACGGTGCGCATCGTGGACGAGCGCGGAGAGCCCTTCGGAGGCGAGCTCGCGGTGCTCGTGCGCCGCGTCGACGCCGAGGGCGAGCACATCGAATACGCGCCGCTGAGCCGCGGTGCGGCGCGCCTGCTCGTCGGCGAGCGAGCGCCGAGCGTCACCGTCACGGCCGCTGGACACTCGACGCAGTTCCTCGGCGAAGTGAGCGAGGACCGCGTCGTGACGCTTCTCCCCGCGCCGAAGCTGCGCTTCACGCTGACGGGTGACTGCGAGCTTCCCAAGCTGCCCTACCTGCTGACGCTCCAGCTTCGCCCTGCAGTTCCACAGCCGAAGGCGGTCACTTGGAACCTGCCGCAGCCGGAGTTCGGGGGCGACGGGGTTGCGCGCTGCGAGGGCATCCTCACGGGGAACGTGCAGGTGACTCTGCACGTCGTGCGGCGCACCGCGGATGCTTGGGGCGAGACCGAGGTCCCGCTCGAGCGGCCGCTCGTCATCGACGTGCGCGAGCGAGGCGAACAGGCCTTCGAGGTGGCGTGCAAGCCGGACGCGCTCGCACGAGCTCTGCAAGCGCTCGGCGCGCGCTGACTCGAGCCATCACTTGCTAGCAGAGACGACCGGCAAGAACACGATCGCGAGCACGCCGAGGACATCGAGCACTGCGAGCGCCGTCGCCGCCCATGCGAGTGCGCCGGGGCTCGTGGCCCGTGCCTCTTGGCTGAGTTGCAGGGCAATTGCCGTCCCCGCGAGTCCGACGCCCAGACCGAGCGTCCGTTTCCAGTCACCTCAGCAGGTGCCGCGTGCGAGCCACAAACCCAGCGGCGCGACGCCGCCTGCGAGCAGAGCGTAAAGCACTTTCATGGGAGGAATCTCGGTCGAAAGTCTATCGGATTCCAGCCGTCGTCCTCTTCAGCACCCCGCGGAGGCCGTTGCCGATGGTGCGCCGTCGCCCGATGATGCGCTTCACCGCACCATGAGCCCTCGCGTGCCTCACTTTGCGTCGCTGGCCTTCGCGCTCTCCCTTGCTGCCTGCGCACGACCCGAGGCGCAAGCACCGGTCGTCACGCACGCGCTCGCCGAGGCGGAGCGATCGGCGGTCGAGCTCGCCACGGCGCGCATGCGTTGCGCGGCGTGTCACACAAGCGACTCCGAGCGCGTCGCGCCGGAGGCCGCGCCGTCGCTCGCCGCGATCGGCGCGCGAAAGACCCCGCAGGGGCTCCGCCGCTGGCTCAGCGACCCGCAAGCAGCGAAGCCGGGCACTGCGATGCCCGATCTCTTGAACGCGCTGCCCGCACGCGAGCGTGAACTCGCGCTCGATGAGCTCGTGCACTACCTCGCCGCGCAAGGCGGGCCGCTCGCGCAAGTCGAACGCGAGGTCGAGATCGCGGAGCTCGAGCTCGGGCGACGGCTTTATCACGAGGTCGGTTGCGTCGCGTGCCACGAGCCGCAGGAGGCGCCCGCGGATCTCCAGCGCTCGCTCTGGTCGTTCCCCGCGGAAGAGCGCATCGCGCCCCAAGTCGCGGCGACGCTCGGCGCGACGGCGTTCGACACGGACGTCGACGCGCTCGCCGCGTTCTTGCGCGATCCGCTCGCCGCGCGCCCGTCGGGACGGATGCCGTCGCTGCTCCTCGATGAGCGCGAGTCGCACGCGATCGCGACGTACCTGTTGCGCCATCGCATCGGCCCCGAGGGCCTGCAGGCGAAGCCCGGCTGGCGCTACAGCTACTTTGAGGGAGCCTTCACGAGCGCGACTCCGGGCTTCGGCGGCGCAAAGCCCGTGCGCGAGGGGACGCTCGACGCGCTCGACGGCCTGCCGGAGCATCGACCGGACAACTTCGCCTTCGAGTTCTCCGGCATGTTCGAGGTCGAGGTCGCAGGCAGCTACACCTTCTGGACGTGGTCCGACGACGGCTCGAATCTGTACGTCGACGGTCGCCAAGTCGTCGCGAACGACGGCGATCACGCGCCGACGGAGCGCTCCGGCGAGATCCACCTCGAAGCGGGCACGCACAGCATGGTGGTCGCGATGTACGAGCACGGCGGCGGCGAGGAGCTTCGCGTGCAGTGGCAGCCGCCCGGCGCCGAGAAGCAGGTCCTGCCTGCCAAGTTTTTCTCGCATGGAAGCGGGACGATGCTTGCCGGTGATGCGACCTTCGAGCTCGATGCGCGCAAGGTCGCGCGCGGGCGCGAGCGGTTCCTCGCGCTCGGCTGCGGCGCTTGCCACACGATCGAGGGCCGCGGAATCGACGCGCCGAGCGCGACGCCGCTCGCAGCGCTGGGCGACAAGCTCGGAAGCGGCTGTCTCTCCGAGCATGGCGACGACGATGCGCCGCGCTATCGCGTTGATGCGAAGCTACTGGCGGACTTGCGCGCGCTGGTGCGCGACAGCGCCGCACTCGCAGCGCCGCGGACCGACGCACAGCGCCTCGACCACGCGCTCGCGCGCTTCGACTGCCGTGCGTGCCATCGCCGAGATGGAGCCGGAGGACCCGACTTGGCACGCGCGGAGTACTTCAAGGAGGCCGTCGAAGCGGACCTCGGCAACGAGGGGCGTCTGCCGCCGCTGCTCGACCGTGTCGGAGCGAAGCTCCACGGCGACTGGCTCGCGCGCGTGCTCGTCGAGGGTGCGCGCGTGAGGCCGTACATCGCGACGCGCATGCCGGTCTACGGCGCCTCGAATGTCGGAACACTCGCAGCCCTCTTCGGATCCGTCGATGCGCACGGCGCGAAGGACGCCGAGCCCGAGTTCGATCCCGTGCTCGTCGAGGCGGGTCGCAAGCTCGCGGGCAAGTCGGGCTTGGGCTGCATCCAGTGCCATCGCTTCAACGGCACCGAATCGCTCGGCATTCCCGCTGTCGATCTCGCCACCGTGCACGAGCGCATCCGCGGACCCTGGTTCCGACAGTTGCTCGCCGATCCGAAGTCGCTCGGCATGAACACGCGCATGCCGGAGATGTGGCAGGTGATCGACACGCCGTCGGGCAAGGTGCAGCGCAGCCCGATCTCCGACGTCCTCGACGGCGATCCCGCGAAGCAAGTCGAGGCACTGTGGCAGTACCTCTCGCTGGGTTCCTCGATGCCGCTGCCGGACGGGCTGATCGTGCCCGAGCGCGAGTTCGAGCTCGTACCCGCCGATGGCCCGTCGATCTGCGCGGTGTTCTTGCGCGGACACACGCCGCGCGGACTGATGGTCGGCCTGCCCGAGCAGGTGCACTACGCGTGGGACTTCGAGCACGCGCGCGCCGTTTGGGCGTGGCGCGGTCGGTTCTTCAACGCGGGAGGGACGTGGAACGGCCGCGCCGGCGCGCTCGAGCGGCCTCCGGCGGAGAACGCGTACGAGTTTCCCGCGGGCGGCGCGCTCGTGGCGGACGCCGAGCTCGCTCCCGAGCCGCGCGGCTGGCGCCTCGACGCTGCACAGCGGCCCGTGTTCCGCTACGTGCTCGGCGGTGTCGAAGTGGAGGAGACCTTCGAGCCGCGGCTGCGCAAGGGCGGTGCGATCCTCGCACGGAAGCTCGTGGCGCGCGCGCCCGCGGATCGACCCGCGCCCGTGCTCCGCTTGCGTCACAGCGGCGAGGAGCTCCAGTTCACCAGCATGAATCAAGTTCGCGAAGCTCGCGCCGAGTGGGAGGTGACGCCGTGATGATCCCGATGTTCGCGGCGCTCGCGCTGCTGCAAGATGGCTCGCGCGAAGAGCGCTACTACCGCATCGAGACCTGCAAGATTCCCGCGGGCGTCGAGCTCGAAGTCGGCGGGCTGCTCCAGCTCGCAGACGGACGCGTGATGGCGTGCACGCGGCGCGGCGAGGTGTGGACCGTGGCCGACGCGTTCACGGATGCCCCGAAGTTCGTGCGCTACGCGCAGGGATTGCATGAGCCTCTCGGCCTTGTCGAGCATGACGGCTGGATCTGGTTCACGCAGCGCGGCGAGCTCTCGCGCATGAGGGACTCCGACGGCGACGGCCGTGCCGATGTGTTCGAGACCGTCTGCGACGCGTGGCCGATCTCGGGCAACTACCACGAGTACAACTTCGGACCCGCGCTCGATCGAGACGGCAATTTCTGGATCACGACGAACAAGCCCTTCGGCGACGAGCCCTTCGGCCGCGCGAAGTGGCGCGGCTTTGCTCTGAAGATCACGCCGGACGGTGCGATGACGCCGATGGCGTGTGGGCTGCGCTCGCCGGCGGGCGTCGGATTCGCACCGAGTGGAGAGCTCTTCTACACGGACAACCAAGGCGAGTGGTGCGGTGCCAGCAAGCTCGCGCACATCGAGCCCGGCGACTTCCACGGCCATCCATGGGGCACGTTCGCTTGCGAGGATCCTCTGTGGAGCTTCTCGAAGCCTGGTGATCCACCCAACGGCACGAAGATGCCCGAGGTGGAAGGTCAGATGCCGAGCTTCAAGCTCCCCGCCGTGTGGTTCCCTTACGACAAGATGGGGCGCTCGCCCGCGGGCTTTGCGTGGGACGAGTCGAACGGCAAGTTCGGGCCCTTTGCAGGCCAGCTGTTCGTGAGCGATCAGTACCAGTCCTCGGTGCTGCGCGTCGCGCTCGAGCAAGTCGACGGCCACTGGCAGGGCGCGTGCTTCCCGTTCCGTCTGGGCTTTCAGTGCGGGATCATCCGCGTCGCGTGGGACCCCGCGGGGCGTCTGCTCTGCGGACAGACGGATCGCGGCTGGGGCAGCCTCGGCGGCAAGACGATGGGCTTGCAGCGGCTTGCATGGACAGGCGAAGTACCGTTCGAGGTGCGCGAAATGCACGCGACCTCGCGCGGCTTCGAGCTCGTGTTCACGCGCTCCGTCGACGCGAAGCAGGCTTCCGACATCGCGAGCTACAAGATGTCGAGCTACACGTACTTGCTGCACGAGCCGTACGGCAGCCCTGAGACAGACACCGCGGTCTGCACGGTGAAGTCGGCGCTGGTCTCGGCGGATGGTCGCCGCGTGGCGCTCGAGATCGAGCCCCTGCGGCGCGGTTACGTGCACGAACTGCAGCTCTCAGTCTCCGCGGCGGACGGCGAGCCTCTGCTGCACGATCGCGCCTACTACACGCTCGGCCGCATCCCGCGTTGAGTGCGGCGGTAGCCCGTCGACGGCTGCGCGCTATGATCTTTCGCCCATGATTCTCGGCTGGATCCTCTCCCTTTGCTGCGCGGTCCACGCCGCCCCTGCATTGCGCGCCGAGGCTTCGATCCAGCAAGAAGAGGTGACCGAACTCGCCGCTCGGTTGCGCAACCCGAAGCTCACGCTCGACGAGCGCGTCGCCCTCGAAGAGCGACTGTTGCTGTTTGGGGAGAGCGGCGCGCGCGCATTGCAGCGCATCGTCGAGGAGCGCATCAAGAAGTGCGACGAGCGCGCGCGCAAGAGCGAGAAGACGTATTTGGCCGAGCTCGAGAAGTCCGCAGCCAAGCTCGTTAGCGCGCGCCTCGACAAACCGACGCTCGCCGAAGTCGACAAGCTGCGCAGGCAAGTCAACGACCTGCGGCGCGACGAAAGGCTCACCAAAGAGCGGATCCATGCCGAGGGCGATCCTGCGCGAGAGCGGCTGCGCGCGCTGCTCGAAGTCCATGTCGACCACGTGCTCGAGGCGCAGCCCGAGCTTGCGAAGCTGCGCGAGTCCATCGGCACCGATCTCTACGAGCTCGAGCAGGACTTCGGCCTGTGGATGCGCTGCAACTTTGCGATGCCGGAGAAGAAGCGCTCGAAGGCCGTCGCCGACCCGATCGAGCGCTGGCCCGCCGTGCAGAGCGCTGAGGCGTGGGTGTGCATGCTCGCGACGCCCATGACGCCCGCGGATCGCGAAGTGCTGACGAAGAATCGTGCGCTCGCCGCGGAGCTGCCCGAGCCGGAGGAGGCCGCTGGGGTGCTCGACCTGAATCGACTGCGGATCCTGCTCGGCCTGAACGCGCTGCTCCTCGACGTGAAGCTCTGCGCTGCGTCGCGCGATCACTCGAACGACATGCGGACGCTCGGTTTTTTCGATCACTTGTCGCCGGTCGAGGGCAAGAAGACCCCGTGGGATCGCGCGGCGCGCTTTGGCACCAGCGCCGGGGCCGAGAACATCGCGGCGGGACACGAGAGTGGCGCGAGCGCGAACCTCGGCTGGTGGTACAGCCCCGGCCATCACAAGAACATGCTCGGTGGCCACGCACGCGTCGGCCTCGGCCGCAGTGAGGGTTTCTGGACGCAGATGTTCGGTTGAGCTTGTGTGAGGGGCGCGGCGCAACGCGCGAGGCGGCGCTAACCTGAGCGCATGCTGCGAACCAAGCTCACCGTGGGACTGTTGCTGGCGCTCGTGCCGACGCTCGCCCTCTCCGCTGCACGCGAGGAAGACGACGAGCCGCCCAAGGACGGCAAGTGGCTCTACTCGCGCCACTGCGCGGGCTGCCACAACGAAAATGGCGACGGCAAGGGCCCGACGATCACCCAGATGGGACTCGTCGCGCGCGACTTCGCGCAGGGTGGATTCGCGTTCGGCGACAGCGCCGAGCAGCTCAAGCGCACGATCACCTCAGGCATTCCGGGCCGCTCGCCGATGCCGAGCTTCAAGGGCGTCCTGAGCGACGAGGAGATGAGCCTCGTGATCGGGCACGTGCGCACGCTGATGCCTAAGCGAGACGAGACCAAGCCCTCCAACACGGAGCTCGTCGTGAAGGATCGAGCAGTGATCGCGCGCGGCAAGCTGCCCCCGATCAGCGAAGGCGCCGTGGAGACGCCGCGCGGGTTGCTCGTCGGAACGCCGGAGGGGCTCACGTTCGAATACGACGTCAGCGCGGTGCGTCTCCTCGGCGTGCGCATGGGTCGCTTCGCAGACCGCGAAGACTGGGGGGATCGCGGCGGTGCGTATCTCAAGCCACTCGGTCGCGTGATCTGGGACGTCGCCGATGGACTCGACGTTCGCGTGAAGCCCAAGCCGGAATCCAGCTACGCGCCCATGGGGGCGAACCACCGCGTGCTGAAGAGCACGTTCGCGACGGCGAATGCGGCAGGTCTCGAGTACGAGCTGCGCGACCACGAAGGACAGGGCCGAGTGCTCGCGACCGTGCGCGAAGAGGTGCGCTCTCTCACGACTTCATTTGGCGCCGCGCTGCAGCGCTCTTGGACGCTGAAGCCCGGCACGCTGATGGACGCGTCGCTCGCGTACTCGGTGGCTGGCGCGGAGGAATCTAGCGGCGAAACGGTGCGCTGGTTCGCGCGCCGACGCAACGGCGACGGGGTCGATGTGACCGCACTGCGACGGCTCGATGCGGGCCCGGATGGTGAGCGTTGGAACGTGACTTCGATCCGGCTGCCCGCGTGGGCGCCGAAGCTCGCCGAAGTTCTCGAGCAGGAGCTTGTCCGATGATTTTGCCGCTCTTCTTCCAAGCCGCCGCGATCGCCGCGAGTGAGGCCGAGTACTACAAGGTCGACTACCTCGTCGCGCCGCAGGGCGAGCGTATCGAGGTCGGAGGGCTCGACTTCCTCCCGGACGGAAGGCTGCTGTGCTCGACGCGTCGTGGGCAGGTTTGGATCATCGAGAGCCCGCTCGCTGCGAACGCCGCGGACGCGAAGTTCACGCTCTTCGCGGAGGGACTCCACGAGGGGCTCGGCCTCGAGGTCGTGAACGGCGAGATCTACGTGCTGCAGCGTGGCGAGCTCTCGAAGCTCGTCGACGAAGACAAGGACGGCACGTGCGATCGCATCGAAGCGTTCAGCCAAGGCTGGGGCTACTCGGGCCACTACCACGAGTTCGCCTTTGGCTTGCCGCGCGACGCTCAGGGCAACTTCTACGCATCGCTGAACGTGTCATTCTCGGATTCGCAGTGGTGGCACGGACGCTCTGTCGCTCCGTACCGCGGCTGGATCCTGCGCATCAAGCCTGACGGTTCGTGGGAGCCCGTCGCGAGCGGAGCGCGCAGCCCTGCCGGGTTGGGCGCCACGTCGAAGGGTGAGATCTTCTACACGGACAATCAGGGCGACTGGATGCCCGCATGCCCGATCTTCCACGTGAAGGACGGCGCGTTCTACGGTCACCCCGCTTCGCTCAACTGGACGAAGGAGTATCGCGACGCAGGGCGTACCGCGAGCGACACGATCGCCCCCAAGGTCGAGCGCGCTCGCGCCGCGCTCTGGCTGCCCTACGACTGGTCGCGGTCCACCGGCAACCTGGTGGAGGACACGACCGGCGGCAAGTTCGGTCCCTTCGGCGGCCAGCTGTTCGTCGCGGAAATGACGAACGGCTACGTGCTGCGCGCAGGTCTCGAAAAAGTGCAGGGTCAGTATCAGGGCTGGGTCGTGCCCTTCCGACACAAGGTGGGCTCGAACGTGCGCCTGCGCTTCGCGCCCGACGGCACGCTCTTCTGCGGCTTCACGGATCGCGGCTGGGGCGGCCAGCCGCCCGGCGACGGCATCGGTCGCGTGCGCTGGACCGGCAAGCAGCCGTTCGAGATTCGCGAGGTGCACCTTGGAGACAGCGGCTTCGAAGTCACCTTCACCGAGCCGCTCTCGGAGGCCGCCGCGGCCGCGCTCGCGCGCGCGGAGGTGCGCCAGTACGACTACAACTACTGGTGGGAGTACGGTTCGCCCGTGCAGCACCTGACGCCGCGTGCGGTCATCGCGACAAGCCTCGATGCGACGCGCACGAAGGCCACGCTGCGCGTTCCGCTCGAGGCTGGGATGGTGGCGCGTGTGAAGCTCCCCGGACTGCAGTCCATGTCCGGCGCCCCGCTATTGCACGACGAGTTTGCCTACACCATCAACGAGCTTCCCGGCCGCGCTCCGACGGGCGCGCACGTCGCGAAGCTCGTCGAGCAACCCGAAGCGCGCGAGAGTGGCAACGAAGGCGTGCTCTACCTCACGGAGGGGGATGCGCTCGCGGCTTGGAATGCGACGGGCTGGCAGATGGGGGAGATCAAGCTCTCCGACGATCGCCGCGGACTCGTCGCACAGCCCGATGCGAAGCACGACGACTGGAACGGTCCGACCCTGTCCAACATCGCCGCTGCGAACCCTTCCGAGCTGGTCTCGAAGTTCGAGTTCGGCGACATCGACTTCTCGCTGCAGTTCCAGCTGCCCGAGGGCGGCAACTCCGGCGTGTACTTGATGGGGCGCTACGAGGTGCAGCTGCTCGATTCCTCGGGCAAGACCGAGCTCAAGTTCGGCGATTGCGGAGGCATCTACGCCGCGGCGGACCGCGCCGCATGGCCCGGCCGTGCTCCGACCTTCAACACGTTCCGAGGGGCCGGCCGCTGGCACTGGATGAGCGGCACATTCGAAGCTCCGCGCTTCGACGCGCAGGGTCGCAAGGTCGCCAATGCGAAGTTCAAGCGGGTGATGATCGATGACACGCTGCTCCACGAAGAGCTCGAGGTCCCGACGCCGACGCAGGGCGGCTGGGAGGGCGAGGTCGCGCGCGCTCCTCTGCGCATTCAGGGCGACCACGGCCCGGTCGCCGTGCGCGCCGTGCGCGTGAAGGCGCGCGACGGCGTCGACGAGCGCAGCGACTGGGTGTCGATCTTCGACGGGCGCTCGCTCGATGGCTGGAAGATCACGGACGGCGGAAGTTGGGCCGTCGAGAACGGCGAGATCGTCGGCCGCGGGAGCGCCAGCCACCTCTTCAGTCCGCGCGGCGACTACAAGGACTTCGAGCTGCGCGCCAAGCTCCGCATCAACACCGGTGGCAACTCAGGTCTCTACTTCCGCGTCGCCTACGGCCCCGGCTGGCCGTCCGGCTACGAGGCGCAGATCAACAGCACCCACACCGACCCAGTCAAGACGGGCTCCCTGTACCACTACGCTCCCTTCCGCGCCCAGCTCGTCGGCCACGACACGTGGTTCGACTACCACGTGCTCTGCAAGGACGAGCCCGAAGGCACGCGCATCCAGATCCGCGTGAACCACATCCTCGTCACCGACTACCTCGACCGCGAACGCAAGCACGCCGCGGGCCACATCGCCCTCCAACAGCACCACGACGGCTCGGTGATCCGCGCCAAGAACCTCGAGATCCGCGAGCTGCGCTGAAAGCGTGCTTGCACTTGTCGCGGTCAGGAGCGGAAGCCGATGCGGCCCTCGTCTTCGACCGCGCTCGGGGGCGTGTAGCTCGGGATGTCGGTGGGGAGGAGCTCGGTGACTTCGTGCAGGTCGACCTGGCCGTCGGCGTGGGCGCGCACGGCCATGTTCGCGAAGGCGCGCTCCCAGAGGCTCCGAGCGAAGCGCGCGTTGCCGAAGTCGGCGGAGCGCGAGGCGGCTGCGATCACCTCCTCGACGCGCGGGAGCACGCCCTCGGCGAGGTTCACCTTGGATTCTTGAGCGAAGATGGAGAAGACCGCCGTGAGTTCACTCGGCGAGTAGTCGGGGAACTCGATGAAGGTCTTGAAGCGCGAGCGCAGGCCGGGGTTCATGTCGACGAAATGCGCCATCTCCTCCGAGTAGCCCGCGACGATCACGGCGAGCTCGGAGCGGTGATCTTCCATCGACTTCACGAGCGTCGAGACGGCCTCGTGCCCGTAGTCATTTCCATGCTCGGAGACGAGCGAGTAGGCCTCATCGATGAACAGCACGCCCGGACGCGCTGCGTCGATCGCGGCCTGTGTCTTGGGCGCGGTCTGGCCCACGTACTCACCCACGAGCCCGCTGCGATGCACTTCGAGGAACTTCGAGCCCTTGAGCGCGCCGCAGGCGGCGTAGAGGCGCGCCACGATGCGCGCCACCGTCGTCTTGCCCGTGCCCGGCGAGCCGCTGAAGACCAAGTGCAGGCTGTTGCTGACCTCCGGTAGGCCCGCCTCGCGCCGCTTGGCGTTGGCGACGACCACTGCGAGGACTTCGCGCAGCTGCTTCTTCACGGGCGTGAGGCCGATGAGCTTGTCGAGATCCGCGAGCACCGCCTCGGGCGTCTCCTTCGCGAGCTGCGCGGCCTGCGGCGCTGTCCGCCCCGGCTTCGTCTGTGCGGACTTGTCCGCCGCCGGCTCGCCTTGCGCGAGCAGCCATTCCACGGCGCAGTTCACGGCCCCTAAGGGCGTCGAGCACTGCGCCAGCAAGCGCTCGGCCTCCTCGTCCGGACCCGCTGTCGTCATCGCATCGCCGCGCGGCTCGAGCAGCTTCGGTGCCCGCGCGCGCAGTATTTCGACGAGTTGTCGGAACTCCGTGAGCTTCGCGATCGCATGCACGACGTGGCGCGCCTGCACGCGCGGATGCCCGTACTTCTTCGCCGTCTCCAGCGCGAGATCCTCGATCGACTTGCGCAGCATGTCCATCAGTCCTTGCGCAGGTCCGCGATTCGCTGCCCGCCGAACTGCTTCTGCAGCTCGTCATCCAGCTGATCCGCATCTCGCAAGGTCAGAAACAGCGCCGTGCCGAGCTCCTCCGGATCGAGCGTGTCCCCGAGCAGCGTGTGCGTCATCGAGAGGTGCACCTTGCTCGACTCCTCGCCGTCCCGGAGCCGGATCGCGCCGAAGTGCCGCAGCGCACTGTTGCGCGCGACCCACTCGTAGAGCGCCGGTGTGGCCGGCACATCCACCAAGATCGGGCACTCGATCCGCACTAGCGACTGCGACTCGCCGCTCGCATTGGTGCCCCACTCGACGACCCGCACCATACCCGTCGTCGACATGTCCGAGAACGCCACGAGCAGCGAATCCCCATCGAGCTGCACCTTCAACTTGTAGTGCCCGGTCAAGATCCGCTGCACCTTCATGAACACCGTGTCGACTGAGCTCATCGCTGCTTCCTTCGATTCAAATGGGTGGGACTCGCACCGAGAGAATACCGCAGAACGCTCCGTGGATCCGACGCGATCGCCTTGGACCTCAGCGTGAGCCCATTGGCGCTCAAGGGGTCGAGCCTGGGGCCGGGCGCTTCTTGGCATCGTGTTCCGCCTTGAGGCGTCGGTAGTCGAGGTAGTGGAGGTTGGCTTCGATGTTCTCAGTGTTGCTGTACACGTAAGCAAGGAAGAACTCGGTGACGGAGGCCTTGCGGTTGCGCAGCTCCTCGGCGAGCCGAAGGACCGTCGCGGGGCGGCCTTCATATTGCTTCTCGATGTCGAGCCACCACTTGCGGGGGCTGCCGGTGGTCTTGGCCCACTCGAGGTGATGCTCTTTGATGCGCTCGATCTCGGTGCGGATCTTCTCATCGGACCAAGCGGAGGCATCCGAGATGCCTTTCGGCGGCGGTCCCTTGAACGGTCCCGATGGCGCAGGTGGCAGGGTGTTGAGGCAGTGCTCTCGCAGCTGCAGATCGGTGCGGGGTTGCGTAGGCTCGCCGGCGATGAGGCGCGGCTCGCGCTCGCCGCGCATGCACGCGGCATCGATCACGACCTTGTGGATGCCTTGGGCGGCGAGCTCGGGCCAGCGGTGGTCGACGGAGTCGACGGCGCTGCCGATGAGGCGATGCAGGCCGCGGGCGCCGGTGCCGAGGCGATGGGCCTCGGCGGCGATGAGATCGAGTGCATCGGAGCTGAGCTCGAGCTCGATGCCGTGGATGCGCGCGAGCGCCTTTTGTCGGAGCAAGGCCGAGGCTTCGGTGGACTCGCCCACGATGGCGCGCATGTCGGCGAGGCCGAGCTCGTGCAGCGCCGTGATCGTCGCGAAGCGGCCGACGAACTCGGGAATCATGCCGAACTCGACGAGATCGGCAGTCAGCGCTTGGCTGAGCAGGCCGTAGATCGGCTGCTCCGAGAGTGCGTCGCGATCTTGTTCGTTGCGCGGATGGAAGCCGACTCGCTGCGCTTGCTTCCCGAGTCGCCGCTTCACGATCTCCTCGAGGCCCACGAACGCTCCGGTGCAGACGAACAGGATGCGGGAGGTGTCGATGGGCGCGTGCTTCGTCGAGTCGACCTGCTCGGCGATGCGACCGTCGAGCAGCGTGAGCAGCGCGTTTTGCACGCCCTCGCCGCTGACGTCGCGGCCCGCGTCGTTGCTGCGGCGGATCTTGTCGATCTCGTCGATGAAGAGGATGCCGCGCTCGGCGAGACGCGGGTTGCCGTCCGCGCGGTCGAGCAGTGACTTCACGATGTCGTCGACGGAGCGTCCGCGATAGCCCACTTCGACGAGGGAGGTCGCGCTCGCGAAGCTCACCGGAACCTTGAGGCACTCCGCGAGCTTCTTGACCAAGTACGTCTTGCCCGAGCCTGTGGGCCCCAGCAATAAGATGTGAAAACGCCCGAGATCCTCCGCGTGCAAGTCGCGGTGCGCCTGCGACAGATAGTGGTTGTAGACACCGACCACGAGGTCGAGCTTCGCGCGGGCTTGCCCGCGAACGAAGCGGTCGAGATACGCCACCATCTCGGTAGGCGTGGGAAGCAAGTTCGGTTGCGACATCGCGGACGAGCTCCGTGGAGGGGCCCCGGCCGATCCTAGAGTCGAAGTGCCTGCCGCGGAGTTGCTTTCTAGGCCATATCGTTACAGGGCCAGCTACTGGGTGCCTTACGTCTTGGACTTCGAACAGCTCTGGCGTGCTCGATACCACTGGCAGCGTCGCCGCCCAGCGCAGTCGTCGACGAGGTGCTATCTGCCGCTGCCCCCTTCAGCCACGAGCAACACCTTCGCCGCCGACTCCTGCGCGCACGCCGTCCTGCAACTCCGCGCGCCAGCACTTCGTGCGCCGTGCGCGCGAGCACCTTCACAGCATCGTTCCGTCCCACCACTCGCTTGGAGAACTCCGCCTCGATCCTCGAGGCCGTGGGGGCGCCTTGCTTCTTCATCTTGCGACACTCTTCCGGGGGCATTCCTGTCGCGTCCTGCGGGGGTCGCACCCTCGCTGGCCGCCGCCGAGATTCCACGGTGGCGCGGTTCTCGCCAACGCACCCTCGCGCACGTCGCCCCCTAACCCACGCGCGTTCCGCTGGAAGCGCCCGCAACGCGAAAAGCCGCGAAATTCCCGAGGCTTTCAGCTGGTCGGAGTCTCCGTCGACCTTGCGCTTCTCCTGCGCACCGGAATCTCGCCGAGCGCTGAACCGCGCGCCGTCGGGTGCGTTCTGGCTCGGATTCGCATGATGGCGCGAGGTGAGTCACGTCTCCGCCCTCTGCCCGACCCACGTCGGAGGCGGAGCTGCTAACCTCGTAGAGGAAGTGCGCCCGGGCATCGCACGACGCACCCGACCGCGGTCGTCCCTGCAGTGCCGCTCAGCCCGGTACTCAGCGATTTCCCATGGTCACTCCCTCTGACCGCTCGTCGCGCGAGGTCCAGGCTCATCTGGCGCTGCACCGGATCCTGCTCTCGCTCGCGGAAGCCGATGGGCGTCGAACCGACGAGGAAGCTCGCCGCCTCGCCACGCGACGGCAGCTCCTCGATTTCGCCGGTGTCCCCGAGGCCGCGCGGACTCCGATCTCGGCGGACGATCCGCTGACCGCGGCGCAACGCGTGGCACTCGAGCAGGAGTGTCATCAGATGGGCGAGATCCTGCTCTCGTTCGCCGGTGCGGATGGCATGGCCGCGCGGGAGCGGGTCCTGATGCGTGAGCTGGCGGAGGAGGTTGGCGCGCTGTTCTCGGAACGGGTGAGCGATCTGCTCGCCGCGCAGGGCGCCGCGCAGCGCAGGGTGCGGAGCGCCGCGCGCGTCGATCGAAAGCACGGATCTTCCTTGCGGTTCCTTCGATGGACTTCGGTCGGGCTGGTGGCGATGGTCGTTGCTCTCGGCGTCACCGCCGTGTTCCTGCGCACCGAGCTCTCCGCCGCGCGCGCTCAGATCACGGAGGTCGCCTCGGCGACCGAACGCTGGGGTTCCGTCATCGAGCGGTCGCAGCGCTCCGTCGTCCTGATCCAGACCGTGTGCTGCGGAGAGCCCCAGTGGGGCACCGGCTTCTTCGTGGCGAAGGACCGCATCGCGACCAACCGCTATGTCGTCGCTCCCTGTTGCGGCACGTTCCCGACCGCGGCGGCACTGCGGGAGCTGGCCGACTGTCGCCACGAGTACGCGATCTGGATGGCCGGCGATCCCCTGCACCTGCGTCGCTCGGAGGCCGGCGGATTGCTGGCATCCGAACGCGGCACGCCGCGACTCGACGAGGGCACCGCTCACTGGAGCTTCGCGGCTGGCAGCCTCCACTTCGTCGCCATCGACAGACCGGGAACCCACCTGACGGCCGAGCAGTTCCTCTCCGACCTGGCGATCCTCGAGGTCGACCTTGCTCCGGGCAGCACGCCCCCGGCCCCGCTCACGATCCGAGCGGCGGACACGGACGTCGCCGTCCTGACCGAGGTGCTGATTCTCGGGTACCACGATGCATGGCTCCCCATCCATCTGAGCAGCACGCCGACTGTCCTGCCGAGGCCCACCATCGGGCGAGTCTCCCGCGCCGACCACGCCAACCTGGTGGTCGACGCCACGTTCCTCGCCGTTGCATCGGGCGCGCCCGTTCTCTCTCCCTACGGAGAGGTTCTCGCGATCGCGACCATGAGCCAGAAACGGAACAACTCCACCTCGCACGCGACCCGGCCCGGGCGGCTGTCACGACGGGTGGTAGCCTCTCCGGCCGACTCCGGCCTTCCGCCGTCAGGATCCTCACCCCGGCAGTAGGCCATTCTTCCGTAGGGTGCCCTCCCCCAGTTCTGTCCCAGATGACGCGTACCCGCGCGGCTGTTAGTGTGGACAGAACCTAAGGTGAGGATCCCCCGAACGTAGCCGAGAACCGTGGTATCGAAGACATGTCGCTCAATTCTAGAGATCACAGTCTCACTGTCCCGCGGGACGGAATGAGGATGCACTCGGCGTCCGGGGCGTCGAAGCTTGGATGCTCAGAATGGAGCGCGTCGTGACGCTTCGAATCGCGGTTGCGGGCCCTATTCGTCAGTGCGCGTGTCACGCCTTGACTGCATTTGAGCGAATCATCGATCGGTTCCAAAGCCTCGCAAGCGTTCACTCCGAGACGATCGCTGTGATTTCGCAGGGCGCACCAGGATTTGATCAGAGCGTGAACTTCGTCTGCGAGCGAAAAGGGATCGGTCATCAACAAATCGACCCAGCTCGGTACGGTGAACCTCCGAATCGTGATAGCTACAGATCAGCCGCGCTTCAGGTGAGCGCCCGTGCAAGTGTCTTGATCGTTGCCACGAATCTTGGCCGGGCGGGCCAAAACTGGACGCCACAGGATTCGCATGGCTCCGATCTCGCCATCCTAATTGCGCTTCGCCACGGAGTCCCCGTGATCTGGCTCGACACGAGCCCGGGAGTTGGCGCTGATGCAAGGTGGGTCGACTTGGATCCCGAGGCGTTTCAGGCGCTCATGTCCAATGACCAAGCGAAGGCGTTAGACAATGTGCGGGCGCTGAGTCGGACAATACGTGATGAGGATATGTCATCTCTGGTGGCGGAGCTGAGCGAGGCGGCGCATAAGAAGCAGCGCGTCGAATCACTCCAGCTCGAATGGCACCATTCCAACTGGCGCTGGCTGAGCGCGGTGTGGGACAAGACTTTCAACGCGACTTTCGCTGCCAAGAACACCGAGATCGAAGCAGAGATCAGGGCATTCTTGGACAGTCAAGGAGGAGGCCCCAAAGGCCTGGAGCTCTTGCTTCCCGCGCCCAGTGAGTTAGCTACTGGGTTCGACCTGATTATTCGAAACAGCACCAGCGCGAAGAAATCGGAAGAGACCAAGAAAGTTGCATCGGAGCAGTCGGAAGCTCACCGACTGGTCGAGGAGTTCGAGAAAATCAGAAAAGGCGACCCACGTACGGGTCTGAGTCAAATGGCAACCTTCTATCAGGGTCTCCATCGATTTTCTTTCGTGGCCGTGGCGGTATCGGTCTCATCAGCTGCGATTCTGGGGAGCCTGTCAGCGGCGGAATGCAGGATTGCCGCAGTGTCGCTTACTCTCTTTGCTGCCAGTGTCTTCGCGTATGCACGGTGGCACGGTTGGCAGGAGCTTGCGGCAGACCTGAGGGTCGTGTCTGAACTCCTCCGGCATGCACCAGCCGCAATCTGTTCTGGACAGGATCCGTACGAAGTGGAAGACAATATGCTTCACTACGGAGAACAGGACCCCCGCAAGCGATGGATCATCATGAAATTTCGGGAGGACTGCGCCAAGATCTATCACAATCCAACGAGTACCTCCGCCCAGATCGCTAATCTAAGTGCGAGTGACCTCATGATCGCGCTGCGCCCCTGGTTCGATGCTCAGATCAAATGGCTACGTATGACCGAGTTGAGCTATCGATTCGCGGCCACTTTCGGTGACGCAATATCTCGATCCTCCTTCTTTCTCGGCGTGCTCGCGAGCGCTGCGGGTGTGCTGCTCCCCGTCTCATCGTCAAACGCAGAGGTTCTCGGGCAGATCTTCTTGTGCTGCGCGGCTGTGTCCCTAACCGTGTTCTCTGTTGCAAGTCAGGCTGAGATCGTTCGGCTAGCATCACGGTACCGAACGCTCGCGGACGTCCTTGAACGCCACCGAGACCAGCTCACGCGCCAAGCCGCACTTCCGGGAGCAGTAGCGGCAGACATCCAACCGTTGCTCCGAACCGCCTGCAAAGCCGCCATTGCCGAGGCGATTGAGTGGCGACTACTACAAAGGTACCATCCGATTCACTCGCCGGGATAACGGACCGCACGATCCCATGCCGCAGTGCAGCCGCTCGAGCACACGGCGGACCCGAGTATGAGGCGGAATGGAGCCACTCTCCCGCCCCACGGTTTCTCTGGACACCCCGTAGCAACCCGTTCTCATGGTTTCAGGAGGTGTCTCGATGACAGGGACGAAGAAGCAGCACGCGACCGGATCTCCGCAGGGAGGCCGGAGGCCGACCGAAGGAGATCCGGCGCCCGAACGGGGTCGGTACTCGTCGCGTCGGAAGATGGAGGCCGTACTGCGGGTCCTGCGCGGCGAGGACTTGGACTCGCTCTCTCGTGAGCTCGGCGTGACTGCGGCAACGCTCTCGGAGTGGCGCGACGACTTTCTCGCTGCAGGCCAGGCTGGCCTGAAGCTCAAGCCCGCCGACGAGCCCGAGGATCGCACTCGCGAGCTCAAGACGCTGATCGGCGAGCTGACGATCGACAACGAGTGCCTCAAGGCGCTCCTGCGCAAGCACGAGGAACGCGACCCTTTGGCATCCCGGAGGTCGAAGCCGTGATCGCCGAGCGCGCGGCCTCCGTGAACCGTCCCTTCGGCGTGCGCCGCACGATGCGGCTCCTGGGACGCTCGCGCTCCAGCGTGTAATGGAGTCGAGCGCTGGCACGCGACGGGCTCGAGCGACAGAAACGCGGCCCGAAGACGGCGTACGCCGACGCCGAGCTCCTGAGCCACATTCGCGAGGCGCTCGACGCTTCGGCCTTCCATGGCGAGGGGCACCGCAAGGTGTGGGCACGCCTGCGCCTCAAGGGAATTCGCACCTCGAAGCAGCGCACGCTGCGGCTGATGCGCGAGGCCAACCTGCTGGCTCCCGGCCAGCCGCGCCGCGTGCTCGGGCCGCGCGTGCACGATGGATCGATCATCCCGGCGATGCCGAACATGATGTGGGGCACCGATGGGACCGGCGTCTGGACCGAGCGCGACGGGCTCGTCACCGTCTTCGCCGCGATCGACCACTCGACCGCCGAGTGCGTGGGCATCCACGCGACGAAGCACGCCAATCGCTTCGAGGCCCTCGAGCCGATCCGGCAAGGCGTCCGCGCCGCCTACGGCAGCTACGCCGCGCGCGTGGCGAGCGGGCTGATCGTGCGCCACGACAACGGCAGCCAGTACGTGAGCCGCCACTTCCAGTCCGAGCTGGCCTTCCTGGGCATCGAGTCGAACCCATCCTTCGTGCGCTCGCCGGAAGGCAACGGCTGCATCGAGCGCTTCTTCCGGACCCTCAAGGAGCAGCTCCTATGGGTACGCAACTTCATCGACGCTGAAGACGTCCGTCGCGCCGTGACCGAGTGGATCCGGCTCTACAACGAACACTGGCTGATCGAACTCCACGGCCACCGTCCCCCCGCGGCCGTCCGCAGGGAGCTCCTTGCGCAAAAGGCGTCGGCCTGATTACCCTCAACCCACGGTCCAGAAAATCTGGAGCGGTACACCACACATCACATGCATCAAGGTCACAGCGCATCCCCCAGCCAGATCGGCGAGCCCTCTCCCAAGCAAGAGCAGCCCGACGTCTCGTTGCCGATCGATCGTTCTATCCTTGAACTGGCCGCAAAGCTGGCCGAGATCGAAAAGCAACATCGGGAAGGGCAAGCCGCTGGCGCATCGCTTGCCGCGCGGGCAAGGCGGCTAGAGCTCTTGCGGTCCGTCCGGGACTGTGACGACGTACAGGTGGCTCGGGAAGCGCTTTTCGGCGCTGAGATTCCGATGTGGTGGTTTCATGCGATCGCCGATTGCCCGTGCCCCAACTTCATGGCGGCGATGCTGGACAAAGTTCCGGAGTCGCAGAGACCGGAAGCTGCGAGACTGCTTGTTTATGGCGTTGTGAAGGCTGCAGAAAGGGGGCGGTGGAGCGAGGAGCAGGTGGCCCTAGTCGAGTCGGCGAGGCGTTATTGGGAGAGTAACCCATTCGTGAAGGTGCACATGGCGCTTGCGCAGGGGCAGAAGATGGATATTGACATGGGAGCCGATCACACGTCATACAATCAGCAGTGTATCCTTTCGCTGCAGGGTGAGGCCGTTGAAATCGGCCTAATGCGGCGCCTTCTGGGTTGGGCGCTATCTCCGCTTGCGGCCACGTTCGTCAATGACGAAGATTTCAGTTCGAATTATCGCATTGGCTTGCTGCGTCGAGACTCGGTTCGCGACGCCTCGCAGGAGGATTTCTGGAGCTACGACCCAAAGCGGGAACGTCGACCGTCGGTATCCGCCGATCCTTATGATTCGTTGATGTTTGGATTCGATCTCGGAGTCCTCTTAGTCGGCGCTGAGAAGGCGATGGAGCGGGAGCTGAATCTGCTCACGGAGAGCTTGGAGGAACGCGAGCTAAAGTTCGACCTAATTACATCCACTGAGCTCGAACTGTATGGATCTGGAGAGTGGCTCGGCGATCGACTGCGCCGATGTCAGGATCTCCTGATCATGACGGGAGATGACGCGACTAGTCCGCAGGCTGAGGTGGTTGTGCACGCTTGGACGGCTCAGGTGCGTGGTGAACGCTCAGAGTGGCTTCGCCAGGTTTACAAGGTGTCGTCGCGGTCCGACGTGGATCGCGCTTTAGCCGAGCGCAGGGGCGGAATTCGAAGCGTCCCCGATAGCTATCTTGCTTGGCACTACGGAGTGCGAGAGCCCAAATCGAATGGAGTGCGTGAATGAGTATTCCTGAATACGACGTAGTCTTTAGTTGCAATAAAGACACGCACCCGAAGGCTCTCGAGCTGGCCGGTCTGGCCCAGTTCCGCGGCGTGCGACCATACGTCTGGACTGTAGAGACACGGGGTGATCCCAACTGGCTCGAGAAGTTCAAGCAGGCGTGTGCCAGCGCCACGCTTGTCTCGCTCCACAAGACGTTGCCGACCGTAGATTCCATTCTCAGGACCTCACACAGTCAGTTCATTGAACTAGCCAAGAGCTCGCCGCTTCGTACCCTTGTTGCAACTGCTAAGGGGGGGGCGGTGAACCGGGCTGTGAAGAGCTTCTTTGGAGATCAGGCAAGTTTCTGCTCGTTTCACGAACTTTGGAAGAAGGTCATTGAGATGCAGAAGCCCCCAGGCTCAACCACTCGGGGCTTTGGATACGCAATCATTGGAAATGGTGATGCCAATCTGTTGAGAGCGCTCGTTAGTCAGAGCACGGAGGTCGACGGGGCGGGCAATCGCCTTCGGGGGTTTGCAGAGATCAGAAGGCTCACTCAATATCCGTTTGATGCGAGTGAGGCGCTCATGGGATTTGTTGCTTCCAATAAGCCATTCGAGGACTACTTTCCCAAGAACTGTCTTGGTGGGTTTCAGTCCGATTTTGTTCTAGTTTATTGCCTCCCAAGCCTGCGTCGCATGCAATGCGATCGCCGTACGCGGGCGTGGGCACTCAGAGGCCTTCTAACTGAAGAAGCAGGGCTAGATCGGCAAAGGCTATTTGACGCGTCGCTGCTGGAGGCCAAAGCGTACAGTAGCTTCCTCAAAAAGTCTTCGTTGGCGCTCATGATAAGCGAGCGATTCGGTGCTTCGCCGCACGATGCATTCAAGCCTCATCGGCTTCCTTCATGCGGAACCTGGGATGAACTGAGCAGTCGATTGTCCCAGTATCTGCCCAATCCACCTGGCGCAGCCGTTGGGTACTCAGTGGAGCTTCTGAAATGAACATCACTTTCTACTCGTATAAGGGCGGTGTCGGCCGCACGCTGGCGCTAGCCAATGCGGCGACGCACCTCGCTCGTTCAGGCTTTCGTGTGCTCGTCGCTGATTTTGATCTGGAGGCTCCGGGCGTTGAGCACTATTTCAGCGTTCCTACGCGCCGGGGACTTGTCGAGCTCGTTGGCATGTACTCAGATGAGCTGAAGAAGCGCGATAGCACGCTTTCGAATCAGTTGCAGGCGCTCGGTACTCCCGTTGAGCGAGTAGATGCCGTGCTTCGTAGTGCTCTTGGGCTCAGCGATCAGAGCAATGCGGGGCGCGGAACGCTTGAGAGCTTTCTGGGTGACGCGGAGATCGTCGGGGGGGCGAAGCTCCAGGTGATGTCCGCGGGGTCCCGTGAAAACCCGACCCAGTATGCGAAAGCGGTTCGAGAGCTGTCACTCTCCACTTTGTACGCGGAGTACGCCGGCTTTCACTTGATGGACTGGCTGCGACATCGGTTTTTGACTGATTGGGACTTTGTCTTCATCGACAGTCGAACTGGCATTACGGAGGTTGGAGGGGTCTGTACGCACCAGCTCGCCGACCTGAATGTGCTCGTCACGACGATGAACGGCGTCTCTCGTGCGGGCTGTGCACATATGGCGGGCTCAATTGCGGGCTACAGGGAACGGCACGGTCTCGCTAGCGATATTGCATTGCTGGTGACCCGCGTTTCCGAGCTGACCAAGAGTAGTGAGTTGGACAGCTTGAGGGCGCGGGTCGAAGCGGATGCACAGGGCTCGCGCGACAAGGGTGCGCAGGCCGTGATCAATGTAGGCTTGGGCGGTCTGGCGGCGCCACATGAGGACGCTCTGCTTTCTGGGCTCGGGAACGCGTCGCTCGAATTGATGCGAGAGACTCAAGGAGCAGCTTCGCAGGTGGTTTCCCGAGTAAGCGGGCTATATCAACGGCTTGCGTTCGCGCTTCTAGGACATGCTTTGGATCGTCGAGAAGGGGCTTCGTCCCATGGTTCGACCCTTAGGATTGATTTACGAATTCTCATCGTGCATTCGGCCGATGGCCACGATTCCGCGAGGCGCCTGGGTGCGTTCCTTCGTGCTATGCCCAGCTATGCCGCCCGCGGCTGGGTGCGATCGGCGGCAGTTCGTCGTCCCGAAGAATCGGCCCATTCTGAGCACCTGGGTGATGTTCGCGTCGACTACTGGGCCCTCTCCGGGCCGAGTCAGTCGTTCAATCGAATTGAGGCCCTGATCGACGCCGAGTTGGTGCTACCAGTTGTC
Source organism: uncultured Planctomycetota bacterium (assembly GCA_903928115.1). Taxonomy (GTDB): domain Bacteria; phylum Planctomycetota; class UBA1135; order UBA1135; genus F1-120-MAGs118. The sequence goes on from CAIYPP010000007.1 coordinate 103,887, forward strand.
ACCACGGACTACTGGGCTCGTGATATCGCACATGATCCGCTGCTCGGGTTGGCTCGCAGTTCGGATGGCACTCTCGAAGGCGCTCAGGCAGCGTTGCGCGCAGTGCTACTTCAGGAGGGGGTCGCCGTCGGCAAGTCCCGACTCCGCAAGACTTGGAAGCTGGTCGTCATGGACACAGTGCAGAGCGCTTCGCTCGGTAGTTCACGGGACCTGTCCGTAAGGTTGAGTTCGTCGGCGGATATCAGCGCCGCGCTGTGTGAGTCCATCTTGGGATTTGCTGGATGGCAGCAGCCCACTCCAGTTCGGAAGATCGACACGAACAGTCTTGATGTGTCTGAGAATGAATGGCGTTTGCGGCGACCCGGAATGTGCAATTTCTGGCCCTGCACTGGAGGAATGCCCATCCCGACTCCAACGTCGGATCAGCTCGCTACGCTCAAGACCAAGGTCTACGAGAAGATCCAGTACGCGGAGACTGTCGGAAGTGCGAGAAAATGGTGGGACAAATTTGAAGAAGAGAACCGTGACCGGACATCTTTGGTGGCTAGGCTCGCCGCTGAGCTGGCCGTGCGCGACGCGACGATCACGGAGTTCTTCCTCGCCTATGTCTATTCAAATACTGACAATATTCAAGCCAACCTCGATTATCTGGACTACAGCCGGCTGAAGAAGAAGGAAGAGGCGAAAAAGCGAGAGGCGAGCGCGAAGACACAGGAGGCGAAGGAGAAGCAGGAGCAAGAGAAAACACGGCAACTTGGAGAGAGTGGAGAAAATGCTGGCACGGACAATCGAGCAGCACAAGACTCCTCTGGCGAGAGCCGGGCAGGGGAAGCGCCTAGCCAGCTGGGCGCTCGCGATGCGGTTGGGCGGGGGGGCTCGCCCGGCTCCGATCCGAGCGTGGAGTGAGCTCTCGTGCGCTTCAAACTTCCGTGTGCGTGGCTAGGTTTTCCGGGCGCCTCACCGCGGGTGCTCGTTTGGCTCAGTGCGCGCTGAGGCGTGCGTGCGCTACGACGCTACGAATACCCGGTTGAGCTTCTGTGACCGTTCGGTGATGCCTGCCCCGCGAGGGGGCACTCAGATCTTCGGGCGACTTCCGAAGGCTGTCGCCGGTCCAATTTACCAATCGTGTCTCATGCTTCCGGTGGCTTGCGCTTCTTGGCTTCCTCGGCCTTCTTGAGGCGCGTGTAGTCGAGGTAGCAGAGGTTGGCCTGGATGTTGTCCGTGTTGGAGTAGACGTAGGCGAGGAAGAACTCGGTGATCGTCGCCTTGCGGATCTTGAGTTCTTCGGCGAGGCGCAGGACGAGGGAGGTGCGGTGGCGGTTTTCGTTCTCGAAGGTTTCCCACCACTTGCGGGAGCTGCCGGTGGTCTGGGGCCAGTCGAGGTGCTCGGCTTTCACGCGCTCGAGCTCCTCGCGAAGGCGTTGCTCGGTCCAGTTGCGGGTGTCGCTGATGCCTTCCGCCGTTGGGCGGGTGGCGGGGGAAATGAGGCCGGTGGGCGGGGCGGGCAGCGTGTTGAGGCAGAGCTCGCGGAGCTGGAGGTCGACGCGCGTGAGAGAGGAGGTTTCGCGCAGGAAGCGCGGCTCGGCCCGGCCGACAATGCTGTCGGCGTCGAGGATGACTTTGGTGACGCCGTCGGCGGCGAGCTCCGCCCAGCGGTGATCGACGGAATCGACGGCGGCGCCGATCAGACGGTGAAGGCCGCGGGCACCGGTGCCGAGCTGGACGGCCTCGTCGGCGATGGCGTCGAGCGCCTCGGGAGTGATCTCGAGCTCGATGCCGTGGATGCGGGCGAGCTTCTGCTGGCGCACGAGGGCGGAGGCCTCGGTGGATTCGCTCAGGATGGCCCGCATGTCGGAGCGACCGAGCTCGTGGAGCGCGGTGACGGTGGCGAAGCGGCCGACGAACTCGGGGATCATGCCGAACTGGACGAGGTCGGCGGTGACGGCCCGGCAGAGCAGGTCGTAGACGGGGCGATCGGGGATCGATTCGACGTGCTCGTCGGGGCGCGCGTGGAAGCCGATGCGTGAGCTCGCCGAGTTCAGGCGCTGCTGGACGATGCCATCGAGACCGACGAACGCTCCGGTGCAAACGAACAGGATGCGGGAGGTGTCGACGGGCGCATGGCGATTCGAGTCGACCTGCTCGGCGATGCGGCCGTCGAGCAGCGTGAGCAGGGCGTTCTGGACACCCTCGCCGCTGACGTCGCGGCCCGCGTCGCTGCTGCGGCGGATCTTGTCGATCTCGTCGATGAAGAGGATGCCGCGCTCGGCGAGGCGCGGGTTGCCGTCCGCGCGGTCGAGCAGCGATTTCACGATGTCGTCGACGGAGCGGCCGCGGTAGCCGGCCTCGACCAGGGAGGTCGCGCTCGCGAAGCTCACGGGAACTTGCAGGAGCTCGGCGAGGCGCTTGATCAGGTAGGTCTTGCCGGAACCCGTCGGCCCGAGCAGCAGGATGTGGAAACGACCCAGGTCGTCCCCGTGCTGGTCGCGGTGGGCCTGCGACAAGTAGTGGTTGTAGACGCCGACGGCGAGGTCCTGCTTCGCGCGCGCCTGGCCACGCACGTAGCGGTCGAGAAACGCCACCATCTCTTTGGGAGTCGGGAGAACGCGTTCGGGGGGCACGGAGTCGCTCCTTGGCACGGGAAGGTGCACGAGCCTACCAGTGCGTGCCGGAGCATGGGGGTCGAATCACCCCAGTGCGCTCAACCGCCCGCGAAGCGCTCGCGCAGTGCGCGCTTTTGGATTTTGGCAGTGCCGGTCTTCGGGAGCTCGGCGAGGAAGTGCACGGCGCGGGGGCACTTGTAGTGGGTGAGCTTCGTGCGGCAGAACGCGATCAGGTCGTGCGCGGTGGCGCTCGTGCCTTGGCGGAGGACGATCGCGGCGGTGACGGACTCGCCCCAGGTGGCGTCGGGGCGGCTGAGCCTCTCGCGGCCAGACCCTCGGCGGACATCGGGGCTTGACTGCCCAGTCCGATAAAACCTGAGGGCACGCGATTCCGGGTCCGCGGACTGCATCAAAGGGGTCGTCGCGGGTTGCCGGATTGGGCCAGGGCACCTAGGCTCGGTCGGGGAGGGAGGAGTCCCGGTCCGGCTCGGAGGAGAATTCGCATGGCTCGCAGGTTCGTCTCAGCCGGGCTGCTCGCGGCAGTTTCGTGGGTTGGTGAGGCTCGCGCGGACGTGCTGCACGTCGGCGCGGCTGGCTTCCCGTCTCCGCAGGCGGCGATCGACGCTGCCGTCGATGGGGATGTGATCCTGATCGAGCCTGGGACCTACGCGGGCTTCACGGTGACCAACAAGGAGCTGTTCGTTGCGGCGGCGGACTCGGCCACCGTCGTCCATGTTGGCGCGAGTTCGGTCACGGGACTCGTCGTGGGCAAGACGGTGGCGCTTGCCGACCTACAGTTTGTGAGCCAGAGTTCTGCGGCGGCCTTGTCGCTCACGACCAACGCGGGCGCGGTGCGGCTGCAGCGCTGCTCGCTCCGCAGCGATCCGGCCACCGGGAATCCGGGCGTCGGCGCGCCGGGCCTCGACGTGCGGGCAAGCACGAACGTGATCGCCGGCGACTGCAGTTTCGTCGGCGGGAACGGGCGGGGAGGTGCGGCGAGCAGCCCGTCCGGCGGTCAGCCCTTGGGCTTGAGTGCCCCAGGCGGGGATGGTGTCACTCTGACTCAGGCCCGGGTCGCGTTGCATCGTTCGACTGCACTCGGTGGTTCCGCCGGAACGGCGATGGCCTGGATGGTGAACGGACCGACCGGGCAAGGTGGCAAGGGACTCGGCTGCGCGGGATCGTTCCTGTTCTCGAACGGCGTCTCCATGACCGGCGGACGCGGGGGTGGGCTCTCGCTCAGCAACGCGGCCTGTACGCAGAGCTCCAACTTCCAGGACATGGGGCGGGGCGGGCACGGTGTCTCGTTCGCGTCGAACCTGCCTTCGGAGGCTTGGTTCATCGCCCCGCAGCTCAACGGCGGCGACTACGGCCCGTCGAATTGCCCCTACACGTTCGAAGAGCAGCCCGGATCGAGCGACTTCGTGCGTGGACCGCTCGGCACGATCCTCCGGCGCACCGGCGGAGCCTCAGCGCGGCAGATGTCGATACCCAGCCTTGCTCCTGGCACGAATCCGCTCGCCACCTCGTTCGTAGGTGCCGCGGGCGAGCTCGTGCACGTCGTGCTCTCGGTCGCTCCTGAGTTCCTCTGGACGCAGAATCAGGCTGGCCTGCTCGGCGTTTCGCTCGCGAGCGCCCTGCCGCCGCAGTTCGTCGGCATCGTCGACGTCGGCGGAACTCTGTCCGCGCCGCTGGCGCTTCCCGCTCTTCCCCTGGGCGCAACCGACGCGGTCTGGCACGTGCAGTCCTACTTCACGTCGCCTTCGGGAGCCGTTCGACTCGGCCCCTCGGCCTGCGTCGCGCAGATTCCCTGAGAACCCGTCCGACCTAGCTCGCGGCGAAGCGCTCGCGCAGCGCGCGCTTTTGGATTTTGGCGGTGCCGGTCTTCGGGAGCTCGGCGAGGAAGTGCACGGCGCGGGGGCACTTGTAGTGGGTGAGCTTCGTGCGGCAGAACGCGATCAGGTCGTGCGCGGTGGCGCTCGTGCCTTGGCGGAGGACGATCGCGGCGGTGACGAGCTCGCCCCAAGTGGCGTCGGGCAGACCGAAGACGGCGGCTTCGAGGACGGCGGGGTGCGAGTAGAGGACGTGCTCGACCTCGGTGGAGAAGACCTTCTCGCCGCCGGAGATGATCATGTCCTTCTTGCGATCGACGATGTCGAGGTAGCCCTCGGAGTCGAGGGTCGCGAGGTCGCCGGTGCAGAGCCAGCCGTCGACGAAGGCCTTGGCGGTCTCGTCGGGACGCTTCCAGTAGCCGGGCGTGACGGTGGCGCCGCGCGCGCGGATCTCGCCGACGGTGCGGCCGTCGGGTGGGACGGGGCGGCCGTCGTCGCCGATGACGGCGAGCTCGACGGCGATACACGGACGGCCGGTCTTGGCGCGGAAGCGGAACTGCTCTTCGGGCGGCAGCGCCTTCAGGTGCTCCTTCAGGAGGCTGAAGGTCAGGTACGGGCTCGTCTCGGTCATGCCGTAGGTCTGGACGTACTCGCAGCGCATCACGCGCATGATCTCGCGCACGACCTCGGGCGCGATCGGCGCGCCGCCGGACAGGATGCGGCGCAGGCTCGAGTAGTCGCGCGTCTCGGCGCTCGGGTGCCGCACGAGGCGGTTGAGCATCGTCGGGATCAGGTTCGAGAGCGTGGTGCGCTCGACTTCGATGGCGCGGAAGACCGCCTCCTCCTCGAAGCGCGCGACCATCACGTGCCGCCCGCCGACCCACGTGATCGCGAAGGTCGCCCAAGCGTCGGCGAGGTGGAACATCGGCGCGATGTGAGCCCAGGTGTCGGCGTCGCTGAGGCCGAGCTCGGCCACGGTCGCCAGCGCATGGGTCCAGACGTTGCCGTGGGTCAGCATCACGCCCTTGGGGCGGCCGGTCGTTCCAGACGTGTAGTAAAGATGAGCGAGCGCGTCGGCGGGGAGGTCGGGCGCGCGGCCGGGCTGGGGGAGAGTCGCAAGGGCCTCGGCGTAGGTCGCGCCGGCGAGGTCGGTGAGAAGCGGGTCCTCGGGGCGCTCGCCCAGCCAGAGCAGGTTCGACGGGAGCGAGCCCAGGCGGGCGAGGGCGGCGACCGATGGTGCGAGCTCAGGGGAGGCCAGCAGGACCGAGGCGTCGCTGTCCCGGAGGATGAAGTCGAGCTCCTCGGCCGAGAGGCGGAAGTTCAGGGGGACGAGGACGGCCCCGAGCCGGGCGCAGGCGAAGTAGGCCTCGAGGTAGGCCGCGGTGTTGAGCTCGAGGGCCGCCACCCGCGTTCCTGACGTCACGGAGCGGGTTTCGAGCCACCCGGCGAGGGAACGGGCGCGGTCGGCGACCTGCCGGTAGGTCAGGGTGAGCGCCCCGTCGCGCACCGCGATGCGCTCGGGGTACAGCTGCTCGGCCCGTTCGAGGATCGAGGCGAGTTGCATGGATGGGAGGTGCGGCGTTTCAGCCTTCGCCCATGAACGGAGGCATGGGGGAGACTTTCGCTCGAGGGGACGGTAGCGGCGCGGCGGGCGTCTCGCTACGCTCTGCGCGGCTTCCTTTAGTAGTTCGTGACGTTGACCTTGGACAGTGCTGGGGTGCGCGCGAGCAGGAAGATCTTGGACTGAACAAGGACAATGGGAACGAAGCTGTACGTTGGAAATCTGAACTTCAAGACGACTGAAAGCTCGCTGCGCGCTGCGTTCGAGAACGGCGGCCGCAAGGTCACGGAAGTCGCGATCGTCACGGACAAGATGACGGGCAAGCCGCGCGGCTTTGCCTTCGTGCGCATGGGCACCGACGACGAGGCCAAGGCCGCGATCGCCGAGCTCAACGGTCAGGAACTCGACGGCCGTCCGCTCCGCGTGAACGAAGCTGAAGACCGTCCGCCCCAGAGCCGTGGTGGCTTCGGTGGTGGCGGCGGCGGCCGCGGTGGCTACGGTGGCGGCGGCGGTGGCGGCGGCTACGGCGGCGGCGGTGGCCGTGGTGGCTACGGCGGCGGCGGCGGTGGCGGTGGCGGCTACGGTGGTGGCGGCGGTCGCGGTGGCTACGGTGGCGGCGGTCGCGGTGATCGCGACGGCGGCTACGGTGGCGGCGGCCGTGGTGGCTACGGCGGTGGCCGTGGCGACCGCGACGACGGCTACTAGTCGAAGCGCCTCGCCACACGGCGAGGGAACGAACACTGCGGGCTCGGCGGGTTGCACTCGCCGGGCCCGCGGTCGTTGGTGGGAGAGGCGCGAGCGCAGCGCCTTCGACGCGTATCCTGCGGCGATGCAGCTCCGCCCCATGCTCGCCCTTTTTCTCACGCTCACGTTGACTGCCAGCGCGCTCGCGCAGGAGGCGCCGAAGAGCGAACCGACCGCGCCGAAGAAGGACGTGAAGTGGGACGACGACGTCGTGGTCACGAAGCACAAGATCCGGCTCGCGGACGGCGAGTTCGACTTCACGGCGCGCGCGGGGCGCATGAAGCTCACGACCGAGGACGGCAAGGGCAAGGCCGAGCTCTTCTTCGTGGCCTACACCAAGGATGGCGTCGAGGACCCGTCGCGACGTCCAGTGACCTTCTCGTTCAACGGCGGTCCGGGCTCGTCGAGCGTCTGGCTGCATCTCGGGGCGCTCGGACCCAAGCGCGTGAAGATGCAGCCCGAAGGCTGGGCGCCGCCGCCGCCCTACGAGCTCGTCGACAATCCGCACACGTGGCTCGATGCGACCGACCTCGTGTTCATCGACCCGGTGACCACGGGCTATAGCCGCGCGGCGGACGGCGAGGACGCGGCGCAGTTCCACGGCGTGACGCCCGACGTCGAGTGGACGGGCGAGTTCATCCGGCTGTGGACGACGCGCTTCGAGCGCTGGTCGAGCCCCAAGTTCCTCGCGGGCGAGAGCTACGGCACGACGCGCGCGGCGGGGCTCGTCGGGCACCTGCAGGAACGCCACGGCATGTACATGAACGGCATCGTGCTCGTCAGCGCGATCCTGAACTTCCAGACCGCGCGCTTCGACGTCGGCAACGATCTGCCGTACGTGCTGTTCCTGCCGACGTGCGCGGCGACGGCGTGGTACCACAAGAAGCTCGCGCCCGAGCTCTCGGGCGATCTCGGCAAGCTGCTCGCGGAGGTCGAGCGCTTCGCGATCGACGAGTACCTGCCTGCGCTCGCGAAGGGCGACGCGCTGCCTGTGTCCGACCGCGAGGTGCTCGTCGCGAAGCTTGCGCGCTACACGGGCCTCTCACAGGACTACGTCGAGCGCTGCAACCTGCGCGTCGAGCAGGGGCGGTTCTGCAAGGAGCTCTTGCGCGACGAGCGCCGCACCGTCGGACGCCTCGACAGCCGCTTCCAAGGCATCGACCGCGATGCCGCGGGCGAGCGCAGCGAGTTCGACCCGAGCATGTCGGCGATCCTCGGGCCCTACACGGCGACCTTGAACGACTACGTGCGGCGCACGCTGCGCTACGAGAACGACCTGCCGTACGAGATCCTCACGGGGCGCGTGCAGCCGTGGAAGTACGACCAGCAGAATCGCTACCTGAACGTCGCGGAGACGCTGCGTCAGGCGATGACGCGCAACCCCGACCTCAAGGTCTACGTCGCGGCCGGCGTGTACGACTTCGCGACGCCGCACTTCGCCGCGGAATACACGGTGCGCCAGCTCGGGCTCGACGCGTCGCTGCGCAAGAACATCGTCACCTCACGCTTCGCGGCGGGGCACATGATGTACATCCACGAAGGCGAGCTCGTGCGCTTCCACGACGAGATCGCGGCGTTCCTCACGGACGCGGCGCGGCGTTGAGCTTCGGCGGCGCGAGCAGCGCGAGCGCGAGGTAGGCCGCGAAGGCCGTGGCGAGCGCGGCGAGGTAGGGGTGCGACCACTCGCCGAGGTAGCCTGCGACGTAGACCGCGGCGCCGCCCGTCAGGGCGCCGAAGGCACTCCACGGCCCGCCGACGCGCGAGAAGAGACCGAATACGACGAGCGCGAAGACACCGGCGCTGCCGAAGCCGTTCGTGAGCTCCATCAGGTCGCCGACCGAAGTCGAGGTCGCGGCGAGGCCGAGCGCGATGAGGCCGAAGCCGACGGTGCACGTGCGCGCGACGCGGAGCTTCGTGCGTTCGTCGAGGTTCGGCCGCAGGCGGCCGACGATGTTGTGCGAGAAGAGCGACGAAGAGACGAGCAGAGCGCTGTCGACCGTCGAGAGGATCGCCGAGACGAGCGCGCCCGCGAAGAGTGTGTAGGAAAGCGTGGAGAGCTTCGTCCGCGCGAGCTCGGGCAGGAGTTCATCGGGCTGGGCAAGGTCGGGGATCAGCGCGGGTCCCATCAAGCCGAGCAGCACCGGGATCGAGCCGACTGCGGCATAGAAGAGGCCGGCGACCACGGCCGAGCGACGCGCGACCGTGCCGGAGCGAGCGGAGCTCATGCGCGCGATCAGCTCCTGCGCGACGAGCGAGCCGACGATCGGCAGCGTCCACGCCTCTGCGACGTCGAGCCAGGAGCCATTTTCTTCGGACGTGAAGTGCAAACGAGCCGGATCGATACTCGCGAGCGCGCCCTGCACGCCGCCGAGCTCGCCTACCATGCCGACGAGGATCACGACGAGGCCGATGACGAGCGCGGTTCCCTGCACGACGTCCGTGACGGCGTCGGCGAGCATGCCTCCAAAGGAGGTGTAGGCGATGACGACTCCCGCGGCGATCGTCATGGCGGAGATGTGGTCGAAGCCCGAAGCGCCGGCGATGACGTGGCCGAAGACACGGATCTGCGCCGCGGCCCAGAAGAGCGAGGTCGGGACGAGCAGCAGTGCGGCGAAGCGCTCGACACCCGGCGAGAAGCGCTCGCGGAAGAGGTCCGCGAGCGTGGTGAGCTTCTTCGACCACAGCGGCGCGGCGAGCCACACTCCCGCGAGGGCGAGCGCGACGCCATAGGCGTAGGGTTCCGTCGAGGTCCACGAGAGCCCGTTGGCGTAGACGGTTCCCGCAGCGTCCGAGCAGGCCTCGGCGCCAAACCACGTCGCAAAGATCGAGAAGATCGACAGCGTGTAGCCCATGCTGCGACCCGCGACGAGGTAGTCGTCCTCGTTGCGCACGCGCCGCGAGATCACGACGCCGATCGCGAGCTGGGCGACGATGTAGAGGATGAGCCCGATGAGCAGCGGATTCATGGGGGGGCGCATCGGTGTACCAGCGCAGGTCCGGCCCGTCCACGCAGGAGCTGCGACAAGCTGCAATCGAAGCCGCCACGTGGTACACCGTCGCGCTCCGCTGGCGCTCGCAATGCTCGTTCCGAAGAAAGTCACTTGGTGGAGTCTCGTCTTCAAGTACCGCGGCAGTGAGCTGCCGCGGACGCAGTGGCGCATCGCCGGAGTCGCCGCCACGGCTTTGATCGTCACCGTGCTCGAAGAGCGCTTCGACTGGCATCCCAACCTGACGCCGTTGCCGTTCACGCTCGTCGGAATCGCGCTCGGCATCTTCTTGGGTTTCCGCAACAACGCGAGCTACGACCGCTGGTGGGAAGGCCGCAAGCTCTGGGGTGCGCTCGTGAACACGACGCGCTCGTTCGCGCGCCAGTCGCTGACCCTCGTGGGGCCGCGAGTGGCCGAGTCGGAAGGAGAATCGGTCGCGAAGCTGCGACGCGAGCTCGTCCTGCGCATCATCGCCTTTGCGCACGCGCTGCGTATGAATCTGCGCGACGATCACTCGCTCACTCAGCTCGCCCCGTTTCTCGATGCGAACGAGCTCGAGCGCTTGCGCGTCGAGACCAACCGTCCCTATGCCATCAACCATGGGACCGCCGAGCGACTGCGAGCAGCCTACGCACGCGGTTGGATCGCGGAGACGCACCTCGGCGTGCTCGAGGGCTCGATGACTGCGCTCACCGACATTCAGGGGGCGTGCGAGCGCATCAAATCGACGCCGATTCCCTTCTCCTACACGACGCTGATCCACCGCATCACGGCCGGCTATTGCTACGCCTTGCCGTTCGGGCTCGTCGATACCGTCGGGTTTCTCACGCCAGCGGTGTGCGTGATCGTCGCCTATGCGTTCTTCGGTCTCGACGTCGTCGGCGACGAGCTCGAGATGCCATTTGGAAACGACCCCAACGATCTCCCGCTCGATGCGATCTCCCGCATGATCGAGATCAACCTGCGGCAGCGCTTGGGCGAGACCGACCTGCCGTTGCCGTTGAAACCTGTGGACGAGATTCTCAGCTGAGTGTGCTACATCGCGACGCTGCGCGTGGCGGCGTCGTGATCGAGCAGCGTGACCACGTGCGCGAGGTCGGCGCAGCGCGAATCGCCGAGCGCGCGTTGGATGCGGCGCAGGCGCTCGAGGTCGGCGGGCGTCTCGAGTGCGAGACGGTAGCTCGACCGTGCGAGCTCGGGGGGCGCGCGGCGCGTGACGATGCGGAAGCGGCGCGAGCGGTCGAACAGGAATTGCAGCGGATGCTCGCGTTCTAGGGGACCGCACGCTTCGCGGAACGCCAGTTCGAGGGCCTGCGTCCGAACGACGGCGCAGCCGGTGCCCTCGGGCATGCCGCTGCCGCGGTTCGGCAGGTTGTGCGTCACGTCCGCGTGCTGGCGGAGGTGGTGGTCGATGAGTAGGTCGGCTTCTTGCCACGAGACGTAGGGCTGATCGCCACCGATCAGCACGACATGGTCGGCCTGAACGCTGCTCGCCGCGCGCCAGCAGCGCTCGAGCAAGTCGGCGTCCGAGCCGCGTCGGCAAGCCCAGCCGCGCGCGAGGCACAGCGATTCGATGCCGTCGTCGGCGCTCTCGCGCGTGGTCGCGACGAGCAGCCCGTCGGCGCGCTGCATGCGCTCCGCGCGCTCGACGACGCACTCGAGCACGCTCGCAGAGCCGAGCGGTAGCAGCACCTTCCCCGGCAGGCCGTGGCTGGCGAGGCGGGCGTGGACGATCGTGACGACCTTTTCGTAGGACATGGCGGTTGCGGGGGCTGGGATCGCAGGGATCGGGTGCCCGTGCGCCTGGCTTGAGCCGGATCTCGGATGCGACCCGGATCGGGGACGGCGGGGAGTGGCGCGGGCTATCCTGCCCGCGTGAAGCCCGCGATCGACGCCCACCCGCTCCTGTGTGCCCGCACGTTCGTCACGCGCTTTCCCGCGCCGCTCGGGGAGTGCCCGGTGCCCGAGTGGCTGCATGCGCTTCACGTCGATGGCGCCGCGACGCCGCTCGCGCGCACCGAGGAGCTGCGCGGGGCCGTGCGCGACCTGCTCCGCCACGGCGGCTACAAGCCGACGGGGCGCGGCAAGCCTTCGAGCGAGTACCTCGTGCGCGCGGCGAGCGAAGGCGGCCTTCCGCGCATCAACTTGGCCGTCGACGCGTGCAACGCGGTCAGCCTGCACTCGGGCCTGCCGATCAGCGTCGTCGATCTCGATCGCGCTCGCGGGCCGCTGCGTATCGGCATCGCAGGCGCGGGGGAGAGCTACGTGTTCAACGCTTCGGGCCAGACGATCGACATCGAGGGTTTGCTCAACCTCTTCGACGCCGACGGGCCGTGCGCGAATGCCGTCAAGGACGCGCAGCGCACCAAGACGCACGCCGGAACGCGCTCGACGCTGTCGGTTGTGTGGGGCGTGGTTGGCCATGAGACGCAGGTCGAGCGCGCCGTCGCGTGGTACCGGGAGCTCTTGGAGCGCGCCGGCGCTGCCACGGCCGCGGACTGAGCGCGAGCCACGATTTCGAGGCTGGCGGGCTGCGTTTGCTCGCATTGGATGCGGCGCGCACTATCCTCCTCGCCCATGTGGAAGGGCTCGAGCTTCCAGCGGCTGTTCGCGCTGCTGCGTCCGGAGGTGGCGCCGCAGGTCGGACGGCTCGTGCTCGTGGCGCTGCTCGCGGCGCTCGTCGCATTCGGCGAGAAGGCGCCGCTCCTGCTCCTTCAGCCGCTCTTCGACCGCGTGTTGTTCCCTGCCGCCGGTGCCGAGGCGGCCGCGCGCGGTGAGGCGGGTGCGCTAGGCACGCTCTTCGGCAATCTGCAGGCGCAGGTCGAGGGCTGGGTGTTCGGACCCGCCGGCGCGGCCGACGGCGACGATCAGAAGCTCGCCGCGCTGTGGACGGTGGGCGGGCTGATTCTGCTCCTGACGCTGCTGACGGCCGTGGCGCAGTACGCGATGACGATTCTGGCGCGGAATGCTGCGCTGCGCATGGTGATCGACCTGAGGCAGCGCATCGCGCGGCACATCGTCGGTCTGTCGATGCGCTACCACGGTGAACGTCAGTTCGGCGATGTTCTCTCACGCATCAGCTCGGACGTCACGCAGACGCTGCAGTCGGTGGACCTGATCTTGAAGGACATCGTTCAGCAGCCTCTCCTGCTCGCAGGTTCGTTGGCTGTCGCTTGCTTCAGCGCGCCGGTTCCGACGTTCATCGTTCTATGTCTGCTGCCGATCTTGATCGTCCCGATTGCCAAGCTTGGACGTCGCGTGCGCCGGCGGTCGACGACGTCCCTCACCAACCTCGGCGCGTCCGTGGAGGTCCTCACGCAGATGTTCTCGGGGATTCGCACGGTGAAGGCGTTCCGCGCGGAGGAGCGCGAGCTCGAGCGTTACCGCGAGGTCAACGAGACGTACCTCGCCTCTGCGATGAAGATGGTGCGCGCCGTCGCTTCGATCGAAGGTGCGACGACGTTCCTCTCGCACTTCGGCTTCGCGGTGCTGCTCGTCGCCGTCGGCTGGGGCACGCTGCGCTTCGGCCTCTTCTCGAGCCCGGGCGACATGACCGTGTTCTTCGGCGGCATCGCGATGATCTACACGCACGTGAAGCGCATCACGACCGCCGTCAATCACGTCCAGGAATCCGCGGGTGCTGCGGAGCGCCTTCAGGCGATTCTCGACGAGCGCCCTGACATCCAAGAGCGCCCGAGTGCGCGCCCCGTGGAGCGGCTGGAGCGCGCGCTCGCGTTCGACGACGTGCGCTTCACCTACTCGGGTCAGCCGCGTCCTGCGATCGACGGGCTCTCGCTGGAGATCCGCCGCGGTGAGACGCTCGCGCTCGTCGGTGCTTCGGGCGCGGGCAAGACGACGGCGATCGACCTCATCGCGCGCTTCATCGACTGCGGCGAAGGATGCATTCGAGTCGATGGCCACGACCTGCGCGAGCTGCGGCTCGACGACTGGACGCGCATGTACGCGATGGTCGGGCAGGTGCCGTTCCTGTTCCACACGACGATTCGCGAGAACATCCTGTATGGAAAGCCGGGCGCGAGCGCGGCCGAGGTCGAAGCTGCGGCGCGTGCGGCGCACATCCACGACTTCATCGCGTCGCTGCCGCAGGGCTATGACACAGTGGTCGGAGATCAGGGAGCGCGGCTCTCCGGCGGACAGCGTCAGCGCATCACCATCGCGCGCGCGATCCTGAAGAACGCGCCGATTCTGCTGCTCGACGAGGCGACGAGCGCGCTCGACAGCGAGAGCGAAGCCGAGGTGCAGCGTGCGCTCGACAGCCTGATGAAGGAGCGCACGGTGATCGTGATCGCGCACCGGCTCTCGACGATCCGCAATGCCGATCGCATCGCGGTGCTCGACCAAGGTCGGCTCGTGGAGCTCGGGCGTCACGACGAGCTCATCGCGCTCGGTGGAGCCTATGCGCGCCTGCACGCGATGCAGTTCCGCGAGCCGACGCCGGCCTGAGCGCGGCGCTCCGAAGTCGGGAACTCTCTTGGTGGCTGCAGTGCGGGGGTGACGTTTCGTGGGACCGTCCCACGATCTAGGCGTGGGCTATCCCCTGTTTCTCCTCTCGCTGCTCGCCGCGGTCTTCGCGGTGTTGGCCATAGATCCCGTCGAGCGGCAGGCATGGGCGCTCGAGAACACCGTGTTCGCCGCGGGGCTCGCGTTCGTGCTCGCGACTCGGAGGCGTGCCCCGCTCTCGAATACGGCCTACACGCTGCTCTTCGTGTTCTTCGTTCTGCACGAGATCGGCGCGCACTACACGTACTCTCTCGTCCCGTACGACGTGTGGTGCGAGCGCTTGTTCGTGCAGCCGCTCTCGCTGGGCCGCAACCACTACGATCGCTTCGTTCACTTCGGCTTCGGACTGCTCTGCGCTCCCGCAGTGCGCGAGCTCCTCGTGGCCGCCGCCAAGGTCGGAGAGCGCAACTCGTACTGGCTCGCGGTCGCCGTGTGCATGTCGTGGTCGGTGCTCTACGAGCTCGTGGAGTGGCTCGCGGCGCTCGTCTTTGGCGGCGAGACGGCGCTCGCCTACGTCGGCACGCAGGGCGACGTGTGGGACGCGCAGAAGGACATGGGGCTCGCGCTCTCCGGCGCAATCACCGCGATGCTCGCGTCCGTGTTCGTCGAGCGCGTGCGACTCAGCGCGAGAGCAGGCAGGCCGCTTGCACCGCGACCCCGGCGCCGTTGGCGAGCGCTCCGAGGCCTTCCAACGACTTCCCCTTCACGTTGACGGCGTCGACCTCGACGCCGAGGAGGCTCGCGATGCGCGCACGCATCGCCGCGCGGTGCGGCGCGATGCGCGGACCTTCCGTGGCGATCACGATGTCGGCGTTCTCCACCCGCCAGCCCGCGGCGCGGACTCGCGCCATGCATTCGCTGAGCAGGGCTGAACTGTCCGCGTCCTTCCAGCGCGGGTCCTTGTCGGAGAACAGTGTGCCGAGGTCGTCGAGGCCCGCCGCGCCGAGCACGGCGTCTGCGAGCGCGTGCAGGACCGCATCGCCGTCGGAGTGGCCGAGGGGCCCGCTCGCGTGCGGCAGATCGATGCCGCCGAGCCTACAGCGTCGCCCCGCTTCGAGGCGGTGGATGTCGAAGCCGATACCGATCCTGTGGCTCATGCGTCGTTGCTCCGCGCGCGCCGCGTCAGGATCGCTTCCGCGATCTCGAGGTCGTCGGGCGTCGTGATCTTGAGGTTGGTGTCGTCGCCGCGCACGAGCGGCACGGGGCCGACGTAGCGCTCGCACAGCGCCGCGTCATCGGTGGGGGAGAAGCCCTCGGCCTGCGCGCGCGCAAGCCACGCGGCGAGGTCCGCCTTGCGGAAGACCTGTGGCGTCTGGGCGGCCCAGAGCTTCGAGCGATCGACGGTCGCGCTGGCGTGCTCGCCGTCCGGCGTGCTCTTGAGCGTGTCGCGGACGGGCACGGCGACGAGAGCTGCGCCTCGCTGCATGGCCGTTTCGAGCGCGGCGGCGATGGTCGCGGGGCGCACCAGCGCACGTGCCGCATCGTGGACGAGCACCCACTCGCAGCTCGCAGGCACCGCCGCGATGCCGATACGCACCGAGTCGCTGCGCTGCGCCCCGCCTGCGACCACGGCGCGGACCTTGGCGAGCGCGGGCGAGCTCGCGGCGAGCTGGCGGACGCGCTCGACGTCGTCGCCGTGCACGACGAGCACGATCGCGCTCACGCCGGAGCAGGCGTCGAAGGCCGCGCAGGCGTGCTCGAGCACGGTGCGGCCCGCGAGCCGCAGGAACGGCTTGCGCTCGCCCGCGCCCATGCGCGTCGAGCTGCCGGCGGCGACGAGCACGGCGGCGGCGGGAGGGGTCGGGGTCACAGGTCTTCCTCGCTCGGGCTCCAGAGCGTAGGGTTCCGGACGCCTTCGATGCAGTCCAGCGCGTCCACACCGCCGCTCTCCGACAAGATCGTGCTCGGGATCGACCCCGGCACGCGCGTGGTGGGCTTTGGCGCCATCGGCCTCACGCCCAAGGGGTACCTGTTCCTAGGCGCGGGGGTGATTCGGACCAACGCTCGGGCGGACATCGCGCGGCGGCTAGGGCAGGTGCGGGTCGAGATCGACCGCATCCTCGGCGACCTCCGGCCGGGGGTCGTGGTCATCGAAGAGGCCTTCGCGCATCGCAACGTTCAGAGTGCGCTGCGCATCGGCGAGGGCCGCGGCGTCGTGATCTCGGCGGCGGCGGCGAGCGGTGCCGAGGTCGTTCAGATCCCGCCTGCGGTGGCCAAGAAGGCTCTCGTGGGCTTCGGGGCGGCCGACAAGTCGCAGGTTGCGGCCATGGTGGCGCGGATGCTCGGCTTGGAGCGCCCGCCGGAGCCGCTCGACGCCTCGGACGCGCTCGCTCTGGCACTCACATTTGCCGTTCGCAGAACTTCGCCGGTCGGCGGTCTTTAGGAACACGCACTTTGCAAGCCCGCCCTAGCGGGAATCGACCGCGTGCCTCAGACTCAAGGGTTGCCGCCCCCTCATGGCCCCGGAGCAACCTGAATCTGTGACCGTCGCCGTCGGTCGCCTGCTCACGGCGGGCTACCCGGGGATCGAGCTGCTCGATCAGGATCTGGTTTTTGGACGGAAGCGAAAGATCCCGTTCGTCGGCGTCGACGGAGCTGGCAGGCTCGTGCTCGTGCTGTGCATGCAGCCGGATGTGGAGGATGCCGCGTCGCTGGTCTTGGATGTCTTGGCCTTCGCGCGTGCGAGAGCCGGTGCGCTGGCTCGACATCTCAGCTCTCCGCGGCTGCGGACCCCGCTCGTTCCGGTCGTGTGGGTGATCGGCCGCGAGCTGTCGACTGCCGAGCGCATGCGCCTCGAGCGGCTCGAGCCGGGCGCGGTGAGCGCGTTCGAGCTCGTGCGGATCGAGAGCCAGCGCCACGTCGGCGAGTACCTGATCGAGGCCCCTCTCTTCGCGCCTCCCAGCTCGCCTCCGAGCACCCTGGCAACGCAGGCGAGCGCCGCTGGGCCGAGCTCGCTTTCCACAGCCCTCGACATGCTGCCGCAGGCGCTGCGCGAGCTCGCCGAAGGCGTGATCCGGCGTGTCGAGCATCTCGACGACGACCTCGATGCGGTGCGGAGCGCCGACGGAATGGCATGGCGCTTTCAGGACGAGGTCGTTTGTTCGCTGTCGTTCGCGGGGGGCGTGCTCGCGGGCATTGTGCCCGGCGGTGACTTCGACGGCACGCTGCGCGGGCCGGGGGACGTCGAGAGCTACCTCGGCGCCGCGGTGCAGCGCTATCTGGCGTTGCTCGGGCACGGCAACTTGATCGCGGTGCCGCGGCCGGGCGGCGTCGAACCGCTGCTCACCGCCGAAGAGCTCGCGGCTTTCGACCCGACCAAGTGAGCAAGAAAACGCGCAGAAACTGCGCGACCCTCGTCGACCCCGAGCGACGAAACTGCATGCGAAATGCGTGGGAGTTTGGAGCACTGGGGTTCGCCCTCGTAGGTTGGTTCGGCGTGCTGGCGCTGCAGCGGTCGCTCGCGGCGTCGCGTGTGGACGGGCCGTCCTCTCCCTCGCTGGAGGAGGCGGGCGCCCTAGAGCTCGAGAGTGCGAGTCCTCGCGACTTGCGGCGGTTGCCGGGCATCGGAGAGGCGCGCGCGCTCGAGATCTCGCGCGAGCGCTGGAGGCTGCGGGGCAGTGGGGAGTCCCTGCGCCTCGAGTCGTTGCCTGGCGTGGGTCCCACGACTGCCGAGAGGGTCGCGCGCGCGCTGGAAAACCGGCCGGCGCCGAGCGGTCCGTGAGGCTGCAGCGGTCCGCGCGCGGTGTCGTCGGGGCGATCGGGCGTAGTCGCTGCGGCGCTGCTGGCTTAGACTTCACGACCCCGCGGTGAGTCTGCCTTGAAGCAACCCTCTCCGAGTGAATCGATTCCAACGGCGCGTCTGCCCGCGCCGCGCATCGGCCTGCCTCCGCGGCTCTCGCGTGAGGAGATCGATGCCGTGGTGGTGCCGGCGCTCGATGAAGATCGCTACGGGCCCGAGCGCAAGGGACGGGGAGACATCACCTCCGACCACGCCGTGCCCGAGGCGGCACGCGCGCGTGCGCGGCTGGTGTGCAAGGCGCGTGGACGGCTCGCCGGGCTCGATGTGTTTGCGCGTGTGGTCGAGCTGTGCGACCCGCAGGCGCGGATCGAGCTGCTCGCCAAGGACGGGGACGCGATCACGCCGGGTGTCGTACTCGCGCGCTTCGAAGGGCGTGCGCGCGCCCTGCTGCTCGCCGAGCGCACGGCGCTCAACCTCATCCAGCGAATGTCGGGCACCGCGAGCGCGACGGCGCTCTATGTCGAGCGTTGTGCCGGTCGCGCGCGCGTCCTCGACACGCGCAAGACGACGCCGAACCTGCGCACGCTCGAGAAGTACGCGGTGCGCTGCGGTGGCGGCGAGAACCATCGCTTCGGTCTGTACGACGAGGCCATGGTGAAGAACAACCACCTCGATCTCGCGGGTCGTGGACTCGAGGCCGTCGTCGCGGACCTGCGGAGCGCACTCGGTCCCGCGGTGCGCATCACCGCCGAGGCGCGCGACGAGGCGGAGGCCCTCGCGGGGATCGCGGGCGGAGCCGACGTCATCCTGCTCGACAACTTCTCGGTCGAGGCCCTGCGTGCGGCGTGTCCGAAGCTGCGCGCGGCGGCGTCCACTCGCGGACGCGCCGTCGAGCTCGAGGCCTCCGGCGGTATCACGCTGGAGACCATCGGCGGCTTCGCGGCGAGCGGCGTCGACCGGATCTCGGTCGGCGCGCTGACGCACTCGGCGCCGGCGCTCGACCTCTCGCTCTACTTGGAGCCGACCCCGTGAACGCCGAACCGCGTCGCGAGAGCGACGAGCTCCGACTCGAGTTTCCGGCGGTGCACGCCTCGGCGCGCGCGGCGCGCGGGCTCGTGCGGCACTTCGCGGAGCAGCGCGGCCTCGCGGGCTCGGACCTCGACTCGCTGATCCTCATCGCCGACGAGCTGATGACCAACGCCGTCGACCACGGCGGCGGGCGGGGCGCGATGGAGGAGAGCGAGCTCGAGCGGCCGGTATCGATGCGCGTGTCCGTCGTCCTCGAGCATGCTTGCTGGCAGGTCTCGGTGTCGGATCAGGGCGGTGGCGATCCCGAGGTCGTCGACCGGCTGCTGCATCCCGACGGGCTGCCCGACCTCGAAGATGAGCGCGGGCGCGGGCTCTACCTGATGACGCTGGAGTGCGACTCGGTCGAGGTGCGACGGAGCGACGACCGGCTCGGCCTGTGCTTGGTCGCTCGGCGCGCCCTCGGACCCCGCTGACGTCGTGGAACGCGCGGGGGAGTCGGTCGCACCGCCGTCGCGGATGAAGTGCGTCGGCGTTGCGCTGCTCGCGCTGCCTCGCGTTGGCGCGTGGCTCTTGTGCGCGGGGTGGTATGGCGGGATCACGTGGCTGAGCTCGCGTCCCGGAGACGTCGAGCCGAGCCCGTGGTGGTGGACCGTGCTCTCGAATGGGGCGCACGCACCGCTGTTCGGGCTGCTCGCGTGCTGGATCTCGCTCCTGCTCCCGCGCGTCGAGGGCTGGCCGCGCCTCGACCTGCGCGAGCGATGGCTCGTCTGCTGCTTGATCGCCCTCTGCGGCGCCGTGGACGAGTGGCATCAGTCGTACACACCGGGTCGCGACCTCTCGGTTCTCGACCTGTGGACGGACGTTGCGGGCGCCGCGGTCTCGCTGGAGCTCGTCGCGCACCTAGCGCGTCCCGAAAGCGAGCGCCGCGGGCTCGGGAGCCGTCTGGCGCTGGCTGCGGGGACTTCGCTCGCCTGCGGCGCGCTCGCCACGTTCCTCCCGCGTTGCTTCCCGGGCGTCGGCTGGTTCTAGTACGCGCGTGACGGATCAACGCGACAACTACAAGAGCCCGCTCTCGACTCGCTACTCCAGCGCCGCGATGCGCCAGAACTTCTCCGACCAGAAGAAGTTTGGGACGTGGCGGCAGCTGTGGGTTGCGCTCGCGCGGGAGGAGCGTGCGCTCGGCCTCGCGATCACCGCCGAGCAGGTCGCCGAGCTCGAGGCGCAGGCGGCCAACATCGACTTCGCGTCGGCGGATGCCTACGAGAAGAAGCTGCGACACGACGTGATGGCCCACGTGCACGCGTACGGGGATGTTGCACCCAAGGCGCGCGCCATCATCCATCTCGGCGCGACGAGCTGCTTCGTCACCGACAACACCGAGCTGATCCAGATGCGCGACGGCCTGCGCATCTTGCGCGGCCAACTCGTCAGCGTGATCGACCAGCTCGCTCGCTTTGCGCGCGAGCATCGCGCGCTCCCGACGCTCGGCTTCACGCACTATCAACCCGCGCAGGCCACCACGGTCGGCAAGCGCGCGACGCTTTGGATCCAAGATCTCGTCCAGACGCTCGAAGAGCTCGACCACGCCGAGGCGACGTTGCGCTTCCGCGGGATCAAGGGCGCCACGGGCACGCAGGCTTCGTTCCTCGAGCTCTTCGACGGTGACCACGCCAAG
Organism: uncultured Planctomycetota bacterium; assembly: GCA_903928115.1. Taxonomy (GTDB): domain Bacteria; phylum Planctomycetota; class UBA1135; order UBA1135; genus F1-120-MAGs118. The sequence continues at coordinate 124,578 of CAIYPP010000007.1, forward strand.
GTGCGCGAGCTCGACCGCCGCATCACGGCCGCGTTCGGTTTCGAGCGCACGTTCGGCGTCACGGGTCAGACTTACCCGCGTCTCGCCGATTTTCGCGTCGCGCAGGTGTTGTCGCAGATCGCGCAGGCGGCGCACAAGTTTGCGACGGACGTACGACTGCTCTCCAATCGAAAGGAGCTCGAAGAGCCCTTCGAGGACAAGCAGATCGGCTCCTCCGCGATGCCGTGGAAGCGCAATCCGATGCGCTCCGAGCGCATGTGCGCCCTCGCGCGTTTCGTGATGAGCCTGCTCGACAATCAGGCGCACACCGCGGCAAACCAGTGGTTCGAGCGCACGCTCGACGACTCCGCGAACCGTCGCCTCGCGGTGAGCGAGATGTTCCTCGCGACCGATGCGATCCTGCAGATCTACCTCAACGTGTCGGCCGGGCTCGTCGTGTATCCCGGCGTGGTGCGGCGCAACCTCGACGAAGAGCTGCCGTTCCTCGCGAGCGAGCACCTGATGATGGAGGCCGTGAAGGCGGGCGGCGACCGGCAGGAGATCCACGAGGCGATCCGCGTTCACGCTCGCGAGGCGGCGCGCGTCGTGAAGATGGAGGGCGGCAAGAACCCGCTGCGCGACCTGCTGCACGCCGATCCGGCGTTCGCCAAGGTCGCCCACCGCATCGACAGTCTGCTCGACCCTGCTCGCTACGTGGGCCGTGCTCCGCAGCAGGTCGACGAGTACCTCGCCGAAGACGTGGCCCCTCTGCTCGCCCGCCACGCTGCGCTGCTCGGCGCCAAGGGCAAGGTCGAGGTCTGAGCGAGCGTCAGCGCGAGAGCGACGGGAAGTCGTGGTCGAGCGCGCTGCGCAGGCGCGAGAGTGCCGTGGCGGCATCGGCGGAGAGCGGCGCAGCCAGTAGGTTGCGCTGCTCGAACCAGTCGCTGTTCGAAGATTCTGTCGCGAGGTCGAACAGCTGCTCTTCGACGTGGACGAGGTCGCGTTCGCGCGTCGTGAAGCGCAGGAGCTTGTAGCGCGAGTCGCGCACGGCTTGCGCATGGCGGCGAACGTTGTGCGCCGCGGACGATGGCTCGAAGTTGGGGTGAAAGAGCTCGGTGTACGCGAGCTCGCGAACGCTGCTCGCTTCACCTCGCAGGAGCGGTGCGAGCGAGCGCGAGTCCCGGGCCACGTCCGCTTCGAGCGTCCCGTCGGCGAGCTCCACGAACGTCGCAAAGAGATCGTTCATCTCCACGAGCGCGTCGCACGCGGTGCCGCGCAGAGCTTCCGGCACGAGCGGTGAGCGCACGATCATCGGAACGCGGCAACCGCCCTCGTAGAGCGTGCCCTTGCCCTGCTCCGCGTCGAACGGGGCGACGAGGCCGCGTGACTCCGTGCCGTTGTCGCCGAGGAACACGACCGTCGTGTCGCGCGCATCGACGGCCTCGAGCAGACGGCCGATCTGCCGATCGAGATCGCCGACCATCTCGCGCAGCCGATCCTGAAAGCCCGTGCTGTGCGCTGCTTCGGCCACCGGAGGCAGCGCATGCACCGGCGCGTGCGCGGCGTTGTAGGAGACGTAGAGGAAGAAGGGCTCCGGCAGCGCGCCGAGTAGCGCGATCGCGTCGTCCGTCGTGTCGGTGGTCGGGTAGTTGTCCGCAGGCGGGACCTGCATCGCCTCGACGATGGGGGCTTCGTCCGCGCGGGGCAGCGCGAAGCCGCGCGACGGAGCGACGCTCAGCGTCTTCTCCCAGTTGTAGTAGCCCGCGCGCCGGCCTGAGTCCTCGGGCGCCTGCAGGTTGAACATCGAGCCTGCGTAGTAGCCGAACCACGTGCCCGGCGGCTCGCCGAGTGGGTGGTGGGGGAATCGCGCGAGCGTGCGGGCATCGCCGAGGTGCCACTTGCCTACGGCCGCGCTCGCGTAGCCAGCGGGCGACTCGCGCAGCGCTTGCGGCAGAAGCCGCGCGTCGAGCGAGAGTCCAACGTTGACGCCGCCGCGCTCGTCATCGCGCGACTTGATCACCGAGCCGACGCCGTTGTGCGCGCTGCGCAGTCCCGTCAGCAGTCGTGCGCGGCTCGGCGTGCACGCGGGAGCGGACCACGCCTGCGTGAACATCACGCCCTTCGCAGCGAGCTCTCGGTCGATCGCGGGCGTCTTCGCCGGCGCGCCCGCGGCACGCCCGCGCTCAAGCCAGTATTGCTCGTACGCACCGATCAGATCGCAGCCGACGTCGTCGACGACGATCACGACGACGTTGCCAGCGCGCGGCGCGCGGCGCGCTGGGGTGGCGCAGCTTGCGAATGCCACGGCGAGAGCGGCGACGACGACCCGCTCGATCGTGAGCCCGAGTCCGGTGATGGCGCAGGACTTCCTCATGGCGCGCTCAGCGCAAGCGCACGAGCCACTTCTTGTCTGCGACGGGCTCGGCGACGAGCCCTGCGCGTTGCAGCGCGGCAGCGGCGCCCGTCACGCGGTCCATCGTGAGGTCGAGGTACACGCTCGCGCCGGAGCGCACGAGCGCGACGATCTCCGCGGGGTTTTCGACGGCCGTGATGCTCACGGGGTCGATCCCACCGCCGGCCAAGAGTCCTGCGCAGCGTCGGTCGAGCGCGTCCTTCGGCGCAGGCTGCGGATTCGCGATGCGCTGCGGCGCGGCGATCCCGTTGGCGTAGGGCACGACGCGACTCGCGGGGATCACGCGGCGCTTCGTGCCGCGCAGCAGGTAGGGCTCCAAGAACACCGGATCGATCGCGGAGATCACGACTGCGTCCTCGGGCGTGAGGCGAGCGAGCGCGTTGGCGGTGCTGCGGCGGCCGGGAAGCATGTCCTGCGGCGGCGCGGGCCAGATCGCGAGAGGGAGCAGGACGCCGAGCCCGGCCCACGAGAAGCGCGTGCTCGACTCAGGCAGGCAGCGCGCGAGCGCGGACGCACCGAGGATGCAGCCGATCGCGACGAGCAGCAGGTGGAAGCGCTCGTCGATGTAGTAGTAGCGCAGATGGAAGAGCGAGATCGGTAGCGACGCTGCGAGGCACGCGACGACGATGGGGCGCAGCTCGCGAGCGCGCCAGAGCAAGGCGCAGCCGAGCGCGAGAGCTGCGAGGGGCAGCGCCATGTGCCAAGTCGTGAAAACTGCGAGGTTCTCCGCGAGGTAGCCCCACGAGAAGGTGAGCTCGGGGTAGTCGTAGGGGACCGGAACCCAGAAGTGATAGCCCGTGCGGAGCGGGTCGCCGAAGGCGTGTGCGTTGAAGGCGAAGGTTGCGAGGGCGACGACGGCGGAGGGTGCGACGAGGATGACAGCGGCGCGCAGCGGACGCGGATGCGAGAGCGCGAGGAGCAGCGCCGGTGCGAGGGCGGCGAGGTAGACGAAGCGCAGCGCGAACGCGAGTGCGGCCAAGACTCCGACGAGAGCAAGTCGCAGCGCGCTGGCATCACGTCGACTCGTCAGCGCGCACCCCAGCGCCATCAAGCCGAGCGCGAGGCTCGGCACGTCGGTCATGATCTCGCGCGACCAGCGCTCGAAGGTCGGATGCAGGAGGAGCGCGACGCCCGCGGCGAGCGCGGCCCACGGACCCGCGAGTCGATGGGCGAGCAGAAAGCCCACGCTGAGCGCCGTCAGCGCGAGTGCGAGCTCGACGTAGATCGCGTTTCCAAGCTCGCTGCCCGCGACGGCATAGAGCGGCGCGAGGAACAGCACGGGGAAACCGGGGGAGACGTTGGGCGCGTAGCGACGTCCCTCGACCTCGATGTCGAACGTGCCGAGCTCCGCGAGACGCTGCGCGCTCGTGGCGTACTCCAGAGCATCGGGGACCACAGCGAGGTTCGAGGCGTGGAACGTGGGCAGGTGAAGTCGCAGCGCCGCGACCGCGAGCAGTGCCGCGAGCAACACCCAGCCGCGCGCTCCGAGCGGGCGCGGCGCCATGTCCGGCAGGGTGATGCAGGCGCGCAGCGTGTCCGTCGGAGAGGGCATGGGGGTGGGCAGCGATCCTACGCAGGAGAGCTACGTTCGGCCCTGTGAGGGACGAAACGGACTCCGTGGACGGCTCCGGGGAAGCTCGGGTCTCGGATGGTCCCGCACGTGGGAACAACTTTCCGGATTGAAACTTGCCCCCGAGTCCCATACGCGGCTTTCTGACCGCACGGAGTGCGATCCCGGCTCACTCTATGGGACGCGGGGCTACGCGCCCGTGCCCTCCACCGAACCCGACCTACCGTTCGCCACGTCTTCCGACCGATGAAGCGGGGACCCTGCCGGACTCCGGCAGTCCCCCCCAACGCCCCAACGCCCCAGAGTTCACCGTGACTGCCCCCGGAATCCCCAACGAGTTCGTGCTCTCGACCTCGTGCTTCGGGACGAGGCTTCGGACCATCGAGGATCAAGCCTTCGCCGCCGTGGCGATGGGGTTCCGCAAGATCGAGATGGGGCAGGCGGACACTCCGCCGACGCTCAACGGCTTCGCCGACTCGCACCGCGAGACGGGGATCCGCGTCACCTCGGTGGTGTCGGGCTGCCTGAAGCCTTCGACCGAGCGCCCGGCCTGCCAGCTGCTCTCGTCCTCGAACGCGGAGGAGCGCGAGCAGGCGATCGGTTCGGTGCGCCGCCACATGCAGCTCGCCCAGAAGATGCTCGCGCCCGTCGTGGTGCTGCGCGGCAGCTCGGTGGCCGACACGAAGCTGCGCCAAGAGGCGGAGACGCTCAACGTCGAGCTCCACCGCGACGGACTCTCGGACGAGCTCGCCGAGAAGATCCGTGACTACGTCCACCGCGTGCAGAAGAAGGGCCAGCGCCAGCTCGAGCACCTCTGCCGCTCCCTGCACCAGCTCCTCACCGAGCTCCCCCAGACCAAGCTCGCCATCGAGCCCGGCCTCCACATCGACGACCTGCTCAGCTTCGAGGCGATGGGCTGGGTCCTCGACGACCTTCAGGGCAAGGGCATCGGCTACTGGCACGACGTCGGCCGCATCCACATGCGCCAGAAGTCCGGTCTGCCCGGGCAAGGCCAGTGGCTGGAGGCCTACGGCAGCCGCATGGTCGGGATCCACCTGCAGGACGCCGCCGACAACGAGTACCAGATGCCTCCCGGCACGGGCGAGGTCGACTTCCGGCTGGTGGGGGAGTACACCCCGAAGACGGCCCTCAAGGTGCTCGAGATCGACCAGAAGCACGGCCGCACCGAGATCCTCGGGGCCGTCCAGTTCCTGAACGGGAAGGGCTTCTAGCCCCCCTCCTCCGGAGCGCCTTCGGGCGGGGGCTTGCCAAGCGCCTTCCCGTCGCTATCCTCCTCATCCCTCGCAGCCCTCCCAAGGGCGGCGAGACCTGACAACCTGCGGGCGTAGCTCAGTGGTAGAGCGCCACCTTGCCAAGGTGGATGTCGAGGGTTCAAATCCCTTCGCCCGCTCCAATCAGCCGGTGGCGAGCGGCTGCGTCGAGGCCCCGAGAGCGGGGCTTTTTTCGTTTCTTGGACCTCGCGCGGCTCTCGCCCTCGCGCAGTGAATCGTCGGGGACCTGCCCCGCAGTCGTGCATCCCCGCGGATGTGGAGCCGTGCGAGCGCCCAAGCCACGCACTCGTCATGAACCGGACGCTGGGGGCGACGTTTCACGGCCTCCCGTCTTGGGCGTCCCCTTCTCACGGCCATTCCCCCCATGCCCATTCTCCCCCTGCTGCTCGTCCAGCCCGCGCAGGACATCACCCAGACCGTCGTCACCGCCCCGCGCGCCGGCCGCACCGCGACCGCCCCGGGCATCTCGGAGCAGGTGATCACCGCCGAAGAGCTCGCCGCCACGGGCGAGCGCTCCCTGCCGCGAGCGATCGCCAAGGCGAGCGGCCTGTTCGTTCAGGAGACCAACCTCGGCGGGGGGGCGCCTATCGTCCGCGGACTGATCGGCAACCAGATCCTGATCGTGGTCGACGGGGTGCGCCTGAACGACGGGACGACCCGCAGCGGTCCCAACCAGTCGCTCAACGGGATCGATCCGACCAACGTCGAGCGCGTCGAGATCATCCGCGGGCCCAACGCGGTGCTCTACGGCTCCGACGCACTCGGCGGTGCGATCCTCATTTGGACGCGCAAACGTGCGCCACTCTCGCGCGACAAAGAAGGTACCCGCGCCGTGCAGCTCGAAGCCGGGGTCGACGCGAACACTGCCGCCGAGGGGGCCCGCGAGTACGGCTCGCTCTCGGTGGCGACGGAGGACGTCGGCGTCCTCGTTGGCGGCTCGTTCCAAGACTGGCAGATGCTCCACTCGGGCAAGGGCGAAGTGCAGAACACGGGCTACCACGGCCAGTCGTGGTACGCGTCGAGCGAACTGCAGCTCGCCGAGAAACGCAGCATCCGCGTCAGCGCGATGCGCACGCGCGATTTCGATGTCCCGCGCAGCGACCGCATGAACACGGGCTACGGCCAGACGCAGCCGGCCGACGCCGAGAACTACTTCACGCTGCAGGACCGCGCGCGCTACATCGTGGCGTACAACGACTCCGCACTCGGCTTCGCGGACCAGATGCAGGCGCGCCTGTCGCTTCGCGACTACACGGAGAACCGTCGTATCAAGAAGAACGTGAGTGCCCCCCCTCCCCCCCCCGCCCCTTTGGTCTTGGAAAGTGACAACACTCAAACGGTGGGACTCGGCATGGATTGGCGCAAGGCTGTGGGGCAGAGCCACCTGCTGACTTGGGGCTTGGATGTCGATCGGGACGTTGTCGAATCAACGCGGACCACGGATTCAGTCCGCGATCCTGCCGGCGCCTTTGCACCGGGCTCGGAGTACCTCTCGAGCGGCGTGTTCCTGCGCGATGAGATGTTCGACGTCGGTCCGTTCGACCTGACGGCGGGTCTGCGCTACTCGTACTTCGACTTCTCGTTCGACGACACGAACACCCCCGACCAGACGATCGACGGCCACTTCGACGCGTTCACGGGTTCGCTGCAAGCCGCGACGGACGTCGCCGAGGGAGTGCGTGTGACGGCGACGCTCGCGCAGGCGTTCCGCGCACCGAACCTGGCCGAGCTCGCCCGCAAAGCGACGTTCAACTCGGGCACCGAGCTCTCCAACCCGGACCTCGACCCGGAGCACTCGCTCTACGAAGAGCTCGCGCTCGACATGCGGCGCGAGGCATGGAACTGGTCGCTCGGCCTGTACCACAACGGGATTCAAGACGTCATCGGGCGGCGGCTCGTCAACGACCCGACGCCGGGCGGGTCGATCGGCGACGAGACCTACCAGCGCGAAAACACCGGGGACGTCGATCTGTACGGCATCGAGACGCGCTACCAGCGCAAGCTCGGCGGACCCGACTCGCCGTACACCTTCGGCACCTACCTCGAATACACCTACGGCGTTCAGTACGACGACGACATCGCGGCCTTCGACGGCCAGCCGGCGAGCCGCATCCCGCCGTTCCACGGCAACGTCACGCTGGGCTGGGAGCCCGCGCAGGCCGTGAACAACGTGGGCTGGCTGCAGCTCTCGATGTGGTTCGCCACCTCGCAGAACCGGCTCTCGCCGCAGGATCTCGGCGACCCGCGCATCGACAAGAATGGCACGAATGGCTGGGTGCGCTTCGACCTCGACCTCGGCGGTCCGGTGGGCGAGGCACAGAGCGGGGCGACGTGGCACTTTGGCGCCCACAACCTGTTCGGCGAGGAGTACCGGGTTCACGGCTCCGGCATCGACGGGCCCGGCTTTGGGGTGGTCGCGGGGCTCCGCATGACCCTCTGATCCCAGTTTCAGCCTCTCCGCGCTAGCATGAGGCCCGCCTGATGCCGCGCCCTCCCATCCGTCGCGCCGTCCACTCCGTGGAGCCGAGCTCCGCAGCCCTCTCGGCTGGCGGGCCGTCGTTCTCGTGGAGTTTGGCCGGCTCGATCGGGCTTCATGTGGCCGTGACGGGAGGGGTTGCGTGGTTCGCGCTTGCGGGCGGAGCCGCTTCCAATCGCGGCGGCCATGTGCTGCGCGTGGAGTCAGCACCGCTCGCGGCCGCCGTCGAGCCCGAGCCCGAGCCCGAGCCCATGCGCGAGCTCGAACTGCCCACTCCCGATGAACCGCAACTCATAGAAGTGGAGCTGCCGCCGCAGCCTCTGCTCGCCGTCGAGCAACCGAGCGAGACGCGTGCGGAGGTGTTGGACTCGACGCGCGCCCAGTCGCGCCTGCTGTCGCTCGAGTGGAACTCTAGCTCCGCGCGTCGCGCGAGCGCGGTCGGCGGCGAAGGCGGTGCGAGCGCGCAGGGCTCCGAGTCCCTCGGCGCAGTCGCGCCGCTCCCGGAGCCGCCGCGCGAGCCGGTCGTGACGATCGCCACGCGTCTGGAGACGCCGGATCCGATCTATCCGAGGCTTTCGCGCCGCTTGGCCGAGCAGGGCAGCGTCGAACTGCGTCTGCGCGTGCTCGCGGACGGCACCGTCGGCGAGATCGTCGTGACTCGCTCGAGCGGCTTCGAGCGTCTCGACGAAGCGGCGCGAGAAGGCGTTCGCGCATGGCGCTTCCGTCCCGCCACTTCGGATGGCGTGGCGATCGACTCGGACTTCGTCCACCGCGTGACGTTCCGCATCGAAGGCGCCTAGCCTTCGCCGGAGGTCATCGCGCTGCCGAGCGGCGCTGCAAGAGCAGGTGGCCACCGGCGGTCACGCTGGCGCGCACCTTGGGCGGAACCAGCGTCGTTCCCGAGAATTCCTGAACGATCGCAGGCCCTTCGAAGCAGTCGCCCACGCGCAGGCTCGCGCGCTCGACGAGGCGCACGCGCAGCTCGCGCCCCGCAAGCCAAGCACGCCGCTCGCCGCCGAACGCGGCGCCCACTGCATCGCGCCGCTGCACTTTGCGCGGACGTGCCAGCGGCGCAGCGATGCGGGCGAGCACGCGCACGTTGACGAGCTCGACGCCGCGGTCGTCGAGCGTGTAGCCGTAGAGTTCCCGATGGCGCGCGTGGAACAGCGCCTGCGGATCGCCGCTGTCGAGCGGGACGCGCAGCTCGAAGGACTGCCCGGAGTAGCGCAGGTCGAGGGAGGCTTCGCAGATCGCGCTCGCCGTCGAGTGGCCCATCTCCGCGAGCTCGCGCAGCGCTTCGCGCTCCAATTCGCGCAGCAGCTTCGCGCGCGCACGAATCCCAAAACGCTCGAGCGGCGCGAGGATCGAAGCGGAGCGCTCGGCCTGCGGTTCTGCGCTCGCCATGCCGAGCGCGGACAGCACACCCGGCGCCGCGGGGACGAGCGCGCACGGCATCGAGCTCGCGAACGCGAGGTCCGCGGCGTGCAGTCCGCCGCCGCCGCCGAACGCGACGAGCGGGATCTCGCGCGGATCCTCGCCGCGCTGCAGCGTCATCACGCCGAGCGCGCGGCGCATCGCTGCACGCGCGACATCGAGCGCGGCCTGCGCCGCGGCACGAGGCCGTAGTCCGAGCTTGCGCCCGAGGCGCTCGAACGCGCGCTCGACGCGTGCGTGATCGAGCTCGAGTCGTCCGGCGAGGAAGGCGCCCGATGCGATGTGCCCGAGCAGCACGTGAGCGTCGGTCAGCGTGGGCTCCTCGCCGACGCCGTAGCACACCGGACCCGGCACGGCTCCGGCGCTCTGCGGCCCGACACTCAGGACACCGGAAGAGTCAACGCGCAGGAGCGAGCCGCCGCCGCAGCCGATCGTGTGAAGGTCGAGCGAGGGCACGCCGATGCCGTAACCGCCCACCGTGCTCGACTGCACGGGCTCCACCCCGCGCCGCATTTCGAGGCGTCGGAACGCGACGTCGGCACTCGTCCCGCCGATGTCGAGCCCGACCATGCGATCGAATCCCGCCTCGCGCGCTGCGCGCGAGGCGCCGAGCACGCCGCCCGCGGGCCCCGACGCGATCACGCGCACAGGCTCGCGCGCCGCACGCTCCGCGGAGATGGTGCCGCCGCTCGAGCGCAGGAGTTCGAGGCGAGCGCCGCTGAGCGCGCCGACGAGTCGCGCGAGGTAGTTCCCGACGACCGGTGTCAGCGCCGCGTTCACCACCGCCGTCGAGAAGCGCTCGTACTCGCGGTGCTCGCGCAGGAGCTCCGATGAGAGCGTGAGCGGCACGCCCAGCGGCGCGAGCGCGTCCGCGACTGCCCGCTCGATCCTCGGATCGGCGTAGGAGTGCAGCAGGCAGATCGCGATCGCCTCGGGCCGCGCGGCGGCGAGTTTGCGACGCAGCGCGGCGAGCTCGCGAGCCGTAGGGCGCGCGACCTCCTCGAGCCCGCGGCCATCGAGGCGCGGCCACGAGCGCTGGCGCACTTCGAAGCGCAGCTCGCGCGGAACCAGCTCGGGCGGCTTCTGTGGGTGCAGCGCGTAGAGGTCGGGGCGGTCTTGGCGAGCGAGCTCGATCAGGTCGACGAAGCCCGCGTTGGTGACGAGCGCGGCACGCGCGGTGCGGCCTGTGAGCAGGGCATTGAGGCCGACGGTGGTTCCGTGGACGACGCGCAGGCCGCGCGGTCGCGAGCCCGCGCCGAGCCCGAGCCGCTCGAGCCCCGCGAGCAGCGCTCGCGACGGATCGTCCGGCGTGCTCGGCACTTTCTCGAGTCGCACGCGCCCGCCCTCGATCAGGGCAAGGTCGGTGAAGGTGCCGCCGGTGTCGACGCCGACGACCGGTCCGCTGGGGCTCGTAGTCACAGGGAGGAGTCTAGTGTTGCTACCCTGTCGCGCCCTCGGTCCCTTCCGCGATGCTCCTCGCCCTCGCCATCCTCGCCTCGTACCTCTTGGGCTCGATCCCGTTCGGGCTCGTGCTCGTGCGGCTCGTGAAGGGCGTCGACCTGCGCACGATCGGGTCGGGCAACATCGGCGCCACCAATGCGATGCGCGCGGCGGGCAAGCCGGTCGGGCTCGCGGTGTTCGTGCTCGACTTCGCCAAGGGCTGGGTTGCGATCTCGGGTTTCGCGGGTGCGTGGGCCGGAGAGGACCCGCTCGGCTGGGGCGCGGTCGCAGCCGGCGCGGCCAGCGTGCTCGGACACTGCTTCCCCGTGTGGCTGCGCTTCAAGGGCGGCAAGGGCGTCGCGACGGGCTGCGGAGCGCTGGTCGCCGTCGATCCTTGGATCTGGGTCGTGGGGGGCGCGGTGTGGCTCGCGGCGCTCGGCCTCGTCCGCATGGTGAGTCTCGCTTCGATCGCGATGGGGGTCGCGTTTCCCGTCGCGGCGTGGTGGCTCACGGAGCGGATCGAGCCTGCGGTCGGAGCCGCGCTGCTCGCGCTCTTGATCCTCGTGCGGCACCGCTCGAACATGGCCCGCATCATGGCGGGAACGGAACCGAAGATCGGCGCCAAGCGAGCCGCGGACGCGGGAGCGACGGGTGGCTGAGGCCGTCCACGCGGAGCTTCGGCGCGCGGTCGTCCTCGGGGACGGCAGCTGGGGCACGGCGCTCGCGCTGCTCCTCGCACGCAGGGGCGTCGAGGTCACGGTGTGGTGCAACCAGCGCGCGCACGCAGACGAGTTCAACACCGCGCGCGAGAACCGGCGCTATCTGCCGGGCGTCGCGCTGCCTGCGAACCTGCGATTCACAGCGGACGCGCACACGGCGGGTGCGGGTGCCCAGCTCGCGGTCAGCGTGGTGCCGACGCAGTACCTGCGCAGCGTGGCCGCGCGCTTCGAGGACGCTCTCGCCGGGAACGTGCCGATCGTGTCCGCGAGCAAGGGACTCGAGATCGAGACCCTCGCGCGTCCCACGGAGATCCTCGCGCAGGTCCTCGGTCCGCACCCGCTCGCCGTCCTCTCCGGTCCGAGCCACGCCGAGGAAGTCGCGGTCGGAAAGCCGGCGACCGTGGTTGCGGCTTCGACGGACGCCGAGGTCGCGCGCTTCGCGCAGGCCGCATTCAACGGCGAGAGCTTCCGCGTCTACACGAGCACCGACATGCTCGGCGTCGAGCTCGGCGGCGCGCTGAAGAACGTGATCGCCATCGCGGCGGGGATCAGCGACGGGCTCGGGCTCGGCGACAACGCGAAGGCCGCGCTCATCACGCGCGGCATGGTCGAGATGGCGCGCGCGGGCGTGGCTCGCGGGGCGCGCATGGAGACGTTTTTCGGACTCGCTGGGATCGGCGACCTCGTCACGACCTGCTGCTCGCGCCACTCGCGCAACCGCGCGGTCGGCGAGGCGATCGGACGCGGCGAGTCGCTCGAGAGCTTGCTCGCGCGCATGAAGATGGTCGCCGAGGGCGTGTGGACCACCAAGGCGCTCTTCGGACCGGAGTCCGATCTCGCCGGCGTGTCGATGCCCATCGCGGCCGAGGTCCACGCTGTCTTGTTCGAGCGCAAGGATCCGCGCACTGCCGTGGCGGACCTCATGCGGCGCGAGCCCGCGCCGGAGATGAAAGGTCTCGTCTGATGCCCTCACCGCAGGTTCTGTTCCCGACCTTCCTTCTCCTGACGGTCGCGCTGCTCGGCGTCGTGGTCTACACGGGTCTGCGCGGCAAGCTCGCCGTGCACATCACCTTCGTCGTGATCACGGTGCTCTCGCTCGCGGCCGCGATCTGGGCGGCGCTGCAGCTCGGCGAGCTCTATGACCTCGAGTCGGCCGGCTGGATCACGCCCGTGCACCTCAAGATCGCACGCGTGGCGACCTACGCATACGTGCTTCCTGCGGTGAGCGGCGTGATGACGTTGCGCGATCGTCGCCACAAGAAGCTGCACTTCAAACTGGCGATGCTGACGCTCACGCTGACGGTGCTCGCCGCGCTGACGGGCACGTGGATGATCTTCGCCGCGACGCCGATCGCGGCGAGCTGAGAGCTTCGAGCGCGACTCGTTCGCGTCGCGCTAGTCGCGCAGGCGCAGCACGACCCACGGCACGACGATCATCAGGCCGTTCGCGAGGAGCGGTACGCCCGCGAGCAGGACCCAGATCAGGCGCGCACGGATCGACAGCAGGGCGAGGATCGCGCCGGGCACGGTGAAGGCGGCCGAGACGAGCAGGGTCGAGAGCAGTCCGGGCCCGCTCGGAGGGTCGATCGCTCGCCAGAGGATCGCGCCGCCCCAGACGGACGCTCCAGCCGTTGCGAGGCTCATCGACGCCATCCAAGTCCGGTGGCGGCGCCGGACGACGCTCGACACGGGGTAGAGGCGGCGAAGCGGGCGGGGCATGGAGCCATTGTGGGCACCGACGGGCCCGCCACCAAGCTCGCCGCCAGCCCCCGATGGCGCCGTCGCCCCCCGCCGAGTAGAATCCCCGCCCCTCTTTCGTCAGTGACTTCGGGTCGGGGCGTGGCGCAGCCTGGCTAGCGCGCTTCCTTGGGGTGGAAGAGGTCGGAGGTTCAAATCCTCTCGCCCCGACCAACCTCCGCGCGTGTCCGCGGAGCAGAAGGAGCCGCTCGCGGGCCTCTGGGGCCTCCTCGAGCAGCTCGAAGGCGAGGGTGCGTCGCTCAGCGTCCACGCGCAGGCGTTTTTGCCGTTCGAGTCCTTGCGGAATGCGGTCGCGGGGGCATCCTCGGGCGAGCGGACGAGCCGCCGTGCTCGGCCGCAGGTCCCTGAGTCCTCTCGAAGGAGTCTCTCCGATGCGTCTCGCGCTCCACCTCGCGCTCGCCTTGCTCGCGTCGACCACAGTGTCGACCTCCGCGTCGGCTCAGGTCTCGCCCGTGCCGCAGTTTCAAGGGCAGGCGCAAGAGGGCTTTGATACCCAGCCCAACGGTTTCAACGCCTGCTTCACGAGCTTTGGCGGCGCTGGCCAAGTCTGCACGGTCTCGGGGGCCGGACTGCTCGCGACATCGAGTTGGGGCTTCGTCTGCACGATGGGGGCGCACAGCGGCGGCAAGTTCTGCGGGAGCGCCACGGGACCCGTGCAGGTCACCTTCACGTCCAACGTCCACCGCTTCGGCGGCTGGTTCGGCACCAACAGCGGCGGGAGCGACGCGCACTTCGACTTCTACGACGCGAACGACCAGCTGATCAGCTCCGAGCTCGCGCTGTTCCCCAACGACTGCACTTGGCGCTGGTTTGGCTGGCAGTCGTGCTCCGCGGCGATTCGTCGCGTGGTGATCACGGGACTCACGACACCCGCCGGGGCCTTCGTCGACATGGATGAACTGCAGGTCGACTTCACGCCGCCGCCCACCTGCAACCCCGGACCGCTCGTGTACTGCACGGCGGGCACGAGCACCGCCGGTTGCACCGCGAGCATCAGTGCGAGCGCGCAGCCCCGCGCGAATTTCCAGACTCCATGCCAGATCAGCGTGACTTCCGTCGAGGGACAGCGCACCGGCATCGTCTTCTACGGACTCGGTGCTTTGCCGCAGCCTTGGTGCAGCCCCGGCTCGAGCTTTCTGTGTGTGAAGTCTCCAACTCAGCGCACGCTGGCGCTGGGATCGGGCGGCACCTTCGGCGTCTGCAACGGCTCGATCTCGCTCGACTGGAACGCGTTCCATCTCGCCAACCCCGGTGGGCTCGGCACGCCGTTCTACAGCGGCCAGAAGGTCTACGTGCAGGCGTGGTTCCGCGATCCGCCGGCGTGCAAGACGACCACGCTCTCGAACGCGCTCGAGCTCGTGATGCAGTGATCCCTGCTCACTCGATGTCGAGGGCGAGCACGCGCGGCGCGCGCTCGTTTTCCTCGATGTCGATGCGCCAGTCATGGGAGCGCAGACGGCAGGCGCCGTCGGCGCCGCACACGTAGACGAGTGCCTGCACGCGGACGAGTCCGGGCCCGGCGACTCCGAGCGGGATGCGCGTCTCGGCGCTTTCGAGCGGCCCCGTGACGAGCTTGGCGGCGACGAGGCCACCCTCGCGCATCGCACGGAACTGGGATGGCGCGCCCGAGGCGAGCGACTCGCCTTCAGCGAGCGGCACGCGCAGCACGAGCTCGCAGGCGCCTGTCGGCAATCGACGCCGAACTTGAGGGTGCGCGATGGTCTGAGGGAGGTGCGGCAGCTCCTCCGCGCCGATCGACCGGGCCTCTCGAGGGAGCGTGATGGGAACCCCTTCGAGCGCGAGCGTGCGAACGGTGTGCTCGACCAAGTCGATGGCCCGCACACAGTGGTTGTTCGTGTCCGCGACGAACAGCGTGTCGCCCGCGAGCGAGAGGCCACCGGGCTCGCAGAAGCGCGCGCCCTCGCACTCGCCATCGACGAGGCCCGCGCTGCTCGCGCCTGCGTAGCGCGACACCGTGCCCGTCTCGGGATCGAGCAGCTTGACTTGGTGGTTGTAGGTGTCGGCGACGTACACGAGCGCGCGCTCGGGGTCGCCGTCGGGCGCGCATTCGATCGCGAGCGGGTGCTGGAAGCGACGGCCGAAGCCCGCGCCTTCCTCGTCGCCGAAGTGGAACAGGTTGCGTGGATCCTCCGCGCCGCCCGCGAGGGTCGATACGCGGCGCGTATCGAGGTCGAGCACGCGCACCGAGCTCGATTCCGAGTCGGCGAGGAGCACGCGGGAACCGAGGCGCGCGAGGCCCGAGGGCTGCGCAAACGCGGCGAGCTCGAACGCCCCGTCGCGTCGCTGCTCGCTGCCGTCGCCCGCGAGCGGTCGCACGGAACCCGAGCGCGGGTCGTAGCTCCACACTTGGTGCAGCCCCGCCATCGCGATCCAGAGTTCATCACCGACGACTCTCAGATCCCAAGGTGAGTTGAGCGCGGCGCCGCGCGCAGGCAGCGTGCGTCCGCGCTCGTAGCCTTGGCGGCCGTTGCCCGCGACGGTCTCGATGCTCCCCGTGCGCAGGTCGATCTTGCGCAGGGCATGGTTCAGCGTGTCCGCGACGTACAGCGCGTTCTCGATGCGAGCGAGTCCCTGCGGGCCGCGCAGCATCGCGTCGGCGGCCTCGCCGTCTTCGAAGCCAGCCGTGCCCGAGCCGAATTGCCGCAGAAACTTGCCGTCGAGGTCGAGCTCGAGCACGCGGTGGTTCCCGGAGTCCGCGACCCACAGTCGAGCGAGTGCAGCGTCCGCGAGCAGCTTGCCCGGAAAGCGCAGCTCGCGCGGCAGGGCGCGCTCGCGTTCGAGCCGCAGTGGAAGCGGCGTCGCATCGAAGGCCCCGGGAATGGCGTGGTAGAGCTCGAGCGCCGCTTCGATGAGCGCATCGAGCACGGCTCGCTGCCCCTCGCCCGAGACTTGGCCGAGCATGCGTCCGTCGGGTCCGACGAGCACGAGCGTCGGCCACGCGCGCACGCCGAAGCGCTTCCAAATGTCGAAGTCGCGATCGACGACCACGGGATGCGCGATTCCCTCGCGCAACACCGCCTCGCGCACGCGCTGCACGTCGCGCTCGTTCGCGAACTTGGCGCTGTGCACGCCGACGACGGTGAAAGGCTCCCCCGCGAAGCGCTCCTCGAGCCAAGCGAGGTCCGGCAACACGTGCATGCAGTTGATGCAGCAGTACGTCCAGAAGTCGAGCAGCACGAGCTTGCCCGCGAGGTCCCGCTCGCTCGCGAGCGTGCGCGAGACGTTGAGCCACTCCTTGTCGGCGCCGAACAGCGGGGCCGGAACACCCGCCTGCGCGTTCTGTGCGACCACTTCGCGTGCGCGCTGGCGCAGCGCTTCCTTGCGTGCTTCGTCCATCGCTCAGCCTCGCAGTCCGAGCAAGCCGAGCACGCGGTCGTGCACGCTCGTCATCTCGATGACGCCGTCTCGCGGCTCGTCGCCACACGGCCCGAAGGGCTGAGACGCGAGGAACACGGGCCCGTCCTGCGGATCGTCGGGGATGCGCCCGTGGCTCCCCTTCACGAGCCGCGCATCGAGCGGGATCACGTCCATCAGGTAGCGCATCCCGAGCGCTTTTTGAGCCAGCCTGCGCGCCACGCGCAGCTTGGGGAACGCGAGCTTCGGATCGAGGAACAGCTCGCACGGGTCGTAGCCGGGCTTGCGGTGGATGTCGACCGTGCGTGCGAAATCCGGCGCTTGCGCGTCGTCGAGCCAGTAGTAGTACGTGAACCACGCGCCCTTGCGTGAGACCACGACGAGGTCGCCCGAGCGGGCATGGTCGATGCCGAACGCGCGCTGTGCAGCGCGGTCCAGCACGTGTTCGACGCCGGGAAGCGCACGCAGCACGCGGGTCGCTCGCTCGCGCGCCGCCTCGCCGCGCGTGTACACGTGCGCGAGCTGGTGATCGCTCACGGCGAAGGCGGAGCTCGCAAACGTGTCGAGCATCTCGCCAACGGGCGTCGGCCGCACTTCGAGCAAGCCGGCCTCACGCAACGCGCGGTTGATGTGAACGGGCGTGTCGACCTGCTCGAGGCCATACTCGCTCACGACCACCACGCTCGCGCCGTGCTTGTCCGCCGCCGCCACGAGCTTGCCGACGAGCGCGTCGACCTCGGTGAGCGCCGCGAGGCCGCGCTCGGACTCCGGTCCGTCTTGTTGGTGGCTGTAGTCGAGGTGGGGGAGATAGACGAGCGTGAGCTTGGGCGCGTGCAGGTCGAGCGTCCGCGCCGCGACGTCGGCGATCCAGCGGCTCGACGCGAGGCCCGAGCGCGGTCCCCAGAAGTCGAAGAAGGGGAAGGGCCCGAGCTCGCGTTCGATCTGCTCGGGGAAGCTCGGCGGTCGACCGTACACTGCCAAGAGCTTGCGGCCATCGGCCGGATAGAAGGGCCGCGGCGTGATCGACCAGTCGACCTGCGCGCCCATGTTCCACCACCAAAACAGCTTCGCGCAGGTGAACGACGCGTCGCGCTCGCGCGCGGTCTCGTAGAGCTTCTTCGCACCGACGAGCGCGTTCGACTGTCGCCACAGCGCGAC
Source organism: uncultured Planctomycetota bacterium (assembly GCA_903928115.1). Lineage (GTDB taxonomy): Bacteria > Planctomycetota > UBA1135 > UBA1135 > F1-120-MAGs118. The sequence continues at coordinate 142,192 of CAIYPP010000007.1, forward strand.
GTCGCCGCTCTCGCGGTCGAACCAGCCGTTTCCGACGGCACCGTGCGCACTCGGCAGCTGGCCCGTGAGCATCGTGGCCTGTGCACTGCACGTGACCCCAGGCAGGATCGCGCGCATCGGAGCGCAGGCGCCGCGCTGGGCGAGCGCGCGCAGCGCGGGCGTGCGCGGCCCGATGTGGCGCGAGGTGAGGCCGACGACATCGATCAGGACGACGGGCTGCATCGGAACGCGGATGCTAGCATTCGCGCATGTTCTCGAAGCTGTTCGGAATGTTCGGAAGGAAGCCGGTCGTGATCCAAGGCGCGGGCAAGCTCGCCGAGGGTCAGTCGAAGCGCGTCGCGATCGGCGACCCGCTCGCGGACGGCGTCGAGATCATCCTCGGTCGCGTCGACGGCAAGCTGTGTGCGCTCGATCGCTATTGCCCGCACGAGGGCGGTCGGCTGATCGATGGACCGCTCGCCGAGGGTCGTTACATGGTCTGCCCGCTGCACAACTACAAGTTCGACCCGCACACCGGCCGCGCGATCGGGGTGCCGTGCGACAACGCGAAGACCTACAAGGTGCGCGAGCGCGACGGCGACGCGGAGCTGTTTCTCTAGCCTCGCGCGTCAGCGTTCGCGCGCGGCCTGCAGGACGGCGGCGGCTTCCTGCAGCAGGCGCTGGTCCGCAGCGGACGTCTCTTCGTGCGGAGGGCCGAGCTCGCTGACCCGACGCAGGTCGAGCGGCCCTGAGAGCTTCGGCGCCTCGTAGAACTCGCCGAGCAACGCGCGCAAGGCCGTCGCGGCCCGCTCGAATTCCCCGAGCTTGGCGAGGACCATGGTCTCGAGCGCCGAGAGCTCCAGCCGCCGTTCGAACGTCTCGTCCTTGATCAGCCCCCGCGCACGCTCGAGCGCGGCCAGCGCGCCGCGCAGCAACTCCGGCTCCGCGCTCGCCAGTCGGTAGCGCGCCGCACCTTCGTACAGGGCTGCCGTCGCACTGCTCGGATCCTCGCGTCCGAGCTCGAGCGCTTGCCAGAGTGCGACGCGGTAGTCGATCCGATCGAGACGCGGGACGAGCACCGTCTCTTCGCAGGCGGAGGCGAGCGCGCGGCTCTGCGCGTTCACGGCGTACGCGAGGCGCAGTGCGGCGGCGCGGCGCTCTGGCGCCAGCGTCGCGTCGACTTGCAGGCGAGCGAGAACGCTCTCGCAGCGCAGGGCTTCGGTCTCGAACAGGTTCCCCACGTAGTCGAGCGCAAGCGCACGCTCGTTCTGCGAGGCTTCACGCGCGAGCGAACGCTCCATCACTCCTTCGCGCGACCACACGCGGATCGCGCCGGAGGCGAAGCCGCTCGCGACCATGCTGCCGTCCGCGCTTGCGGCGATCGCCGTCGCTTGCTCGGGAGACGGGAGCGACAGCAAGAGCGTCGCACTCGTTGCATCCAAGATTCCAACCCGCCCGGACCGTGTGCGGCAGAGCAGCCGCCGATCTCCGTCGATCCAAGTGATGCGTCCATCGCTGTCGGCGGAGGCGGGCTGCTCGGTCATCGCGAGCGACGCGAGGTCGAGCCGAATCATCTTGGAGCCTGCGTCGATCCACAGTGCGGAGCCGTCGACGGAGCGCTGCAGCGCGTACACGTAGGTGTCGGCGCGGTCGAACACGAGCGTGCGCGTGCCATCCTGCGTATCCCACAGCGCGAGCTGGCCGTTGTTGGTTCCGGCCGCGATCCTGCGGCCGTCATCGAGCCACACGAGCTCGCCGACGCGTCCGCGAACCTCGCCTCGGAGCTCGGACAACCGACCGCTCTCGACCTCGAAGAAGAGCAGCTCGCCAGCGTCCGTGCCGATCGCGACGCGGGTGCCGTCGGGGTGGAACGTGACGGACGAGGGCCGCCCGGTCGCGCTGAACGAGAAATCTCGCAGCACGGCTCCGTCCTTGGGGTCGCGCACCCGGACCTTCGAGCGCGGCTTCCCGTCTTCGAGGATCGACGTCACCCAGCCGACCGCGATGCGCGAACCGCTGCGATCGACGGCGATGCATGCGGGCGCCTCCACGATCTTGCCTGCGACCTGCTGCATGCGCGCGAGGACGATCTCGAGCTCGCCCGTGCGCGGATCCCAGACGCGCACCTGTCCCGACTCCAGCGAGAGCAGACGATTGGAGCCCGGGATGAAGACGAGCTGGCTCGCGCCCACGCGCCCGCCCGTGAGAGCGAGCGAGTCACCGATGGTCGTGTCCCACAGGCGCAGCGTGCCTTTCTCGCTTCCGGTCACGAGCGTGTCCCCACCGCGCAGCGGGAGCGCGGCGACCAGATCGACGAGGCCCGCGGTGATGCGCGTCTCCTGCTCCACGGCGAGGTCTCGCGCACGGATGGAGCCGCCTCGCGAGACGCTGAGCAGCGTGCGCCCGCTCGTGTCGTAGCCGCACCACGAGATCTCGCCCGCGTCTTCGCGCAAGAGGCGCAGGAGCCCGCGCGAGTTCGTGTCCCATTCGCGCACACAGTCTTGCCAGCGATGCAGCTCGCCGCTTCGCGCCGCGTGTCCGGACGCTGCGGCGATCCGCAGGCTGTCGGGGCTGAACGCGAGCGAGCGGATCGGCGCATCTCGCTCACCGAGCCAGGTGATCTCGCGCGTCGGGAAGTCCAAGAGTCCCACGAAGCCGTTGAGCGTTCCGTACGCCGCGCGCCGTCCGTCCGGCGCGACCGCCACACACGACGGCGTGTCGTGCAGGTCGCTCCAGCGGCCGCGCTCTTCGCCGCTCGCGAGGTCGACGAGGCGCAAGCTGTCCTCCGAGGCCACGAGCAGCGCGCGGCCGTCGAGCTGATAGGCCATCGCGCTCGCCGGAGTAGTGAGTCGCCAGCGGTGAAGTTCCTCGCGCGCGGGGAGAGAGAGCACGCGCACTTCACCGGTGGAGAGCGCGACCGCGACGTTGGATCGATCCGGCGCGCTCGCGAGCGCCGTAATGCGCGCGCCGCCGAGGTCGACGTCGCCCAAGGGCCGATATCCGTCCAGCGCGTAAGCGCGCAGGATCGAGGGCGCCTTGGCGCTGCCGCTCGTCGCAGCGAGCAGCACCTTTTCCTCCGCATCGCAGGCGAGCGCGAGCACGCTGTCGAGCGGGGCGGGCGCGGCCTCCCCCTCGAACGTGCGCGGCGCGATCAGCGCGGCGCTCTGGTCGAGCAACTGGTTGAGGAAGTTCCACTCCCAGCCACGCAGCTCCTTCGGGCATTCGCGCAGGCGCGAGCGGACTCGGGCGAGGTCCCGATCTTCCAGCGCCGCGGCCGCGGCCGCGATGTTCGCCGCGTAGCCCTTGCGGCGCGCTTCTTCGGCGTTCGCCTGCGCGACACGCTTTTCCTCGTCGAGCTTGAGGTTCGCCTCTTCGGTGCGCTGCCGCGCCTCCGTCGCCTCGCGTGCATTCGCGTCCGCGATGTTCTTCTCGATCTCGAGCTGGCGGTTCGAGCGCGCCTGCGTGATGAGCAGCGCGGCGGAGAGCCCGAGCGCCACCGTGATCGCCGTCGCGACCGCCGCCGCAAAGCCGCGGTTGCGCCCGATCCACTTCTTGAACTCGACGACCGCGCCGGTGCTGTGCGCACGCACGACACGGCCTTCGAGATAGGCGCGCAGGTCCTCGGCGAGTTCGAGCATGCCCGCGTAGCGCGCGCCCGATTCGCGGGCCATGGCCTTCTCGCAGATCGAGACGAGCTCTTCGGGCGCACCTTTCGCGAGGCGCTCGATCGGCTCCGGCGGTCCTTGCGTGAGGAGCCGCACCACTGTGAACGGAGTGCGCTGCTCGCCCGCGGGCATGTAGGGAGCATGGCCCGCGAGCAGCTCGTAGAGCATCGCGCCCAGCGAGTAGACGTCCGAGCGCGCGCCGACTTCGTCGTGACGACCCAGCGCCTGCTCCGGCGACATGTACGCGGGTGTTCCGACGATGTCGCCATCGAGCGTCGCGAGCGACGAGTCGCCGGAGCGCGTCGTCTCGCGCCGCTCGCTCTCGACGTGGCGCTCCGCGGAGGCCGCGGCGCGGTCGTGGCTCGTCTGCGAACCGACGACGCGCGCAAGGCCCCAGTCCATCACGTACACCTCGCCGAAGCGGCCGACCATCACGTTCGCCGGCTTGAGGTCGCGGTGGATCACGCCCTTCTCGTGCGCGAAGGCCATCGCCTCGCATACGCGCAGGAGCACCCCGAGGACGCGCGGCAGGTTCCAGCCTTCCTCGCCCTTGCGCAGCGCGTCGTACACGGCGCGGAGGTCGCGGCCGCGGACGAGCTTCATCGTGAAGTACAGCCGTCCGCGCGCGTCGAGGCCGAGCTCGTGGACGGGGACGATGCCGGGGTGGTCGAGCTGTCCCGTGACCTGCGCCTCCTCGAGGAAGCGCGCGCGGATGCGCTGGGCGTCGCTGGAGGTCGGGTCCGAGCCTCCGAGGTCCTCGAGGATGACCTTCATCGCGAGCTCGCGCCGCAGGTCGCGGTCGTGCACGCGGAGGATCGCGCCCATTCCGCCACGTGCGATCTCTCGCTCGGCCTCGTAGCGGCCTTCGATGCGCGGGCGAGCCCGCAGGCGCGCGATGATCTCGCTGTCCGTCGTGCGGACCGGACTCGCGCCGGGGAGCGAGAACTCGTCGTGAGGGCACATGGGGGAGGTGTGGGAGAACCCGGGCCGGATTGTCGCACGTAGGCGGGGGCGTTGCGCTAGGCCGCGGGATCGGATCCCGAGCGGATTTGCGGAGCGCCTCCCGACGGTCCACAATCCCAGCGTGAGCGCCCGCTGCAAGCCGCAGGACCCTGCGGAGGCCCCCGACCCTCTGTCTCACGGGCCCATCCGTGCCTCGCGCGTCTCCCGCTGGCGCGCGGCGGTCTTGATCGCGATCCACGTCGCCATCGCGCTGCACGTCGCCCACTGGGCGTGGAAGGGCTCGACGCTCACCCCGCTGGAGCCCTCCGAGTCGATCGAGCTCACGGCCAAGGGCGTGCTCAACGCCGGAGCGATCTTCTTTGGCCTCGCGATCCTCTCGACCGCGCTCTTCGGGCGCTTCTTCTGCGGCTGGGCCTGCCACCTCGTCGCGATCCAAGACGCGTGTCGCTGGCTGCTCGAGAAGGTTGGCCTGCGCCCGCGCGCGGTGAACCTCGGGATCCTCGGGCTCGTGCCGCTCGTCGTGTTCGTCTACATGTTCCTCGCGCCGCTCCTGCCGCGCTTGGAGCAGGGGCTCGGGCTCGGCGTCGCCCACACGGAGTTCACCACCGAGGGCTTCTGGGAGACCTTTCCCGGCCTCGAGATGGCGCTGCTCACGTTCGTGGTCGGCGGCTTCTGGATGGTGTGGTTTCTCGGCGCGAAGGGCTTTTGCACCTACGCGTGCCCCTACGGCGCGGTGTTCGGCATCGCCGATCAGGTCGCGCCGCTGCGCATCCGGGTGACGGATGCGTGCGAGGGTTGCGGGCACTGCACGGCGGTCTGCACCTCGAACGTGCGCGTGCACCAAGAGGTGCGCGACTGGAAGGCGGTCGTCGATCCGGGCTGCATGAAGTGCCTCGACTGCGTGAGCGTGTGCCCGAAGGACGCGCTGTACGTCGGGTGGGGTGCGCCCGCGCTGGCGACCGCGCGCGTGCGGCCTGCGAAGGCCGTGCTCGACGGCGTTGCGAAGCGCCTCCCGCGCGTGCTCCTGACGGCGGCGTTCTTGCTCGCGTCGTTCCTCGTCCTGCTCTCGCGACAAGGCACGCTCGAGCTGCGCTGGGCGGCCGAGCTCGCGGGGCTCTCGCTCGTCTTGGCCCTGATTTTCCCGGGAAAAGCGGAGCGGCGCGGCGGACCGAGCGCGGGGGAGGAGCTCGTCCTCGCGGGCGCATTCCTCGGCGCGCTCTACGCGCTGCGCGGCTACCAACTCTTGCCGTGGGAAGAGGAGCGTGTGCCGCTCTTGCTCGCTCTCGGGCTCGCGGTCCTCTTCGCGCTCAGCGTGCACCTCTGCGGCCGGATCCTGCGCCGCTCGGAGGTCGCGCTCCAAGCGTGGGACCTCGTGCGCGGCGGCAAGACCACCGGCGCGGGGCGCGCAGTCGTGGCGCTGGCGCTGGGGTTCCTCGCGCTCGTCGCGACCGCGGGCCGCTCGCAGTGGAGCGAAGGCCGGGAGCAGCGGGACGCGCGCGCCGCGCGAGCGCAGCAGGCCAGCGAGGAACAAGCCGCGGCGCAAGCGGCAGCGCAGGTGGCATCCCAGGCGCGCGAGCGCGCCCGCGCGGAGTACGACCGCGGCGTCCGCGCGGCGCAGTCGGGTGCGCTCGAAGAGGCGAGCAAGGCGTTCGAGGCGGCGCTCGCCCTCGATCCGAGCTTCGACGCTGCCCGCGACAACCTAGCGGGCATGTACTGCGCGATGGGGCGCTTTCAGCAGGGCATCTTCCACTATCGTGCCTCGCTCCAGCGGCACCCCGAGGACGCCGATTTGCACGCTTTGCTCGGTCAGGCGTGCGCGCAGGCGGGCGACCTCGGCGGCGCCGAGACCGCGTGGCTCACGGCGATTCGGCTCGCTCCGAACCACCGCGGCGCGCGTCTGGGGCTCGCGATCCTCTGCGAAGACCGAGGCGACTCGGTGGGCGCCGCCGCCCATCGTGCGGCGGCCGGACGCTGAGCCGCGCAAACTGCCGGATCCCCGAAACGGCGCCGAGCGCGTAGATTCGAGTTTCTTCCCCAGGTGGGCGGGATAGCGTCTGCATCGCGGACGCGCCCTCCGCCCTTGGGCTCCGCCGCGCTCTCGATCTCTCGCTCCCACCCCGCTCCCGCTCAGGACTCCCTCGATGCGCATCTCTCCGTCGGTGGCGCTCGCCGCCGCCCTCTTCCTCGCGCCCGCGTCTGCGCTGCTCGCTCAAGTCACCCCCGCGGCACCCGTCTCCGCCGAGACGTCGACGCTGCGCGGCTTCCTCGTCGAGGGCGAGCTGCTGCTCTTCGCCCAAGCGGACATGCAACTGCCGCAGGGTTGGTCCCTCGGCGTGCTCGGTGTCGACGCGTCGCAGCAGCTCTCGGCTCAGCTGCGTGGACAGGCCGAGGTCGTGCGCGACGGTGCGCGACCGATCGGCTTCGGTACGAGCCGCATGTCGCTCGGCGTGGGGCAGCTCACGCTCTCAGGACCCGCGGGTGAGCGCTTCGGCTTCGGCGATCTCTCCCTCGCGCTGTACGACGGCGAGTGGACCGTGCTCGCGCACTCGGGCGACCTCGCGGGTCGGCCCGTGTTCGTGCTCGCGCGCTCCAGCGATGCATGGCTCGAGCGGGGCGACGACTTCGCGCTCACCGGCGAGCTCGTCTTCGCGCCGCAGCTCGCCCGCGAGCTCGGTCTAGACCCGGAGCTGCGCTCGCCGCTCGGGGCGCTGACCCTGCTCGGCTCGGCGCTCTTCGATCCTGCGCGCCCGCTCCCCGCCTCCGCTCCCGCTACTACCGCGGGCGGACTGATCGGGCCGGACGTCATCGTCAGCACGATCGGCGGCGAGTTTGGCGAGTATGGCGCGATCGGCGACCTCGGCGGCTATGCGGTCACCACGGTGTCGTGCAATGTGGGCGACCAAGAGGCGATCTGGATCGACGCGGGCGCGCAGCCCAACCGCCATCCCGTGATCGGCACCCAGCTGTACCGCTTGAAGACCGTCAACGGTGCCAAGCGCTTCGAGCAGATCGGCATGAGCTGGCTGAAGCACGGCTTCTGCGCCGCCGACGCGCCGAGCTGCGTCTCGATCAACCCCAACGGCATCCCCGGGCCGACCTACGTCGCCAACGGCAGCTGCGACTGGCTCGGTCTGTTCGCCACCGACACCTACTCCGACGGACTCAACGCCTCGCAGCCCGGCTGCGGCCCGCGCTCGGAGATCCAGCCGTGGACGGGTGCGTACCCGTTCCCGTACCTGCTCGGTTCGGGCGCGAGCGGCAACGCGATCTACAAGCGCATGCAGCTCAACCGCAACGACCTCGACCCGGCGCAGAATGCTGGCGCGAGCTACTGGTGCGAGGTGGTCTACATCTGCACCGACGAGCCCGAGGCCAACCGCTACAACAACTACTCGGTGCGCGCGGCGACGGTCGGCGCCCTCGCGAACGGCCAGCACAACCTGAGCTTCGCGGGCGCGACGATCCCGCTGAAGTCGGCGGTGCAGCACTGGGCGACGGTCGAGCCGGGCGTGACCGTGCGCGCGGCCGACGTGCCGGGCGACGGCCGTCTGCTGCTGGGCTACAAGGCGACGCAGCTTCCGAGCGGCCAGTACCACTACGAGTACGCGCTGTTCAACATGAACAGCGACCGCGGCGCGCAGGCCCTCTCCGTGCCGCTGCCCGCGGGGGCCGCGCTCTCCAACGTCGGCTTCAAGGACGTGGACTACCACTCGGGCGAGCCCTACTCGGGCACGGACTGGGCCTCGACGGTCACGCCGGGCTCGAACATCACTTGGGCCACGCAGACCCACGCGCAGAACGTGAACGCCAACGCGCTGCGCTGGAGCACGACCTACAACTACCGCTTCGACACCCTCGCGGCGCCCGTGCAGGGCACGATCACGGTCACGCTGTTCAAGCCGGGTACCCCGACGACCGTGACGTTCCTCGCCGACGTCCCCGGCACGGGGTGCGGCTCCTTCACGTACTGCACGACGAGCACCACGACGCTCGGTTGCTCGCCGCTCATCGCGGGCTCGGGCAGCGCGAGCGCGACCGCCGCCTCGGGCTTCACGATCAGCTGCAGCAACCTTGAGGGGGCTCGTCAGGGCCTGTTCTTCTTCGGGCAGGCACAGACCAATCTGGCTTGGGCCTTCGGCTCGACCTCGTCGCGCTGCGTGACCACCCCGGTCCAGCGCATGCCGTCCAGCCTCACCGGCGGCACCGCGGGCCTGTGCAACGGCTCGCTGTCGATCGATTGGAACGCATGGCGTGCCGCGAACCCGGGCGGGCTCGGCAGCCCCTACAGCGCCGGTCAGATGCTCTACGCACAGGCCTGGTTCCGTGATCCCCCGGCTCCGACGGGGACCAACCTCTCCAACGGTCTCGGGTTCACCATCTGCCCGTAACCGAATACCGAGCTCGAGAAGCGGGGCCTGCGGCTGTCCTCGGGCGGTCGCGGGCCCCGCTCCTAGGAGCGTGCCGAGGCGGTCCTGCGCGGCCCGCCGCGCGTTGCGGGGGTCCGACAGGCTCGAGCCCCCGTCGCGGCCGCTTTTGCCGGTGGGGGCGGTGTGGCCTCTGTGCCTCCGAGGCCCCCAAGTTCGCCGGAACCCGGAAAGCCTGTCCAGCGTCTCAGGAAGAAGGACTTTCCTTTTCTGCTGTTCCGCGGTCGGTTGACCCGATTCCGCGGCTCGCGGTTAGAGTTGGGGGGTCTCTTCGACTTCGCCCGCCGTCCTCGCGTCTCGCGACCCTTCCGGGGGGTCGCGCGTGAGGGTGGCTGACGAGCGTTCGAGCCCTCTCTGTCTCAGGAGCTGTCAGATCCCCATGAATCGCGCCTTCGTCGTGAGCGCCGCTGCGCTCAGCATCGTTTCTTCGGTAGCCGCCGCCAATGAGCAGACGCTCGAGACGCGCGGTTACATGCTTTCCGGCGAGCTGCTCGTGTTCCCCCGCGCCGAGCAGGGCCTTCCGGCCGGCTGGTCGGTCAAGGTGGTCGGCGTCGACGAGGCGAACTCGCTCGTCGCGACCCTGAAGGGCACGGCGGACCTCTACCGCAACGAGAGCGGAGTCCAAGGCTTCCTTTCGCAGGCGATGTCGACCGCCCCCGGTCAATTCGTGATCACTGCGCCGAACGGACGCGAACTGGGCATCGGCGATCTCTCGGTCGCGATCTACGACGGCAAGTGGTGCGTGCTCTCGAACTCGAGCGACCTCGCCGGTCGTCCTGTCTTCACGCTGCCCGACCAAGCTGCGTTCATCGAGCGCGGCGAGCAGTTCTCGCTGACCGGTGAGCTCGTGCTCGCCGATGCGCTCGCCGAGGAGCTCGGCCTCGAGCGCGGCTCGCACATGTCGATCGGCTCGATCACCGTGATGGGCTCGGCCATGTTCGATCCGGCCCGCCCGATCACTCTCTCCGCCCCCGCAGCGGCCACGAGCGGCGTCATCGGACCGGACGTGATCGTCAGCACGATCGGCACGACCTTCGGCGAGTACGGCATCGTCAGCGGCGTCGGCGCCTACGCCGTCACCACCGTCTCCTGCAACGTCGGCGACCAGATTGCGATCTGGATCGACTCGGGCTCGCAAGCCAACCAGCACCCGGTCATCGGAACCCAGCTGTACCGCTTCAAGACGGTCAACGGCGCCACGCGCTTCGAGCAGATCGGTATGAGCTGGCTCAAGCACGGCTTCTGCGCCGCCGACGCACCGAGCTGCACCTCGATCAACCCCAACGGCATTCCGAACCCGACCTACGTGAACAACGCGAGCTGCGACTGGCTCGGTCTGTTCGCCACGGACACGTACTCGGACGGCCTCAATGCCTCGCAGTCGGGCTGCGGTCCGCGCTCCGAGATCCAGCCGTGGACGGGCGTCTTCCCGTACCCCTACATCCTGGGCAACCCCAACACGTCGACCATCGCGACCTACAAGCGCATGCAGGTCAAGAACCCCGACCTCGATCCCGCCCAGAACTCGGGCGCGACGTACTGGGGTGAAGTGGTCTACATCTGCACGGACGAGCCGGCGGCCAACCGCTACAACAACTACTCGGTCCGCCAAGCCACCGTCGGCGCTCCCAACACCTCGGGCCAGTACAACATGTCCTTCTCGGGCACCACGATCCCGCTGAAGTCGGCGGTGATGCAGTGGGCCACGATCGATGCCGGCGTGGTGGTGAGCTACGTCGACGTGCCCAATGACGGCCGCATCTACTTGGCCCGCAAGGTGACCAACGTCGGCGGCGGTCAGTACCACTACGAGTACGCGCTGTTCAACATGAACAGCGACCGCGCTGCTCAGGCGATCTCGATCCCGCTCGGCAACGGCTCGGGCGCGACGAACATCGAGTTCAAGGACATCGACTACCACTCGGGCGAGCCCTACGTCGGCACCGACTGGACGAACACGGTCAACCCGGGTTCGGAGATCTCGTGGGCCTCGCAGACGTACTCGCAAAACGTCAACGCGAACGCGCTGCGCTGGAGCACGACCTACAACTACCGCTTCCGCTCGACCGGCGCGCCCGCGCCGGGCAACGTGACGGTCACGCTGTTCAAGCCGGGTACTCCGACGCAGATCACCTTCACGGGCGTCGACGTCCCCGGTGGATCGAACTGCCCCGACACGGACGGCGACGGCGCGAACGACTGCGTCGACGGCTGCCCGAACGACCCCACCAAGACCGCTCCCGGCCAGTGCGGCTGCGGCAACCCCGACACCGACGGTGACGGCGACGGCGTGGCCAACTGCGTCGACGGCTGCCCGAACGACCCCGCGAAGAGCGCTCCGGGCGTATGCGGCTGCGGCAACCCCGACACCGACAGCGATGGCGACGGTGTCGCGAACTGCGTCGACCTGTGCCCGAACGACCCGCTGAAGACGTCCCCGGGCGTCTGCGGCTGCGGCGTGGCGGACGGTGACTCGGACGGCGACGGCGACCTCAACTGCGTCGACAACTGTCCGACGACCTACAACCCGGCCCAAGCGGACGCCGACCAAGACGGCGTCGGCAACGTCTGCGACAACTGCACGCAGAACGCCAACACGAATCAGCTCGACAGCGACGCAGACTTCGTCGGCGATGTCTGCGACAACTGCCCCAACGTCTTCAACCCGCCGCAGGGCGACAGCGACGGCGACGACGTCGGTGACTCGTGCGACGGCTGCCCGAATGACCCGGCCAAGGCCGCCCCTGGCGTCTGTGGCTGTGGCGTGGCGGACACCGATAGCGACGGCGACGGTACGCCGAACTGCAACGACCTGTGCCCGAACGACCCGACCAAGGTTGCTCCGGGCACGTGCGGCTGCGGCGTCTCGGACGTCGACACCGACGGTGACGGCATCAAGGACTGCAACGACAACTGCGACGCCATCTCCAACCCGACGCAGGCGGACTGCGATCAGGACGGCCTCGGCGACGTGTGCGAGATCGCTTCGGGTTCGCAGTGGGACGTCAACAACGACGGCACGCCCGACCAGTGCGCGGCCTGCCCGTCGATCGTGACGTACTGCACCCCCTCGACGACCTCGAGCGGTTGCTCGCCGGTCATGTCGGCCACGGGTACGCCGAGCATCGCTGCGGCCTCGGGCTTCGTCCTCACGGCGAGCAGCGTCGAAGGCCAGAAGCAGGGCTTGCTGTTCTACGGCGTTCTCGGACCGAAGACGTCGGCGTGGGCTCCGGGCAGCACGAGCACGCTCTGCGTCAAGGCCCCGACTCAGCGCGCCAACACCGTCAGCACCGGCGGCACGGCCGGTGGCTGCAATGGCACGATCAGCCTCGACTTCCAGAGCTACCTCGCGACGCATCCGTCGGCCGTGGGTCAGCCCTTCCAGGCGGGGGTGATGGTGAACGTGCAAGCGTGGTTCCGTGATCCCACCGCTCCGGGCACGACGAATCTCTCGAACGCTCTGCAGTTCAAGACCTGCCCGTGATGGCGTAGCGGCTCGGCCGCTTTGAAACGAAGCTGGGGGTGCCGCTTGGCACCCCCAGCTTCATTTTCAGCGGCCTCGTGATGGG
>CAIYPP010000008.1 GCA_903928115.1 uncultured Planctomycetota bacterium
ATCCAAGGCCTGATCCGGCGCATGAAGGCCAAGAACCTCGGCATCCTGATCACCGACCACAATGTGCGCGAGACGCTGCAGTTGTGCGACCGCGCGTACGTGATCGCCAAGGGAGAGCGCATCAAGGACGGCACGCCGGCGGAGATCATCGCCGACGCGAAGGTGCGCGAGGTCTACCTCGGCAACACGTTCGACACGCCGACGATCGGCGCAGGCGCGTGAGCGGGATAGCGAGCTACACGCTGCGCGTCGCGCGAACGGCGCGTGTCGAGATCGCGGGCGATCCGCGGAGCGCGAGCGAGCTGTGGATCCTGCTGCACGGTTATGCGCAGACCGCGGCGGAGTTCCTCGCTCAGTGCTCGCCGCTCGCGCGCGAACAGCGCGTGCTCGTCGCGCCTGAAGCGCTCTCCCGTTTCTACCGCCGCGGCTCGTCCGGGCCGATCGGCGCTTCGTGGATGACGCGCGAAGCGCGCGACGCGGAGATCGCGGACTATGTCGAGTATCTCGACGGCGTCGCGCGCTGGTGCGAGCGCGAGCTCGGTGTCGCGTCGCGCCCCGCGATCCTAGGTTTTTCACAGGGCGCAGCCACGGCGTGGCGCTGGGCAATGCTCGGCGAAACGCGGCCGTCGCGGATTCTCTCCGTCGGCGGTGGAATCCCGCCCGATCTCGAGCTGTCGACGCGGCGCGCGCAGCTTGAGGGCTTGTGCGTCGACATCGTGCGCGGGCGCGACGACGCCTACCACACCGCGGAGTGGCTCGAGCGGGACCGCGCGCGACTCGCCGAGCTCCGGATTTCGTGCGACGTGCACGAATTCGACGGAGCGCACGTGCTCGACGCCGCGACGCTCGCGGCCCTCTGAATCCCGCGGAGCGGCGAACTGGTCGGCTCGGACGGCCGCGCACAAGGGTGGGGGCGTCCGTTTTCCGCGGAAGACGCACAAACCACGCCAGCGCGGCGAATCGCAGCGGCGTCACGGGACAACTGCGCTCAGGCTGCGCGCCTTGACCGCCCGAAAGGCACGCCGGTAACCTCCCCGATTCTCCCGGCCGCTGCGCGTTCGACGCGGAGGCCTACCGCAACGAGGCAAGCCCCGCATGAAGATCATCGCCTGCGTCAAGCGCGTCCCGCTCACGGATGCGCAGGTCAAGGTCGGCGCCGACGGCGCCAGCATCGACTCCACCGGTCTCGTCTACAGCCTGTCGTTCTACGACGACTTGGCGGTCGAGGAGGCGATCAAGACCAAGGAGAAGCTCGGCGGCGAAGTGACCGTGCTCACGCTCGGCTCGTCCGACGCGAGCAAGGAGCTGCGCGAGTGCCTCGCCAAGGGCGCGGACAACGCGACGATCCTGCTCGACCCCAACTGGGCGGCGCGCGACGCGCGCTCGACTGCCAAGGCGCTCGCGGCTCGGGTCAAGGAGCTCGGCGGCGAGCTCGTGTTCTGCGGCCGCGTCGCGACGGACCGCGATCAGAGTGCGGTCGGCCCGATGCTCTCGGCCTACCTCGGCTGGGCCTGCGTGACGGACGTGATCAAGCTCGAGCTCACCGCGACCGGCGGCACCGCGCAGCGCGAGACCGAGTCGGGGATCGAGACGGTCTCCTTCCCGCTCCCGGCGGTCATCACCTGCGACAAGGGCCTGAACGAGCCGCGCCTCGCCGGCCTCAAGGGCATCATGGCCGCCAAGAAGAAGACCATCGACGAGACCGCGCCGGTCGCCGTCGACGCGGCCGTCAAAGTGCTGAAGGTCGAGTTGCCGGCCGCGCGCAAGGCTGGACGCATCGTCGGGGAAGGCGCTGCCGCGGTCCCCGCGCTCATCGACGCCCTGCGCAACGAAGCCAAGGTCCTCTAGGAAGAAAGCGAGAGCACGCCATGACCTCGATCCTCGTCTTCGTCGAGCACAAGAACGGCGCCCCGCGCCGCGCCAGCCTCGAAGCCCTCGGCGCCGCCTGCGCCACCGGCCTCACCCCCATCGCCCTCGCCACCGGTCCGGGCGCCGCGAATGCGGCCGCGCCGCTCTCGGCCGCGGGCGCGAAGAAGCTCGTGGTCGTCACGGGCGCGGACTCCTACAGCCCCGACGGTGCAGCTGCGGACGTGGTCGCGGCGGTGAAGTCGCACGGCGCCGTCGCGTTCCTCGCGGCCGCGAGCTCGACGGGCAAGGACTTGCTCGGACGCGTGGCGGGGCTGCTCGACTGCGCGCCGCTCTCCGACTGCACCTCGCTCACCTACGCCGGCGGCACCTTCACCGTGCAGCGCCCGATCCTCGCCGGAAAGGCGATCGTGACGGCGCAGAGCCAGAGCGCGATCTTCTGCGCCACCCTGCGCCCCAACACCTTCGCTGTGGCGACGGGCTCCGGCTCCGCGGAGGTCGTCAGCGTGGCGAGCGCCGGCGGCAAGGTGACCGTGACCGGTGTCGCCGCCAAGGGCGACGCCAAGCTCGACGTGAAGGAAGCCCCGGTGGTCGTCTCCGGCGGGCGCGGTCTGCGCGAGGCCGCGGGCTTCAAGATCGTCGAGGACCTCGCCTCGGCTTTCGGCAACGCCGCCGTCGGAGCCTCGCGCGCCGTCGTCGACTCGCACTGGCGTCCGCACGGCGAGCAGGTCGGCCAGACAGGCAAGACGGTCGCGCCGCAGCTCTACATCGCCGTCGGCATCTCGGGCGCCATCCAGCACCTCGCGGGCATGCGCACCTCGAAGGTCATCGTCGCGATCAACAAGGACGCGGCCGCCCCGATCTTCAAGGTCGCGGACTACGGCATCGTCGGCGACGCCTTCGAGATCGTCCCGGCGCTCACCGAGGCCGTGAAGAAGGCAAAGGCCGCGAACTAGAGAGCTTCGACATGGCGGGCGGACTGGCCTGCCGAATCGCGCTCCGACGCCCCCGCGACCGCGCATGCCGTGGTCGCGGGGGCGCGCGCTTGCGAGACCTGCGTCGACGCACTGAGGGGAGTCCGCTTGGCTCGAAAGGAGCAACGCCCCGCCGAGGGAGCGACCCAAGCACGCGACCCCGCTCCAACCGCGACGGGAATCCTCACGACCGACCCGAACTCCGCGCCGGGCGCTCCCCGGTCGGCTGCGGGGAGGGTGGTGGGCCGCACTGGATTCGAACCAGTAACTTCCACGCTGTGAACATGGCACTCTGCCGATTGAGTTAGCGGCCCTACGTGGGGCGGGGAGGATAGCGGGCCTCAGAGCGGGGAGCAAGCCCCCGCGGCGGCCGGCGACGGCACGGGGAAGGGGGCGGCGGCGGGGTCAGGCGCCCTGCGAGGCAGCGTGCTCGGACGAGACTTAGGTCGGCGAGCCGGAACCGTCGGAGTCGAAGTCCTTGCCGACCGTGCCACGCAGCTTGTCGCGCAGCTTCGCTTCCGCGCGTCGCAGCATCATGCGCAGCGCGTCCTCCGAGCGGCCGCCGAGCTGCTCGCCCGCCTCGCGCAGCGACTTGCCTTGGAAGAAGACGAGCGTGATCGCCTCGCGATACTCGTCCGGCAGTTCCGCGAGCGCCTCCTCGAGGCGGCCGGCGCGCTCCTTGCGCTGCACGAAACCCGTGACCGACAGGTCGCGCGACGCCGGGTCGTGGATCGCAGCGCTGCCGTCGTCGTCGCTGCCGCCCGGCGTGAGCGAGACTTCCTTGCTCGTGTCGCGCTTCGAAGCTCCCCAGTGCTCGGCGCGATCGCGGATCTTGTTCTGAAGGATCTGCGACAGCCAGCGCAGCAGCGCGGCCTCGCCGCGGTGCTCGTACTTGGCGAAGTCGCGGGTCGCCTCGCGGAACGTGGTCTGGGCGAGGTCGTCGGGGTCCTCGCGCTGGCGCAGGCGCGGGCCGAGCTTGCGGCGCGCGGACTCGACCATGACGGCGTAGTAGCGCGCGAAGAGCTCGCCGAGCGCGTCCGGATTGCCGCGCTGCGCGCGCGCCACCAGCTCGTTGGCGTCGAGCTTCGAGAGGTCCTCGAACTCCCCGCCCTGCTTTCCGTCCGTGTCCCCCATGACGTTTCGAGAAGGAGCGTACTCGCGGACACGGGCCGCGAACAGCCCGCGCCGATCTCAAGCCCGCGGCCGCGCGGCCAAGGCAAGGAATTCGGGCTCGTCGAGCACGGTGATGCCGAGCTCGGCCGCTTTCGCGCGCTTGGAGCCACCGCCTTCCCCGGTGACGAGGAAGTGCGTCTTCGCACTGATCGAGGACGCCACCTTGCCGCCGAGACTCTCGACGAGCTTCTTGGCCTCCGCACGTCCCATGCCGGAGAGCGTGCCGGTGAAGACCACGGTCTTCCCCGAGAACGGGCTGTCGGTCGCAACTTCGTGGCGGGGATACTCGAGGACGACGCCGCCGGAGAAGAAGCGCTCGAGGAGCGCGACGTTCTCGGGCACCGCAAACCAGGCGCGCAGGCTCGCGGCGCTCTCAGGGCCGATGCCTTCGACGTGTTGCAGCTCCTCTTCGCTCGCCCCGCGCAGCTCTTCGAGCGTGGCAAAGTGCAGGGCGAGAGAGCGCGCGGTCGCCGCGCCGACATCGGGGATCCCGAGGCTCGCGAGGAAGCGCTCGAACGTCGGGCGCCGCGCCTTCTCGATCTCCGCGAGGAGGTTGGCGACGGTCTTTTCGCCCCAGCGTTCGAGCTCGATGAGCTCGGCGCGTCGTGCGTCGAGGTGGAACAGGTCGGCGAGCCCGCGCAGATAGCCCGCGTCGTGCAGCTGCTCGACCATCTTCTCGCCGAGGCCGTCGATCTCGAGCGCACCGCGCCGCGTCCCGAGGATCGTGCGTCCCACGATCTGTGGACGACAGCCGTAGACGTTGGGGCAGCGCCAGAACTTGCCCTCTTGGACGAGTGCGGTGCCGCAGTCGGGGCAGCTCGCCGCCATCTCGAACGGCGCGCGCCATTCCCAAATCACACCGCTGCGCACACCTTCGCTGGCGCGCAGCGACTCGGGGACCTGCGCAGCCCACTCCTTGGGCGCGTCCCCACTCGCGGCTTCGGCCACGCCCGTGACCTGCGGGATGACGTCACCGGCGCGATGCAGGAAGACACGGTCGCCGATGCGCAGGTTGAGCGCGCTAACGTGCTCGGCGTTGTGCAGCGTGCTGTGGCGCACCACGACGCCGCCGATCTCGACAGGGTCGACGTGGGCACGCGGCGTGATGCGGCCGAGCGCGCCCACTTGGAGCTCGATGGCGCGCAACGTGCTCGTCGCTTCGTTGGCGGGGAACTTGTGCGCGTACTGCCAGCGCGTGGAGCGGGCCGTGGTGCCGAGCCGCTCGCGCAGGTCGAGTCGGTCGAGCTTGGCCACGACCCCGTCGACGTCGAACGGCAGCTCCGCGCGTCGCGCTTCCATCCTCGCGTGATAGGCGAGGCACTCTTCGAGTCCGTGTGCGCGCTCCGCCCAACGATTGACGGGAAAGTGCCAGGCATCGAGGGCCGCACGCGCATCCCAGTAGGTCGAGAACTCGACACCCTCGACGCGCACGACGGCCCAGGGCTGGAACACGAGCGGGTAGCGCGCGACTTCGCCCGGATCACTGCGCCGCAGCGCGCCGGCCGCGGCGTTGCGCGGATTGGCGAGCGGTGCCTCGCACGCCGCGACGCGCGCGGCATTGAAGGCGCGGAACGCCTCGCGCTCGATCAGGACCTCGCCGCGGACTTCGAGCAGCTCTGGAACGGCCCGCTCGCCGCCATGGAGCCGCAGCGGCACGTTGCGCAGCGTGCGCAGGTTCGCCGTCACGTCCTCCCCCCACTCGCCGTCGCCACGCGTGAGGCCGCGCACGAGCACGCCGTCTTCGTAGACCAGCGACGCGCTCGCGCCGTCGAACTTGGGTTCGACGACCCAGTCGAGCAATTCGCTCTCGGGGAGCAGCAGAAAGCGCCGGATCTTGGCCTCGAAGTCGCGCACCTCCTCGACGGAGAAGAGGCTGTCGATCGAGAGCATCGGCACCTCGTGGCGCCGCTTCTCGAAGCCTTGGCCCTCGGGGAGCGGGGCGCCGACGCGGCGCGTCGGGCTGTCGGGCACGACGAGCTCGGGGTGCGAAGTCTCCAGCTCGACGAGCTCGCGGAACAGCCGGTCGTACTCGGCGTCGCTGATCTGCGGCGTCGCCAGCACGTAGTAGAGGTGGTCGTGCCGCGCGAGCTCCGCGCGCAGCCGCGCCGCGCGCTCGGCAGGTTGCAGGCTCTTGCCCAAGGCGCCGCCCCTCAGCGCAGGTCCTTGGGGAGGAACGCGTTGGGCAGGAGCTCCGCCAACGTCGAGCGGGCGATCTCGCTCGCGCGGCCCTGCGTGAACACGGGGAGCTCGGGCGCAAACTCCGCGAGGACTTGTCGGCACGCGCCGCAGGGGAAGAGCGCCCCCGCGCGGTCCGTCGCGATGGCGACGGCGCGGAAGCGGCGCTCGCCCGACGCCACCGCGCGGAAGAGCGCATTGCGCTCGGCGCAGATCGTGAGCCCGTAGCTCGCGTTCTCGACGTTGCAGCCCGAGTAGACCGTGCCGTCGTGCCCGACGAGCGCGGCGCCCACCTTGATGCGCGAGTACGGCGAGTAGGCGAGCTCCGCCGCGGCGTGCGCCACGCGCATCCAGTCTTGGACTTCTTCCTCGGAAAACTGCGGTCGATTCGGCGCGCCCATCTGGGGGTCAAGTCTCGCGCCGCAGGACGCGAACTTCAACGCCCACGCCCGCCATCGAGGCCCGCCTCGTCCTCGCGCCCAGCCGGACTCGCACCATCGCCGCCATCGAGGGCCGTGAAGCCCGCGTAGGGCACGCGCAGGCGCACCGAGCGGCGACCGGTGAGCGGGTCCTCGCGCTCCTCGGGCTCGAAGAGCACGTGCGCTTCGCGGTGGAGCAGATCCGCGGGCTGCACCTCGACGGCGCCGCGCACGTCGAGCCCGAGTGCGCCGAGCACGCGCTTGACGCGGCGAATCCCGCGCTCGCTCCATGTGAGGCTGTCCCAGCCAGCCGTGCGGCCTGCGTACTCGCCGCGCGAGACCTCGAGCCGCAGGTTCCAGCGCGGACTGCCGTCGCGCGAGACGCCCTCGCGCACCTCGGCGACGCGGCAGTAGTAAGGGCCCTCGGGGATCGACACGAAGGACTCGATGTCCTCCACTTGGCTGAAGTCGTAGTGCACGGGAATTTCCTCGCTCGGATGTTGCGCGGGCGGACGCCCGCACGGACACACGTCGTGCGAGCGCGTCAGCGGTCGCGCGAAAAATCGAAATTTCCGCACACGAGCCTGCCCGCTGGAGAAGCCACCCGCGACGCGCCATGATGCGCCGAACGATCGCGAGGAGAGACTCAACCCATGCAACCCCAGCTGCGCACCACCTACCGTCCGACCGTCGAGGCTTCGCGCGAAGCACGCGCCGAGTTCCTGCTCAAGACCTACGCGCACGTCTTCGCCGCTCTCTCCGCGTTCGCGTTGATCGAGGTCGCCCTCTTCAAGACCGGCGCGGCGGAGAGCCTGCTCGAGGCCTTCTCCGGCGGCTCGTGGCTAGTGGTGATGGTGCTCTTCATGCTCACCGGCTGGCTCTGCACCTTCACCGCGCACCGAGTGGAGTCGAAGGCACTGCAGTACCTCGCGCTCGGTGCCTACGTCGCGATCGAAGCGGTCATCTTCGTTCCCTTGCTCTTCATGGCCGACGACCACGCTCCGGGAACGATCTCGTCCGCAGCGTACGTCACGCTCGCAGGCTTCGCGGGGCTCACGGGTGTCGCCTACTTCACGCGCATGGACTTCTCGTTCCTGCGCGGCGTGCTGATTTGGGCGGGCGTGTGCGCGCTGATCGCCGTGCTCGCCGGCTGGATCTTCGGCTTCGAGCTCGGCACGTGGTTCTCGGTGGCCATGGTCGCGCTCGCGGGCGCGTCGATCCTCTACAACACCTCGAACGTGATGCTGCACTACCCCGAGGACCGCTATGTCGGAGCCGCGCTGCAGCTCTTCGGCTCGGTCGCCCTGATGTTCTGGTACGTGCTTCGCCTGATGAACTCGCGACGTTAGCGGCAGAACGAGACGCGCACGGCGTTCGTGAGGCCGACGCCCGTTCCGTCCGGCGCCGCAGAGTCGCGGAACCAGAACTGGAAGATGCGCGTCGAGCCGACCCACGCGGGGTCGATCGAGATCGGAATGTCGAGGGCCCCCTGCGCGTCGAGCGCGAGGACTCCGCTGCGCACCACGGGATTCGCAACGTACCGCGTGCCGCCGAAGAAGGGCTGCGCAGCCTGCGTCACCCCGTGGAACAGCACACCGTTCGCGTGCGGCGTGCCGCCGCGCACTTCCAGCGTGAAGCCACCACCTGAGCGCGACGGAATGCCGCGATAGTCGAGCCGAGCCTCGACGCCGCTCGAGCCGACCTTGCCATTGCCGAAGACCGCAGGGGCGTCACAGGCAAACTCCCACGCGATCGCCACGTTCCAGGGCGCGAGCGCGTCCGCCCCGCGGCGCAGCTCCAGCACGTAGGTGCCCGGCTGCAAGTCGCGCACGTAGAGGTGTTCGAGGTTGTCGACCGAGCTCGAAGAAAGCACGTTGCCGCTGCCGAAGCTCGACTGCCCCGCGGGGCCGACGAGCGAAGTGAGCGCGCCCTGCGCGTCGACGGCCCACAGCTCGAGATCGAAGTTCGGCTGACTCCAGCCATTGAAGGTCGCCGTGACCTGCCGGTTCCACGTCGCGAGCACCGAGGCGTGCTCCTTCTGCGACTCGACGACGAAGCGCCAGTAGCGCGAGGTGCCCGTCGACACTTGAGCGCGCTCCCAGCCCTGCGGATCGACGAGCGGCGCAGCGGTCGCGCTCACCGCGCCCGCTTGCTCCCCCGCCGTGAGGATCCAGTGCGAGCGATCGACGTGGATCTGATCGGCACCGTAGACCATGTCGAGCGGCGTCGTCGTGGCGCCGCGGCTCGCACCCGAGGTCGGCGCCGAGTTGCTCCAGCCCGGGCGGTGCGTCGCACCCGCCATCAGCGCCGCCTTGATCACTTCGGGGCGTTCGGCGTCGGCATTGCCCGCGAGCGAAGTGCGCGCGGTCTCGACGAGCAGAGCGCAGGCGCCCGAGATGAGCGGAGTCGAGAAGCTCGTCGCTCCGGCGGGCGCGACGAGCTCGGGCTTTTGACGGCCGGGGCGGTCGTAGCCCGTGAGCGTGAAGCCCGCGCGATGCTGGCCGTCGCTGCGGCCGCAGGAAATCGAGTTGAACGAGTGGCTGAGCAGCGGGACATCGAGCGGCCCCGCACCGTTGTTGACGCCCACGCACACGAGCAGCCCCTGCGCGTCGATCGCCGAGTCGAGCTTGCGGTGCACGAAGTTCGGGCCGCTGCCGCTGCCGATCCACGAGTGGTTGAGGACCTTCGCAGGCGAGAGCGCGGGCGGCGTCGTGCCCGTGCCGTTGATGAAGCCGCCACCCAACCAGTGGCTGGCCTCCCAGCAGTGAATCGACGCCATCGCCGGCGCGAGGCTCACCGAGTTGCCGAAGTAGAGCTGCGCGACGGTCGTCGCATGTCCGCTCGCCGAGGGCGCCGGACTGTAGAAGTTGAAGCTCTTGCCCGCGAAATCGGGCAGGCTCGCGTCGGGCGTCCAGCCGGGCGCGCTCGCCTCGATCTGCCCGGCGCTCACCCCCGCGCCGGTCGGCACGGGGGCGGGGCCGAGTCGACGGCGCAGCGCGGTCAGGCCCGTCTCATCGGGGATGCTCTGGGCAGAAGCCGCCACGCCGAGTACGAGCGCTGCGAGGAACACGCGGGCAGTTCGGGGGAGCATCGTCGGGCCTCGTGGGGATCGTCCCAGCCTAGCAGGGCGTCGAAAAGTCGGGCACAGCGGCCCGTGTCAGGCCCGAGTACACTCCGTGTTCAAACCATGCACGAAGAGACCCGCGACCTCGGCCCGCAGCCCCTCGCCACCCTGCTCGCGCGCCACGAGCTCTCCCCGACCGACCTCGTCGAGGCCTCGGGCGAGCAGCTGACGCACAAGATGGTCGCGCGCGCCGTCAAGGGTCGCCGCCTCACGGGCAATGCCATGGGCAAGGTGCTGCGCGCGCTGAACCACGCTGCGCAGGCGAGCTACGACCTGCCCGACCTCTTCAACTACAAGCCGTGAGGCGGCGTCATGCCGCCGCGCGCGACTGCGTGAGCCGCGCGAGCATCTCCGCGAGTTCCTCGCGGCGCACCGGCTTGGCCAGATAGCCGTCCATCCCAGCGGCGAGGCAGCGATCGCGATCGCCGGTGAGCGCGTTGGCGGTGAGTGCCACGATCGGTACCCGAGCGCCGTCGCCGCCGAGCGCGCGAATGCGGCGCGTGGCTTCGAAGCCATCGACGTCGGGCATCTGGCAGTCCATGAGCACGCAATCGAAGCGTTGCGTCGCGACGAGCTCGACCGCGCGCGCACCGTCCGCGGCGAGCTGCGCGCTCGCGCCGAGCCGCGCGAGCTGTACCTCCAGCAGGCGCCAGTTCACGGGATTGTCCTCGGCGACGAGCACGCACAGTCCGAGACGCGGCTCGCGCGGACCGACTGCGGCGGGCATCTCGTTCGAAGAACGGCGATGCTCCGCGAGCGGCAGCTCGACACGGAACGTGCTCCCTTCACCGGGGCGGCTCGAAACCGACACACGCCCGCGCATCAGCGCCGTCAGATCGCGGACGATCGAGAGTCCGAGTCCGGTGCCGCCGAAACGTCGCGTCGTCGCGGTGTCCGCTTGCGCGAACTTGTCGAAGACGAGCTGCAGCTTCTCGCGCGGGATGCCGAGGCCCGAGTCGCTGACCTCGAATGCGAGCGAGCCGTTGGGAGAGCGCGAGACGTCGATCGCGACGCGCCCGCGCTCCGTGAACTTGATCGCGTTGCCGACGAGGTTGATGAGAATCTGACGCACGCGCGTCGGATCGCCGAGCACGCACTCGGGCACGTCGCGCGCCACGCGCGCATCGATCCGCAGCGCCTTCTCGCCGACGAGCGGCGTGACCATGCTCGCCACCTGACCGACGAGCTCGCGCACGTCGAAAGGGACGTGCTCGAGCACGAGCTTGCCCGCCTCGATCTTCGAAACGTCGAGGATGTCGCTGATGAGCGCGAGCAGGTGTCGCGCGGACGCGCGCGACGCCTCGAGGTGCGAGCGCTGCTCGGCGTCGAGCCGCGACTCCGCGAGCAGGTCCGTCATGCCGACGATGCCGTTGAGCGGCGTGCGGATCTCGTGGCTCATGTTCGCGAGGAACTCGGACTTGGCCTCGCTGGCGCTGCGCGCAAGCGCGAGCAGGCGCGCTCCGCCGCGCGCGACCCACAGCGTCGTCCCGAGCAGCGCGAGCAGCACCGCGATTGCTTGCACCGCGCGGATGCGCCGCTCGCGCGCGATCGCAGCGAGCCAATCCTGCGCCGGAAAGTCGAGCACCAGGACCGCATCGACCGCCCCGTCGACCGTGCGGAGCGGATAGTAGGCCGCGACCCACTCGCCGTGTCGATCCGCGACGAGCGTCTCGTCGAAGCCCGCGTGTCCGGAGAACGCCGCGTCGAGCGCGGGCGTGAGCCGCTCGCCTTCGAGCCGACCGCCGGGCACGCTGCGGGCCTCGTACGCGCCGCTGTAGCGCCCGTCGCGATCGAAGTCCGTCTCCGAGTCCACGACCACACTCACCGCTCCGTCGACCGAGCGTCGCAGCGTGTAGAGGTCGCCGATGCGCGGGTTGGCCTCGAGCCAGCGGCGCTGCGCCTCGACGAGCACGAGGAAGCGCGGATCGTCGCCGTCGACCGCGCGCGGAAGCTCCGCATGGCGCAGGTGCTCGAGCTCCGCTGCGTAGATCGGGCCGAGGGCTTCGACCGTGCGCGTCAGTCGCGCGCGCTCCGAGCGGGCCGCCGCGCGCACCCACATGCCGCCCGTCACCGCGACCACTGCGGTCGCGCCTAGGATGGTAGCGGCGCCCATGTAGCGCACGCCGAAGTTGCGCAGCTCCCGCACCGCGAGTGCGATGCAGAGAAGCACGCACGCGGTGAAGCCGAAGTAGTCCCAGAAGGCGCCGTCGGACATGTGGGGAGCACAGCCGCGGGGCGCGGCAGCGCGGTCCTATTTCGTCGCGCGGCAGACCCCTGCTCGACGCGCTCCCGCACGCGCAGAGCGCCGCGGTGGAAAGAAGTTCCACCTTCGTCGCAAGAGCCACGCTGGCAAGGGCGCGGGCCCGCGCGCGCCGCAGTCGGCACGCACGGGCCCGCGCAGTCCTTGCTCGCGCGCTCAGCCGAGGTTCTTCTCGGCGAACTCCCAGTTCACGAGCTTCTCGAGGAAGGCCGTGATGTAGTCGGGGCGGCGGTTTTGGAAGTCGAGGTAGTAGGCGTGCTCCCACACGTCGAGCGTGAGCAGACACTTCTTGCCCTGCGTCATCGGCGTCTCGGCGTTGCCGGTCTTCACGACCGCGAGCTTGCCGCCGTCTTCGACGAGCCACGCCCAGCCCGAGCCGAACTGCGTCTTCGCGGCGTCGCTGAAGGCGGTCTTGAACTTCTCGTAGTCGCCGAAGGACTTGTTGATCAGATCGAGCATGCGACCGCTCGGCGCACCGCCGCCGCCCGGACGCATCGAGTGCCAGAAGAAGGTGTGGTTCCAGACCTGCGCGGCGTTGTTGAACACGCCGGCCTTGGTCGAGTCGCCGGCGACCTTCTTGACGAGCGCCTCGAGCGACATCGACGACAGCTCGGCGTTGTCCTTGACGAGGTTGTTCAGGTTGTCGACGTAGGCCTTGTGGTGCTTCGCGTAGTGGAAGCTGAAGGTCTTGGCGCTCATCACCGGCTCGAGCGCGGTGTCGGCGTACGGGAGAGCGGGCAGCGTGAACGGGGCAGCTTGCGTGGTCATGACGAGGGGTGCCGAAACGGGGTTGGAGGGAGCGGAATGGGCCGTGTTGCAGCCGAGCGCCAGCGCGCCAGCTCCCGCAAGGGAGCCGGCGAGGACTTGGCGACGGTCGAGCGGCTGTTCGTGTTGGGGTTGCATGGAGATCCTGAGGCCGCCGTGGCGGAGCGCGGCTCGCGCCGACCCGACGGGTGCGTCATTGTGGCCGAAATCGGCGCTCATTCCATCCGCTGAAGCGCGGAAGTCGCCGCCGCGGTACCCGGCGCCGTCACCGCGGCGTAGACCCGGCGCATGTTTCCGCCGAGCACGCGCTCGATATCGTCGGCGCCAAAGCCCCGCTGCTGCATGCCGAGCGCCAGAGCGAGGTACGTCGAGGCGTCTTCGAGGCCCTGCGGCGTGCGCTGGATGCCGTCGTAGTCCGAGCCGATGCCCACGTGCTCGATTCCGGCGACTTCGACCGCGTGGCAGAGGTGATCGAGCACGCGCGCGAGCGGGAGCGGCGTCACCGAGCGCTGCATGAACTCGCATTGCGCGAGGAACAGGTCCGTGTCGTTGCGCCCAGAGAGCGCCTTGTATTCCGCCGTCTCGCGCCAGCGATGCTCCTCCGCGCGTGCGGCCGCATCGAGGAACGGCGTGCAGAACACGATGCCGACCACCCCACCGTTGCGCGCGAGCGCACGCAGTTGTTCATCATCGAGGTTGCGCGGATGTTCGTGGACCGCCATGCAGCCCGAGTGGCTCGCGATCACCGGCTTCGAGGTCGCGTCGAGCGCATCGAAGAACGAGCGCCGCCCCGCGTGCGAGAGGTCGACCACCATGCCGAGCTCGTTCATGCGCTGCACGACGCGCCGTCCGAACGGGCTCATTCCCTCGGGAATCTCCGCGCCCGCGCCGTCCTGACACGAGCGAATCCAGCGCAGGTGGTTGTTCCACACCAGCGTCATCACGCGCACGCCGTGCGCGAAGAACCACTCGAGTTCGTCGAGCGATTCTTCGATCGAGTGGCCGCCCTCGATGCCGGGGATGCCGGCGATCACGCCGCGCTGCGCCGCTTCGTCGAGCGCCTGCGCGCTGCCCGCGAACGCGACTTGGTCGGGGTGTCGCTCGGCGAGCCGGTGGAACTCGCGCAGCAAGGCGCGCGTGCGCTCGCGCGCACCGTGCTCGCCCGCGGCGATGAACTTGGGGTCGCACCACGAGACGAACACGAGCGCACCGAGTCCGCCGGCGCGGCCGCGGACGAGGTCGAGGTGACCAGCCCCGCGGGTCCCCAAGTCGCGTCCGAGGTCGAGCGCGAGCTGGAGCGAGTCGGCGTGGGCGTCAAAGACCGGACGACGGGCGGCGAGGCGGGTGAGGTCGAGCACGGTGAGGCGTGGGATCCTAGCCACGGAGTCAGGTCGCCGCCCGTGGTTCGACCGACCCCACCTCTCCGCGGTCCGAGCCGCGCAGCCCCCCCTGCCAAGCTGACAGGCCGAGGAAACCACGGCGCCGGCCCCTGCCAATTCAGCAGTCGCGGGCCTTCTGGGGAGTGCCGTAGGGAACTTCGGCCCGCCTTTCCGAGCGAAGGCACGCAGTTTGCCAAGAGTCCCCCGCTTCGGGCACCGCCCCGACCCTCCCCCCATGCTCCAACCGCGCCGAGTCCTGCTGGCCGACGACGACCTGAACGTCCGTTCGGGCGTCGAAGAGCTGCTCGCGCCGCTGGGGCTCGAGATCCTGCATGCCGACACCGGCTCGGAGGCGCTGGAGATCGCGCGTCAGCGCCTCTCGGACCTGCACCTCCTGCTGCTCGACCTCCACATGCCCGGCATGACCGGACTCGACGTGATGACCTCGCTGCGCAGCGAGGCCGAGCGTCGGCTCGAGGTCGGTGCGCGCGAACCCCGCCTGCGCCTGCCGCCCTGCATCCTCTACTCCGCCGAAGCCTCCGAGGAGCTGCGCAGCCGCGCGCTCGCCCTCGGCGCTTGGGCCTTCCTGCGCAAGCCCGTCGCCCCCCACGCCTTGCGCGGCGAGGTCCTCCGCGCGCTCCAGAGCGCCGGCTAGCTCACCCCCTCCAACCGCCGCCGCACCCGGCGCGGTCCCAACGTCAACTGTTGTCCATTCCCCTAGCAGAAACCCCTCTCTCGAAGATCGAACTCATCACCATGGCCACCAAGACCACCGCCCCGAAGTCCGGCATGATCCGTCCCCTCGGCGACCGCGTTCTCGTGCAGCGCGTCGAAGCCGAAGAGAAGACCGCCGGTGGCATCCTGCTCCCCGACACCGCCAAGGAGAAGCCGAAGGAAGGCAAGATCGTCGCGCTCGGCAACGGCAAGAGCCTCGACGACGGCTCGCGCTCGACGTTCTCGGTCAAGGTCGGCGACCGCATCCTGTTCACGTCCTACGCCGGCACGGAAGTGAAGTTCGGCGGCACCGAGTACCTGATCATGCGCGAGGAAGACATCCTCGGCGTGATCGAAGGCTGATCCGGTCCACACCATCCACCGGAGAGATCCAACCATGACCGCCAAGCAAATCACCTACGACGCCGAGGCACGCGAGCACATCCGCAATGGCGTGCGTCGCCTCGCCCGCGCCGTCAAGGTCACCCTCGGCCCCCGCGGCCGCAACGTGATCATCCAGAAGTCCTTCGGCTCGCCGACCGTCACCAAGGACGGCGTCACCGTCTCGAAGGAGATCGAGCTCGAGAACCCCTACGAGAACATGGGCGCGCAGCTCGTGAAGGAAGTCGCCTCGAAGACGAGCGACCTCGCCGGTGACGGCACCACGACCGCGACCGTGCTCGCCGAGGCGATCTTCGAGGAAGGCCTCAAGAACGTCACCGCCGGCGCCAACCCGGTCGCGCTCAAGCGCGGCATCGACAAGGCCGTCGACGCCTGCGTCGCGCACCTGAAGAAGATCTCGAACAAGGTCTCGGGCTCCAAGGACGTCGCGCAGGTCGGCACCGTCGCCGCCAACAACGACAAGGAAATCGGCGACATGATCGCCGAGGCCATGGAGAAGGTCGGCCGCGACGGCGTCATCACCGTCGAGGAAGGCAAGAGCCTCAAGACCGAGGTCCAGTGGGTCGAGGGGATGCAGTTCGACAAGGGCTACATCTCGCCGCACTTCGTGACCAACACGAAGGCGATGACGACCGAGTTCGAGAAGCCCTACATCCTCGTCTACGAGAAGAAGCTCACCTCGATCAAGGAGCTGATCCCGCTGCTCGAGCAGGTCGCGCAGTCGGGTCGCCCGCTGGTGATCATCGCCGAGGACGTCGAGGGCGAGGCGCTCGCGACGCTCGTCGTGAACCGCCTGCGCGGCTCGTTCCAGTGCGTCGCCGTCAAGGCGCCGGGCTTCGGCGATCGCCGCAAGGCGATGCTCGAGGACCTCGCGATCCTGACCAACGCGAACCCGATCATGGAAGCCACCGGCACGACGCTCGAGAGCGTCACGCTGAAGGACCTCGGCACGGCCCGCAAGGTCGTGATCGAGAAGGAAAACACCACGATCGTCGAGGGCTCGGGCTCGAAGGATGCGATCCAAGGCCGCATCGCTCAGATCCGCGCCGAGATCGAGACCACCAAGAGCGACTACGACAAGGAGAAGCTCCAAGAGCGTCTCGCCAAGCTCTCGGGCGGCGTCGCGCAGATCAACGTCGGCGCGGCGACCGAAGCGGAGATGAAGGAGAAGAAGGCGCGCGTCGAGGACGCGCTCCACGCCACGCGCGCTGCAGTCGAGGAAGGCATCGTCCCCGGCGGCGGTGTCGCGCTCATCAACTGCATCGACGTGGTCGAGAAGCTCTCGCTCGAGGGCGACGAGCGCGTCGGCGCGATGATCATCCGCCGCGCCCTCGAAGCGCCCATGCGCCAGATCTCGGCCAACGCGGGCCAAGACGGCGCGGTCATCGTGCAGAACGTGCGCGGCAAGAAGAACCCCAACTGGGGCTACAACGCCGCGACCGACAGCTACGAAGACATGGTCGCCTCGGGCGTCATCGACCCGGCCAAGGTGACGCGCACCGCGCTCCAAAACGCCGCCTCCGTCGCGAGCCTCCTGCTCACGACCGACGCGCTCGTGAGCGACATGTCCGAAGAAGAGAAGAGCGACAAGAAGTAGTCGCCGCCTCGCTTCCACACCCTTCGCGGGCCGTCCGGCGCACTCGCCCGGGCGGCCCGCGGTGCTTTCCCGTGTCGCGCGAGTCCATTTTCCGGCCCCAATTCAAAACCTGTCGGCCAAGATTGGGTTGAGCGCTCGTGAGGTGGTGCGCCCCCCGCGTCGCCTCGATAGGCCCTCGATACCAGCGGAGACATGTTTCAGCCGCACATGTGGAGAGCGATGGAACGGCGACTCATCCCGGCACAACTCGCACGGCTCGGCGTCGCACTCGCAGCATGCTCCGCCCTGAGCTCGCTGGCGGCAGCCCAGTCCAACGTGCGCGCGTGGTCCGCCAAGGGCCAAGTGTTCGTCGTGTGGCAGACGGCGTCGGTGAACCCGCTCACCTACGATGTGTACCGGTCTTCCGCCCCGATCACTTCGACCGCTCAAGGCGTGCTGGCCGGACGTGTGTTCGAGCCGGAGTGGAACGGCGAGCGACTGAAGCTCGTGAGTCCGACGGCGCGCTGGCGGGTCCCCACGGCCGGCGGCGGCACCTACACGCTCGCAGCCAACGAGGGCCTGTTCGTCTTCACGCCCCACGCAGCATCGGCCGCCTACTTCGCCGTCGTCGCGAACGGCTCGACCGCGGTGAGTGCGGCCAACCTCACCAGCGGACCCGTGCCCATCACCTACGACCCCGTGAGCGAGCCCGTCGAGTGCCACCTCCAGCTCTCGGGCCAGACCTCGCTGGGCTATCCGTTCAAGACCTTCGCGCTCTGGTCGGACGGCGACGACAACCCCGCGGCCGGACGCCCCGACGTGCCGATCCTCGCCAACGCCGCGAAGAACGGGGCTCCGCACGTCTTCACGGTGTTCGAGCCTCAGGGCGGACTACCTGCGGGGCCCTACCCCGCGACGATCTGCTTGCACGGCGGGGGTCCGTCTGGAAGTCACTGGTCGTGGGCGCCCGAGTCGTTCCATTACGCCAACGACGAAGCGACTCCAGTGCAAGGCATCACGGTCGCGATGGACGATCGCGTGTTCGTTTCGACCAGCGGAGTGGTGAACACCGACCGCCCCAGCAACTGGTTTGGGTGGTGGCCCGGAATGAGCGCCACGGCGAGCAACGTGCCGCCGAGCAACGCCGTCGTCGTGCCCTACACGCTGCGTCGGCTCGTGTGGACGCTCGACTGGCTGCAGTCGCGCTCGCCCTACTCGATCGACGCACACCGCATTTCGGTCATGGGCAACTCCATGGGCGGCGCGGGCACGCTGCTCCTCAGCCGCTATCGACCGGAGCGCTTCAGCGCCGCCACGGCCTTCGTGCCGCAGCACTACACGCCCGACACAGGACAGCGGCTCTTCGGAACTCCGGGGCAGAACCTGCAGACGACCGAGCTTGGCCCCGGCGGAGCGGTGCTGCGCGTGAATGACTTCTTCGACGCCGCGGTGCCGCTCGCACCGCATCAGCGCGACTACTGCTTCACGCGCATCTTCCGCGGGCGGCGCGACACCGCGGTCGACTGGGGAACGGAGCAACTCCGGCTCTTCAACGCGATGAACAGCGGTCGCTTCGGAACGCACCTGTACTGGGACAACCGCGACCACACGGCCTCGGACTGGACGACGGACGATCCGCAGACCCCCGCCGTGGATATCGGAGAGTGGGTCGCACCGGTTCGCACGCAACGGTCGGGTGCTCCCTATCAGGCGCGCTTCCGCTCCGACCAGTCGTATCCGGCTTTCTTCGACGACGATCAGGTCCCCGGGACCGCGGCGCGCGAACCCTCCCTCGGCAGCGGCTCGCCCGACGATGGAACGCCGTGGGGAACGTGGGGCGGCTACTTCGACTGGGATGTCGAGACGATCTTCGAGACGCCGCTCGGCTGGTCGTGCACGCTCTACCTCGTGGGCCGCTCGTCGACGAGCGTCGACAACTTTCCGGGTACGAGCGCGACGACGAGCCTTGCTCTGCGCAAGCCGCGCCAGCTCGTGCCCCTGGCGGGGACCCAAGTCCTTTGGACGGCGCGCGACCTGGCGACGGACGCTGTGCTTCAGTCCGGGACGACCGTCGCCGAGAGCGCCGGCCTGATCGCGCTCACGGGACTGACGATTCCCAAGGATCCGCAGCGCGTGCGGATCGAGCTCCGCCTCGCCACAGCGCCCCGCGTCGGCGACCTCGACAACAACGGAGCGATCGATCTCGACGACGCCAACTTGATGGCCGTGGCGCCGATCGACCTCGACGGCGATGGCGCAGCGGATGCGCGCGACACCGAACTGCTGCGTCGCTACGTGCTCTCGAGTGCGAGCGCTCCGGTCGTGAGCTATTGCACGGCAGGCACAACAACAAACGGTTGCAGCGCGATCCTGTCTGCGAGCGGCTGGCCCAGCGCCACCGCCAACGCTGGCTTCCTCCTCACGGCGACCAACGTCGAAGGACTGCGCAGCGGGCTCATCTTCTACGGAGCGAGCGGTCGCAACGCCGCGATCCTGACTCCGGGCAGCTCCAGCCGGCTGTGCCTGCGCTCCCCCGTGCAGCGCACGAACACCGCAAACTCCGGAGGCAGCAACAACACCTGCACCGGCAGTTTCTCGCTCGACTGGCTGAACTGGATGGCGTCGCGTCCGCAGGCGTTGGGCCAGCCGCTCACTCCTGGCCAGATTTTCCAAGGACAGTGCTGGTTCCGCGATCCCTTCGCACCCGGCGGCACGCACCTCTCGCAGGGCGTCGAGTGGACGCTCTGTCCCTAGGGCGCGCGCCGCATCCGCGAGCTCGAACGTAGCGCCGTTCGGCGCTTCGCCGCCGCGTCGAAGATGCGGACGGCTCGCGCAGCGCTCGCTCGAAACTCGCACGGGGTGCGACAGACTTGCTCCCTTGCGCGTTCACGGAGCGCATCACCTAGCTTTCGTGAGCTCGGCGGGAAGGAACGATCGAAGGGTCTCGTCGTCGAGATAGGTGCGCAGGCGTTCAGCAGAAGGGTAAGGCAGCGCCGAGGCGGGCGCTTGGAGCAGGGCCTCGACATCGCCACCGAGGAGATACTCGCGCACGGTGCGCTCTCTTTGGAGCGCTTCGCGCTGCCGGGCGAGCACCTCCTCGCGCAGCCGCGGCAACGACGCAAAGAGCGCCATGGACAGAGTCACGCACCACGCAAGGGCAAGGACTAGGACGCGGCGACGCGCTCTGCCGTCGCTGCCCATCCAGAGATACAGCAGCGCGGCGAACTGGAGCATCACCCCGAATGCGAGCACATCGCGATAGCGCGAAGCCAGCTCGCCACCGCCGCGTGCGAACGCGAGCGCCACGGCTTGTAGGACGAACCACGCCGAGCATCCGACCCACAGACGGCGCTCGTAGAGCGAAGAGCGCGCAGCTCGAATCGAGGCAAGAACGGCGAGTGCGAGGGGAGCCTGGAACACCAGAACGGCGAGCAACGCGCCGAGGCCGACTCGCTCGATCGGAAGCGGCCATGCAAATGCACGCACGAGCGCCGTCGAAAATTCGGCGAGCGACCGGGCCCGCAACTCGGCGTGCGCCTCCACGTTCGGCGTGAGGGCCAGACCGACGAGCGCCACGCTCGCAAGGTCCACGACGGCGAGTGGGGCGATGCGCGGATCGCGCCACCAACACACCCGACACAACGCCACAGCGATCGCAGCGAACACGGCGAGCGTTCCCGCGGCCAAGGTGAGCACGAGGGCGAGCGCAAGGAGCGGACCGAAAAACGCGCCGCTGGGTCGCTCGCTCGCACTCACCCCCAGCAGGGCGACACTCAGCGCGAGAAAAAGGAAGAACTGAGCCTGAAATCCGACGAGCGCATTGTCCCAGCCGAATGGCAGCGAGAACCAAAGAACGCCAGCGAGCCATAGCACCCCGTGGGCTCGCGCAGGCAGGCAGCGCGCAAGGAGAACGAGCAGGGCGACGATCGCCAGCGTGTGAATCACGGCGTTGACGTACATCGCAGCCCACGGATTCCACACGCGGCCGTTCGCCTCGAACAGCAACAACTGGAGTAGGCGCGTCGTGAAGATGCGGTGCTCGTTGTGAGACTCCAGCAAACTCGCGAGCTCGAAGTTCCCTTCGACCCACGGCTTGTACAGGAGGAACGCCTCGGCGTCCCATTGATCCCAATACGGCGTGCTGTTGCCGAAGTTGCGCACGAAGAGGATTTTCGCGACCAGCAACGCCAGCCCTGCACACAGCGGCACCATGAAACGCGACATGCTGCGCGCGAGCGGATTCGCGTCCGTCGAGGAGCTGGGACTCGGCGAGGACATCGTGGGCCGTTCAGCGTGCGCGGGTCGAGAAGCGCACGGGGAGCGGCTCCAACGCGACGCCCTCGGCGCTCACGAAGCCCTTGTGGCGCTCCCCGTTCAGCGAGAAGGAATAGGTGCGACCGGGCTGAAGCCGAATCGGGACGGTGAGCACCTTGCGTGACTCGTCGTAAGAGAGCGCGCCCGTGATCTCCGGTAGGTCGCTCTTCGCGCCCACGAGCGACCACGACTGGTCTCGCATGGGACGGTCGAAGGTGATGTGCAGCAGGGTGAGCATCGGATCGACGTCCGTGGCGGCGTTCGCGGGGACCAGCGCGACGACCTGCGGCGCGCGGGCGGCCTCGGGCAGGCGCTCCGCGATCGCAGTGAGCCGCTCGACGATGCGCGGCAGGAACGCGCGCAGGTCGGGGAAGCGCTCGCGATCCGCCTCGTACTCGGAAAGGAGGTTCGCGAGCTCCGGAACCCACGCGAAGTGAGCTTCGAGCTCGGCCTGAGCTTGCTCCTTGGCCGCGGACTTGCCCTCGGTCGCAAGTCGGCAGCGCACGACGCACGCGCGCACCAACGTCTCGTACATCACGATCTTCGGAGTCGCGTAGCCCTGCCGCTTCATGGCGTCGGCACAGGAGGCGTGGATCCGTGCTGCAGGCGCGGCGAGCTCGCGCTCGAATGCGTCGACGAGGCGGTTCGTGTAGCTGTGGCAGAGTTCGTGTGCGAAGAGCGGCAAATAGGACGCACCGAACTTCGGAAAGCCCCGCTCGTCCCATTCCCAACAACCGAAGACGGGGGCGAACTCTTCCGCGCGGCCGTCCGCGAAGCGCACGCCCACTCCGTAGTTCATGCCGCCGCACAAGAGACCGGCGATCGCGACGCAGCTCGCGCCGGGGCGTGCGCCGAAGTAGTCGTCGAACCACGGCAAGGCACGGCTCTCGGAGAGCCGCTCCGACAGGCGGCGCGAGACCTCGGAGTAGAACGCCCGCTCGCTCGCGAAGAACTCGGCGGCCCCGGTGGCGCGCGCGAAGTCCCGCAGATCGACGAGGAAGGGGCGAGCCGCGGCGCCGTTCCAGCGAGCATCGAGGCGCTCGGGCGCGGCCTCGAAGGACACGCGCTCCACCAAATCCGGAAGAGGACCGAGGTGCAAGGCCAGACTCGGGAGCGCGTCATAGGAGACTCCGCTCTCCGAGTGCAGGGCCGCGAGGCGGCGCACGGCGGGGTGGTCGCGGTGCGCTCCAAAGTGCTCCTCCACCCGCCGGGAGTACGCGGAGGCGCTGCTCTCCATGCGGTACTCGCGAAGTCCCGCGAGCCGAGCGACGATCGAGACCAACTCGATCCGCTCGTCCACCCGCGCATCGACCTTCCCGGCCGACGTCAGGCGCGGAAACAGGCAAAGCCAGAGGCTTAGGAGGGCGGCGAGCACGGCGGAATCCTAACGCTCGTTTCCCACGGGTACGGGAGGGGGACACATCCCGGCAGGCCCTCCCGAGGGCGTAGACCGGGAAGAAGATGCGCGCATCGTCGTGGCCGCCCGCCGCCGGCAGAGGAGCCGCGGCTCCCCCCCGCAGAGTGGCACGGCGGCCTTCCGAACGGCGATTTACCGGGCCGCGGAGGGCCATCGCGGCCATCCCGGCTGGGCGTGCTCGGAAGTCCGCGCGCCGAAAATCGCAACTCCCCGTCTCCCCGAAAATCGTCCGCAGGCGTATCCTTCGAGAGACGTGGCCGGAAACGCCGGACACGCCCCGACGCCGTTGGTTCGCGCGCCGGAACTTTCTCCCTCGGAGCAACTCAGGAGCTCTCTCTCGCCATGTCTTCCAACCACCTGTTCCAGCGCGGCCTCGGGGCCTTCGCTGCGACCGTTGCCCTCGCGCTCGCCTCGAACGCGCAGACCATCGGTTGCGAAATCGGTGTCAGCAACAGCGGACTCGTCCCCTCGTCCGGCACTGGCAACGGTACCTACCCCACCGTGGCCCCCTCGTTCCCGATGGTCTCCCCGCTGAACGTCGCGTCGGTGCCCGCGGGCGCGACGGTCGTGACGGCGGTCAAGCTCGTCGGTGCGACGCACACGTACGTCAGCGACGTCCAGTGGATCCTCCAGGACCCCGCTGGCAACAAGTACAACATCTTCAACCGTCAGGGCGGCGCCTGCGACTACGGCGGTGACTACACCTTCGTCCCGCCCTGCACAGGCGGCACGGCGCTCGTCACGCCCTGCGCGGGTCCGATCGCCTCGGGCACCTACGACCAGAACTTCGGCACGTGGCCGAACGGCAACCTCGGCATCACCAACACGATCATGTCGAGCATTCCGGCGGCCACCGGAACGTGGAACCTGATCGGCTACGACTGGGTCGGCGGCGACGTCGGCGGCATCACGACTTGGGACATTTGCTTCGGCACCCCGCCGGTCCCCGCGGCACCTCCCGCCGCGACCCCGACGCTCACCGCCCCGGCCAACGCCGCGACGGTCACCGGTCCGTTCGTCAACCTGACGTGGAACGCCGTGGCCTGCGCCACGGGCTATGACGTCGAGCTCGACGGCACGGTCTTCAATGCGAACGCGAGCCCCTACGCGGCTCAGGTCGGCGCGGGCGCGCACACTTGGCGCGTGCGTGCGAAGAACGGGGCGGGCGCGGGCACGTACTCGGCCTCGCGCACGTTCACGGTGAGCGGCACGGCGGTCCCGGCCCTGACGGCGCCGGCCAACGCCGCCAACGTGAACGGCCCGGTCGTCAACATGACGTGGGGCGCGGTCGCCGGCGCGACGAGCTATGACCTCGACGTCGACGGCACGGTCTTCAACACGACGGCGACGACCTACGCCTACACCTCGGCCATCGGCACGCACACCTGGAAGGTGCGCGCGAACTGGGCCTCGATCCCGCTCGTCGGCAACTACTCGGCCTCGCGCACGTTCAACGACCTCGGACCGGTGATCCCGACCGTCGTGTCGCCCGCGGACCTCGCGTCGGTGTTCGGCCCCTCGGTGACCTTCACCTGGAATGCCACGGCCAACGCGTCGAGCTATGACATCGACATCGACGGCACCGTGACGAACGTCCCGACCGGCACCAGCTACGTCTGGAACGCCTCGACCCCCGGTGTCCACACCTGGGCGGTCCGCGCCAAGTACGTCAACAACACGCTGAACAGCTCGTACTCGGTGGCGCGTACCTACACCGACCTCGGAGCTCTGCCGGCCTCGAACTGCGTCAACAACGGCACGTTCATCGGCATGGTCCCGGCCTCGGGCACGGGCGGCACGGGCGCCGTGTTCCCGGCGACGTTCCCCGCCTCCCCGTACGTCAGCAGCTACAACGTGACGCTGCCCCCGGGTGCGACGAAGATCGTCAAGGTCGATCTGAACTTCAGCACGATCCAGCACACCTGGATCTCGGACCTGCACGCGGTTCTGAAGTCGCCCGCCGGCGTCTCCTACAACCTGTTCGTCCGTCCGGGCGGCTCCTGCGACCTGAACGGCATCTACTCGATCTACCAAGCGGGTCAGTCGCTCGCCGCGACCTGCCCGGCCTCGGGCGACCTGCCGCCGGGCAACTACTCGCAGGACTTCGGTGCAGCCGGGTTTGCGTGGGTCGACGGCACGAACGGTGTGTTCAACACGCCGCTCGGCAACATCCCCGTCGCGAGCGGCAACTGGGAACTGACGATCTATGACTGGGTCGGCGGTGACTCGGGCCAGCTCGACGACTGGAAGATCTGCTTCAACACCGGTCCGGCGCTCCCCGTCGCGTACTGCACGGCGGGTACGACGACGAACGGCTGCGAAGCCTCGATCTCGGCCACGGCCAGCCCGAGCGCGTCGGCTGCCAACCCGTGCATCATCAACGTCACGAACGTTGAGGGCGCGAAGTCGGCGCTGATCTTCTACTCGGTCACGGGCCGTCAGGCTGCGGCTTGGAACACGACCAGCTTCCTGTGCGTCAAGTCGCCGACGCAGCGCTCGCCCGCGCAGACCTCGACCGGCGTCGCCGGCACCTGCGATGGCACGCTGACCCTCGACTGGAACGCGTACCAGGCCGCCAACCCCACCGCCATCGGCAACCCGTGGGCGGCCGGCAATCTGGCGCAGGTTCAGGCGTGGTTCCGCGACCCGCCGGCTGGCAAGTCGACGAACCTCTCGAACGCCATCGAGATGACTTACGTCCCGTGATCTGAACGATCGCGGAACCACCGGCGCGAGCCGGTGAGCGAAACACGGCGGGCGGTCCGACATGGGCCGCCCGCTGTGTTTTGTCCCCCACGCTGTTTCGCGCGACAGGGCCGAGCATGAGACCGAAGGCGTTGTTGCAACGAGCTTCAGCCAGCGCAGCGCCTGCGGCGCTGCTCGGGGGATCCCCTATCGGAGAGCCCACCGGGCTCTCCGATTTCGTTTCGGCGACG
>CAIYPP010000009.1 GCA_903928115.1 uncultured Planctomycetota bacterium
CCCCTTCCCCGGAGTGAGTGATGAGCGCGTCGGACTCGAGTGATCGGCATCGTGAGATTGCGCGGCTGTACGCGGAGTTTTTGGAGCGCGTGGGGCGCGGGGAGCGGCTCGGGTTCGAGGAGTGGTGTGCGCGGCATGCGGAGCATGCGGAGGGGCTCCGGCGGCTCGATCGCGAGTGGGAGCGGTGGAAGACGGTGTTCGATCTGCTGGCGAGCTCGCGGGGCGAGCCGCAGTCGAAGCGGCTGGCGGAGGAGCTGCGCGAGCGCTTTGGGGAAAACGTTGATCCGGGCGTGTCGCTCGGCGGTGAGCCCAAGCACGAGGACAGCGGGCCTTCGAGCGAGCTCCTGCGGCGGCTGCGGGTGCACGCGCCGAAGGGCTCGCGCTATCGAATGCTCGGCGAGGTCGGGCGCGGCGGGATGGGTGCGGTCGTGCGCGTGTGGGACGAGGACCTGCGTCGCACCTTGGCCATGAAGGTCGTGCTCGGTCGCGAGGACGCGGCGGGCAAGGGTCCGACGCCGCCGGTCGACTCGCGCACGCTCGGGCGCTTCCTCGAAGAAGCGCAGGTGACGGGCCAGCTCGACCACCCCGGCATCGTGCCGGTGCACGAGCTCGGCCTCGGGGCCGACGGTCAGGTGTACTTCACGATGCGGCTCGTGAAGGGCGAGGACCTGAAGAAGATCTTCGAGCACGTCGTGAGCGGCCACGAGGGCTGGAGCACGACGCGCGCGCTGTCGGTGATGTTGAAGGTGTGCGAGGCGATGGCGTACGCGCACTCGAAGGGTGTCATCCACCGCGACTTGAAGCCCGCGAACATCATGGTGGGCAAGTACGGCGAGGTGTACGTGATGGACTGGGGCCTCGCGCGGGTCGTGGGCCGCAAGGATCTGCACGACGTGCGCCTGAAGGACGCTCCGGCGACGAGCCAGTCGATCCAGACCGAGCGAAGAGAAGAGCGCGACGACACGCCGGACAGTCCGCTGGTGACGATGGACGGCGACGTGGTGGGAACGCCCGCATACATGTCGCCGGAGCAGGCGATGGGCAAGGTGACGACGCTGGGCGCGCAGAGCGACGTGTACGCGGTGGGCGCAATGCTCTACCACCTCTTGGCGGTGAAGGAGCTGGAGATGCCGTACGTGCCGAAGGGGGCGCGTGTCTCCGCTCGATCCGTACACATGGCGGTCGTGCAAGGTCCGCCGAAGTCCCTAG
Organism: uncultured Planctomycetota bacterium; assembly: GCA_903928115.1. GTDB lineage: Bacteria > Planctomycetota > UBA1135 > UBA1135 > F1-120-MAGs118. The sequence continues at coordinate 1,210 of CAIYPP010000009.1, forward strand.
TCGAGCTTGCGCCGCAGTCCCCCGCCGAGCTGGTGGCAATCATCGAGAAGGCGATGTCGCGCGAGACCGCGACGCGCTACCGCGACATGGAGGCACTCGCGTCGGATCTGCGCGCCTTCCTCGAAGGCCGCGTGGTGTCGGCGTACGAGTCGGGCTCTTGGGCCGAGGCGAAGAAGTGGGTGCAGCGCAACAAGCCGCTGACGGCGGCGGCCGCGGCGGCGGTGCTCGCGCTGCTCGGCGGGATTGCGTTCTCGTGGAACTTCGCGCTCGATGCCGATGCGGAGCGTGCCCGAGCCGAAGATGAGCGTGCGAAGACTGCGGAATCGAACCGCAAGCTGGAGGCGAGCAACGCGACGCTGCTCGCACAGGCCCGCGAGCAGAAGCTGCGCGGGTTGATTCAGGAGGTGGCTCGCTTCCGTGCTCAATGCCGGACCACGGATGGTCTGGATCGACTCGCCAAGCCTGCGTACCAGTGGTGGCTGGACGAGGCGGATCGGTTTCTGAACGGCGTCGCCGAAGATCGCGAGAAGGGCATCGAGTGGCAGCCGGGACTCGCGGATGTGCGGGCGAAGCTTACGGAGCTGCGCGGCCTGCCCAGCGTTCTTCCGTACACCGAGGAAGATCGCACCCGCGACTTGGAGTCGCATCCCGAGCGCCGACGGTTGCGGAAGTTGGAGGAAGAGGCTCGGGAAGCGGAAGCCACCTTGCGGGAACCCGTCGAAGAGCTTGAGCAAGAGATCGCCTGGTTGGAGTCCCGCCTGCGCGTGCAGGTGTTCCCTGCCGATGCGGATGTCGCTGCCAAGTACGCGGCGGAGCTGGCTTCGAGCGACGCGTCGGCCTTGAACGAGCTCGCATGGCCCCTGGTCGATCCCGACGAAGACCGTCCCGAGCCCGAGCAGCTCGTGCGGGCAATGCTGCTTGCTCACCGCGGCGTAGAGCTTTCGAGCGACGCGAAGTCCCGCGCAATGGTGCGTGACACCTACGCATGGTCG
>CAIYPP010000010.1 GCA_903928115.1 uncultured Planctomycetota bacterium
CCATGGGTTCCCCCCCCCCCCCCCCCCAGGCACGCACGGACACACGAAGGACCTACACCGATCATGCGGCCCGGATCGATGGAGGGATTCGGTCTTTGCGCACGAGATGAGACGCGAGCTGAACCGTGCGATCGAGGAGCGGTCCAACGCCGGACAGTCGAGGTCGAGCCCCTCGTTCGCGTACTGGAACTCGCGCCGTTGGATTGGTGCCCGATTCCAGAAGCGCTCGATCGCGAGGATCGAGAGAAGCCCTTGGCCGAGAGGCGTGCAACGAATGCATGAGTCGGATGCGGCGTCAGCACCACGTTCATCTGGCACATGCGGCAGAAGTACTCGGTGTGTGCGCCCCCGTGCGCCCTGAATCGCCTCAGATTCCTCGAGGATCTCGGTCGACTCGAGTGCTGCCAGCTCCATCGCGACGAGCCAGCCCATGCACGTATCGGCGCGCGACTGGATATTCGTGAGTCTAGAAAGTGTATGCGCGGAGGATTCGACCCAGCGCTCCTAAAGTTCTCGCTAGGAGCAGCCACGCGAAAGGCGCTCTCCGCTACCAATTGCTAGAGGATGTCCAGTTGCTTGATGCCAAACCGACTCGGTCAGCAATTTCCGGTGGGATTCCGCTGTCGCGAATTCGCATGGATGTCTGTTTTGAATTCTTCCAACCCAGTCGCATCTGTGAGTGCGGGCCACAAAGACGTTTCGCCTTTGCAGGCCCGCACGAATTATCAAGTCTCGATGGGTCCGAGCTCAATTCGTCTTTAGTGCGCCCTCCGGCTCGAGCGACCAAATGTCGTTACTGCCGGCCTGATCTGAACTGAAATAGATCCTGCCGTTTTTTGCCCATTCCGGGTTCAAGTTACTTGCGGTTCCATCCGTGAGCGCCGTGAATTCTGACCCGTCAGTTCGACATGCGAACAGGTTGTAGGTCCCGTTGTTCAACGGTGATTGAGAGTCGGAAGAGCGGTTGCTCGCAAAGACGATCCAGCGACCGTCCGGGGAATAGCTCGGATGGTAGTTCGCGAACTGACCTGTCGTGACCTGCACCAAGTCCGTGCCATCCTTGGCATTCATGGAGAAAATCTGGTTCACGCCGCTTGCGGTGCGGATAAACAAGATGCGGCCGCCGTCGGGGCTGTAGCAAGGCGAGATTCCCTCCCCGAGGACCGTGTATTGATTGCGTCCTGTATCGAAAAGGATGACGTTCCATTGGCCAGAAATGAGAGCTTGCGCCGCAACCGTCTTGCCATCGGGTGAGACAGACGGACTCTGGATGGACGGCGCCTGATTGGCGTCGAGGAGCACCGAGACCCCGCTATTCGGACTCGAGGAGAGCGAGCGGACCACGGCCAACGGCCCACTTCGGTTCGATCGATAGACAAACCCGGATCCGTCCGGAAGCCAACGAGGCTCGGCACTGAAAGCTGTGGGGGGCGTGTAGATGGTGCGGCGAGCGCCCGAATCGGCGTCGATGCTCGTGAGCACCGCACCGACAGATCTCCCACCCTCGACGCGTTCGGTGCAGAATAGGATGAGGCTACCGTCTGGTGACAGCCTCGGAGTCCATTCAGATGCGGAATCCGTCGTCAGTCGTACCAGGGAGGTTGCTGCTCCGGCCGACTTCAGGATCTTGATCTGCTGGCGGGGCGCTGCGCAACCCGCAAGGCTGCATGCGAGCGCTGAAATGGTGAGGGCGAGAGCGGCTAGACGCATGTCGATCGATGCTCCAAATCTGTTGAGGGAGGCGTGGAGAACTTCTGCCAAGCCTCTGCATAGTACGGATGCGTCGGGTTTGTCAACGCCCTGAACCTAGCGCTTCACCCTGTGGTGTAGGTGCGGAGCTGGCTTGAGGTCTCCGGTCCCGCTCCGTGGGAACGCTCCGCGAATCCCCACTTTGTTCCTCTACGAGTGTTCTATGGCCACAGAATATGGATCCACGCCGAGCGAGATCGTGCTGCATGGAGCCCACCGCAGGCCAGATTTTCAAGGGCCCCGAGGGAGACCTCTCTTGCGCTTGGTGGGGATGACGATGGCGGATGTTGCGGAGGGCGAGGTCGCAGCCCAGCTCGGCGCGGCATTCCACGAGCGCGCCGAGGGGCGCGTGGCACACCGCAATGGCTGACGCTTCGAGACCCGCGACGGGGTGCCGAGAAGGCTCTCGCCGTGGCGCAAGAGGCATTCCTGCGCGGTGCGTCCACCCCCAAGTTGGACGACCTGATCCAGGCACTGGGCGGTCACGGCATCGACAAAATCCGCGTCAGCCGCATGTGCGCCGAGCTCGATGGGGAAGTGCAGGCCTTCCGCACGCGCACCCTCGACGAGGAGTGCCGTACCTGTGGCTGGACGCCGTGCAAGAGAAGGCTCGCCAAGACGGCTGAGTGCGCTCGAAGGCCGTCGTGATCGCGACCGGCGTGACGGTCGAGGGCCGCCGCTCGGTGCTGGGCGTCGATGCTGGCGACGCCGAGAGCCACGCCTTCTGGAGGGACTTCCTGCGCAGCCTCGTGAAGCGCGGCCTGCGCGGCGTGCAACTCTCCGACGCGCACGAGCCAGTTGGACGCGCGCGATGCGCTCGACGGGATGGCGAAGCTCCTGGACTCGAAGTGCCCCAAGGCGTCCGAGCTCCTGCGAGCGATGGCCGAGGACGTGTTCGCGTACATGACATTTCCGAAGGATCACTGGCGCCAGATCCACTCGACCAACCCGCTCGAGCGCCTCAACCGCGAGATTCGCCGCCGCACGCTGTTCGTGGGCATCTTTCCGAACACGACCTGTCGGCTGCGGCCGGCGACGACGCTCCCCGCGGAGCAGGACGACCGGTGGCAGGCGAGCGAGAATGCCTGCTTCAGCCAGCGCTCGATGGCGAAGGTCAGCTCGAGCGTGCTGCCGCCGCCGGACCTGCTGAAGTAAGTCTCGATCGGCTGACCGAACCCGAGCAGGGCGCCCGCTCGGGGGCGCCTTCACATCCACGACTTTCACCAACCCACGGAAACAACAACCCACCCGGCGCACAGAGGAACAACGAGAGCCACACACCACTCGACGAGACGTGAGCGAGCTGGTTTCCACGAGAAACGCGGATCCCCACAAACGAAGCAGCCCCGCGACGCGCGCGGGGCTGCCCCATAATTCCAAACCTCCCCCTGCCCAGTTGCGCGACGCGCGCGCCTCGTGGTGAGGGAGAGACGCGGGTCACATGCTGACCGTCAGGCCGAGCTGGACCATGTCCGAGTCGAGGAACTTTTCGTCGCTCGCTCCGTCGATGTAGTTGATCTGCCACTTAGCGGCGTGGCCCTGCAGGTACCAGTTGACGCCGTAGGTCATCCAGCTCGTCTCGTCCCTGTCGTCGAAGTCCTCGTAGCGGATGGCGAGTTCGAGCTGATCCGGAATCACCATGAAGGAACCGGCCGCGCTGAACGGCGTGGCATCCGGAGAATCCGTCGCCGCGTCACCGCTGCCGGTGATGTCGACCAACTCCGCCGAGAGAGACAAGGCGCCCATCGTGAAGGTCGTGTCGAACGCGAGGCATTCGCCGACGTTATTGGAGTAGGTGTTGGTGCCGCCCACAGTCCTGCCGAGCCAAGAAATCTGAGCCGCGTCATCGATGAAGCCGATACCGACCACGAGCGACGGGTCGTTCGAGGCACCGAGGGCGCCCTCGGTGGACGACGAAGTGCCCATGATCTGCGCTGAGGCGCGGGCACCGTACGAAAGGTCGTTCTCGGCGACGCCGGTGACGGCGGGGGAGCCGACTGCGACTTCCTCCCCGTTCTGAGCGAAGACGGCGATGTTGAACATGCCGAAGCTCGCGCTCGCCTGCAGGCCCTGGCTGCGATAGGCGCCCGCCGCGCCCAGGCGGGAGCGGTTGATGAAGAGCATGTTGTTTTCGTTCAGCGCCGAGCTGGCGAGGAACGCGGGGCGGAACTGGCCCATTTGGACCTTGATCATCTCCGTGGCGTTCCACGCGACGTAGGCGTCGAGGAGGCCAAGGCTGCCGAGGCTGCCGACCGAGAACGGCGTGTTGTTGCCGCCGTAGGCGATCAGTTCGTTCGTCCCCGCCGTTACGTCCTTCGCGCCGTCCGTGGTGAAAGCTCCGACGCCGGTAAGTTTGGTGCGGTCCATGAACAGACCTTCCGAGGTGCTCGCGGCATCCGCCTGGATGGTCACCGAGAAGTCCCCGACCGAGCCGGTGACCCAAATCTGGGCATCGTCGATCGAGAAGGCACCGATATCACCACTGTTGGCCGTTGTGGCGTTGTTATCGGGGTCGACGTCCGTCCAGCTGACGTACGAGGAGCGGAGGAAGCCCGACACCGAGACGCCCGAGGCGTTTTGGGTCAGGGACGAGGAGAGGTTTGCGAGGTCGCGGTCGGTGGTCGACCAGCTGTTCGCAAGGGTGGGCGTCGTGGCAGCAGTGAGCGCCAGAGCGCCGAGAACGATCTTCAGCATGAGGAATGCACTCCGTAGAGAGTTAAGACACCAGAGAGAAGGGATGGGGTCTGGAGCGGAAGGATGGTGCCGACCGCGCCCGGCGGATGGAAGCCTCCGCCGGGACTTTTTGGGGCCCGATGCAGGAGAGATTCGGCGGGATCGGGCTTCGGATTTCCTCAAGTCCGCCCGAACGGGGCCCGATCCTTTGACATAAGTTCATGATAATAAAAGGTTTATGTTCATGGCTATCGAGGGGTGGATTCCGAGGGCGTGCCCGTCGAGACAGCGATGCTGTCGGGGCGGCGCAGCGTAAGTATTTCCGAAAAACGCCCTCTACGACCCTCTGGAAGCGGCCTCGCGTCCCTTGCAAGCGCGGATCGAGGCGGCTCCTGCCAAGTGGCCGAGCTAGCCCCCGTCCCAGTTGGATCCACCGCGGTCGCGCTTGCGCTCGGAGCGCTGGCGCTTGTCGGTGATGCGGCGGCGCACCGAGCCGCGCGTGGGGCGCGTCGCGCGGCGCGGCGGCAGAACGTGCAGTGCGTCGGCGAGCAGCGCGGCGAGTCGTTCGCGCGCGGCGGCGAGGTTGCGGCCGTGCTCGCGGTGCTCGACGGCTTTCACGAGCAATTCGCCGTGTTTCGTGAGGCGGGACGCGAGCCGCGCCGCGATGCGCTCCTTCTGCTGGGGCGAGAGCACCGAGCTCGCGCCGACGTCGAAGCGCAGCAGCACTCCGCTCGACACCTTGTTGACGTTCTGCCCGCCGGGACCGCCCGCGCGCAGCGCTGTGGCGACGAGCTCGTGCTCGGGGATCGTGAGCCCCGGCCGAACCGCGAGGCCCGCCGGATCCTGCGCGTCGCCCGCGCTCACGGCCTCGGGTCGTGCTCGCGCAGGTAGCGGAACGGGTAGATGCCCGTGTTGTGCCCGTCGGAGAACTGCAGGGCGACCGCGTAGTTCCCGACGAAGCGCAGGTCGCTCTGGGTGAGACCCGCGGGCACCGAGGCCGGGTCGTGCATACGCACGCCGGTGACCTCGTTCACACATCCGGCGCAGGGGCAGACCCCGCGCAGCTCGGCGGCGGTGTAGGTCGTGCGGTGGCCGTCGGCCCACTCGATCTCGACCTTCGAGGGGTCGCTGCGGCGGATCACCAGCGGTTGGAAGCTGCTCACGGCGCGATCCCAGACTTTTAGGAGGGGGCCCTCAGGACCGGGCCTCGAGGAAAGAGGTGGTGGGCAGGACCGGACTTGAACCAGCGACCCGCTGATTTTCAATCAGCTGCTCTACCGACTGAGCTACCTGCCCAACCACGGCTCGCGGGACACGCGAGGGGCGGAGATTGTGGCCGCGCGCAGGCCTTCGGTCAACGGGGGAGCGGCGCAGAGTGGGCGACCAGCCGCTCGCGGGCCTGCGCGATGTCCTGCCCGATCTGGCGGACGAGCGCGTCGAGCCCGTCGAAGCGTTGCTCGCCCCGCAGTCGGCCGAGGAAGGCGAGCTCGAGCTTCGCACCGTAGAGATCGCCTTGGAAATCGAGCAGGTGGGCCTCGATGCGCGCGCGCTCGGGGCGCGCTCCGCCCAAGGTGGGCCGGAACCCGATGTTGATGACCGCGGCGTGGCTCTCGGCGCCCGCGGCGAGCGTGGCGCGACCGTAATAGACGCCCGGCGGGGGGTGCAGCTCGTGGTCGAGGTCGAGGTTGGCGGTCGGGAAGCCGAGCTTGCGGCCGAGCGCGTCCCCGTGGATCACCGTGCCGAGCACGCTGACGGGCCGACCGAGCATCGCCTCCGCCCGCGCGAGGTCGCCGAGCTCGACCGCCTCGCGGATCGCGGTGCTCGACACCCCGTACTGGCCGACCTGCACCTGCGGGATCACCGTGACGTCGAAACCCAACCCTGAGAGCAGGGCCGGCGTGCCGCGCCGCTCGCGCCCGAACTTGCTGTCAAATCCCAGCACCAAGGCCTTCGTGCGAAGGCCGCGGACGAGCACGCGTTCGACGAAGTCCTCCGCCGATGTCGCTCGCAGCTCGTCGTCGAACTCCAGCGCGACCGCGTGCTCGACTCCGGCCTGCGCGAACAGCGCGAGGCGGTGCTCGAGCGTGGTCAGCGTGCGGGGCGCTCTCCCGAGCAGGACCGCCTTGGGGTGCTCGGCGAAGGTCACGACCGTCGGCACGGCGCCGAGTGAGCGCGCGCGGGCGACGTTCGCGGCGAGGATCGCCTGATGTCCGAGGTGGACGCCGTCAAATACGCCGATCGACACGACCGAGCCCGCGGCGGGGGGCTCGCGGAGCGCCGCGATGGAGCGCGTCGTCTTCAAGCGCCGGATCCCGCGGGCCTTGGGGGGCCTAGCGCGCCCCGGCCGCCTGCGAGCGGCGGTAGCGCTCGACCAAGTCCGAGAGCGCCGCCTTGTTGCGGGCCTTGTCGGCGGGCGACATTCGGTCGACCAAGAGCACGCCCTCGAGGTGGTCGTACTCGTGTTGGACGACGCGGGCGAGGAAGCCGGAGTACTCGGCCTCGAAGCGGTTGCCGTGGACGTCGTGGGCCACGACCTTGCAGCGCTCGGGCCGCTTGATCTCCGCGTACATCTGCGGGAACGACAGGCAGCCCTCGTCGAGCAGCGTCAGCGGACCCGAGCGGTCGGTGATCGTCACGTTGACCAGCGCGAGCTCGTGCTCCTTCTGCGCCGGGTCTCCGGTGGGGTTCAGGACCAAGATGCGCCGCTCCAGCCCCGTCTGGGGGGCCGCCAGCCCGCAGCCCTCGGAGCGGTACATCAGGTCGAACATCGCCTGCACGGTGGCCCGCAGGTCCTCGTCGAAGGCCTCGACCGACTTGGCGACCTTCCGGAGCACCGGATCGGGATAGTAGACGACGCGGAAATCGAGCGGGGCGGACATGGGGTCGAGGCAGCCCTCTTCTTGGGCCAACAGGGCCCGAGAGAATAGCCTGCGTTGACGGTTTCTGGCCACGCCGCTAGCCTCTCCCGCCCTCGTTTCCGCCCCAGCGCCGCCCCGGTCCACCTCCGGCTGCGGCCGGTGCCGGACTGGCGAGGACCTCCCTCGTCGTGGACTACTCCAAGCATCTCCAAAAGGCGGAAGACGCGCTCCGGCAGCGTCGCTGGGACTTCGCGATCGAGGTCTACCAGCAGCTCTTGGAGATGGACCCCAACTTGGGCGAGGCGCGCGGCGGTCTGCGCAAGGCGCTGCGCAAGCGCCACGAGCAGGGCGGCGGTGGCCCCAAGCTCTTCAAGGCGCTCACGGGCGCGGGTCCGCTCGCGGTCGCCAAGGGACTCGCCAAGGCGGGCAAGCACGCCGCGGCCGCCAAGTCCTACGAGCAGTACCTCGCCGGCAACCCGCTCGACCCCGACGCCAACTTGGAGCTCGGCATCGCGCTGGAGAGCGCCGGCTTCACCAAGTCGGCCCTCGCGGTGTACGAGTTCCTCGCCGAGATCGCGCCGCGCAACCCCGAGGGGCTCAAGCGCGCGGGCGCGATGGCGTACCGCGCCGGCGACCACGCCAAGGCCCTCGAATACTACGAGCGTGCGCTGCAAGCAGACCCGCGCGACCAAGATGCGCTCAAGGCGCGCAAGGACCTCGCGGCGGAGCGGGCGCTGAAGGCGGGCCGCTTCGAGGCCGTGTCCCACAGCCGCGAGCAGATCCGCGACAAGGACCAAGCCGCCGACCTCGAGCGCGCGCGGCGCCGCGTGCTGACCGACGAAGACCTCGTGAAGGAGCGCGAGCGGCTCGAGGGGCTCTACGCCGAAAACTCGAAGGATCCCGAGCTGATGCTGCAGCTCGCGGACATCCACGAGCGCCTGAAGGACTACGAGTCGGCCCTCGACTGCGCGGAGCGCGCCTCCCAGTACAAGAAGGACAGCTTCGAGCTGCTCTGCAAGGTCGGCGACCTGCGCGCCAAGATGCTCAAGAAGAAGATCGCCCGCGCGGACAAGGACGGCAACGCCGAGCTCGCGTCGCGCTACGAGGCCGAGCTGCTCGACGCCGAGGTCCTCGACTTCCGCAACCGCGTCGCGGTGCACCCCGGAGACGCCACCCTGCGGCTCCAGCTCGGCAAGCGCCTCGCGCGCAAGGGCGAGTACGACCTCGCCTTGGCCGAGTTTCAGAAGGCGCAGGCCGACGCGCGCGCTCAGCGCGAGGCCCGCATCGGCATGGCCCAGTGCTTTCAGCGCAAGGGCTTCGCCGACCTCGCGAAAAAGGAATACCTGCGCGTCCTCGAAGGCGTGCAGGAGATCGACGAGCGGGCCAAGGAGGTCTTGTACGCTCTCGGCGAGATCGCCGAGGGCGAGGGCAAGGCTGACGAGGCCCGCGCGAGCTACGCTCGCATCTTCGAGGCCGACATCGGCTACCGTGACGTAGCCGCCAAGATGGAACGATTTCGCTAAACCATGACTCACTCCAAGCAAGCCGCCAAGCGCGTCCGCACCAGCAACCGCCGTCGTCTCAAGAACCGCGCTGTCCGCAGCGGGATCAAGAGCAAGGCCAAGTCGACCCTCGCCGCAGAGCCCGCGCAGCGCGCCGAGATGCTCCGCGAGAGCATGAAGATGATCGACAAGGCGGCGAAGGTCGGCGTGATCCACAAGAACGCCGCCTCGCGCAAGAAGAGCCGCCTGATGAAGGCGCTCAACAAGCTCTCCGCCGCGAAGAAGTAGCCCCGCGTCCGCGCGGACCTCGCCATGGGTTCGTTCGAGACTCACAGCGACGCGAGCGATCCGCTCCTGCGTCCCTTGTCCGTCGCGCTGCGGCGCGAGGATCTCTACTCCGAGGCCCGCGACATGGTCGCGGACCTCGCGGGCTGGGTCCTCGTGCGCGCCGACGATGCCGCGCTCACGCTGCACTGTGAGCGGCGCGGCGGACTCTTGTCCGGCAAGTCGCGCATCACGCTGCGCGTCGAAGGCCCCGACGGAATCCCTTCGGCGACGCTCCACGTCCGCTCGGAGTCGGGCGGGATCTTCGGGCGAGACCGCGCCAATGTGCGCGAGCTCCTCGAACCCTTCACTCGGCGAGTCGGTCTGTAGCGGCGCGCGCGCTGCGCTCGACGAGCGCGCCGTGCAGCGCGCGACCGAGCAGCGTCGAGCGCAAGTCAGGCCGCACGTCGAGGCGCAGCGACTCGAAGTCGGAGTTCGCCGCGGCTTCGTCCTTCAAGATCGGCCGCCCATCGATGTGAAGGAACGAGAGCGCGAGACGCTCACCCTCTTCGTCGACCGAGAGGACGCGAACCGAGACGCGCTCGCCGGCTTGGTAATGCCGCGCGAGGTCGCGCTCGCCGCGCAGATCCGCCTGCGTGTTGTGCACGAGTCCCTCGATGCCGGGCAGCACGGCGATGAACACACCGAAGGGCATCACGCGCTTCACGGTGCCCTCGACGACGCGGTCGACACGCAGACGCTCGGAGAGCGCCGCCCAAGGACTCGGCTGTAGCTGCTTGAGCCCGAGCGCGATGCGCTTGCCGCCGCCCTTGAGCGCGAGCACCTTCGCACGCACCAGCTCGCCCACGTGCAGCACCGCGGAGGGATGCTCGATGCGCTCGTAGGCGATGTTCGAGATGTGCACCATGCCTTCGAGACCGCGCCCGAACGCGATGAAGGCTCCGTACGGTTCGAGCCGCGCGACGCGGCCTTCGATCGCCTGTCCCACGGACAGCGCGCCGACATCGCGCTGGCGTTCGTCGTCGCGCTCGCGCTGCTGCACGAGCTTGCGCGAGACGAGCACGCGCTGCCGCTCGCGGTCGACTTCGATCACCTCGCAGGTCAGCGTCTTGCCGACGAGCAGGCTCGCCTTTTGGTCGCGCGCGAGGCCCGTGTGCGACTTCGGCATGAAGGCGTGCAGCTTGCCGATCTTGAGCTCGAGCCCTTCCGGTACCGCGCCCGTTGCGCGCGCGTGGACCAGCACGCCGGGCTCCATGTCCTCCCAAGACTGGAGGCTCGCGGTCTCGCGGCGCTCGAGCGCCCACAGGCCGTCCTCGCGTCCGCGCAGCGTGAAGTCGAACTGCTCGCCGATGCGCGGCCGCAGCGTGAACTTGCGCGCGGAGATCACGCCCTGCATGCGCGGGCCGAGCTCGACGAACACATCGTCACCGTAGACGCCGACGACCGCGCCGCGCCACACCTTGAGCGTGTGCGCGCCGTGGTCCTTCTCCAACGCCGGATCCCGCTGAGCTTCTCGCATCGCGCGACCTCCCTTCGCGCGAGCGATCCTAGCACCGCGTCCGCGCGCCTCTACGCCCTCGGGCGGTCAGGGGTAGAGAATCGTCTGCTCCAGCCACTCGCGCTCGATCTCCATGCCGCGCAGGAGTTCGCCGGGCAGGATCTCGGTGCCCTTGTCCGTGAACGGCCCGTTGACCTGCCACTCGAGGATCGCTCGCACGCTCGCGTGGGCCTCTTGCAGTTGGCGCACGTCGTAGCTGCCGTACTTCAGCATCAGGCTGTCTTGGTCGTAGCCCTGCGGAACGCCCGCGACCGGGTCCGCGATGCCGTTGTCCTCGTCGGGCACGTGGAGCTTGACCAGCTCCCGCACCGACTGCTTTTCGAGCGGCGTGGCCTCGCGCATCGGGAGCAGCTTGCCCCGCACGCCGGCGATGCCGCTGAGGTCGATCTCGACCTCGTCGGCCACCGTGCGAGCCGGGCCTTCCGCAGCCGTCGCCGTCCCCGCCGGCAGGTTGGTCGGCGCGCTGAGCGCCGCCGGTTCGCTGCGGGTTTCGGCCCGCGGGGTCTCGGACGGAGCCTGAGCGCTCTCCGAGGGGCTCGGGGAGGGGCTACGGAGGGCAAAGAAGCCGGCGGTAGCGGCCAAGGCGAGCGCACCCGCGACGATGAGGCTGTTGCGTTGCATGGGGGTCTCCGGGTTGGACACTCTACGTCGGCTCCGGCCCCCCGTTGGGGCCACCTCTTTTGGGTCGACGACGCTCGGACCCGGAACTTCCTTCCGGCCCACCGTCGGAACCATCGGGCCTGCATGACAGCCCGAAGATCTACGCACGGCGAGTCTTGCGGATTCCTGAAAGTAGGCGTTCAATTCGGGAAGGAGTTGCGCCTCATCTCAGGCGAGGCGGAGTTCCCATGGCGGCTTGCCTTCGGCGCCGTTCGCTCTCACCCCTCTCAGGAGCCTCCCCAGCGATGTTGTCCAACCGTCTCTTCCGCTCACTCTTCACTGGTGCTGCGGTCCTCTGTGCGGCTCAGTCCGCGGCTGCGCAGGTCAAGATCAGTCAGGTCTTCGGTGCCGGCGGCAACGCGGGCGCGACGTACCTGAGCGACTACGTCGAGCTCTACAACACGGGCGCTCCGCAGAGTCTCTCCGGTTGGTCGCTGCAATACGCATCGAGCACGGGCACCACGTGGACGGTCACCGCGCTGCCCGCCGTGACGCTCGGCACGGGTCAGTACCTGCTCGTCAAGCAGGCGGACGGAACGTCGGCGCCCGCCGGACAGTCGCTCGCGCTGCCCACGCCCGATGGCACGGGCACGGTCGCGATGGCCGCGGACAACTTCAAGCTGGCGCTCGTCGCTTCGACGACGCAGCTCGTCGGCGGAACACCGACCTACGCCGCGGTCGCCAACCTGCGCGACTTCGTCGGCACGGGAACGGCGAACTGGAACGACGCTTCCGCCAACGGCGTCACGCACGCGACGGCGAACAACGCTCCGGCGGCGAGCACGAACCTCGCGATCTTCCGCCAGGTGTGCGGCGCACAGGACACGCCCAACAGCTTCCTGGACTGGGGCGTCGGTCAGCCTCAGCCGCGCAACACGGCGACCTCCACCAACGCGGGCCTCTCGCTCGTCGGCATGGTGCACCCGTTCTTCGCCGAGGAAGGCCAGACGGTGAAGATCGTCGTGTCGGCCTACCAATGCGCGGGTGGAGCCGCCTCCGGCTCGACCACCGTTACGGCCAACCTCACTTCCGTGGGCGGATCCGCGACGCAGAGCCTCTACGACGACGGTACGAACGGTGACGTCGTCGCCGGCGACGGGCTCTACAGCTTCAACGTGACGGTGCCTGTCGGCACGACGACCGGCACGAAGAGCTTCCAGCTCGTCGGCGTCGATGGCGCTCTGAGCGGCGGCTCGACCGTCGGTCTCGAAGTGAAGCCGACCTCGACTCCGGACAACGACAACTGCTCCGGCGCCGTTGCAATCGCGGTTCCTTCGACGACCACGGGCACCTTCGTGGGCGCCACCGTCGAGTACAACCCGATCCAGACGTTCGCCACCCCGCTGATCAGCTTCGCCAACCAATCGAACAAGCGCGGCCTGTGGTACTCGATCACGGGTACGGGCAACACGGTGACGGCTTCGCTCTGCGCCAGCGCGCCGACCTTCGACAGTGTCATGCTCGCCGCCATCGGTGGCTGCGACGCCTTCACGGTCGTGGCGACCGGCGACGACAACGGCCCGAGCTGCACGGGCAGCCAAGCGTCGATGAGTTTCTGCACCGAGCTCGGTCGCACCTACTACATCTGGATCTCGCCCTACACGAGCGGCGCGCAGACGAACGCGTTCCAGCTCGACATCACCGACAGCGGCACGGCCTGCACCGGCGCCGTGACGGCCGCGACCTGCGCGGCTCCCACGGGCGGTACGGCGGAGGCGGAGGGTCGCAACGGTCCCTCGTCGAACGACGGCTGCGACGGCATCCCGACCGGCGCGCCCGGTCGCTTCCAGACGATCACGCCCGCGGCGTACCCGACCTATGACTCGGTGATCGGAACGTCGCGCAACTACGGCTCGAACCGCGACATCGACTGGTACGTGTTCCAAGCGGCGACTTCGGACCTGTTCACGGCTCAGGTCACGAGCCAGTTCAACGGCATCGTCGAGCTGCGCCAGCTCTCGGCGACGGGCACCTGCGGCACGAACACGCTGGTCAGTCAGTCCTCGATCGGCGCCCGCTGCGTCACGGTTTCGATCAACACCTCGATCACGGCCGGCAACTGGTACGCCGTGCGCGTGATCCCGCTCAGCACGCCGATCTCCTCGGGCACGTTCGGCGGTCTCGCGCTGAGCGCGACGACGAACACCTACAAGCTCGAGACGCGCATCGGTGGTCCGCCGGCGAACGACGCCTGCGCCAGCGCGGCCGCTCTCGCCGCGAGCATCTCCGGCAACACCGCCGCGGCGACCAACGACGGCAGCTCGACGTGCGATGCCACGGGCAACGACGTCTGGTACACGTTCACGAACACCGGCAGCTTCGCGGGCAACCTCTCGCTCTCGACCTGCACGACCTCGATCGACACGGTGATTTCGCTCTTCGACGCCTGCGGTGGCGTTGAGCTCGCCTGCAACGACGATGCTTCGGGCACCCCCTGCTCGGGCCCCGGTTCTTCGCTCGTGTACTCGGTGGCGGTGGGGCAGACCGTGAAGGTTCGCGTGTCCGACAAGGGCGCGGGCGGCGCGTTCACGCTGGCGAGCACCTTCGTCGTGCCTCCGCCCACGAATGACAACTGCTCCGGCGCCGTCGCGCTCGCGATCCCCTCGGCGACGAACGTCAACTACATCAACGCGACGAGCGATACGGCCGCGGCTCCGGCCTGCAGCGGCCCCCAGCCCGGCCAAGCCCAGAGCTTCACGATCGGCATCGGCGTGTGGTACGCGCTGACCTCGCCGACCGCGCAGACGCTCACGGTCGACACCCTCGCGGGCACTTCGGACACGAAGCTCTTCGTGTACGACGGTTCCGCGGGCTGCGCGGCACTCTCGTGCGTCACCGCGAACGACGACATCGAAGGCTCGCCCTACCGCTCGAAGGTCTCCTTCGCAGCGCAGGCGGGTGTGACGTACTACGTGCTGCTCACGCCCTACAGCACGACTCAGGCGAACCTCACGACCGTGCTGACGGTCTCGGGCGACGCGACTCCGGCGAACGACTCGTGCGCGACGCCTGAAGTCCTCGCGTCGGCCTCGGGCTCGACGTCGGGAACGACGGTGGGTGCCACGGGCATCAACCAATCCTCGTCGTCGGGGACGAACCCGAGCTGCGCGGGCTCCACGGCGGTCTTCGACGTGTGGTACGAGTACACCGCGCCCTGCAGCGGTACCTATTCGTTCTCGACCTGCGGCGGCTTTGACACCGTGATCTCGGTTCACACGGGCTGCATGGACGCGACATCTGCGAACCAGCTCGGCTCGATCTGCAACAACGATGGCCCGTCGGGCTGTGCTCCGGGCTCGGGCCTGAGTGCGGCCCTCGTCGGCGGTACGACCTACAAGATCCGCGTGGCGGGCCTCACCGGCAAGAACGCCGGCGGCGCGTTCACGCTGAGCTGGTCGGCGCCGGACGCGGACGGCGACGGCACGAACGACTGCACGGACGGCTGTCCGAATGACCCGCTGAAGATCGCCGCGGGTGTGTGCGGCTGTGGCATCGCCGACACCGACAGCGATGGTGACGGTGTCGCCAACTGCGTCGATTCGTGCCCCAACGATCCGCTCAAGATCTACCCGGGCATCTGCGGCTGCGGCATCGCCGACACGGACACGGACGGCGACGGCACGGCGGACTGCAACGACGGCTGCCCGAGCGACCCGTTGAAGGTCGCGGCGGGCCAGTGTGGTTGCGGTATCGCCGACACGGACTCGGACGGTGACGGCTCCGCCGACTGCGTGGACGGCTGCCCGAACGATCCGTTGAAGATCGTCGCGGGCGTCTGCGGCTGCGGCATCGCCGACACCGACACGGACGGCGACGGCACGGCGGACTGCAACGACCTCTGCCCGAACGATCCGCTCAAGATCGTCGCCGGTATCTGTGGTTGCGGCATCGCCGACACCGACACGGACGGCGACGGCACGGCGGACTGCAATGACCTCTGCCCGAACGATCCGCTGAAGGTCGCCGCGGGCCAGTGCGGCTGCGGCATCGCTGACACGGACACCGACTCGGACGGCACGGCGGACTGCAACGACGGCTGCCCGAACGATCCGCTGAAGATCGCGACGGGTCAGTGCGGCTGCGGTGTCGCCGACACCGACACGGACAGCGACGGTACGGCGGACTGCAACGACGGCTGCCCGAACGACCCGCTCAAGACCGCGGCGGGTCAGTGCGGCTGCGGTGTCGCCGACACCGACACGGACGGCGACGGTGTTGCGGACTGCAACGACGGTTGCCCGAACGACGCGCTCAAGACGGCTCCGGGCGTGTGCGGCTGCGGCGTCGCCGACACGGACACCGATGGCGACGGCACGGCGGACTGCAACGACCTCTGCCCGAACGATCCGAACTCGACCTCGCCGGGCGCCTGCGGCTGCGGTGTGGCGGTGACGGACAACAACGGCAACGGCACGCCGGACTGCAACGAGGCGATCGTCCGCATCAGCCAGG
>CAIYPP010000011.1 GCA_903928115.1 uncultured Planctomycetota bacterium
ATGACCTTGAGCACGAGCGGCAGGAATCCGAGCATGCCCAACGCCAAGGAGATCGCGACGCCTCGCACGAGCGTGCGCGAGCTGTGGTAGACGGCGAGACTTGCCGCAGCGCTCGTCGTGTTGGAACGGCGCATCCGCTCGAGCGCGACCCCCTCACTGTCGAGCGCCGTTTCGCGCAGGGTGTGAGACGGCTCTACGACGGGCGGACATTGGCGCGTCGGACGCGCGCGTCCCAGGGCTTCGAAGTTCATGTCGATCCCGAAGAAGCCGACGGCGCCCCAAGTCTCGATCTCGCTACCGCGACGTTCGAGGGCGCGACGCAGGGATTCTTCGCGGTCGTCCATGCACACCAGCGCTTGGAAACGCGGTGGCTCGGTGCGCGCGGCGGGCTGTGCCGCAAGTTCCAAACGCTCGAGGAGCGCCGCTCCAAAGGAACGCTCGTAGGCACACTGCCACAGGTGGGCGCGGGACAGTCCTCGACTCTCCTCGACGGGAGACGGGCGGCGGGAGAGCTCGGCACGCGAGACTCCATGCAGCGAGCCAAGCCAATCTTCCAAGGCATGCTGGGTGATCAGCAGCGCTGCAAGCCAGTCGACGAGTGCGATGCGGGCGGGCGCCTCCAACGGTGCGAGCGCGCGGTCACTCTCAAGTCGGTGAACGATCCCCGACCATCCTTTCAGCACGAACAGCGTCTCGAGGCAGTATTCCGCGCTGCGCCCTTGGGGTGCGCACTCCGCGACCTCTGCCGCGACGATCTCGTGGACGCCGCGTTGTGATCGCTCGTGCGCGGCGACGCGCGCACGAAGCGCAGGCGCCCAGTCAAAGCCCCACGAGGGCGTGCGCCCGACCGACACGGTGAACACCGTCCAGAACGACTCGAGATGGAGCGCGTTGGCCCCGGCCGCCATGCCTTGATCCAGCCATGCAGACACGAGCGGCACGAGTACGTCCGAGAGCGCACGTTCGGTGCGGATGGAGCCGAGTGCTTCCAAGCGCGGGCAAATGCGCAGCGACTCACCTGGCGGGAGGCTGTCGCCTAGGAGGTTATCTGCGAGGAACTGCTCGACCCGCAGCGGCCCTAGCTCGGGCAGCGCGGCAGCCAGCACGTCTTCGAGTGCTTCGCGCGTGATGCGGCCGCGCGCCAGCTCTCCGCGGTAGAACTGCTCGCTCTCGTAAGGGCGCGCTCGGTAGAGCGTCGATGCACCGTGCACCGCGGAGAGGAACTGCCGATCCTCGAAGGCCTGCAGGACATTGTTGTGGACGAAGGCCCACAGAGGATTCTGCAGCGGCAGCAAGGGACGGCAGTGGGCGAGCCACTCCTCGACGACGCGCGGTGCTTCGAACATGCCGCGCAACCTCAGGCATTCCGCGGCGCGGCGTCGTGGGTGAGCTCTTCCCAGCGCTGTTCGACAGCTGTTCCTAGGACGTGGCCTCCGGCACGTTCATAGCCAGCTCGCCAGTCGTGGATGGCTTCCACCGCCGCGTGGTCGAGCTGATCGACATGGAGCTCGAGCACCACCGTCCGCCGCTGCGGCAGCGCGCCGAGCGCATGGGTGATCGCCGGAACCGCCAGAAAGGAGAGATGGCCCCGGAGCGTCGCGTGCAGGTTGCCGTCGCGCTCGACCACTTCGAGGTCGGCACGCAAGAGGCGCCGCAGCATCAGGATCAGGGCGAGTCCGAAGCCAAGTCCGATACCCCACAGCAAGTTGATGAACACGACGCCCGCGATCGTGACGCCGTACACCCATGCTTCGCCAAAGGCGTGCACACGCCGGAACTCCTTGATCTTGACGAGATTCACACCGACGTGCACGAGGAGCGCCGCGAGCGCGGCGAGCGGGATCTGACCCAAGAAACCCGCGAACAACGCCACGAAGACGAGCATCCAGACGCCGTGGAAGATGGCCGACAGACTGGTGCGTGCGCCGGCGGCGATGTTGGCGGAGCTGCGCACGATCACGCCCGTGATGGGCAGGCCGCCGAGCGCGCCCGACACGACGTTGCCCACGCCCTGCGCGAAGAGCTCCTTATTGAGGTGCGCTCTCGGTCCGCTGTGCAGTCGATCCGTGGCGACCGCGCAGAGCAGTGACTCGGCGCTTGCGACGAACGCCAAGCCCAGTGCGGCGATCACGCGTGCACTGAGCTCGGTGCCGTCGATGCTCGGCCACTCGAAAGCGGAGAGCACGTTGTCCGGCACGACGACGAGCGGCTGCTCGCCCGGCAGCAGCGATGCCAGCAACGTTCCGAAGGCAATGGCGACCAGAGACCCAGGCACCGCCTTGAAGCGAGGAGCGATCCAGCGACTCCAAGCCAGCAGGATCGCGAGGGTTCCGAGGCCGACCGCAGACGCGGCGAGGTTGGCGTTGGAGATCGACTCGGGCAGGTGGGCGAGGTTGGCGGTGGCAGCGCCCGCGGGCTTGTGTCCGAGCAGAACGTGCGCTTGAGCGAGGGCGATCAGCACGCCGATGCCCGCGAGCATCGCTTGTAGGACCGCGGGCGAGATCGCGAGAGCCGCGCGTGCGAAACGGAGCGCGCCCGCAGCCACTTGGATCAAGCCGGCGAGCACGACGATCGCGCAGGTCGCACGGAAGCCGAAGGCTTGGATGTAGCCGTAGACCATCACGGTGAGGCCAGCGGCCGGACCGCTCACTTGCAGTGGCGCGCCTCCGAGGACGCCGACCACGATGCCGCCGACGATCGCTGCGACGAGGCCCGCGCGCACGCTGGGCGCGCCCGAGGCGATGGCGATGCCGAGCGACAGCGGCAGTGCCACGAGGAAGACGACCAAGGATGCGGAGAGGTCGCGCGTGACGCGCGCCCCCGAAGACTCATGAGTCATGCTTCTTGTCCTTCGACGCGCGCGCGTTTCGTGAGCGAGAGTTTCTTGAGCACGATCGCGACCACGCCGGCGTCATCGAGGAAGCCGATGCCGATCAGCGCATCGGCGACGAGGTCGAGGGGGTT
Organism: uncultured Planctomycetota bacterium; assembly: GCA_903928115.1. GTDB lineage: Bacteria > Planctomycetota > UBA1135 > UBA1135 > F1-120-MAGs118. The sequence continues at coordinate 2,965 of CAIYPP010000011.1, forward strand.
GAGGAAGTAGAGCAGTGCTCCGGCGATGAGCGCCTTGGCCGCGAGCGAGGCCGAGGGCGCCATGGCGACGAGCGCGGCGAGTGGCGAGGTCAGGCGCTCTGGAAGGCCGGGCGTCGCGCGCTGTTTGCGCTCGGCGTCGCGCACCACGCTCTCCACATCACGCGCTGCACGTCCGTCGCTCTCCATGCGCTCGAGGACGGAGAGCTCGCTGCCGCCGAGACCGGCGACGGCGATCAGGTGCGCGTCGAGGGCCGGTGCGGGCGGGGCGAAGTGGCGCTCGAGGATCGCGCGGTATTTCTCGGGCAGGGTCGTGGAGTCGCGCTTCGCGAGCAGGCGGCGCCACGTCATGTTCGACACGCCGGTTCGGGCGGCGAGCTGCTCAGGGCTCTCGCTCCGCTCGGCGAGCAGCCTGCGCAGGTCGCGCACTCGGCCGAAGGGGGATCGTTCGTACTCGTGGGGAAGGAGGAGCGGATTCACAATTGTGAAGCTACGCACCTCTAGCGGGGTTGCGAGTTTAGTTTCGTCAAAATCAACTGCGGCGCGGGCTCGGATGACGGCTCGGCCATCCAGAACGTGGATGGCTAGCCGAGCGACACACCGAAGAGCTTGCCGATGGCGAAGGTCGCCGCACCGGCCGCGGAGCCGATCAGCACCATGCGCAGGCCACTTCCCAGGACACTGCGGCCGGTGAACAGCGCGAGAGCGGCTCCGACGGAGAACAGCGCCACGAGTGCGACGACCGCGGTCGCCCAGAGGGCCGCCGTGCCCGTCAGCCACAGGTGCGGGGCGAGCGGGAGCAGCGCGCCCACGGCGAATGCGAGGAAGCTCGTCCACGCGGCGCCCCACGGCGAGCCGAGGTCGTCGGGGTTGAGGCCGAGCTCTTCGCGCGCCAAGGTGTCGAGCGCGTGCTCGGGATCGGACATCAGCTTCTTGGCGAGCGCCCGCGCCGCGTCGATGTCGAGTCCGCGCGCTTTGTAGATGAGCGCGATCTCCTCGGTCTCCTCATCGGGATACTCCGCGAGCTCGTCGCGCTCGAGGCCGATCTGGTACTCGAACAGCTCGCGCTGCGAGCGCATCGAGACGTACTCGCCGGCCGCCATCGAGAAGGCCCCTGCGAGGAGTCCCGCGATTCCGGTGAGGAGCAGCGTGCGCGGCTCGGCGCCCGCTCCCGCGATGCCGAGGATCAGGCTGGTATTCGACACGAGCCCGTCGTTGGCGCCGAACACGGCGGCGCGCAGGGCTCCACCGGCTCCGACCGAGCGATGGCGCTGGCCGAAGTCCTCGCGCGAGCGCGGCATCGCGTGGAAGCCGGGTTGATGCGACGAGTAGACCGAGAGCCCGCGCACTTTCATCGCGGCCAAGACGGGCAAGATGCGCCGCGGACCGAGCGTGCGGGCGAGGGCCGCGACGGTGCGCGCGCGGCGGCTGGGCGTGAACTCGCCCGGCGGCGTTGCGCAGCGCGCGGCCCAATGCGCCGCCTGCTCTTCGGCCGCGGTCGCGAGCTCGGTGAACATGGCGCGGGCCTTCGGCGCAGGCTCGATGCGAGCGATCTCGCGGTAGAGGTAGGCCGACTGCAGCTCCTCGGACCAGTGCTCGTAGGCCGACATGGGCCGGAGATTAGCGGCCCCAGAGGCCCGTGGCACGGGCTGGGGTGCGCAGGCTCGACAACGCCGCTCGCAGCGGGCGACAATCTGCGGCTCATATGACGGTACCCCACATCGCACTCGTCACCGGCGCTGGCCGCGGGATCGGCGCTGCGGTGGCTGCGGAGCTCGCACGCGTGGGCGCCACGGTCGTGCTCGCGGCCCGCTCGCTCGACGAGTGCGAGCGCACGGCGCAGGCGCTCCGCTCCGGCGGTAGCAGAGCCCTCGCGGTCACGCTCGACGTCGGGGATCCCGCTTCCATCGCGGCGGCGCTCGCGCGCGTCCGCGAAGCGGTCGGCGCTCCCGACTGGCTCGTCAACAACGCCGGCATCGCCGTCAGCGCGCCGCTGTGCCCCAAGGACGGCAGCGCCGACGAGCTCTACGAGCGCCACATGGCGGTGAACTTCCACGGGGCGCGGCGCATCGCCGAGGCGCTGCTGCCCGCGATGCGAGTGGCTCGCTACGGACGCATCGTCAACATCGCTTCGTCGGCGGGGCTTCGCGGCTACCGCTACGTCGCGGCGTACTGCGCGTCGAAGCACGCTCTGATGGGCTGGGCCCGCGCGGCCGCGCTCGAGCTCGATGGGAGCGGCGTCCAAGTGGCGAGCGTATGCCCGCACTACGTCGACTCGCCGATGACCGATGCGTCGGTGCGGAAGATCGCGGCGAAGACCGGGCGCAGCGAGTCCGAGGCGCGCACGCTGCTCGCCGCAGAGAATCCGTCCGGCAAGCTCGTCGAGCCCGCTCAGATCGCCCGCGTGGTGCGCGAACTCCTCGAAAGCGCGTGCAACGGGGCCGAGGTCGAGCTCGACGGCGGGGCGCCCCGCTATCATCCGACGCAGCGATGAAGCTCGAGACGATCCAGCCGCAGGATTGGGCCGCGCCCAAGGGCTATTCCAACGGTGTCGTGGCGCCCGCGGGCGCGCGGCTCCTGGCCGTCGCGGGGCAGATCGCGTGGGATGCCGAGCAGCGGCTCGTCGGCCGCGGCGACTTCCCCGCGCAGTTCCGGCAGGCGCTCGCCAACGTCGTCGCCGTCGTGCGCGCGGCGGGCGGCGGCCCCGAGCACCTGATGCAGCTCACGATCTACGTCACGGACAAGCGCGCCTACCTCGCCTGCACGCGCGAGCTCGGGCTGGCGTGGAAGGAGCTCATCGGGCGCCACTATCCGGCGATGGCGCTCGTGCAGGTCGCGGACTTGCTCGAAGACGGTGCGCAAGTCGAGATTGCCGCGCTCGCCGCTTTGCCCTGAACCCCAGCGTCCCGCCCGACCTTCCCCACGGAGCCTCGCATGGAATCGCCCTCACGCCTCGAACTCGCCCTGCGCGGTCCGCTCGCGGCCGTCGCGCAGCTCGAGCAGCGCACTCGCGCCCTCGCTTTGGTGAGCGCCCACCGTCGAACGCAAACCGCCCGCCGCGTCGCCGAGCTCGAGCGCGACCTCGCGCGCGTCGCGCTCGTCGTGCGTGCGCTCGCCGAGCTCGCGCTCGAACGCGGCCTCTTCACGGATGCGCAGCTGCGCCGCAAGTTCGACGAGGCGGACCTCGCCGACGGCGTGTTCGACGCCGCGCTCGATCCCAAGCTCGTCGCGCCGAAGCCGGCGCGCGGTGGAACTGCGCGACGCTCTTCTAAGTCCAAGCCCAAGGGAAAGCGCACGACGCGCTGACGCTCCATGCAACCCAAGCACTTTCGCTACAGCGAGCAAGAGGGCGTCGCCACGATCCGGCTCGATCGGCCGGAGCGGCTCAATGCGCTGACATTTGAGAGCTACGCCGAGCTGCGCGATGCGTTCTCGACGCTGCACTCACGCGCGAGCGTGCGTGCGATCGTGCTGACGGGCACAGGGCGCGCGTTCTGCTCGGGCGGCGACGTCAAGGACATCATCGGACGTCTGTTCGATGTGCCCGAGGCGGACTTGTTCGCCTTCACGCGCATGACCTGCGACCTGATCGAGAACATGCGGCGCTGTGAGAAGCCGGTTGTCGCGGCCTTGAACGGCACGACTTGCGGCGCGGGAGCGGTGATGGCGGCGGCTGCGGATGTGCGTGTCGCCGCGGACACGGCGAAGATCGCGTACCTCTTCACCAAGGTCGGTCTGTCCGGCGCGGACATGGGAGCGGCGTGGCTCCTACCGCGCATCGTCGGGCTCGGCCGCGCGAGCGAGCTCCTGATGCTCGGCGACTTCGTCAGCGCACAGCGCGCCTACGAGATCGGTCTCTACAACGAAGTTTGCAAGCCCGAGGAACTCGAAGCGCGCGCTCTGGAATGGGCACGAAAGCTCGCGGCGGGGCCGACCATGGGCATGGCCGTCACCAAACGCATGCTCAACGCGGAGGCTTCGATGACGCTCGGCGAAGCGATGGCCGCCGAGGGGTGGATTCAGGCGGAGTGCATGAAGCACCCCGACTATCGCGAGGGCTACCGCGCGTCGACCGAGAAGCGCGCGCCGAATTTCGCCAACGTGAAGGTGACGCCATGAGCGCGCTCCTGCTCGCCCATCTTCGCGAGGCGGCGAAGCACGTCGGACGCGAGGGCGAGCCGCTGCTCACGGGTCTCGATGAGACCGCCGCCGCGCAGCGCGCGCTCGCGCTCGTTGCCGAGGCAGGACTCACGAAGTGGACCGTGCCCGCGCGCTGGAGCGGCGCGGAAGCGGGCGAGCTCGTGGCGTCCGACGACGTCTCGTGTCGCGCGATGTGCGCGCTGCGCGAGCCGCTCGCCTACCACAGCGCGATGCTCGACGTGATGCTGGTGATGCAGGGACTCGGCAGCTACAGCCTCGCGCGCGCGGGCAAGCCCGAGGCGTGTCGAGAGTTGCTCCCGCGCGTCGCGCGCGGAGAGTTGATCGCGGCCTTCGGGCTGACGGAGCCGCAGGCGGGCTCGGACCTTGGCATGGTCTCGACGCGCGCCGAGCGCGTGGGCGCGACGTGGCGCATCTCAGGCCAGAAGACGTTCATCTCGAACGCGGGCGTCGCAGGGCTCTACACGCTGCTCGCGCGCACGAGCGGCGAGCCGGGCGACGGCGGAAAGGGCAGCCTGACGATGTTCTGGCTGCGCGGCGACGCGCCCGGACTGCGCGCACGGCGCTTCGAGGTCACGTCGCCGCATCCGATCGGGGACGTGTTCCTCGAAGGTGTCCAAGTCGGCGACGAGCATGTGCTCGGCGAGGTGGGGCAGGGGCTCGAGGTGGCGCTCGCGACGCTCGGGCGCTTCCGCACCAGCGTCGCGGCCGCGGCCAATGGCTTCGCGCGTCGCGCACTCGACGAGTCGCTGCGGCGACTGGCGACCCGCGAGCAG
>CAIYPP010000012.1 GCA_903928115.1 uncultured Planctomycetota bacterium
CCGACGAGCAGAACCTCTCCGACCACACCCTCAGCCTCATGGTCGGCAACCAGCGCATCGGACGCTGGCTCAAGCGCTCGCCCATGGAGAACCCCTTCATGCTCGCGAACACGCTCGGCACGTGGATCAACAAGTCCGCCGTGCGGCTCACGCCGATGCAGGACTACAAGGACGCGCCCGTCACCCTGCGCCGCATGACCAAGGGTGAAGAGCTCTTCCGCACGCGCTGCGCCGCCTGCCACCTCCTCGGCTCCGACGACGGCTTGCCGCGCACGGGCCCGCAGCTCTTGGGCGTGGTCGACCGCCGCGATCCCGCGTGGCTGCAGCGCTGGATCGCCGAGCCCGACAAGATGCTGGTCGAGAAGGACCCGCTCGCGGTCGAGCTGTTCGAGGCGTGGGGCCGCGTGCCGATGCCGAACATGCGGCTCGAGAAGCCCGAGGTCGACGCGATCTTGGAGCACATGAAGCAGGAGAGCGACTATTTCTTCGCCGAGCAGAAGCGCAAGGCCGACGAGGCTGCTGCGGCGGCTGCCGCTGCGGAAGAGAGCTCGTACGACATGTCGTACGAGGACGTCGAAGAGAGCGTGTCGACGCACGAGCCCAAGCCGTCGTGCTGCGAGAAGCGCAACGAGCTGGTGATCGGGCTCGACGAGTCCGCGCCGGAGAGTGCGCCGAGCGTGGCTGCGCCGAGCCCCGCGCCCGCGTCGCGCTCGCCGCGCCCCGAGGGCTCGCGCGCGAGCGCCATGGCGCTGCTCGCCATGGGCTTCGCGCTCGTCTTCGGCGTGCTCCACTGGAGCCGACGCGGCTAGCGCGAACGCCCGAACGCGGCCCCAAGCTCGACGGCCCGCCCCGCACCGAGAGGTCGCGAGGCGGGCCGCCGTTGCTCACGGCGTGCCCGCAAGAATGCAACTCCCTTCTATTCTGAAACGTACCAGCTCGCTGGCCGGGCCTTGGACGACGTGAATTTCCCCGGGCGAAGCTGGATCGTCGTTTTTGCGGAGATCCCACGAGCTCGGCCATTTCAGCCACTTTCAGGCGTTTCAGGCTGCTTCGCCATCGGACCTTCGGAGGGCGCCAGCCCAGGCAGCGCCTGCCCGCCATCGGCCCTCTGAATCAGGAAGCAATTTCCTATTTCCGACACCATGATAAACCGCAGTTCACGTAAGCTGCTTCCGTTCGATGGCCGTCGGCGTACCCGCGCGCGCCGGTCGGCCCCCCCATCTCTTGCTGATTTCACTTCATGCAACCCCTCCCCCCCTCGCGACTCGCGTCGCTTCTCCGCACCTCCTCGCACCTTCCTGCGTCCTCCAAGCGCCACTTGGGGCTGATCCTCGGCATCTCGATCTCGTCGGCCGTCGGCTTTGCGCAGAGCCTGCCGAGCGGCGGCCGTCCGAGCCCGCGCTTCGGCGCCGCTCCGTTCACTCAGAAGTTGCTGCTCGCAGAGGAGTTCGGGACGCGGCCGATGCCTGCGAACGGCGAGGTGCCCGAAGGCGCCACAGCTCAGATCGAATGCAGCACGAGCCTCGAGGCCTGCCCCTCTCCGGCGTCGATCGACGCCGTGATCCAGAGCTTCCCGGCACCGGCACCTTCGCGAATGTGCAACCCGGCGCCGCAGAACCCCAACAAGCCGCTCTTGGAGCAGATGTTCGGGCGCAGCGTGCCGTACGCCCCCGCCGACGGCCGTCCGCCGGGTGAAGGCTGGGCTCACCAGCGCTTCGAGGAGTTTCCGCCTCAGGTCTTCTTCAAGAGCGCCCAGACGGGGGCCCGCGTCAACACGGGTCTGCGCAACGCCGTGCAGCGCCACGGCTACTCGTCGGGCGAGTTCGCACCTGGCGGTCTCTACCACAACACCACGGGACTCCCGGGATTCGACGGCACGACGGCGGGAATCGCCCCGAAGGTGCACCCGAACTTCCCCGAGCAGGACCCGCGCGCACTGTGGACGTTCGACGGCACGTTCCCCGTCAAGCTCCTGCAGGCCCGCATGGGCGAGGCGGTGCTCTTCCGCCACCACAACGCCCTGCCGGTCGATCCCGCGGCCAACATGGGCTTCGGCGCGCACACCATCACCACGCACCTCCACAACGGCCACAACCCGTCGGAGAGCGATGGCTACATGCACGCCTTCTTCTTCCCGGGCCAGTACTTCGACTTCCGCTGGCCGATGATTCTGGCGGGCTACGACACGATCAACGTGGGCGCGACCGATCCGCGCGCCGGACGTCCCGACGGAAACGGCGGGATCACGCGGATTCGCGGCGATTGGCGCGAGACGCAGAGCTCGCTGTGGTTCCACGACCACATGCTCGATCACACCTCGGAGAACGTCTACAAGGGCAACGCCGCGGTGATGAACGTGTACAGCGCGATCGACCGCGGCAACGAGGCGATCAACGACGGTGTCAACCTGCGCTTCCCGTCGGGCTCGGCGCTCGACTGGGGCAACCGCGACTACGACGTCAACCTCGTCATCGCCGACAAGGCGTGGGACGCGAACGGTCAGTTGTGGTTCAACACGTTCGAGCGCGACGGCTTCCTCGGCGACACGATGACCGTCAACTGGCAGTACGCGCCGTACATGGACGTGCGGGCGCGGCGCTACCGCCTCCGTTTGCTCAACGGCTGCGTCGCACGCTACACGACGCTCGGCCTCGTCCGTGAAAACGGCGAGCCGGTCGTGTTCCACATGATCGCCAACGACGGCAACATCATGGAGCACGCGGTCGCGTTCGACGGAACGAACGGCACGACACGCGGCGTCCTGCCCGCGCAGGCGATCGCAGAGCGCTGGGACATCGTCGTCGACTTCTCGCAGTTCCAGCCGGGCGAGCGCATCTATTTGGTCAACCTGCTCGAGCACACCACCGGCGAGAAGCCCGAGGGCAACATCCCGCTCGCGTCGGTGATGAACGGCAGCTACGCGCCGCACACGATCGACGACAACGGCGACGGAGTGATGGACCGCTGGTTCGGCGGAGATCCGTGCGTCGGCCGCATCATGGAGTTCCGCGTCCAGAGCTACGCGGGGCAGGACCTCTCGATGAACCCGGCGTTGTACACGGAAGGCGGACTGAAGATGGTCCCGCTCCACCGTCCGTCGGCCGAGGAGCTCGCGAACGCCAAGCACCACTCCTTCGTGTTCGGACGCTCGGGCGGCACCGACGTTCACCCTTGGACGATCAAGACCAACGATGGCGACGGCCTCGATGCCGACTACACGCTCGTGTCGGTCGCTCCGCAGCTCGGCGAGCTGCAAGTGTGGAAGTTCAAGAGCGGTGGCGGCTGGGCGCACCCGGTTCACGTGCACTTCGAGGAGGCGATCACGCTGTCGCGCGACGGCGAACTGCCCCCGATCTGGGAGCGTTGGGCGCGCAAGGACGTGTGGAAGGTCGGCGCCAGTCCGGACAGCACCTCGGAGGTCGAGGTCGCGATCCGCTTGCGCGAGTTCGCGGGCTCGTACGTCGAGCACTGTCACAACACGACGCACGAGGACCTCGCGATGCTCCTGCGCTTCGACATCGAGCGACCGGGCCAAGTGGCGCCGCTGCCGTCGCCCGTGCCGAACTGGGAAGGCTGCCTCTCCGTTCCGTCCACGTCGCTGCCGCAAGCTCGCACGGGGGATCGACTCGGCGCGGAGGATCCGGTGGCGAACTCTGCGGCTTGGGCTGCGGCTCAGGGCGGCGGCACGACCGGCGGCACGACTGGCGGCACGACTCCTCCTCCTCCTCCCCCGCCGCCGGCGATCACGTATGCGATCGACCGCGCGGAGTACCGCGTCTCGAAGCGCGAATGGCGCATCGAGGGCGGGCTCTCGAACACGGGCGCGGGCGTGACCGTGCAGATCTACCTCGGCGGTTCGGTCAGCGGCACGCTGATCGGCACCGCGACCACCGATAGCGACGGCGAGTTCGAGCTCCGCAAGGTGAACCCGCCCAAGGGGACGTTCACCACGATCAGCCTCCAAGCCTCCAACGGCGCGGTGCTGCTCAACCGGACGTTCAGCAACAACTAGCTTCTTTTCTTCGTGGGAAGGGGTGTGCCGCTCGGTGCGACCGGGCGGCACACCCCGCTTGCTTTGTGGTCAAACCGGGGCGATCGCGCGCGGCGAACAGGCGCGCTCGGACCCCACTCGACCCGCCCCGCGGCTGCAAGGCGTAGGGCGGGGGAACTTCTTTCCAGTCTTCAGACGGCGCTTCTAGGATTTTGCATTTACCTCAACACGGACCGCCCCAGTTCACCGACAGTGGACCTTGATCGCCGCCCATGGGAGTCGACACCCAGGCAGCGCGAAGCCATGCACCTCCATCGTCCCAGACCGCCCCGAGCAGGGCCGCTGCACGCACCGTCGAGCAGTGGGCCCTGGCTCCGTATCGCGACAGCAGCACTCGCGCTGCTGTGGGGTGCGACGTCTGTGGCTCAGGCGCAGCAACCCGCGTGCTTCAACGCGCGGGCGAGCCTCAACACCGCGGAACAGGGCGCGAACTCGGGCTCCTACCGCCCCGACGTCTCGGCCGACGGCCGCTACGTGGTGTTCGAGAGCATGGCCTCGAACCTTGACCCGTGGGACACGCAGCAGCAGAGCGACATCTTCGTGCGCGATCTGCAGCTCGGCGAAACCAGGCGTATCAGCTCGCCGTCCATCTACGTGTCGCCCAACGGCGACTCGCGCCTCCCCGCGATCTCGGCCGACGGACAGAAGGTCCTGTTCGAGTCGAGTGCGTCGAACCTCGTGCCCAACGACACGAACGGCAAGGTCGACATCTTCCTCTGGACGCGCGCGACGAACCAGCTCACGCGCATCAGCGTCTCAACCAGCGGCGCGCAGGCCGACTCGGACTGCGAGCGCGCGCGCTTCAGCGCGGACGGGCGCTACGTGGTGTTCGACAGCCGCGCATCGAACCTCGATCCAGCCGACGGAAACTCGCGGCGCGACGTGTTCGTGCGCGACCTCGTGCTCGGCACGACGCGCTGCGCGAGCCTCACGCACCTCGGTGCCACCGGCGACCGTGACTCTTGGAATGGCTCGATCTCCGCGGACGGCACCCGCGTCGCGTTCGAGAGCGACGCGACCAACTTGGTCTTCTGGGACACGAACAACCACACCGACGTGTACGTGCGTGACTTCGCCGCGAACAGCGTGACGCGCGCGAGCATGTCGTGGAACGCGCTCGAGGGCAACGGCCCATCGATGCGGCCCTCGATCTCGCCGCAGGGCGACTTCGTCGCGTTCGAGTCGCAGGCGTCGAACCTGTCGATCGGCGACAGCAACTACCAAAACGACATCTTCCTGCGCGACCTCCAGAACGGCTTCACGCAGCGCATCTCGATCAACACGACGGGCGCACAGGGCAACATGCGCTCGTTCGAGCCTCAGTTCTCCGGCGACGGGCGCTACGTGTGCTTCATGTCGGAAGCCGCCACGCTGATTCCCGGCGACACGAACAACTTCACGGACGTCTTCGTCCGCGACCTGCACGCGCAGCTCACGGTGCGCGTGAGCCGCGGCCGCATGACGAGCCAGGTCCAAAACCACTGCCGCAACGCACGCATCAGCGCCTCGGGCCGCTTCGTCGTCTTCGAGAACGACGCCAACAACCTCGTGCTCGACGATTTCAACGGCTGCTCGGACGTCTTCCGGTCCGACTGGCTCGCGGACACGGGCAACGCGACGGTGACGTACTGCGAGTCGAAGACGAACTCGATGGGCTGCATGCCGACGATCTCCGGCACGGGAACCGCGAGCCTGTCGCAGAGCTCGGGCTTCTACGTCCGCGCGCACAACGTGCTGAACAACAAGTACGGCATGCTCGCGTACTCGCTCTCCGGCACGGCGTCGAAGAGCTTCTTCGGCGGCATGCTGTGCCTCAAGACCCCGCTGGTGCGTACCCCGGTAACTCTTTCCGGTGGCAGCGCCGCGGGAAGCAACTGTAGTGGCGTTCTGGAGTTCGACTTCAACCGATACATGGCTGGTGGCTACAGCTCCTCGCCGCCCGCGGCCCTGCTCGTGCCGGGAACGACCGTGCACTGCCAGTGGTATAGCCGCGACAACGGCTTCGCACCGCCCGACAACGTGTCCCTCTCCAACGCCATGCGTTTCGTGATCCAGCCATGACCCACCGCTGCGCTGCTCTCACACTTGCTGCCTCGCTGCTGCTCGCAGCGTGCGATACGAGCAAGAGTTATGAAACCGTGAATGGCGGCGCACCTGTGCCGGTCAACGGCGTCTGGGTGCTCCAGTCCCGAGTGCTCACCAGCGAGTGCGAGCCCGAGCTCCCCGAGCGCCGACTGACCGTGAATGTGGTTCAGTCCGGCCGCGATGTGCGCGTGTTCGTAGACATCGATAGCGACGGCACGTTCGGGGAGCTCGTCGAGCTGCCCGGCACGGTGCGCGGCGAAGAGCTGCGCGCTTCAGGCATGGTCGAGCGCGCTGGCATCGACTACCAACTCGACCTGACCCTGAAGTGGATCGTCTGGGGCTCGATGACGGGCTCGATGCAGGTTCTCTCGGTGCCCGATGCGGGGAGCAATGTGCCCTCGTGCCTCACCGAGGAAATGGTCACGGCCGTGAAAGTCGGCAATGCGCCGCTCTTCGACCTCAGCGGCTCGTGGGCGGTGGTGCAGAACGTCTCGTTCGCCTCGGGTCCGCTGCAGGCGCTCGCAGGCTCGCAGACCACCTCGGACTGGGACATCGCGCAAGAGTCCGGCAACATCCTGCGCGGCATGTTCTACGTCGCGTCCAGCGACACGCGCCGCTACCTCGGCACCGTCAACGACAGCCAGATCATCTTGGGCGGCACCTTCGCTGCCTACGGGCAAGAGTTCCACGTCACCTACTCGACGCTCAATGCCGATGGCGACCAGATGTCGGGCCAGTTGCTCGCGCGCTACGGCGCGAACAAGGAATTCGAGATCGGCTGGGACATCGACGCCATCCGTCAGGCGAGCCTGACGAGCGGTGCGCTGCTCCAAGTGAGTTCCGCGGAGCCCGCGGCGTTCCAGCTGATCGACGACGTCGGACGCTCGCTCCAGCTCTCGGCAGATCCCGCGCGCACGCTGCGGATGCGTCTGCGCTCCGGAGTCTATTGGATCGAGCGGGACGGCTATCGCCATCCGCTCCTCGCCGAGGAGGCGAGCAAGCTCGACGTCGACCTCGGCAAGCTGGCGCGCTGAGCGCGCCCTGCGGGGTAACGCGGTCAGCGCGCCACGGCGCGCGGCTTGAGGCGCGGGAGCAACGGCGAGTCCGTCACGAAGGCGTGGCCCGGCTGCACCGACAGCGGGTATTCGCCCCACCACTCTCCGGCGGCCCAGCACGTACTCTCCATCCCGAGCTCGTCCACCCGCGCGAGGAAACGACTGAACACCTCGTGCCAGCGCGGTTCGTCTCGCGGCACGCCGAACTCGCCGAGGAAGCCGCGCACGCCGTTGCGGGCGCACCAGCTCGCGAAGTCTTCGAGGCGGGCCACGCCGCGGTCGAGCAGCTTGGGATCGGCGCGCAGCTCGTCGTGGAAGGGCGTTTGATAGCGGCCGCTGCCGTCCGAGTCGAAGTAGCAGTGCGCTTCGTACACGACGTTGCCCGAGGGATCTTGGATCCAAGCCTGCGGGCCGTTCGATTGCGACCACGTGTAGCTCTTGGACCAGTCGAGTCCCCCCACGTACAGAGCGGTGTGGAGATCGACCGAGCGAATGCTGTCGACCGCGGACTGGGAGATGAGCTTCCAGTCGCTCGATCCCATGTCGTGCGGCTCGTTCATCAATCCGTAGCCGTGGAGAGCCTTGTGCCCCTTGAAGGCGAGGGCGAGGCGCTGCCACAGATCGGCGAAGTCCGCGTGCGAGACCGGGGCCTGCTCGCCGGAGCGTTCGTCGATGATGAACTCCCGCGTCGTTCCGGCCGTCGGCAGGGCGTAGCGCCCGTAGTTGTGCAGGTCGAGGATCACGCGGCACTCGTAGGCGCGCGCGAGGTCGAGGAAGCGCGTGATGCGGCGCAGCTCGGCCGGATCGAGGTCGCCGCCGAGCTGCGGCTGGATGCGCTCCCAGCGAAACGGCAGGCGGAAGAGCCGCAGGCCGTGGCGCGCGAAGTACGCCACCGTGCCTTCGCCGTTGTAGATCCAGTCCTTGCCGTAGGTCCCCGGGCTCGCGCACGAGAAGCCGGGCTTCTCATGACCGAACTCCGCGCCCGCCAGGTTGATGCCTCGCAAGACGGGCACCTCAGGCTCCTCGGGCTCGGCGCCCCTGGAAACGAGGAGCGCCCCAGCCGGAAGCAGGGCGAGTGCGATCAGAGCCGATCTGCGGATCAAGCGTCACGTCTCCATCTCGGCACATCGCCCCCCCGCCTTGCAAGCCCCAAGGGGCCCGTGCAGGGCTCAGGGCCAATGCAGGTGGAACAGGGCGGCGGTGTTCGCGGTGTCGAGCACCGACGAGGAGAGCGCTTGGGTGCGCAGCTCGATGCTCGCCCAGCGCGTGAAGTCGTAGTGGAAGCCGAGCCAGAACTCTTGGAACGCCTCGGACTGGTCGTCCACGGAGGCCCGCAGGCCCACCGAGTACCAGAAGTCGTTGGCTCCGATGAAGTAGTCTTGGTTCAGCCAGTGCTTCCACTCCGCGATCGCGGAGAACATCGCGTAGCCGCTCGGCGCGAAGTAGGGGTGATCGATGCTGTTGAGATCAGGCGGAGTGCTCGACTGCCAGTCCGCGTCATTGTCATCGTCGAAGCCCGACATATCCGCCTTCCCGAGTAGCTGGAGCTGGCGCGGGGCGAAGGAGAGCAGGTACGAGCCGTAGGCGTTGATCTCATAGCGCGTGTTCTGGTCCGAGTAGTCCGCCAAAGCAGCACTCACGCCGTAGTCGAGAGCACGGTTGGCCTTGTAGCCGAGTTCCACTCGGAAGCCCGTGCGATGCAGATCGATGTCGAGAGTCTTGAAGTTGTCCGCAACGTATTCGTCGAACAGACGAGCCCCAATGCGCAGGCCCGAGTAGTTCTCGTGCGTGAGACCCAGCACGTAGTTGAGACGGCCCGAAAGGCGGTCTTCCTCATCCCAGGTCGGGAGCTGCAAGTCCGCGTAGATCGCGGTGCTGTCGCTGAGTTTCTTGCGGCCATTCATGTAGAAGACGTTGCCGAGGAGCGGCGAGCCGCCCTCTTTGGGGTCGAGTCGTCGCCAGCCATAACCGCCGCCGACATACTCGTCCGCGTCGCCGATCGGATGGAGATAGCGCACCGAGTAGTCGGTGGTCTTCATGTTGTAGAGCCCCTCACGGCCGCGCGCGTCGTCGAACTGGACGCTCGTGACGAGGTTGGGGTTCTGCATCGTGCGCGCTCTTGCGAGCGCGATCGGGGCCTCGCGGTGCAGCGGGCTCAGGCGAGTGATCTCCTCGTACTGCTCGATCGCGTCGCGCGTCTTTCCGCGCAGGTGATAGAGCTGAGCGAGGTCGAAGCGAGCCTCGAAGTTGCCCGGCTCCGCAGAGATGAGCGCGCGGTAGGAGTCCTCGGCTTTCCGCGGACGGTAGTCCTTCAGCTCCTTGGCCTCCTTCTCGTTGGCAACCTGCGTCGCAACGACGAGGGCCGCTTCGTAGTCGAGGCCCGCGTTCGAAGGTGCCGCGGCGCTGCCTTCGCCGGTCGAGTCGATCGGCGTCAGACCGCTGAGTTCCGCCTCGATCACGTCGTCGTAAGCCTCGAAGGCCTCGTCGTAGCGGTGGTCCCAGTACATGGCACGCGCATACTCACGGCGTGCGAGCACGCTCGAGGGATCCGCAGCCATCAAGAGCTTGTACTGCTCGCGAGCGGACTCGTAGTCGCGCTCGAGTACGAAGTGACGCGCCAGCGCAAGGCGAGCGCGCGAGTTGCCCTCGGACGCCGCGAGGACGCGCGTGAGCGTCTGGCGCGGGTCGACGCGCTCGCCGTGCGAGAGCGCGATGTTCTGGGCTTCGCCGAGGCGCACCATGGCGACCAAGTTGTCAGGGTCGTAGCGCAGCACGTGGCGGAATGCCTCGCCTGCGCTCTTCCAGTCGCCCTCGCCGAGACCGATCTCGCCGAGCTCGATCCACGCGCGCACGTCGTCCCCGAGCTCACGCGTCGGCGCTGCGGTGATCGCGACCTTGGCGCGCTCGGAGCGTCCGACCTTCTCATAGGCGCGACCGAGCCAATACGCTGCTTCCGGCGTGCGGCCCGAGGGATGCTTCATCGCCTCGTGGAACTCGCGCACGGCCTCCAGAGGCCGATCGCGGTCGTAGAGCGCGCGTCCGAGCGCGATGCGCACTTGGATCGCGGCCATCTGGTCGCCGGAGGCGCCCGAGAGCCAGTTGCGGCAGAGACGCTCCGCCTGCTCGGCGTTGCCGATCTTCTGCAGGTTGCGGCACAGGAGGATGAGCACTTCCGCGTCCGGGCGCGCCTCGCCATTGATCGACTGGCACACGGCGACCGCTTCGTCGAAGCGCGCTTGGTCCTGCAGGACGCGCGCGAGCCCGATCTTGGCGCGCGTGCCCGAAGGCGAGCCCTCCGGGACCTGCTCGAGCTGCGCCGCGGCGCGCTCGAGCTCACCCGCCTGCCGCAGCATCTCGGCATACGCGATGCGCGAGTCGTGGTCCGTGGGATTGCGGCGCAGGATCTGCTCCCAGTGCGTCGCCGCGACACCGTACTCCCCCGCCAAGCCGTGGTAGCGCGCCAGCGCGCGCTGGTAGGTGCGGTTCTCACCCATGCGCGGTGCGAGCTGCGAGAGCGTGCGCAGCGCCGGACCCGACTGGTAGCTCTCCAGCGCGATCTCGGCGATGCCGAGCTGGGCATGGCTGTTCTGCGGATCGATCGCGAGCACCTGATCGTAGAGCGTGCGCGCCGACTTCAGGTGGCCGATCGTGACGAGCTGGTCGGAGACTTCGAGACGCTTGTCGAGGTTCGAGGGCTCGACCTCGGCGAGCGACTCGGCGATCCGCGTCGCTTCGGCCGCGTCGCCCATCTGGGCTTGGCAGCGCACGAGCAGCAGCGCCCATTCGACCTCGCCCGGGAAGTCCCCGGAGAGCGTCTGAATGAGCGGCAGCGCGTCCTGCGGCTGTTGCATGTCGAGCAAGACGGGCGCGACAAGGCGCCGCGTGGACTCGAGCGACGTGTCGAGCGCTTGCAGGTGCTGGCGGTAGATCGTGCGGGCGCCGTCGTAGTCGCGAGCCCAAGCGCGCGTGCGCGCGAGCAGCACGGCGACCTCGATGTCCTTGGGCGAGCGGCGAAGCACGTATTCCAGCTGCGCGGAGGCCTCGTTGTAGCTCCCGCCGATGATCCAGCAGGTCGCGAGCTTGCGGCGCGAGTCGAGGTCCGAAGGCGCGAGCTGCACGAGCTTCAGGTAGCTCGCGCGGGCCTCGTCGATGCGCTCGTCGGAGAGCAGGAGCCCCGCGTACTCGGAGAGCGCTTCGCGATCGGAAGGATAGGCCTGCAGGATGCGGGCGTACTGATCCATGGCCTCGACCTTGCGGTCGAGCTTGAGAGAGTTGCGGGCAGAGCGCAGGAGGATGTCGCGCTCGAGGTCGAAGGAAGTGCCGGGTGCCTGCGTCGTATCTGCCGCGTCGCGCGGGGCGCGATCGGGCTCGGTCCCTGCCGTGGGTTCGCTCGTCGGCTTGCCACTCTCGCGCGCGGCGTCCGAGTCATCCGGCGCCGGCATCGTGCTCGGGCGCGAATCGGGGAGGTTCAGCACCTCGAGCGAGTCCTGCGCCGCGTTGCGGCTCTCCGGGCCCTCCAGCGTGGGCCGCGGGCGCGTCCATGCAGTCGAATAGGCGGGCGGCGTCGGCGAAGCCTCGCTCGAGTCCTCTTGACTCTGCTGGCAGGCCGCCGCGAGACAGAGCAGCGCCGCGGCGCGCGCGATCGCGCGGGACGTGCAGGTCTTGGGCGTGTGGGGTCGGGGATGCATCGGTCGCTCCGTGGCGTGCGGCCGGGGACGGCCGCTGCCTAGGAAGAGAGGGGACGGGTAAGGATCGACCGGATGCGGCCCAGACTTGAACCCCAGCCCAGTCCACCCAGCGGCGGCGTGCTCGGCAGCCTTTTCCGGAAGGAAATTCCCCCGTGCGCGGCTCTGCGCAGAAGTTCAGGGCGGAACCCGACCCGGCCCTCGACCTCGGGCCATGCTTCCGTCGACGGAAGAACCCTCCCCGTAGGCCAGCTCACCCCCGCGAGCAGCCCACACATGGGGATTCTCGCGGAAACCAACCTCTACTGTGACCACCAAGAACCGCATCCGGCAGCCGCTGATGCTGCTGACCCTCGCGATCACGCTCGTGTACCTCGTGTACCGCGCGTGGTTCACGCTGAACCTGGCGAGCCCGTACGCGGTCTTCGCCTCGCTGCTCCTCTACGCAGCCGAGCTCTGGGGCTGCGTGTCGATGGCGCTCTTCTTCCTGCAGGTGTGGGAGATCGAGGAGCCGCCCCAGCAGCCGGTCTTGGAAGGTCGCACGGTGGACGTGTTCGTGCCCACCTACAACGAGGACGTGCAGATGCTGCGGGGCACTCTGCAGGCGTGCCTCGCGATGGATTACCCCCACCGCACGTACGTTCTTGACGACGGCAAGCGCGCGGAGGTCAAGGCGCTCGCCGAAGAGCTCGGCGTCGTCTATATGACGCGCGAGAACAACCTGCACGCGAAGGCCGGCAACCTGAATGCGGCGCTGGAGAAGACCGACGGCGAGTTCGTCATCATCTTCGACGCGGACCACGTCCCCGCGCGCCACTTCATCACGCGCCTGCTCGGCTACTTCCGCGACGAAGAGCTGGCGATGGTGCAGACGCCGCACGCCTTCTACAACTTCGACACGTTCCAAGGTGTCGTCGACTACGTGAAGCGCCGCTTCTGGGACGAGGGACAGCTCTTCTACAAGGTGCTCCAGCCCGGCAAGAACCACCTCAACTCGGTGATCTTCGCAGGCTCCGCGGCCATCTTCCGGCGCGAGGCCCTGAAGGAAGTGGGCTACATCGCGGTCCAGACGATCACGGAGGACATGCACACGGGCATGCGCATCGCGGCCCGCGGCTGGAAGTCCCTGTACGTCTCCGAGCGCATGATCGCCGGTCAGGGCGCGAGCGACGTCAGCACGTTCCACAGCCAGCGCCTGCGCTGGGGTGAGGGCAACCTCTCGATCCTCGCCTACGACAACCCGCTGACGATGCCGGGCCTGACGCTGGCGCAGCGCCTCTCCTACTTCGCCTCGATCATCCACTGGGCGGGCGGCCTGCCCAAGATGGCGATCTACGCCACTCCGATCCTGATGCTCTTCACGGGCATCGCGCCGGTGCGCGAGTTCACGTGGACGATGGGCGCGATCTTCGCGGCCTACATGCTCTCGATCATGTACACGATGCGCGCTGTCACCGAAGGTCGCGCGTCGATGGGCAACATCGAGTACTTCAGCATGGCGAGCTTCTGGACGCAGACGCGCAGCCTGTGGCGCGCCGTGTTCGGCCGCAAGAAGTCGAAGTTCATCGTGACGGCCAAGCGCGGTCGCCAGAAGGCCAGCATGGTGCCGCTCGTCGGCCCGCAGCTCGTCCTGATCGCCGTGAGCCTCGTGGCCTTGGTGTGGGGCTGGGCGATGCAGCTCTTCTTCAAGGACTCGATCGACTTCCTCGGTCTCGGCATCTCGAGCGGCTTGGTGCTCTTCCACGTCAAGATCGCGCTCGACTACGTGCGGCGCGCGATGACGCCCGCGAGCCGCCGCTTCAGCTACCGCCACCTGATCAACCTGCCGATGCGCTACGAGTGGCTCGATGCCGAAGGCGCGCGTCGCTCGGGTCTCGGCGTGACGACGGACCTCACCGAGCAGGGCTTTGGTCTGCTCGCCTACGACGAGATTCCGATCGCGAGCGAAGGCTCGTTCGAGCTGCACGCCAACGGCAACTTGGTGCGCTTCCAAGGCAAGCTGCGCTCGTCGGAGTCGCGCACCCCAGCGTCGAGCGCACACGGCCCGCGCTGCTTCCGCTACGGCATCGAGATTGCGGAGATCGCGGTGCACGACCGCGACGCGCTGATGCGCGTCTGCAACGAATACGCGGTGCCGATGTGGTTCGCCGAGTTCGAGCGCGGCGACGAAGGCAAGGGTGCCCGTCGCTGGTTCGGCGGCGCCAAGCGCGAGAGCGACCGACCGGAGTTCATCCTGCCGGTGGTGCTCGCCACGGAGGGCGGTACGTCCAAGCCGCTGCACACGGTCTCCAAGGACCTCTGCACGGGCGGCCTGCGCTGCATCCTTCCGCAGAAGCGAGAGACCGGCGAGCTGTTCGACGTCGAGCTGCCTTCGCCCCTCGGCCTCGTGCGCGCCAAGGCCAGCGTGTTGCGCTCGGAGCAGGTGCTCACGGGCAACTACGACCTGTGGGACACCGCGCTGCAGTTCACGCGCTTCGAAGGTTCCGGCCGCAGCCTGATCCAGTCGCTCGTGTCGCAGAACGAGCGCGAGGCGATCGCGCCGGCGCTGCAGTTCGATGCGCGGCTCCGCAGCCGACCGGTGGTGGCGCCGGTGTTTGCCGCATCCTTCGCCGTGCTCGCGATCGCGCCGATCTTCTATGGGATCTTCCGCGCGACGTACGCCGACGAGATGGCGCTGCGC
This sequence comes from uncultured Planctomycetota bacterium, assembly GCA_903928115.1. Classification (GTDB taxonomy): domain Bacteria; phylum Planctomycetota; class UBA1135; order UBA1135; genus F1-120-MAGs118. The sequence continues at coordinate 14,557 of CAIYPP010000012.1, forward strand.
TCGCACCTGAAGGACACGCTGGCACGCTCCGACACGCCCGAGCTGATGCGCATCTATCAGGAGACGCTCTCCAGTCCGAAGGCCGACCGCTTCCGCCTTCTGCTTCTGAAGGACAGTCTCGAGCGCGCGAAGCTCTGGCCCGAGCTCACCAACGTGTGCCGCAAGCTCGTCGAGCTCGATCCGAACTCGATCGACATGTCGATGTCGCTCTGCCACGCCTACGCCAAGTGTGGGGAGCACGAGCTCGCTCGCGAGGAGATGGCCAACCTGCGCGAGCTGCTCGACCTGCATCGCGCCGAGCCGAAGCTGCGACTCGAAGCCGAGCTGCTCTTCGCGCACAACCTGATCGAAGCCGACCGTCGCTTCGAGGCGTGCGAGGTCTATGCGCGCTTGCTGCCGTCGTATCCGGAGGCGCTCGACGCGCGTCGGGAGTACGCCGGTCTTTTGTCGGGGCTCGGTCGGTACGACGACGCGCTGAAGGCGCTCGAGGGCCTGCCGCTCGACCGCGCCACGCGTCTGGAGATCATCCACATCCACTGCGCACAGCAGGACTTCGATGCCGCGGAGAAGGAGTGCCGCGCGCTGATGAAGCTCGCACCCGGCGATGGCGAACTCGAGCGGCTCTTGCCCGAGATCCTGACCTGGAATCGCGACTTCAAGGGTGCCGTGCGCCACTATCAGGCGCTGCTCGCAGCTTCGCCGAAGGATCTGGGGCTGCGCACCCAGCTCGCGACGACGCTCCTGTGGTCGGGCGACAAGGACACCGCGCTGATCCACTTCCAGCAGCTCGTCGACGAGGGCTGCGTCGAAGAGGCGGTCGTCGACGGCTACCTCGACGCCATCAACGGCGCTTCGGCAACCGATGAGCGTGCAGCGCACAGCGTGCGCCGCATCGCAGCGCGCGCCGCAGAGGCCGAGGGCTCCGATGCGGACTTCCTGATCAGCTTGGGCACCGCACTGCGCAAGACTCGCAACGGCAGGGACGCCGTGCAGTTCTTGGAGCGTGCGCTCGAGCTGCGGCCGGAGGAACGCAACGTGCGGCTCACGCTCGCGGACACGCTCCACGAGCAGGGCGAGTACAAGCGCGCCGACGCGCTCTACGCAGGCTTGATCCCCGAGCGTTCGAGCGAAGTTGCGCGACGTTCGCTGCGCAAGTAGCTCCGAGACTCGATCTCCCAGGCGCCCCCGGTGACGTGCGACGTCGCCGGGGGCGCTGTGCTTTGGGGACGTCGCACGTGGCGCCGAAGCGAGTGAGGTCACGCGAACCCAGCCCGCGCGGCGGAGTCGGGAAAGGAGTTCCAATCCGCAAGGCTGACGTTCACGTGAACTTCGCGTTTTCCTCGCGCCTTCCGACCTCGGAGGACACACGGGAGTACGGTTCGAGCAGTCGCTCCCTCACGTTCACGGGAGCGTCGCCTCGCACCCAGTTTCCCTTTCAGGATTCCGACATGAACCGTGACTCCCTCCATCGGCGCCTCGAACTCGAACGCCAGCGCGAAGTCGCCTCCCGTTCCCTGCTGCGCCGCGCTGCGGCCGTGCTCGCCGCCGCCGCTCTCCTCGCCCCCATCTCCATCAGCCAGTCTCGTCAGGTCGGATCTGGCGCCGCGACGAGCGCGGGTTCTGCGGGCGGACGCGTCGGCGGCGGAGCCGCGCCGGGTGTCTCGTCGAGGATCGGCAAGAAGGTCGCGCCGCTCTCGGCCTCGAACGTCCCGCTGCCGTCGAATCTGGCGGACTTCGTGTCCGACTTCGATGCGGCGGTGCGGCTCGGCAAGGCGTTCTTCTGGGACGTTCAAGTCGGCTCCGACGGCCTGACGGCGTGTGCGACGTGCCACTGGCACGCGGGCGCCGACGTGCGCGCGAAGAGCCAGCTCGCGCCCGGCCACGACAACGCGTATCAGGCGCTCCCGACGGGCTCCGGCGGGGTCAACTACGAGGTCAAGTCCGGCGACTTCCCGTTCAACGAGCGAGCGGACCCTAACGACCACGACTCATCGCTCGTGCGCAGCATCAACGACCGCCTCACCTCGTCGGGCATCCAGCACCGCATGTTCACCGGCGTGACCCCCGGCGTCGGGCAGGAGGACGGCATCGTGATCCAAGATCCGCCGTTCAACTTGAACGGATCCAACGTCGGCCGCGTCGAGCCGCGCAACTCTCCGACGATCATCAACGCGATCTTCAACGTGCGCAGCTTCTGGGACGGCCGTGCGCAGGAGAAGTTCAACGGCGTGAACATCTGGGGCGACCTCGACCCGAACGCGCGCGTCCTCGAGCTCAACTCCAGCGGCAACCTCGTCTGGACGCGCATCCTGCTCGACAAGGCGGCGCTCGCGAGCCAGGCGGTCGGGCCCGCGCTGTCGGACTTCGAGATGAGCTACGCAGGCAAGTCGCTGCCCGACCTCGGCCGCAAGATGCTCTCGGCGATGCCGCTGCGCGACCAGTTCATCGATCCGACGGACGTGCACCTCGGCACGTACAGCGCGTACCCGTCGCGCGGCATGACGCCGGGCACGACCTACGCGGA
>CAIYPP010000013.1 GCA_903928115.1 uncultured Planctomycetota bacterium
ACACAGATCGTTGCAGTTCGCCGTGCCGTCGCCGTCGCTGTCCGTGTCCGCCACGCCACAGCCGCAGATGCCCGCGGCGAGCTTGAGCGGATCCTGCGGGCAACCGTCGTTGCAGTCCGCGACCGTGTCGCCGTCGGAGTCGACGTCACTGATACCGCAACCGCAGATGCCCGGCGCCGTCTTCGCCGCGTCGTTGGGGCACAGGTCGTTGCAGTTCGCCGTGCCGTCACCGTCGCTGTCCGTGTCCGCGACGCCGCAGCCGCAGATTCCCGCGGCGAGCTTGAGCGGATCCTGCGGACAACCGTCGTTGCAGTCCGGAGTGCCGTCGAGATCCGAGTCCGTGGTCGACCAGCTGAGCACGAAGGAAGCGCCCGTCATCGCTCCATCGCGTCCCGCGACTCGAATCCAGCAGCCCTCACCCGCCGCGAGCGGCACGAGCAAGCGCGAGCCCGGACCGCAGGGAGCGGGCGCATCGTCGCTGCAGAGCCCGGAGAGGAGCGGCGCAGCGCTGAGGGTCGGACACGCAGAGTACGCCGTCAGCACCGTGTCGGCTGCGCCGCAGGTCGAGACCGTCAATGTGGTCGCGCAGGGCGCGTCGAAGCGATACCAGACATCGAAAGCCGTGAACTCGCCCCCACACGGAGCGAGGGAGAGCGCTCCGAGGCTCGACGGCTCGGCCGTGGCGCCCTCGAGCGAACCCGACAACGATCCACCCGCGACCGACAGCGAGCGCGCGTCGGAACAGTCATCGTTCGGCTCGCTCAAGGCGAGGAAACACTCGAGGTCGAACGCCCCACTCGCGCTGGTCTCGGAGTGCACGAGCACCGAGTAGGTCCGCCCGGGCAGCGTGCGCAGCACCACCTTCGCACGTCCCGCTGCATCGATGTCGTCGTTCGACGTCACCGGAATCAGGCCGCCGCAGCTGCCCCAGAAGACGCTGATGCGCGGATCGAAGGCGGAGCTGCTCACGCGCAGCGCGACGGAGGCGTCATCGAGCCCCGCACCGACAGGGACCGTGAACGAGTACCAAACCCCGGGCCCTTGGGTGCCCATGAACGGCTGGCCGAGCGGAGCAGCGCCCGGCGTCAGACTCGCATCGACGCCTGCGTACTGCGTCGAACCTGTGACCGTGGAAGGCAGTGCGAGCGGCACTGCACCCCCGCACACGTCGTTCGCAGGCGTGAAGCGCGCGGTGAGCTGGAACGAACCCGTGTTTCCGCGGTCCGATACGCGGACGAGGTAGCTGCCCGCAGCAGGCGCGACGTAGCTCAGACAGGCATTCGCCGCGCCGCAGGGACTTCCGCTGCAGCCTGCGTTGCACGCGAGCTCCGCTCCGCCGCAGGTCGAGTACAACGCGAGGTTCATCCCCGTCGAGGAGCCGCAGGTGTCGAGCGCGAGCGTTCCCGCGGCGGGCGCGTCGACCCGATACCACGCGTCGCGTCCGAGTGGCGCGCAGCTCGGGCTCCCTTCGCGGCTCGTGAAGAAGTTGATCGCGCCCTGCTGGGGCACCCCCAAGCTGAGCGGCTGGGCGTTGGCGCACAGGTCGTTGGGAACGGGCGTGCCGCGGCGCAGCTCGAGTCCGTACGAAGAGCCTGAAGCGCTGGGCGCGAATCCGCCAGTCGACGGAGCGAGCGCGCCGGCCAACTCGCGGTTTGTAGGCACGATCCTCAGGGCGTACCACGAACCTGCGGTCACCGGCGCCATAAGCTGAGTGGATGCGCAAGGCTCGGAGATCGGCGACTGTGCGAGCAGGTTGTTGGTGTCGCAGGCACCGCTGCTCCCGAGCGCGCGCAGCTCGAGCCGCCCGGGAAACTGAGCGGTCAACGTCGCCATCACGTACTCGCTGTTCTGCGCGAGAAAGCGATACCAATCGTGGTCGCGGCGATCCCCGAAGGAACGCGCGGTGCCGTTCCAGCGCTCGATCGGAGCGCTGAAGGCCACATCGATGAAGCGCGCGGCTGCGGCATCGCAGCCATCGTCGAGCGCGGGGCCGAAGAGCGGCTCGGGCTCGGAGCTCCCCTGCGCGCTCGGCGGGCAGACGCTGCTCGAGATCGGCGCACTGCAGGGCCCTAGGTCGCGCACGGTCGCGACGTAGGAGAAGGTCTGCGGCCCGACGGCGAAGGGCGAGATCCACACGAAGTACTCGTCGCCGGGAGCCGAGCAGAAGCTCACCGACGAGCGGCGCTCGATCCCCGTTCCCGCGCCGCACAATGTCGGCGCGTCGTCGTTGGAAGCCACGAGGGCGAGCGCGTCGCAGGTGCCCGAGAACACGAGCACGACCGTGTCCGGAATCGTCGAACCACCGACGAGCGGCGATGCGCACGTGTCGATTCCGAGCACTCCGCCTGTGCCCGTGACGTTGATCCACACGCCGCGCCGCGAGAGCATCGTCCCAGGATTGTCGGACGAGCTCGACTGGAACGAGTTGTACTCCGCGTTGGCTCCCGCGAAGCTGCCCGCCACCTGCACCGGCGGCGTGAAGGGCCCCGCGAGCACGAGCGCCGAGGCGCAGTTGTCGCTGTCGGGCACGATCGGCGCTTGGATGTGGAGCCCCACGTAACCGGCGCCGAAGCGCGGGCCGTCGGAACACGCGACCGGAAGGTGCACGATGCCCTGCAGCTGCCCCGGTGGAACTTGCACCTCAAGCGAGTAGAGCCCGTCCCCCGCGTGCTCGTCACCCGACACACCATTGTCGTTGAGCGGCGCTCCCACCGGTCCACCGATCCGGGCGAGGTCGACCACGACAACGAGAGACGCGGGAAGCGGCGGCACTCCGCAGGCCTGCGGCTCGCAGACGATTCGTACCGAGCTACTGGGCTTCGCGAACCAAGGCTGCACCATCCCAGGAATCGAGAGTCCCGTCGATGGAGGCGTCCCTAGGTTGCGCGGCTGGGGCAGCACCACGGACCAATCGCTGGCGTTGAGCCCGCTGTCCTGCGCACCGCAGCCAAGGCGCGCGATCGCGGTGGTGTTCGAAGGTGACGGAGCGCTCTGCGCCGCGGAGAACGGAGCGCCGGGCTCGTTCCAGCTCGCGCCGGGCCCGTAGCCGACGAAGTCGACGAGGAAGGGACTCGAAGGCGCGCTGCCCGCGAGCGGTGTCGTGCTCGAACAGAGCGCGACCTTGCCGTCGGAGGACGACAGGAAGGTCGTGCCAACGACATCGGCCGCGGGGAGTGCGAGCGACTGCGGAGCGGGTAGCGAGCTTCCGGAACCCTGTCGGATCAGGAGGTAGCGACCTGTGTCGAGCACGAGCGCGGGCAGCGGCGTCACCTGCCAAGACGAACCGGAGGCGGACGCGTACTGCACGGACCAGCCGTCGAGCGACTGGGGCGGACCCGCGTTGTAGAGCTCGACGAAATCGGACGCCCAAATGGCGCCGACGTTGCCTCCGCCACCGTAGATCTGGGAGAGGCGGACCTGCGCGGAGGCACCGCTCGCAATCGCGCAGAGGAACATCGCGCACGCCGCCATGACCCGGAGCCGCACGCGCCCGAAGAAGGCACGGGCACCCCTGACCCGCGGCGCGGGTGGTCGAGGCGTCGGGTAGTTCATGGACAGCAAGCGAAGCCCAGGAGAGGACTCATCCCATTGCAAGCGGGAATCCCCATTCCGACAAGTCAACGCACAAGACGCTGCTCTTCCACGCCGTGGAAGGCGGAAAAAAACTCGTGGCCGCACACCCTCGGGGATGCGCGGCCACGGGGCCCGAGTGCGTCGCGGACGACCTCGTCAGGGGCCGACGACGAAGTGCAGCGCGTTCGAGAGGCTCGTTGTTCCCGGGCTCGACGGGTCGCGGTACCACGCCTGCGACCAGATCGGCGTGCCGGGCGTGAAGGGCGTTCCGAGCGCAAAGGGCCGAGCCGCGCGGAAGGCGTTCCAGTCGAGCTGGTAGCTGCCGTCACAGCCGCCCGGAGTACCGCCGGAGAGCTGGGACCCCGTGCGCTGAGTCGGCGACTTCACGCACAGGAAGCTCGAGCTGCCCGGAGCCCACACGGCCGAATGCGGACCGTTGGTGCTGTAGAAGAAGAGCCCGAGGCGCTCCGCATCGACGCCGCTCGCCGTCAGCACGAAACCCGACGGCGCGCTGCCGCTCGGCGAACCGGCGTACGAGAGCGTGGCGGAGCAGCCCGCGGCACTCGTGCCCGCCGTGCAGTAGATCGAGGGCGCCGTGCAGTCGACGTCGCGGATGCGGAAGTCGTCGATGGCCGCTTCGACGATCGAGCCCTGGCCGAGATCCGAGGCCTTGAAACGCAGCTGGATGCCGGGCCCCGGCGGGAAGAAGTCCGAGACACGGAACTCGTGGTAGTACCAGCCACCGCTCGCCTCGATGCCCGTGGGGCCGACGGTCTCGACCACCTGCCAGCCCGAGCCGTTCGTGATGTCGACGCGGAAGGTGTCGTCGACCACGCCCTGATTGTTCGAGTACCAGCGCCAGTAGCTCACGACCGGGTCCATCATGCCCGTGAGGTCGTAGACAGCGGTCTTCAGCGTCGTCGTGCCGCCATCGACATCGGCGGTGCCCACCGAGGCGTTCACGATCGCTTGCCCGGTAACCCAGCAGAAGGTGCCGTTCGGCGAGTGGTCGTCCTCGGGCTGCGCCGCGGTGCCGTTGGGATTGCAGCGGAACCACAGGCCCGACGTGGCGTTGTCACCCGTATCGCCCACCGACCAGCCGGCGATGTTCTCCATGTCGAGCAGCGCGGCGGTGCTCACGCCGTAGGCGACGAGGCTGCGCAAGGGCTGGCTCGCGCCCTCCGGCGGGTACTTCCACGAGACGCCGTTGGTCGAGTCTGCCGAGATGTACCAGCTGACATCGCTGCCGCAGGGAAGCGCGGGGAACTGGACCGAGTAGTTGCCGTTCCCCTGCGCGACGAGCGGCACGCTCACGGTGCCCGCGCCCACGTCGTAGTAGAGCCGCTCCGAGCCCGGCACGAGCAGCGAGCTCGGCGAGGCTTGGATCGTCGCGGCGAAGCTCTGGCCGCCGGGGTTGATGAGCGCGGGCACAGCTTGTGCGAGCGCCACGTCGACGAGCGGCTGCCCCACCCACCACACGAAGAACCCGCTCTCCAAGTCGCTCCCGATCACCACGCCGCTCTGGAAATACGGGTAGACGCTCCACAGTCCGTTGAACTGCGCCCCATCGTCGAGCGGGAAGGTGTCGTAGAAAGCCACCTCGGTGCAGTTCAGCGGATCGGTGCGGTCGAACACACGCAGACCGCTGCGATAGTTCGCTTCGAAGATCCGGTTGCCCTTCACATAGAGGTTGTGCGTGATCGCCGCATTGCCGTTGGTGAAGCTGCCGAGCAGCGTCGCGTTGGCAGGATTCGAGATATTCACGACATACGTCGTCGACGGAACGTTCGGCTCGTCGAGTTCGTCGTCGATGTAGCAGTACTGGCGATCCTCGGAGATCCAGCACTGGTGAGAGTACGCGCCGCCAGGCCAGTACACCTCGCGGAGCGTCGTGATCGAAGACTTGTTGGTCACATCCAGAATCGAGAGGCGGGTGGCGCCCGATCCGTTCCCGGTTCCCGCGCACGCGTACGCGATCTGACGACCTGCATACGGACCGCTCGTGTAGGTCACGATCTGCGCGTCGTGCACATACAGCGTGTTCCACTGACCAACGAACGGAGGGTTGGTGGGGTTCGCATTGAGGTTGTAGATGCGCAGCCCCACGTTGCTGCCTCCGCCGCAGCGATAGAGAAAGCCGCTCTGGGTGTCGATCGCGACGTTGTGCGTGGTCGCGACTCCACCCGTCGAGATCGTGTTGGCGAGCGTGATCACTCCGCTGTCTGCATTCGCCATGTTGTAGACCTGGATGCCCCCGCCGCCCTCGCTCACCACGTAGGCGTACGTGCCGAAGACCTTGACGTCACGCCACAGGCTCTGCGGACCCGCGCCGTTCAGCAGCACCACGGGATCGCTGGGATCGGTGATGTCGATGAACGCCGCGCCATGGCTGTGGCAGAAGATGGCGATCTCCCGGCCGCTCGGTGTGGTGTAGCCCCAACAATCGTTGCCACTGTTCGCGCCGAAGGTCGTCAGCGGGAGCTGCGAGAGGAGTGAGATGCCGTTCGAGGCCATCGCGCGCGGAGTGCCGCCGCTCGCCATCGGCTGACCGGGCTGCACGCGCGTGCGGACGGGACGACCGTGGTACGGCGGCCGCAGGCTCCACAGCTTCGGGTCGTCCTCGTGGAGCGCGACCGCAGCGGAGGCCAAGAGGAGCGAGGCGAAGGCAGCGTAGGTGGTCTGGACGATGCTCATGCCGAATTCGGAGCGGATGGGACGGAGGACGGCCTCGAGAGCCTTAGGAAGTGTCCCATGCGGGCGCCCGCCAGGGGAGTACTCGGACCGAATCGAGGGACTTTTCGTGGCTCTTGCAGCGAGCCGCGCTGCAGGGACTAGCGTCGGCGGTCCGCGCGCGGGATCCTCCCTGCCCACCACCTGCCGACTAGGACTCCCCCACCATGAAGTTCCGCCTGACCATCGCGCTCGCGACCTCCGCCTTCCTCGCCTCCCAGTGCGCGACGCCGTCCACGCCCGCGGCCATCGAGCGCGGTCCGTGGAGCTCGCCGCAATACCCCGCGACGCGACGCGAGGCGCACGTCGACACGTACCACGGCGAGCAGGTCGCCGATCCGTACAAGTGGCTCGAGGATCCGGACTCGGCGGAATCGCGCGCGTGGATCGACGCGCAGAACGAGCTCGTGCGGGCGCACCTCGAACCGCTGCCGATGCGCGCGAAGATGCAAGCGCGGCTGCGCGAGCTTTGGAACTACGAGCGCTTCGGACTGCCGACCGAGCGCGGCGGACGCTGGTTCAGCTCGCGCAACGACGGCCTGCAAAACCAGAGCGTGCTGTACGTGAGCGAAGCGCTCGACGGACGCGGCGAGCGCGTCCTGCTCGATCCGAACACGCTCTCGAAGGACGGCACCGTCGCGCTCAACGGCAGCGCGCTGTCCGACGACGGCCGCTACCTCGCCTACGGCGTATCGGACGGCGGCTCGGACTGGACCGTTTGGCGCGTCCGCGACGTCGCGAACGGCGCGGACCTCGCGGACGAGCTGCGCTGGGTGAAGTTCAGCGGCGCGTCGTGGACCAAGGACGGCAAGGGCTTCTTCTACTCGCGCTACGACGCACCGGCGCCGGGCGCGGAGCTCCAGGCGGTGAACCGCAACCAGAAGCTCTGGTTCCACGCGGTCGGAACGCCGCAGTCGCAAGACGTGCTCGTCTACGAGCGCCCCGACCACCCCGAGTGGAGTTTCGGTGGCACGGTGAGCGACGACGGGCGCTGGCTCGTCATCTCCGTCGGGGAAGGCACCGACCCGCGCAACCGCCTGTTCGTCGACGATCTCGTGCAGCCGGGCTGGAGCGTCGTCGAGCTCATCCCCGAGTTCGACGCGAGCTTCGATCTCGTCGACTCCGACGGCGAAGTCCTGTGGCTGATGACGGACTACCTCGCGCCGCGCGGGCGCGTCATCGCCGTCGACACGCGCACCCCGGCGCGCGCAGCCTGGCGCGAGGTGATCGCGCAGCGCGAGGAAAAGCTCGAGGGCGTCGCGTTCGTCGGCGGCCAATTCCTCGCGCGCTACCTGAAGGACGCGCGCTCGCTCGTGACGGCGCACCGCAAGGACGGCTCGCTTCTGCGCGAGGTGAAGCTGCCTGGGCTCGGCACCGCGAGCGGCTTCGGCGGACGCGCGAGCGACACCCAGACCTTCTACTCGTTCGCGAGCTTCACCGCGCCCGGCGCGCTGTGGCGCTACGACCTTGCGACCGGAGAGAGCCAGCCCCACCGCACGCCCAAGCTGACCTTCGACCCGTCGCTGTACGTCACCGAGCAGGTCTTCTACACGTCGAAGGACGGCACCCGCGTGCCGATGTTCGTCTCGCACCGCAAGGATCTCGTGCGCAACGGCTCGAATCCGACGCTGCTCTACGGCTATGGCGGTTTCAACGTCTCGCTCACGCCGAGCTTCTCACCCGCGCGACTCGCGTGGATGGAGCAAGGCGGCGTGTACGCCGTGGCGAACCTGCGCGGCGGCGGCGAGTACGGCGTCGAGTGGCACAAGGCAGGCACCAAGCTGCGCAAGCAAAACGTCTTCGACGACTTCATCGCGGCGGCGGAGTACCTGATCTCGGAGCGCTTCACGCGCGCCGAGCGCCTTGCGATCAATGGCGGTTCCAACGGCGGCTTGCTGGTCGGAGCGGTGCTCAACCAGCGCCCGGAGCTCTTTGGCGCCGCGATCCCCGCCGTCGGTGTGATGGACATGCTGCGCTTCGAGAGCTGGACCATCGGTTGGGCGTGGGCGAGCGACTACGGCTCGGTGAAGAATGCCGATGAGTACCGCGCGCTGCGCGCGTACTCGCCGTACCACAACGCACGCGTCGGAGCTCGCTATCCGGCCGTGATGGTCGTCACGGCGGACCACGATGACCGCGTCGTGCCCGCGCACAGCTTCAAGTATGCGGCGGCGATGCAGCACGCGCAGGCGGGCGATGCGCCGATTCTGATCCGCATCGACGTGCGCGCGGGCCACGGCGCGGGCAAGCCCACGGGCAAGCAGATCGAGCAATCCGCCGACGAGCTCGCGTTCCTCGACCGCGCGCTCGACTGAGACTGAAACTCATTCGTTGCCATTGGGGTGGCACTGGTAGCAGGTCTGCGGCCCGAACGTGTAGCCGCCGACGTCCTCGTGCTCGCCGTTCATCTCCGACTGCCGGTGCGCGTGGCAGTTGGTGCAGTTGAAGAAGGAGTAATTCGACGGCTGCGTGTGGCACGTCGCACAGGCGATGCCGGCGTGCCGCCCCGACTGGATCGGGAAGTCGGGGTGACTCCAGTTGTCCTGCGACCAGTTGCTCGTGCTTGTGTGGCACGACTCACAGCTCGTGCTGAAGCCCGCTTGCGCATGGTTGGGGTTCGTCGTCGCCTGATAGTCCGGCAGGTGGCACGAGCTGCAGCCGCTGGAGATGCCCGCGTGGTTGAAGTTGGCCACGCTCCAACTCGACGTACTGTGACACTGCTGGCACGAGAGCGGGAAGCCCGCCTGCGCGTGGTTGGGGCTCGTGGTCGCTTGGTAGTCGGACTGGTGGCAGGTCGCGCAGCTCGACGTGATGCCCGCGTGGGAGAAGTTCGCGCCGAGCCACGTGCTCGTCGAGTGGCACTGCGCACAGTTCGTCGGGAAGGTGTACGCGGCCGTGGTGTGATCGGGATCGGCGGCGGTGTCGTACTCCGCTTGGTGACAGTCAATGCACTGGCTCGAAGTGCCCGTGAAGACGTTGTTGGCATGGCACTCGGCGCAGCTCGCCGCGCGGTGCGCGCCCGAGAGCGGCCAGAAGCCGTGCGTGAAAGCGGCGCCATCCCACGCGACAGGCACGTGGCAGCGCTGACAGTCGCTGGTCCAGCCCTGAGCGGCATGATCGGGAGTCGTCGCGCGAGCGAGGTCCTGAGCGTGGCAGGATTCGCAGCTGGTGTCGGCGCGCGCGAAGTTGCCGGTCTGCGCGCCAGGGTGACATTGCCAGCACGCGGCGGCCGCGTGGGCGCCGACGAGCGGAAAGCGCGTCCGCGCGTGCGTCGCGATCAACTCGCCCGGCCGCCACGTCGCCTGATCGTGGCAGCTCTCGCACGCGGGCCCCATTTGCGAGCGGTGCGGATCTTCGTGACAGCCACCGCAGCCGCGCGCGGCAAACATCTCCACCGGGCCGCGATCGTTGTGGCAGCGCAAGCACTCCGCCGCGCGGTGCGCGCCTTCGAGCGCGACCCCCGTCTCCTTCTCGTGTTCGAAAACGAAGTCGGCGCGGATCCGATCCCAACCCTGCCCCTCGTGGCACAGCGAGCAGTCGGCGGGAAACTTCTCGTGCGGGATGACCGGCCCACGCTCGTCCCACCACCCCTGCACCGGAGTCCCGTCGCGCACCGCCGTCGCGCAGGCGACCGTGAGGGCGACGAGCAGCGCGAAGCCAAGCGAGCCGCGGAAGATCCAAGCGCCCAGCCGCGCCCCAGCATGCGAATCGTGGCCCATCCCTAGAACCTCCTCTGCAGCCAGACGCCCGCGCTCGTGGCGTCCTGCTCGTCACCGAAATAGAAGTCTGCGCGCAGCGCACACGACCAATCCGCGCCCAGCGCGAAGTCCCAGTTCGTGCGCAGGTTGTGCTGGCTCAAGGTGGCGAAGTCACCGCCGGCGTTGTCCGGCTCATGTTGCGCGAACTCATAGGCGAGCGAGAGCGTGCCGGCGTCCGTCCAGCGGCTCGCGCCCAAGCGCAGTCCGGCGACGGAGTCGCTCGCGCCGTCGAGCGCGAACAGCGAACTCCACACCTCTCCCTGCTCCCACAGCCAGTCGCGCTTGGAGAGCCGCAGCTCCCAACCCAACCCGCTGTCGTCTTGGTCGCTCCACAGATCCGTGCGGGCCGACAAGCGCGTCCCCTTGGTCAGCTCGCGCCAACCGGAGAAGTTCACGCGCTGCACCTCCCCTTCCGAGAGCGTCGTCGCCGTCGCCGGAGGCAGGTCGTCGCGCAGCATCCACGGCCAGCGAACCTGCGAGAACGCCGCAGCGAGTCCCCAAGCGCCAGAGACCTGATAGCGACCATTCAAGTGCAGCTCGGTGAGCTCGAATCCCTCCTGCTTGCCGCTGTCGTCGGCCGTGTACCAATCCACCCACGCCGAGCCCGCGAGCCACAACCGCTCGCTCGCGCGCCACGCAAAATCGGCGAGCGCGGTGTCGCGGTCCTCATCGCCCTCGTGCCACGTCTTCTGCAGCGCCGCGCCGAGCGAGAGCTCCCCGTCCGTGCCGCCCACGTGTCGATAGAACACGCTCGTCTGCACGTCGTCGCCCGTGTCGAGACTGGCATTCCACGCGGGCAAGAGTCCCGCGCTCACGCCCCAGCGATCGCCCCCAGAGGTGCGCTGCACGTACTCCGCGCCGTCGATCACCCCAAGCTGCGGCAGCTCCGAGTGAAGGAAGCGGCCGAGCTCGATACGGCGCGGATTTTCGCGCCAATCGCCGAGACGCCACGAGGCGCGGTCGACGCGCAGGCGATCGAGCGTCTCCGTCCCGTCGTCGGTGTCGCTCGAGCGATGAAAGAACTCACCATCGAAGCGCACGACGTCCCCGCGACCCGTCGCATTCTCCCATTCGCCGTCGAAGCCCGTTCGCGCGAGCAGGTACTCACGACTGCCGCCGCTCGAGTCGAAGGTGCCATCGATGCCCGTGTACCACCGACCACGGAAGCGCGACTCCCGCTCGGCGGGTGTCGGAGCCTTGGTCGGTGCGAGCAACGGCGCCGCTGGGTCCCACGCTTCCTTGGGGTGCGTCCACGCGGGCGCAATGGGCGCGCCCAGCCGTTCCGCCGGAAGCAAGACCTCTGCCTGCTCGCCGACACCGACGAGCGCATCGGGCGAGAGCGCCTCGCAGCGAGCGCTTTGGCGCGAAACGCTGCGCACGATGAACTCGACGGTCTGCCCAGCGGCCGCGAAGACGCGACCGCGGTCGCCGGGCTCGATGTGCACGTCGGAGCCTTGGTCGATGTAGAAGGCCGTGCCTGAGAGCGCAGTGACACGAACCTCGATGCGCCGGCCAGCAGGCTCCTGAGCCGCAGCGAGCGCACACAGCGTCGGGATGAAAGCGACGTGCAGGAGCCTCATTGTTTGCCCCTCTCGAAGCCGTGGCATTCGACGCAGGTCCTCCCGAGGGGACGGTAGCGTACGGCCGTACCGCCGGACGCGAGCGACGACGGCTTGTGGCAAGCGATACACGCGAGCTTGGCGTGATTCGCGTCGAGTGCAAAGCGCGAGTCGCGCGCATGATCGAACGAAAGCGCTGTCCATGACTCGGCCGAGGCGTGGCAGGCCGTGCAGTCCCGCTCAGCGAACTGCCCCACGTGCGGGTCCGTGTGACAATCCGAGCAGCGCTGGCCGCTGGCGCGCCCGAAGCGGCGCCCGCGCGCATCCGGCGTGGCCCGCGGCACGTGGCAGGCCTCGCACGCCGCGCGCGCGTGAGCTCCGTCGAGCGAGAATCCGGTGGCCGCTCCATGCTCGAACGAATCCCGCGCGTGCGACGTGAACGACTGAGTCCCGTGACAACGAGCACAACCGGACTTGCCGTCGATCACCGACAGAAGCGCATCGAAATGCCCCTCGTGCGCGTCGGAGTGGCAGCCCGTGCAGGCCTGTGCCAGCGGCCCCGTGGCGAGCATCGTCACCGCGCGCAGCCGACGCGTGGAAACGACGCGGCGGTCATCACCCGGAAGCTCGAATGCAACCTTGTGGCACGCGTCGCAGTCCGTGCTCGTGTGTGCGCCATCGAGCGGGAAGCCCGTCCAAGCGCCATGGTCGAAGGCTCGCGAGAGTTCGCGGAAGCTCTCGACCCCGTGACAACGATCGCAGGTGTCGTGATTGGGATCGAGTGCGGCCAGTGCAGCACCATCGAAGGCTCCAGCATGCGCGTCTGCGTGGCACGTCGCGCACGCATCGACGGGAGCCCCAAAGACGTGCGCTACGCGACCGAAGCGGCGGCCGAGCGCATCGGGCTGCGGGCTGCGCACATGGCAACGCTCGCAATCCGCGCGGAGGTGGGCGCCCGCGAGCTCGAAGCCGGTGCGCTGCGCGTGCACCTCTGCGTTGAATCCGCGTTCCGCCGCGAAGTCGGTGCTCTCATGACAGGTCGCGCAGTCGCGCGCTGTGCCTGCAACCGCCGAGTAGAACGCATCCCCGTGCACGTCCGCGTGACACTGTGCGCACTCGCGAGCCGTGCCGCGGAACCGGCGCGGCGCATCGCCGACGCGCTCGTGACACGCATCGCAGCGCACCTTCGCGTGGGAGCCATCGAGCGGAAACGCCGTCGACGCGTGACGCGCAAGGTCGAATCCATGCGCCGAGAAAGTCTGGGATCCATGACACTCGACGCACGCCTGCGGCGTGCCGCCCGCCGTCACAAACTGACCGCCATGGGGATCTGAGTGGCACGCGGCGCAGTCCTGCGCCTTGCGGCCGGGATAGCGCTCCGAGAACGCGCGATCCGTCCCGTACCCGGCGTGACACTGTTCGCAGTGCACAGCAGCGTGCGGCTTGTCGAGGGCAAACCCCGAGGCGGCGTGGAGCTCCCGACGCAACGCTCCCTCCGGAACCCGAAAGCTCGCCCGATCGAGCGGGTGACACTCGATACAACCTGCTTGGGGCTGCAAGGACACGAGCGCGCTCACGGCCGTCGCAAAGCTCTCCGAGTGCGGCGACGCGTGGCAGTCCTGACACCGACGTGCCTCCGGACGAGGTCCGCGTCCACCGACGGACTCGACGGAGTGCTCCGTTCCCTTCGCATGGCACTCGCTGCAGGCGTGTCCCGAATGGACTCCGCGGAGCGGGAACGACTCGGTGTGCACGAACCCATCGAGCGCTTGGAACGGCTTCTCCTGTCCGTGGCATTCCGCGCACGACTGGGCAAAGCGCCCCTCGTGCGGGTCCTCGTGGCACGAATCGCAACGTTGCGAGAGCCCGAGGAAGCGTGCCGCACCGTTGGGCAGCACCTCGACGTCCGCGTTGCGGTGGCAGGCGCTGCAGTCGAGCTTGGCGTGGGCGCCGACGAGCTCGAACTTCACGAAATCGTGCCGAAAGGCCGCGCGATCCTCCACGCCGGCGAGAGCGAACACCCGCGCATCGACGGGCGCGAGCGCGGCTCCGTGGTGCTCGACGTGGCACCTTCCGCAGCGACTCGCGGCTCCCGGCTCCATCGCGCCGTGGAAGCCCGCGCGCGACACGAGTTGCTCGCGGATCGGCTCGTGGCACTCGCCACAAGCCTGCGACAGCTCGGCTGGAGAGTCCCCGTGGCAGCGCTCGCAGCTCCCTCTCTCGGAGAGTTCCGGCACCGCGGCATGCACGGCCGTGAGCGGCCCCGGCGACACCTCCTCGGACTCGTGGAACACGATGGCGAGCACCAAGAGCAGCGATAGGAGCGCGAGCGCCGTCTTCGGCTGCAGCCACTTCATGGCATCCACTCCCCAAGCGATGCGTAGCGGAGCGCAGCGACAATGTGAAGGACGACGATGAGCACCATGTAGAGCGCGACCCAGCGGTGAAGGTAGCGCCATGAGCCCATCAATGCGCGCAGGTCCTCGAAGTGCGCCGCAGCGAGCGCGGCGCGGTGGGCCTTGCGTGCGAGCTGGAGCGTCTCGTGCAGTTGCACCTGCGGGATCCCCTCGTCACGTCCGGTCGCGGCAAGCTCCGCCAGCGCCCGACGCAGATCGCGCTGGCTCGTGAACAGGGCCCGAAGACGCTGACCCAACGAACCCCGCCAGTGACCGGCGAGCACCAGTGCCTGAACGCGCTGGCGCACGCGCTCACCAAAGGCGCGGTTCTCCTTGTCCCACTCCCCCGAGAGTTGTGCGAGCCGCGCCTGCACTTCCTCCAACTCGAGTTCTCGGCCGTTCGCGGCGCGCGGAACGAAGGCATAGAAATAGCGACCGATCGCACCGGTGACGACCAAGACCGCGAGCGCCGCGAGCGCGTGCCCGCCGACCGTCGCGCGAGGAGCCATGCCGGCGTGGACGAGCGCGAACAGCAGCGCGAGCACCCCGGTTACGACGTGCGAAGTCATCCAGCGTTGCAGGCTGAAGAAGCGCACCGCGAGGTACTCGCCGCGCCGCAGCAGGTACGCGAGGTTGACGAGAATGAGCGCGGTCGCCGCGACGCCGCACAGGAGCCCGAGTCCTGCCGCCGGGCGCAGCCATTCATGACCCGGCGCCAGCGAACGCTCGTGCAGCGGAAGCCCGTAGTAGCCGCGCTCCCACAGCACCCACGCGAGCACCGCGAGCGCGCAGCCGAGCGCGACGAGCAGCGCCCGCGCCAGTCCGCTCCCGCTCTCGGCAAGCGGCTCGAGCTTGGGGCGCAAGGAAGGATCGAAGGACACGCCCGACTGCTCCAAGAGCTCGAAGGGAGGCTTGCCCCCCGCCAGCACGAAGACCTCGTCGTTCTCCAGCGTCACGCGGCGCTCGCCGTTCGAGCTGCGCACGCGCAAGTGCACCTCGCGTTCCTCGATCGATTCCACGTCGCTGTCGAGCAGCACATCCAGCCGACCATCCGCCTGCGCCTGCACGAGCTGCGCCTCGTTGCGCGGCTTGATCCTCGAGAACGCTGAGCGGCGATACGACAGCGTGACGTGGTTGCCCTGCTGCTCCGAGAGACCGATCGCGGCCTCGACCGCGCTATCGCCGCCGCCGACGACGAGGATGCGACGCTCGCGATACGAGTGCGCGTCGAGGAGCGCGTACGCGACCTTGGAGCGCTCCTCGCCCGGCACTCCGAGCCGGTTGGGCGTTCCGCGCCGGCCGAGCGCGAGACACACATGCTGTGCGCGAACCGAGCCCTGCGCCGTTCGCACGGTGAACGTCCCGTCGAGCTCGCGCCGCACGCCCTCGAACACCTGACCCGTGCGGATCGGCAGCTCCATCGCCTGTGCGATGTGCTGCCAGAGTTCGATGAGCTCTTCCTTCGTGTAGATCTCGCGATCGAGCGTCCCGAAGCCCGGCAGCTCGACAGGTTGCGTCATCACGAGCTTGCGGCGCGGGTACTTTGCGACGGTGCCGCCGAGTTCCTCTTGCTCGAGCACGAGAAAGTCGAGTCCCGCGAGCCGCGCCTGCAGCGCGCACGCGAGCCCCGCAGGTCCGGCGCCGACCACGACCAACTCCCGAACGTCGGCGCTCCGCGCCGGAAGTGCGCGCGCTCGGCGCGCCACCTCAGTCCCAACCGCGGTGCCGTGCGAGATCGCGGTGCGCACGAGCGCGTAGCCCGTGACCTCCCCTGCAAGGAACAGCCCTGGCTGCGTCGCGCTCTCCAGCGTCTCGGTGAGCGCCGGGATGTCACGGCGCTCCTTCAGGTCCCCGAGGGTGAGCGCGATCGCGCCGACGGGGCATTCCACAGCGCAGCGTCCGTGGCCCACGCAGCGCGCGCCGTGGACGACGAGTGCCTGACCGTGAACGATCTCGAGCACTCCCTCCTCGGGGCACGCATCGACGCAGACTCCGCAGCCAATGCAGCGCGTCAGATCGACGTGGGGATACTGAAGGCGCGCCTTGTCGCTGCCGCGCACGCGCGCAAGTCCGCGCTCATCGACCGCGCGGGCCATCGACGCGAGCTCGCGGCGGCGAGACACGACGGCCAGCGCCAGCACGACCACGACCGCGAACAACAAGACCCAGCTCACGCGCACAAGCTAGCGAACGCGTGCGACGGAATCCCGTCCTCTCCGCGCGCGGCGCAGCCCTCTCTCCTCCGCGCGTAGTTTCGTCTTCGACGTCGCCGAGACTGAAGCGACCACTCGCCGCTCAGCAGAGGCGACGAACGAGGCTCCACCAAGCTCGCAGCGCGCCATCGAGCGCTCCCAACAAGGTCTTCCGGAGCGACGATCCGCCGAGCTGGGGCGCCACCGTGAGCGGCCCGCCGACCAAGAGATCACGATCCCGTCGAGAGCGCGCGCGCTGAGCCTTCTCACGCTCGCGGAAGATGTTCCGCATCCAGCGCGCGAGCGCGAACTTTCCCTCGCAGTATCCGCCGAACGTGCCCGAGGCGAGCGTGAACGCCACCCAGACGACTTCGTAGGCGAGCAATGCGGGCGCCGTCAGCACGAGCGTGCGCCACTGGTGGTTCTTGAGCAGGTGGATCCAGCGGTTGCGCGAGTGCAGGAACGCGCGGCGCTTGGGGTAGTCGATCGCGCCACGGTAGCTGATCCCCTGCGTACCCCCGCGGTGGCGGCACAGCGCATCCTCCACGGACAGGATCGCGTGTCCCGCCATGCGCAGACGCATCGAGAGGTCGAGGTCCTCGAACAGCACGAAGTAAGCCGGATCGAAGCCGCCGAGCTCGCGGAGCACCGAGCGACGGACGAGCAACGCCACGGCGATTGCGCCGTCGACCTCAACGGTGCCCGCACCCTGAGCGCGCGCGAGCGGCACGAAGAAGTTCCGCAAGCTGAAGAGCCCGCAGTAGTGCAGCGCCCCGCCGTCGTAGTGCACGGTCGCAGGATCCGCATCCACGACGCTGCGCGGCTGCACCACGACGGCGTCGGCTCGAGCGAGCGCCGCCCGCTCGAGTTTTTCGACCGCATCCGGCGCGAGCACCGCATCATTGTCGACGAGGAGGACCCACTCGTCTTCGACGAGCTCGAGACCGCGATTGCGCGCCGGGCACGGGCCTTCGTTCGTCGCGAGAGCTTCGACTCGTACGTCGGGCTGCTCGCGCGCGAGCCACTCACGACTGCCGTCCTCCGAGGCGTTGTCGACGACGAGGATTTCTGCGAGTGGACGCGTCTGCGCGCGCAGCGCCGCCAAGCACGGCGGTAGGTGCTCACGCCCGTTGTAGTTGCAGACAACCGCGCGGATCGGCCCCAGCGATGTGCGCGTCGTCGCGGTCATTTCAGCGGCAGCTCGAAGTCCGCCGCGCGGCAGGGTGCGCGGTGCTTCCAGCAGTAGGGAAGGTTCGCCAAGACGCTCGCGCTAGCCTTCGCGAGCACCCAGACAGCGCCCGGCGTCTGCCGCACCGACTTGCCGATGCCGATCGTGCCCGTCGCGTCGCTGACCTCGCCCGTGCGCTCGCGCCGCTCGCCGCGCAAAAGCACCTTCGTGAACACGAGCCAAGGCAGCCGGAGAAGCTCCCCGAGCGGCGCATACTTGAGCTGCGTCAGCCACGCATTGCGTGCATGGTAGTACAGCGAACGCTTGCCCATCTTGATGCCGAAGGGCGTCTTGTGGAACGCGCGCGCCGACGGGAACTGCAGCACGCGGAAACCGAGGTTGAGCAGGCGACAGGTCAAGTCGCGCTCATTGCCGTAGATGAAGAGGCGCTCGTCGTAGTAACCGGCGCGCCGGATCGCTTCCGAGCGCGCGAGGCTCGCGCAGCCGCGGAAGGTCGACATGTAGCGCTCGCGCCGCAGGTGGTCCTGCTCGAGGTAGCCCGCGGGCATGCCCGGCTCCTCGACTTCACTCGACACGATCGCGGTCGTCGCCGGCTCGCGCTCGAGACGCGCGGCGGTCTTCTCCAGCCAGTCCGCGGGCAGCACGACGTCGTCGTCGAGGATCGCCGTCAGCTCGGTCACAGCGGAGGCGAAGCCGATGTTGAACGTCTCGCAGGCGCCGTAGGCCGAGTGCGGCATGACGACCAGCCGGACTTCGGGGTAGCGCTCGCGGATCGTGCGCGCCGTGGCGTCGTTCGAGCCGTTGTCGACCACCACGATGTCGGTGAACGGGCGCAGCTGCGCGCGCAGCGCGTCGAGGTTCGCGCACACGTCCGACGCCTTGTTCCAAGTCGAGATCACGGCCGTCGCCGCGAGCGGCGCTCCGTGCGGGAGCACGCCGAGCGCACCGCGCGAGCGCGCGTACGCCGCAGGCCCGTCGAGTTCCGCGAGCGGTTGCGCCCCGTGGGCAACGATGACCTGCACCCCCGGGCGCCACGCGAGTGCGGCGGCGCACGCGACGGCGACCACCCGCTCATCGCCCGCGGTCGAAGCGACGTCCGGCACGATGACGCGGCACGGCGCGAGACGGTCGAGGGCGGCCGCGATGCGCGCGACGACGTCGAAGCGACTCCCGAGGCCCTGCTCGCCGAGCACGAGCTCCTCGACGGGCCCCTGCGCAAGCCGCGCTGCGAGCGCAGCATGCGTCCCCGCCTGCGCACTGATGCACAGCGTGGCTCGGGACTCGGCGGCGATCGTGGGAGTTGCTTGCACGAGAAAACTCGCTGGAAGCGGAGCGCTCGATCCTAGGCTCGACGCTCCGGGCCTCGCTCCGTCGGCTCCCAAGGCGACCGTTCCCCAACTCGGGGCGGCGCCGAGCGCGGGGCGCGGAAAAAAGTTCCGGCCACGACGCGCGGGCTCACTTGCCGGGAATGAACGGCGCCGGACCGACCTCGATCTGCTCGCCGAGTCGGCCCTTGATGCGCTGAACCAAGATCGCCATCGAGGTGGCGTCGTCCGCCTGCGCCTCCCACTCCGCGTAGGCCGGATCGAGCGGCCGCGAGAGGTTCATGTTGCGCTCGCTCTCGACGCGCACCTCGACCTTGAAGCGGCGGTCGCCGAGCGCCTCGAAGCGCACTTCCGCACGCTCGCGGTGACCCTTGCCGCGGAACGGCGCGAGCGAGTTTCGCCAGCCCGAGAGCAGCTTGCGTGTCGCGGGATCGAGGTCCCCGCCGACGGGAAAGTCGAGGCGCTGCAGCTCCTGCCCGCACACGGCCCACAGGACGTTCTCGCTCGGCGCTTCGATCTCGAAGGTCTGGCGCGGCGCCTTGTCGGCGGTCGACGCGCACGCCCCGAGGAGCGGGGCCACAACACACAGGGCGGCGAGGAGCTTCATTCTTCGCGGTTCTCCAGCTTGTCGCGCAGCTCGAGCCGAATCGGGACCTCCCCGAGGTCGAGCTCGTCGCGCAGTCGCTTGGTCAGATAGCGCACGTAGTGCTTGTTCAAGAAGCGCTTGTCGTTCACGAACACCGTGAACGTCGGCGGCGCGCTCGTGGTCTGCGTCGCGTAGTAGATCCTGACGTTCGCGCCGGTGCGCGTCGGGCTGCGCTCCTCGTTGGCGCGCTTGAGCGCCTTGTTCAGCGCCCCCGTCGAGACCTTGACGTGGTTCTTTTCGTGCAGCTCCTCGGCGAGCTTCAAGATCGCTTCGACGCCCTGCCCCTCGCGCGCGGCGAGGAAGCGGATCGGCGCGTAGTCGAGCTGCGGCAGCTCGTCGCGGATGTAGTCGACGAACTCCTGACGCTCCATGTCGCTGACGAGGTCCCACTTGTTCGCGCACAGGATCAGCGGCTTGTAGTGGTCGATCACGTAGCGCGAGAGCGCCTTGTCGAGGTTCGAGAGCTCTTGGCTCACGTCGAACATGTGCAGGACCACGTCCGCCCGGCGGATCGTGCGGTGCGAGCGCGCGTCGCTGAAGAACTCGATCGCGTCCGCCATCTTCTGCTTCTTGCGCACGCCGGCGGTGTCGATCACGACGAACGTCTTGCCGTCGCGCTCGAAGCGCACGTCGACCGAGTCGCGCGTCGTGCCGGGGATCTCGCTCGTGATCATGCGCTGCTCTTGGCACAGCGCATTCACGAAGGTCGACTTGCCCGCGTTGCGGCAGCCGACGACGGCGAGCTTCATGTGCGGCGTCGCGGGCACCTCGAGCTCGGGCTCGGCGAGCGGCGGCAGGATCGCGCCGATCGTGTCGTACAGGTCGCGCAAGCCTTCGCCGTTCTGACCGCTGATGCCGAGCACCTGCTGTCCCACGCCGAGGCGACGGAACTCGTCGATCCCCCACGCCGAGCCGCGGCCCTCGCACTTGTTGACGCACAAGAGCACCGGCGTCGCGACGCCGCGCAAGCGCTTGGCGACCTCCATGTCGAGCGGCGTGACGCCGTCCTTCACATCGACAAGGAACAGGATCAAGTCCGCGGAGCGCACCGCCGCGTCCACTTGCGCCTCGACTTCCATGCCGAGGTCGTCGCGATCGACGACGCCGATGCCGCCGGTGTCGACGATCTCGAACCAGCGGTCGCCCTCCGACGTCGGGAGCCGCCCGGGCACGGCGACACGGTCGCGCGTGACGCCCGCCGTGGGCTCGACGATGGCGACGCGGCTGCCGACCATGCGGTTGAGCAGGGTCGACTTGCCGACGTTCGGCCGCCCGACGATGGCGATGCGGCGCAGTGTGATGTCGTCGGGCTCTGTGGCGTGGGATCTCACGGGATTCCGAGCAGTCGATGGATCTGGGGAACGACGCGGACGCGCAGATCGAGCGCGCGCGCGCGCTCCGCAACGGCGGTGACGAGCTCGATGCCGGGGGCCTCGACGCTTCCCACCGCCGTGGCGGGCTGGATGAACAAGGGGAGCTCCGGCGCGTGCTCGGCCACGCCCTCGAAGAGCTCGTCGAAGAGCGCCGGAGCACGCGATCCCGAGACGATGACCTTGGCGGCGGCGTCGCGCCCGCGCACGAGCGCGAGGCACTCCGCGCGCACCTCGGCCCACTCGGCGCGCGTGCGCGGCGCGGGCTCGAGCGGCGTGGCCTCGATCTCGACGGGCTCGTCCATGTCCTCGAAGAGCTTCAGGTCGAGGCTCACGTGCGACACGACGTCGAGCACGCGTTCGAGCGAGCGCGGATGCGCGCCACCGGTCTCGAGGTGGATCCGGCGCGGCGAGGCGAACGACGCGAGCGCGCGCACGAACTCCGGCCACAGGAGCGGCTCGCCTCCGGTCACCGAGACTGTGCGCGGCGAGCCCGGCTCACACTCGGCGATCCAGCACGCGGCCTGAAACGGAGTCGACCAGGAAGGCTCGCGACGCACTCCGCGCCGCGCGTCGACGCGCACCTCGCGCGCGCCATCGACCTTCCACGAACCCGGCGTGTCGCACCAGCGGCAGCGCAGCGGACAGCCTCGCAGGCGCACGAACACCTGCGGCTCGCCCACGTAGAGGCCCTCGCCCTGGATCGAGGCGAAGACCTCGAGCAGCGGCGCCGCGAGCGATGTCTCGACGGCCGTGGGGCTCACGCTGCGCTCCGAATGACTCCGCCGCGCGACGAACTACGCCGCGCGTGGAACTACTTCTTGGCGGGCGCCGCGGCCGCGGGCTTGGCAGCGGCCTTGTCGTCGGCCTTCGGAGCGGCCGCCTTCTTCGCGCCCGCGACCTTGAAGCGCGTGCGCACCTTCGGGAGGCCGAACACCGAGCGCTCACCTTCCTTGAACTTGCCGGCCTTGGCGAGGATCTCGAGGCGCTCGCGGCGCGAGAACACGCTGCGATCGCCGACGAGGGTGGAGACGCCGCGGAGACTGGAGTGGATCGACATAGCTCTGTTTTCCTGTTCGAGTCGGAGTGGGTTGGAGCCCGCGCGCGCGCGGGCTTGGTTCATTTGCGCTGGAACACCTTGTCGATCTTCTCGACATAGGCGTCGTGGAATTCTCTGGGACGGTTGATCGGCGGCGGGCCGCTCAGCACGCGCACGGTGCGGCCGAGCTCGTCGAGGTCGACTTGCTTGGGCGCAGCGCCGACGAGCAGGTACACGCGCGTCCCCTTTTGAACGAGGCACGCGGGCAAACCGGAGTTTTTGAGGTAGCGCGCCGCGTCCTGCGCGAGGCGCACGCTCGACTCGTTGTAGACGTAGTCGGCGACCTTCAGCGTGTAGATGTTGCGCGGATCGCGCAGCGCTTGCTCCTCCGCGCTCACCGGAGTCGGCTCCGCGCGCACGGGCAGCGTGGTGCCGGGCGCATTCGGGGTCGCGGCGGGTGTCCCGCCCGAAGCCGGAGCGCCGCTCGCCGCGGGCGCATTCGGCTCGACGGCGGGCGCGAACTGCGGACCGCGCGACGCGTCGACGCGGGCCTCCGAGGCAGCGGTCTCCTGCACGCTCGCGCGACCGACGAGGAACGCGCAGAGGAGCAGCACGACCTGTGCGAGCACCAGCCACTGCCACTGCGACGGTCGCAGCGCGAAGCCCCCGCCGCCAGCGCCGCTGCCCGACGACACTCCCCCCACGCCCGTGGGCGCGGCGCCGCCCTTGCGGGAGAGCGCTTCGAGGAGGTGCTTGCCTTGGTTGGACACGACGGTCGGGACGGATGCGGGGAACGGAAACGGGCGCGGAGCACCCGCGGGTGGGCTCCGGCAGTGGAACCGACCTGTGGGCGCAGGGAAAGGGGGAAAAGGTTACGGAACGCCCGCCGGAGCGTCAATCCGAGGCGCCCTCGGGGGCCGTGGCGAGGGGCGGGGCCGCGGGCGGGCTGCTAGGCTCGGTGTCGCCTCGAATGATGCCCCGCGCACTCCAGCTTGCCTCGGCGCTCGGCGCCCTCGCTTTGGCGGCCTGCGGCCCCGATTCGGCCACCGCCGTGAGCCCGGGAGCCGCGGGAGACCTCATGGACGAGGCCGAGGCGCGGGGAGTCGCCCACAGAAACCGCAGCGGCGAGGCCGTCAAGGCAACGGTCCTCGAAGCCAACGGTCCCGGGGTGGCGCTACTGGACCTCGGACGCGACGGAGACCTCGATCTGGCCTTCAGCGACGGCGTCGAGGACCTCGCGGCGCTGCTCCAAGGCCCTGGGGCCGACCTCGTGCTCTATGAAAACGACGGGAACGGCAAGTTCCGCCGCCTACCGGGGCCGGGCCTCGCCGGTTGGTGGACCGGGCTCGCGAGCGGCGACGTCGACGGCGACGGGGATGCAGACCTCGTCGCGGCGGGCTACGGCGGGCTGCGCGTGCTCCTCCAAGACGACGCGGGCGTGCTGCGCCCTGCGCAGGACCTGCTCGCGGCGGAGCCCGCAGCGGCGCTCGTTCCGGGCACGGCGCGCGGCGCGAATCTGCCACCGCTGTGGGCCACCTCGCTTGCCCTCTTCGACGCGGACCGCGATGGCGCACTCGACTTGTACGTCGGCTGCTACCTCGACCTCGACCCCGTGGCGCCACCTCGGCACGAGCTCGGCTCGGGCGCGCTCGCGGTGCCGTGCACCTGGCGCGGCTACGGTGTCTTCTGCGGACCTCACGGCATGGTGCCCCAGCCCGACCGCTTCTATCGCGGGCTCGGCGACGGCAGTTTTCGCGACGACAGCGCGCGCGCGCTGCCTGAGCACGTCGCAGGCTACGCGCTCGCGGTCGCGAACTTCGACTTCGAGGGCGACGGCGACGAAGACCTGTACGTCGCAAACGACAGCGTGGCAAACCTGCTGCTCGTGAACGACGGTCGCGGCGTGTTCACCGACGTCGCGTACTCCGCGGGCGTCGCGCTCTCGATGGATGGGCGCGGCGAGGCTGGGATGGGCGTGGCGTTCGGCGACGTCGATCGCGACGGAGACCTCGACCTCGCCCTGACGAACTTCTCGGGCGAGCCGACCGCGCTGTACTTCAACGGCCCGCGCGGCTTCTCCAACGAGACGTTTCGCTTCGGACTGCAGCGCGAGACCGCACCGCTGCTGTCGTGGAGCGTGCATCTCGCCGACTTCGACGGCGACACGCGGCTCGAACTGTTCACCGCAAACGGACACGTCTATCCGCAGGCCGACAATCCCGACACGGGCACGCGCTACCTTCAGGCGGACACGCTGTGGAGGCTCTACGCCGCGGGGAACGAGCGCAAGCTCGAGCGCATCGCGGCGAGCGGCCCGACCTCGGTGCTCGCCTCCCCCACCGGCTCGCGCGGCTCGGCTCTCGGCGACCTAGATGGCGACGGCGCTCCGGACCTCGTGATCGCGCGCATCGATGCTCCGCCCGCGCTCGGCATGAACCGATTTCCAAAGCAAAACAGGCTGGTCGTGCGCTGCGTCGGACCGCTGGCGAGCGAGCGCATCGAAAGCGCCGCGCGGCAGCGCACGCCCACCGACGGCAGCGGCGCGCGGATCGAGCTCGTGCTCGCGGGGAGTGACGCGCGGCCGCTCGTTCGTTCGATCAGCACGGCGCAGGGATATCAGTCTTCGTCGGCACCGGAGGCGTACTTCGGGCTCGGCACGGCGAGCGAGTACACGGAGATCGTCGTGCGCTGGCCGTCGGGGCGCGTCGAGTCGCTCGGGGCCGGACGCGCGGGGCGTAGGCTCACGCTGCGCGAAGGCATGGGCATCGTGAAAGACGAGACGTTGCGATGAACTCCGCACTCCGAGCCTTCGCCGCCGTGTTCGCACTGTGCGCGCTCATGGCGAGCGCAGAGCCGCAGGCGCTGGACACCGCCAAAGTGAAGCGCCGCTGGCGTGAGTCGCTCGCGCTCGACTTGCCGCGCGAGGTTCTGAGCGAAGGAGAAGCGCTGGTTCGCCTCGGCGAGGAGCTCGCGCGCGATGGCGAAGCGTTGGCTTTGGTGAGCCGCGCGGTCGCTGCGACGCGCGAGCCGGCGTTCGAGAGTGCTTGGAAGCTGCTCGAAAGCCGCGAAGTCGAGGCCACGACGCGCGCGGACCTCGAGCTCGAGCGCGCGCGGCTCCTCTTGGAGAGCGACCAGCTCTCGCGCGCGCTGATCGCACTCTTGGAGAAGCCCGAATCGAACGCGCCGCGCTTCGCGGAGCGCGCTGAGAGCTGGCTTTTCACGGGCCGCGCGTGGTTCCGCTCCGGCGATGCTTCGCGCGGCGCGCCGTTCCTCGCCCGCTTCATCGAACTCGCGCCGCGCGACCGCGAAGCTCCCGCGGCGTTGCACCTGCTCGCGCAGGAGGCACTGTCGCGCGGCGACGGCGCTACGGCGCAAGCGTGCGTTCGGCGCGCCGAGGAGCTCTCACGCTGGCACGCGCTGTGGAAGGTGCGCGCGCTGCAGGCACGCGAACGACCGCGCGAAGCGCTGCCGCGCATCGGGCTCGCGCAGCTGTGGCTCCAAGCGGGCGACGTCGCGGAGGCAAAAGCCCAGCTCACGCTGCTGCTCACGCTGCACCCGAACAACGCGCAGGGTTGGTTCCTTCTCGGCGAAGCACAGCGCATGGAGCGCGACTTCGAGGCTGCGAGCGAGAGCTACGGCAAAGCGCTCGAGTTCGAGCCCGACCACGTGCTCGCGCGCAACAATCGAGGCACGATCCACCGACTCGCAGGCCGCATGGACGCAGCGCGCACGGACTTCGAGCGCATCGTCGACGGGCCGCGCACGAACGAGCCGACGGCGCTGCCTGCGCACCTCGCGCTGGCCCGTCTCTTGGTCGCCGTCGGAGAGCCGCAGGCGGCGCAGCAGCGCTACGCGCGCTACGTCGAGCTCGGCGGACGCGAGCCGCTGGCAGAGCCGAGGCGCTGAGCATTCCGCCGCGTTTTCAGGCTCGCTCCGAGCTTGACCGTTCCCCGCGCACTGCGAATGATCCCGCGCCCATGAAACGCGCCGTCGCAGCAGGTCTGCTCGTCGCTCACGCGCTCGCCTCGTGTGCGGGACTGCAAGGTCGAGCGGAACGGGAGCTGCAAACGCCCCCCGTCGAGGTTCGAGTCGAGCATCGCGTCGGCGCACTCCTCGGCCCCATCGCGGCCGGGGGCAGTGCCGACGCGCTCAAGGCGGACGATGCGCTCGCGATCGACGCGCGTGCGCTGTGGCTCGAGAGCGCTCCGAGTGGCGGCGTGCCGCTCGCATCGCGCGCGAAGCTCGTGTCTGCCGAGCGGGGCGGCGAAGCGATCGAGTCGCGCAGTCGCTTGGCCGGCGGGGCGCGGCTCTTGCGCGGCATGGAGGCACAGGCCGCGCTCGCTCGGCCCGGCCGAACCCGCGAGGTCGCGCACGAGGAGCTCGCGCTGCCCGCGGGAGTCACGGCGACGCTCGCGCTGCTCGAAGAGCACACCGTGCGAGGCGAGGACGGGGACTTGCTGCGCCGAGAGCTGCGCGCGGAGATCGCTCGCGGCACCAACGGCGAGCTCGCGGTCGCGTTGGTGCTCGAGGATCTGCTCGCGGAGGAACTCGAGCTCGACGAGGACGCCGCGGAAGATCCGCAGTTCGCCACTCGCCGCGAGAGCCTGCTCCTCGACGATGTCCCCGCGGTTGGCGAGCCGCCGCTCGTGATCTTGGTGCCGCAGGAAGCACCCTACGCGGGGCTCGTGCTCGGGATCGTGCTTCGCGCGGACGGGCCAGCAGATCGTCCCGCGGTCGAGCGCGCGATCGAGCAGGCTCGTGCCGCCGAGCGCGCCGCGCACGCGCGCGCCGCGTGGCTCGGAACGAAGGAGGCACGCCAGAAGCAGATCGAGACCGCCCTCGGTGCTCTCGACAACGCAGAGCGCCGCCGCGCGGCGCTGCTGTTCCTTTCGGCGGAGTCGGGCGCCGAGCTCTGCTCCGATGTTGCGCTCGATGCGGACGACGCCTTGCTCGCCGCTTGCGCGCGCGCGATCGCCGCGCAACTGCCGGACGCAGCGCGCCTCGCGGCCGACGGCGGCACGCTCGGCTGGGCGCTCGAGCGCGGGTGCGCACGTTTCCTTGGGGAACGCGCCGCGGAGCAGCCACTGCCGCTCGAGCTGCACGCCGCCGTGCTGCGGCGCACGGGCGAACTCGGACGTTCGCCCGCGTCTCTGATCGACGTGGTTCTGAAGGCGAAGTCGCTCGACGAGTTCCACGCGGCGATCGCCGCCGAAAATCGCATCCTCCTCGAGGACTCGCACCCAGCGACGCGCGTGCGCGCGTTCGACTGGCTCGCGGCGCGCGGCCTCGCACCGGCGAGCTACGACCCGCTCGCCAGCGATGACGAGCGCGACGCGGCGCTCGAGGCAGCCGGGAGCGGCGGATGAGCAGGCTCGCACGCTGGGGTTCGTTGGTCTCCGCGCGCCCAACTCGCTGGGCGCTGCGAGCGCTCGTGGTCGTTCTCTTCGCGCGCGTCGGGTTCGTCTGCCTGCAACCGCTGGCGCTCGGCAAGGTCGCCGAGCTCGTCGGGCTCGAGTGCGACTACGACGAACTCAACGTGTCGTTCCTCCGCGGCGAGGTCGAGCTGCGCGGCCTGCAGCTTCGCGACGGGTCGACCGACCTGCCCGCCGCGAAGATCGGCTACGCACTCGTCGACCTCGGCCTGATCGCGAGCCTGCGCGAGGGGCTCACTCTCGAGCGCGTCGAGATCGACGAACTCGCGCTCCACGTGCGAATGGACCCCGACGGGCGCGTGGACTGGCTCGAACGCATCGGGCCGATCGCGCCAGCGCCGACCCCCGATGCGCCGCCGTCCGAGCCGCGTCCGCTCGACCTCGGGCTGCCGCTTCTCGTGCGCGAGCTCCGCGCGACGCGCGTGGCGCTGCACGCCGAAGACCGCAGCGTGTCTCCGCCGCTCGCCGTGGAAATCAACTTCGACGCGAGCGCCTCGGACATCGGCCGCGACGCACGCTTCGAGGCATGGGCGACGAGCCCGCAGTTCCTCGATGCGCTGCGCCTCGAGGGTACCGCACGCGGCGGGCTGCGCAGCGCGGCGCTGGCGGTGAACTGGAGGCTCGACGGACTGCGTCCGCGAGCACTCGCGGCGGAGCTGGCGCGCGTCGGTATGCTCCCGACCGCCGAGCGCATCGACGCGAGCGGCAGCCTTCGACTCGGACTCGAGCCCCACCCGACGGAGGAGCTCGCCTGCGCGGGCGGCCTCTCGCTCGCCGACTTGCGACTCGACGCCGACGGCCAGTCGATCGCGTCCCTCGACGAGCTCGCCCTCGCGCTGCGCTCGAGCTCGCCCACGGCGCTCGAACTCGCTTCGGTCCGCGTGCTCGACCCTGTGCTCCATACCCTGCGCACGCCTGAGGGGCGCTGGGGCGTGCCGGGCTTCGAGTGGCGCGGCGTCGAGTCCGCGCCTGCGGCCCCTGCAAGCCCGAGCGCTCCCGCCACGGGAACCGCGCTCGCCGCGGCCTCACCCGCGTCGCCCCGCCTCGCGCTCGATCTCTTCGAAGTGCAGCGCGCGCGGCTCTCCCTCGATGATCGCGGTGCCTCCGACGCCGACCTCGAGTTCGAGCTCTCGGGGTTGGAGCTCGCGGGGCTCGCCCACCCGCCGACGAGCGAGCAGCCCGCGAGTTTCAAGGCGTGGGCCAAGAGCACCGGCGTGTTCGAGAGCGCGACCTTCACCGGCACGTTCTCCGCGCATTCGACTCCGCAGATCCTCGAAGTGAGCGCCGACGTCGGCGGAGTGACGCTCGAGAAGCTCGGTCCCTGGCTCGCGCCTCTCGGCGTGGCGCCGGAGCTGCGCGACGGAGCGGTCGAGCTCGCCGCGCGCGTGGCGCTCGACACGACGAGCACGCCACCCACAATCGAACTCCAGGTTGAGACCGCGCGCATCTCCGACGGTGAAGTCCTCGCCGAGGTCGCATCCGCGGCGGTGCGTGGGCTACGGCTCGACGCGACGAGCGGAGCGCTCTCGATCGAAGCGGTCGAGGTCGCGGCGCCGCGCGCGCAACTGCGGATCGACGCGGACAGCGAAGCTCATTTCGCAGGCTTGCGAACGATTCCGCGCGCGAGCGCGGAGCAGCCGGCGGAAGCGGTGCCCTCCGCGACACCGAACTCCGGCGCGTCTGCGGCCCCCGTGTTGCCGTCGATTCGCATTGCCAAGCTCGACGTCCACGGAGGCGGACTGCGCCTGCTCGACGAGGTCGGCGGAACCTCCCGCGAGCTCGTCGTGCGCGATGCCGCCTTCCATCTCGCAAATCTCGACACAACGGGTGCGTCGCAAGAAGCCGCACAATTTTCTGCGGCCGTCGCGGTCGACGGAGTCCTCGAAGAGGGTTCGCTCGGCGGAATGCTGCGCGTCAAGCCGCAGCCCGCGGAGCTCGAGCTCCAAGCGTCGCTGCGCGCGCGCGGAGTCTCGCTCGACCCGCTGGCGCACCGCCTGCGCGCGCTCGGGCTCGAGCCGCGCCTCAACGCCGGGAATGCTGCGGCGGACATGCGCGTGCGTGCCACCGGCGACGGCGCTCGACTGAGTCGCATGGATGCCGCGCTCGAGCGAGTCGAGCTCCGCGACGGCGAGCGATCGCTCGCGGGCGTCGAAGCTCTGCTCGTGAGTGGCGTCGATCTCGCTTCTGCGAAGCCTGAGGTCGCCTCGATCGTCGTGCGCGGAGCGCACGCCGCGCTCGGCCGCAGCGCCGCAGGCGAGCTGCTGCTCCCCGCGCTGGCCGTACCCGCGCGCGCGCCGAACGCGGCGACGGAGGGCACGCCGACGACCGAACCCTCGAAGCCGCTCACCTTCGCGCTGCCGTCGTTCGAGATCGGCGAGCTCGTCGTCGAAGGCTCGCGCATCGACTGGCGCGACGAACTCGTCTCCCCCACCGTGGAGACGGCGCTCACCGCAGACGCGCGCTTGCTCGGCCTCGGCGACAGCGGCCAACCCGCAAAGCTGGAGGCACGCGCGAGCGTGGCGGGTTCCGTGGGCAGCGCGAGCGCGACGGGTGAACTGCGCCTGCGCGCTGCGGCGGCGGGAGACACGAACGCAAGCGCGAGCGCCGCGCTCGCCCTCGAAGCTCGCGAACTCCGCGCTGGCCCGCTCGCCGCGTACATGCCTGCGGGCATGTCGTGCACGCTGAAGGATGGTTCGTTTTCCGCCCTGCTGGACACGGAAGTGGCGGCACACGCCGCAGGCGGCATCGCCGCCGCTGCGTCGGTGCGCGAGCTGAAGCTCCGCGACGGCGACGTGACGCTGCTCGAACTCCCGCGGGCCGCCATCCGCGCGACTCGCGTCGATCCGAGCGCGCGGACGTACGAGCTCGGCGAGCTCGCCGTCGAAGGACTCGCGCTCGCCGCACGCCGTGACGTTCAGGGAGCGCTCGAAGCGTTGGGGCTCCGCATCGAGGGCGCCTCGCAGGCGCCGGCTGCAGCTCCGACCGCGGAGAGCGCGCCCCGCCCGCTGCGCACTCTGCCCTCCTACGTCGGCCCAACGCCGAGGCTCTCGCTCGAACGCCTCGAGCTCTCCCTCGCACGCTTGGAATGGCGCGATGAGCAACTCGGCTCCGGCGCGACGCCGCTCACGCTGAGCGCACAGCTGCGCTCACCGGAGCCGCTCGTGCTGCTCGCACCCGACACCCGTTCGCCCGCGCCGCTGCGACTCGAAGCCCGCGCGGCGATCGGCGAGCTCTGCGACGCGCTGGAGTGCGATCTCGAACTGGAGCCTTGGGCCGCGCAGCCTGAGCTCGACCTGTCGCTGCGAGTGCGCGGTCTTCACGGCGAGCCTCTGCCCCGCTTCGTTCCTGCGCTCGCCGGCCGCGTCGACGGAAGCGAACTGCGCGCGGGCGAGCTCGACCTCCACCTCTCCGGACACCTCTCGGTGACGCGCCGCGGTCCGCTCGGCTTCGACTGGGCGCAGCCCATCTCGGGCGAGGTGCTGCTCGATCGCTGCGAGTTCCGCGCGGAGCCCGGCGGCGAAGTCCTCGCGGGCGTCGGCGCGGTACGCGCGGAGATCGGCTCGATTCACGCGCTCTCCGGCGACGTCAAGCTGCGCTCGCTGCAAGTGTCGACGCCGCGGCTGCGCGCGCGGCGCGACGCGCGCGGGATCCACGTGTTGGGCCTGACACTGACGCTGCCCCCGAATGCTCAACCGGACGCCACAGCAAAGGCCCCCGATCCGCAGGCGGCGGTCGTCGCAGCGCCCGTGCCGCGCCCCGACTTCACGATCGAGCGCATCGACATCGACGGCATCGACGTCGAGGTGCTCGACACCACGGGGCCCGAGCCCGTGCGGCTCCCGCTCACCAAGCTCGACGTCGAAGTGAAGAAGCTCTCGACGCGCGCGCTCGCCGCCGGAGGCTCCGTCCAGTTCGACGCCGTGCTCGAAGCGGGCGCCGTGGACCTGCCCAAGCGGGTGCGCAGCTCGTCGCTCGTCGCGGGGATCGCCACGGCGACCGCCGCGGCGCTGCGAGGCGCGAAGGAGAGCGCAGAACGTGAGCCGCGCCCGCTCTTCGGCTCGATCACGCTCGCCGGCCGCGTCGCGCCGTTCCCCGCGCCCTCGGGGTGGGTCACGCTCGACATCTCCGAGTTCGAGCTGACGGGCCTGCGCGGAATCGCGTCGGGGCACGGCGTCGAGTTGGGCGACGGCCTGCTCGACCTTTCCGCTCGCGCGCGGCTCCTCGGCGCCGACGGCGCGTCACTCAGCGCCCGCGCGAGCCTGTCGCAGATGAAGCTCAGCGAGCCGGCCAACGGTCCGATCTCGCGCTACCTCGCGCTGCCGGTGCCGCTCGATGCCGCGCTGTTTCTGCTCGAAGACGCCGAGGGGCGCCAGAGCATCCCGATCTCGATCCGCATCGGTCCGCAAGGCCTGCAGCCCGCGTCGGTCATCGCCGCCGCGAGCACCGCCGCGACCGTCGTGATCGCACGCGCGATCGCGAGCTCGCCGCTGCGCCTCCTCGGCACGTTCACCGACGCGCTCGGGCTCACGGGGCGCGATGGCCCCAAGCCTGGCGAGTTCGCGCGCAGCTTCGACTTCGAGGCGGGCGCCGCAGACGAGCCCAGCGACGAGGACGCGCTGGAATCGCTGCGCCGCCGGCTCGCGGCGGACACTGCGCTGCAGGTCACGCTGGTGCACGAGTTCGGCGCTTTGGACCTCGCTCGTGCCGAGCGGCTCGCCAACCCCGCCATCGAGGACTGCCAACGGCTCGCCGAGCGCCTGCGTCAGCGCAAGGCCGAGCTCGCGCGGCGACGCGAAGAGCTCGCTGCGCAGGCGCGCATCGAGATCGCGCTCGGGCGGTCACAGGACGCCGAGGACTTGCTCACACGTGTGCGTGCGCTCGACCGCGAGCTCGGCTTCGCGGAAGGATCGCTCGACCGACTGCTCGAACTCCTGCGCCCCGGCGCCGAACGACGAATGTCGCAGCGCACCCGCGCCGCCGCGCTGCTGCTCGCTCGGGAGCGCATCGAGCGCGTTCGACAGGCGCTGATCGCGCGCGGCATCGCGCCGGAGCGCATCGAGCCGCGCCCCGCGCGCTCGCTCGAAGCGACCCGCGAGTCTGGCGGCCGTGTCACGGCCATCCCACGCCGCAAGAGCTAGGCGTTCGAGGGCGCGTCCGGCCTGCTGCGGATCAACGCTCGAGCTGCGCCAGCTGCTCGCGCGTCGAGGCAGCGAACTCGCCCTCGGGCCACTGCGTCAGGTACGAGACGAGCACATCCCGCGCGCGCTCGCGCTGCCCGCGCTGCAGGTGCAGCCGCGCAAGGTGCAGGTGCACGGGCTCCACGGTCGCCTCGCCGCTCGCGCTCGCGAGCTCGAACGCTCGCTGCCAACTCGCGGCCGCGCCTTCGAGATCCCCCGACTGGTACTTCACGACGCCGAGCATGTGGAGCGCCTCCAGCGACTGCGGCGCGAAGCGCAACGCCTTCTCCAATGCCGACTGCGCCGCGGCGAGGTCCTTCTTGCGCGCTGCGGCGACAGCGGCGTCGATTGCGTCGTTCGCAGCCTTCTGCAGCGCGCTCATGCCGAAGCCGAGCTCCTCGTCCGTGGCGCCGAGCTCGCGCGCCCGCACCCAGCGTTCGAGCGCTCGCTCCTTGCGCGTGGCGAGCAAGTCCGCGGTCGCCGCGCGTGCATACAGCGACGCGAGCGCGACGCGCACCTCGACGCCACGCTTCGCGAGCTGTTCGTAGGCGTCCAGCGCCGCATCGAACTCTCCCAGCGCCGCGAGCGCGTCCGCGAGGAGCCGCTCGGCCTCCAGTTCCCCAGGCAGCGCGAGCAGCGCAGCCTTCGCGTGCCCCGCCGCCTCCGGGGCGTTCTCGGCTGCGAGCGCGGCGTTGCCGAGCAAGAGGTGCGCCTGCGAGAGCGGGCGACGCGTGAACTCGAGGTCGGGCACCTGATCGAGCGCCTCGAGGAGGTGCTCGAGCCCCTTCGGAGCGCCGCCTTGACGGCAGAGAGCGAGCACGCCGCGCGCGCGCGTCAGATCCGCTGTCGGTCCGGCGAGCGCGAGCCCTTCGCGGATCTCGTCCTCGGCGGAGGTGAGCCGACCGGCGGCCGCATGGATCTCCGCGGCGGTCGCGAACACACGCCCCTCGCCGGGAAAGCGCCCGCGCAGGGACTCGATCGCGCGCACGGCGGCGATGTCGTCGCCCTGCG
Source organism: uncultured Planctomycetota bacterium (assembly GCA_903928115.1). Classification (GTDB taxonomy): domain Bacteria; phylum Planctomycetota; class UBA1135; order UBA1135; genus F1-120-MAGs118. Next base: position 33,398 of record CAIYPP010000013.1, read on the forward strand.
CGGCGGAGAGGCGCGCGCCGAGCAACTCGACGTCGAGGCCTTCCGCCATTGCGAGCTCTTGGGCGCGGGCGCGCTCGAACTCCCCGCGCTCGAAGCTCGCGACAGCCGCGCGGAACGCGGGGTCGGCGAGCCGCGGCGCCTGCGGCGACAGCAGCGGGCTGGCTGCGCGCTCGGACGAAGGACTCGGGGATGCGGTTCCCCCATCCACGGCGCCCGAGCTCGCAGACTTCACGGGAGCGGTGGGCGAGACGGGCACGATCGGTGCACTCGCGCCGGAGTCGCACGCCGTACTGAGCAGGGCCACCGACGCGGCCTGCAGCACTCGCCCAGAGATCGTCATGGAGCGCGGATCCTATCCTGTGAGCCAGCGGCTACCATGCGAGCCCCGAGCGACGGCACCCGTGAGCGACACGCACGCACAGACGCCTGAGAGCGAAGCCGAGCCCGCGAGCGAGTTGGCGCAGCTTCTGTCTGCGGCGCGCGCACACCTGCGGCGTCGACGCGCGCTCGGGGAGCGCGCGCTGCACCTCGCAGGGCCTGCGAACTCGTCTCCGACTTCGTCGGCCGCCGGCGCATCGTCGATGGCAGCCCCGTCGCCGATCGCGCGCCCCGCCGCAGCCGCGAGTCCGGGTCCCAGCGCTCCGCCCCCCGCTCCCCCGCGCGTTCCCCCGCCTCCGCGCACCGCACCGAGCCCCGCGCCGATCAGCGCTCCACCGCCGCCCCCGAGGCAAGCGCCGCCGCCCGTCACCGCGCCGTCCGCCAAGCCTGCCGTCGCCGCCTCGACCTCCCCCGCCTCGACCCCGGCCGACACCCTCCGAACCGCCGAAGAGGTGCGCCGGACGGCCGCAGCCTGCGGCGACCTCGCGAGCCTCCGCGCCGCGGTCGCGCGCTGCCATGCCTGCCCCTTGGCCGCGACGCGAACCCAGACGGTCTTCTCCGATGGCCCCGACCGCGCCCGCATCCTCTTCGTGGGCGAGGCCCCGGGCGAAAACGAGGACCGGAGCGGCGTTCCTTTTGTGGGTGAAGCCGGAGCGCTGCTCACCGACATCATTGAAAAAGGCATGGGGCTGCGCCGCAGCGAGGTCGCGATCGCGAACGTGCTCAAGTGCCGTCCGCCGGAGAACCGCGACCCGTCGGCCGAGGAGACACGCACCTGCACGCCGTGGCTCGACCGTCAGATCGAGCTGCTCGGTCCCGAGGTCATCGTCCCGCTCGGCAAGCACGCCTCGAATCACCTCTTGGGTGTCTCCGGACCGGAGCTGCGGAGCATGGGTTCCCTGCGCGAGCGGGTGCACGAGCGCGGGGGCCGCAAGGTCGTCCCGACCTACCACCCGGCCTACCTGCTGCGCACCCCAGACGCCAAGAAGGACTGCTGGAAGGACATCCAGCTCGCCATGGGCCTGCTCGGACTCCAGCCCCGACGCAAGGGCTGAGAACGTTGCTCCTCGGGGACGCGTGGGAGCCGGCAGGACGCGTAACTCGCGTCGCTTCGCGGGGTACCCGAGCACACGCCGGCGGAGCGACTTCGCGACCGTCGGCGCGCCGTTGACCCCTCGTTCCACCACCGCTATGCTCCCGCCCCTCTCACGCCCCGACCTCGGCCCGCGCGGCTCTGTTCGGAGCGAGACCCGCGAGACCTTGGTGTCCTCGCTCCCCCGCATCCCGCGCGGATCGCAGGGAGCTCGGCCCCAAGCCTGCTCGCTGGCCTTGGCGCGAGTCGAGCGCATCGCGCGTCGGTGAGCTCGAACGGTCTCCAGAAGCATCGCATCGCAGTCTCTGTCCCACGACCGCCCCCGCGGCCGAACCCCATCACCCAGATCCTTCGCGGACGTCGCTCCACACCGGACGTCGATCCCCGAGTCGAGGCCCCCACTTCCATGCGCTTGCGCTTCCTCTTCTTGCCGGCCTTCGCCCTCTCCTTTGCCCCCGCGTGCCGGACCTCCGAGACCAAGCTCGCGCCCGCGCCGAGCGAAGCGGCTCCGGCCGTGGTCGCCGCCCAGCCCGAGCCCGCCGCCGTCGCCGCTCAGGACGAGCGCGCCGAGATCGAGCTGCGCCGCGACCGCGCGCAGTTCCTCGCCGCCGAATACCTGAAGGTCGGCGACATGAAGCGCGACGAAGGCGACATCTCGGGCGCGCTCGCCCAGTACGCCAACGCCCTCGAAGTCGACCCCTCCAGCGTCGCCGCCCGCGAGCGCCTCGGCCGCATGAAGGCCCTGCTCGGCGACAAGTACATGGACATGTGCGAGCAGTTCCTCGACGCCAAGGAGCGCCAGATCGTCCAGCGCGCCCAGGCCCAGATGGCTGCGGAAGAAGCCGTCAAGCGCGCGGAATCCGCGATGGCCCAAGGCCAGTACGAGGCCGCCGTCGGCGCCTTCCGCGAAGCCCAGTCGATCCTGACGTGGCACCCGCTGATCGCGCAGAACTCCCTCGACCAGCGCATCATCGACGGTCGCATCAACGACGCCCTCGATCAGCTCGCTGCTTCGCGCACCGCCGAGGCCGAGGCCAAGAAGGCCGCCGCCGCCGCCGAGGCCGCGCGCAAGGAAGAGGACGTCCGCAACTACCGCGCGAACAAGCTGCGCACGATGTTCGAGGACGCCAACACGGCGTTCATGGCGGACCAGTACTCGCAGGCCGAGGCCCTGTGCGAGCAGATCCTCCTCGAAGACCCCAAGAACAGCGCCGCGACCCAGCTGCGCGACGCGGCCGCCAACGCGCGCCACAACAAGACCGAGCGCGACACCCTGCAGCGCTACCGCGAGCAGTGGGTCCGCACCTTCGAGGAAGTCGACACCATGGACGTGCCGCAGAGCACGCCGCTCGTGTTCGACGACCTGCGCCGCTGGGCCGAGGTCAACCGCCGCCAGCCGCTGGAGTTCACCGCCAAGGCCGAGTCGACGAGCGCCGACAGCGCCGCGGTGCTCGAGCGTCTCGACTCGGTGCGCTTCGCCCCGCGCTTCCGCACCTCCGATGGCGAGGGCGTGCCCCTCTCCGAGGTCGCGAGCTTCCTCCAGAACCTCACCGGCGTGAACTTCATGGTCTCCGCCAAGGTTCTCGAAGAGCTCGACGAAGAGGCCCAGCAGGTCGACATGGACCTGCCCGAGCGCAGCGTCCGCAACGTCCTCGCGATCATCGTCGAGACCCACGAAAACCTGCGCTGGAAGGTGCAGGACGGCGTGGTGAAGTTCGTCACGAAGGAAGAGACCTTCGGCGGACAGATCCTCAAGATGTACGAGGTCCGCGACATCATCCACCCCGTGCCGTCGTTCCCCGGCCGCGAGATCAACATCGCTCCGTCGGGCGGCCTCGAGCAGCCGGAGGAAGAAGTCGAAGAGCGCGAGGGCCTCGTGGTCACCTCCGACGCCCTCGAAGCCCTCGTGCGCGACAACGTGGCCCCGGAGAGCTGGAACGAAGACCCGCTGAACTCGGTGCGCATCACCGAGGCCGGCACGATGGTCGTCAACCAGACGCCGGAGGTTCAGGAGCAGGTCAAGAAGCTCCTCGACGACCTGCGCGAAGCCACCGGCATCATGGTCGACATCCAAGCGCGCTTCCTGCGCGTCGAGGACAACTTCCTCGAGGACATCGGCATCGACTTCCGCGGCCTCGGCCAGCCCGGCCTCGGCACCAACACGTTCATCAACGACTTCGGTGACGCCTCGACGCAGGCCGACCTCGGCAAGGAGATCGGTCAGGGCAACGACCTCGGCGCCTTCTACGACGACGGTCAGGACGGCGACCTCCGCACGCGCGTCGAAAACCTCTACGACGTGAGCCTCGGCAACGCCGATGTGCTGCAGGCGACGGGCGGTCTGTCGTTCTCGTGGACCTACCTGAACGACCTGCAGATGCAGATGGTCCTGCGCGCGGTCTCCAAGTCGGAGCGCCGCGAGATCGTGACCAACCCCAAGCTGCTCGTCTTCAACACGGCCCGCGCGAACATCTCGGTGATGAACCAAGTGGCCTACGTGCAGGACTTCGACGTCGAGATCGCGCAGGCGGCCTCGATCGCCGACCCGATCATCGAGACCGTGCAGGACGGCGTCGTGCTCGACGTGCGCCCGGTCGTCTCGGCGGACCGCCGCTTCATCATGATGGAGCTGCGCCCGACGGTCGCGACGCTCAAGCGCCCGATCCGCGAAGTGGCGACGACCCTCGGCAGCCAGAACGCGGTGACGATCCAGCTGCCGGAGATCGACATCCAGCGCGTCCGCACCACCGTGCCGATGCCCGATGGCGGAACCGTCATGCTCGGCGGCCTCAAGGTCAGCGAGAAGCAGGACCTGCGCTCGGGCATCCCGGTCATCAACAAGATCCCGCTCGTGCGCTTCCTGTTCGACCGCCAAGGCAACTACGCGGCGAACCAGAAGCTCCTGATCCTCGTCACGGCGAACATCGTGATCCCTGAGGAACTCGAGCCGCTGCCGTCGCAGCTCGGCGAGTGAGTGCCACGGGGTGAGCTCACCCCGCCCGCCCCACCTTCCCGCGGGCCCGTCGCGATCGTCGCGGCGGGCCCGCGGGTATTTCAGGGCCGCGATACTGCCGGGCCTCAGCGAGTGTTTTCCGCGCATTTTTCGCGCCGCTGGCCGCTTCCTCCGGCGGAGGAGTTTCGTAACATCCGCCCCCCCACGTCGCTCCGCGCACGCCCCCAGCGGACGCGAGGCGACGACGGTCGGCCTCCTCCCTCCCGCGCGGAGTCGAGGGGTCTGACCCGAGCAGAAACTGCGTAGCCTGCCCCCGGGCTGTGCGGTACTCGTGCGCAAGGTGCAGTCTGTCCGCGGCGCGTCCGCGAGCCACGGCGACACCCAAAGTGGCGCGAGCTCCGCGACGTCCCGGTGCGCAGCGCTCGAGCCCGACCCCACCCCAGCTGATCCCGCCCATGCGTCGTTCCCTGTCGTTCGGACTGGTCTTCGCTTTTTCCACGGCCACGCTCTTCGGGCAGAAGAGCGAAGCCGAGCAGCGCGCGGACATCGCCTTCGCCAAGGGCCTTGCCGAGCTCGGCTTCATCGACCTCTCGGAGAAGGTCCTGCGCTCGGTCGAGTCGGGTGGCATCTCCGCGAAGCTCGGTGAGGAAGTGGCGCTGCTCCGCTGCGACGCGCTGTACGACGCGGCCAAGGCGGACCAGACCAAGCGCGAGGAACTGCTCAAGAAGGCGGTCGACGCGTACCAAGCCTTCCTCGACAAGTACAAGGCCTTCGGCGATGCAGAGATCGTCGCGCGCGCGCAGGCGCGCACGGTGGAAGTCGACAGCGTCTACGCGCGCGTCCTCTCGAGTTCGCTCGCCGACATGGTCGGCGAAGAACTGACCGCCAAGAAGAACGCGATGCGCACCTTCCTCGAAGGCGCCGTCGGCCGCGTCAACGACCTGATCCGCGAACAAGAGGAGTTGCTCAAGGAGAGCGAAGGGAACTCCGCGGCCGAGCGTCGGCTCTTCGAACTCCTGATCAACGGGGCCGACCTCAACCTGCAGCTCGCACAGGTTCAGGACGTCGCGACCTCCTTCTCGCTCGCCGAGAAGATGTACACCAAGCTCAGCGACACCGCCGGCGAGGGCACGCCTTGGAGCCTGCGCGCCTACATCGGCATCGGCGACGTCTACGCCGCACAGGCCGCGCGCGAGGATGACTTCAAGTCGGCTGCGAAGCTCTACCAAGAAGCCGCGAGCTTCTACGAGTTCGCCGTCAACTTCTCGATTCCGCGCGACCTCGCCGCATGGAAAGAGGCCTCGGCTCAGATGCAGCAGCCGGAGAAGCAGAGCCGCTTCCTCTTCCTGCAGCTCGGCACGCCGGGACTGGTCAAGGCGAGCATCGCCTCGGGCGACACCGAAGAGGCTCTCGCGTGGGCGCTGCACTTCGTCAACACGTGGAAGCGTGAAGGTCTCGAGCTCACGCCGCCGCAGGGCTACCTCGCGCTGCTCGATGTGACGCAGGCACTCGTCACCTCGGGTGGATTCCTCGGCGGCAACCCGGCCGCGGGCGACCTGCGCTGGTTCGAGAGCCAAGAGGCGCTCACCGCCGCGGGCCTGCCGAAGAAGAGCCAGCGCAGCGCGCTCGACTTCGCGCTCTCGCTCGCGCAGGAAGTTTCGTCGGAGAACAAGGGCAACAACTTGCAGGTCCGCGCCCAGCGCGCGATCGGCGAGATCATCTCCCGCCCCGGCGTGAAGGTCGACCCGAGCGTGCTCATGGACGCCGCCAAGGGCGAGTTCAACGCGCAGAACTGGGGCGGCTCGATCGACGGCTTCAAGCGCGTGGTCGCGGCCCTCGACGCGCAGGACATGGCGACGCGCCAAGAGCGCATGCCCGAGGTTCTTTGGCACATCGCGCGCTCCTACCAGCGCATGGATCGCACGCTCGAAGCCGCTGCGGTCTACGAGCACGCGCTCGAGTCGTGGAGCGGCGACCCGAAGTTCGACACCGAAAGCGCCAAGGGCTTCTACGACTGCGCGCAGCTCCTGAAGCGCACGATCAAGGGCGACAGCGCGATCGACGCGCTCGCCGTCCGCGCCGACGCCGCGCTCAAGCGCGCCGCGAGCGGCACCGGCCAAGGCGAGGACATCAAGTTCCGCGACGCGGAGAAGCTCTTCGCCGACGGCGAGTTCGACAAGGCGCGCGGCGCCTACGCGGGCGTCGGCTCGGGTGCGGAGAATTACGAGAAGGCTAAGGTCAACGCGGGCGTGTGCGACTTCAAGCTGAAGCGCTACCCCGAGGCGATCGCGGCCTTCGAAGGCTACCTCAATACGTATCTGAAGAGCGCCGACTCGGCGACCAACGACGCGCGCCGCCTCGCGCGCCGCAAGGAAGCGACCGCCAACGCGCGTTTCTACTGGGGCCTGTCGGAGTTCGAGCTCGCGCTCGCCGGCAAGGGCGAGTGGCAAAAGGTCGTCAACGTGCTCGGCACGTTCCAGAACGACTTCCCCGAGCAAAACCAGCTCGCGCCCGCGGCCATGTACCGCGTGCTGATCTCCTACGGCCGCCTCAACCAGCAGGACAAGGTCAAGTCGCTGCTCGGCCTGATGCTGACGAGCTTCCCCGACAACAAGTGGACCGGCCTCGGGGCATCGGAGTCCTACAAGATGCTCAAGACGGCCTTCGACGCGGAGAAGGACAGCGCGAAGAAGGCGCTCCTCGAGCGCGAGATGGCCGAGAACCTGCAGGTGCTGAACCGCACGAGCTCGAAGCCGAACTTCGACAACATGCGCGCCGAGTCGCGCCACTGGATGAACCTCTCCGAGTGGTCGTCCGCCGAGGACCTGCTCAAGCGCATGCAGGCGCAGTTCAGCGCCGACGCGAGCCGCGAAGAGGACATGAAGAAGCGCGTGCTGCCCGACCTCGGCGAGGCCCAGCTGCGTCAGAAGAAGGTCGCCGACGCGTTCGCGACGCTCAAGCCGCTCGTCTCGGACGAGAAGGTCCGCGCCGCCAAGGGCACGGCCTTCGACTTCGCGCAGGCCGCTGCGGGCTGGCTCGAAGTCCAGGGCAGCAAGGTGATCGAGAACGCCGGCGCCGCGACGACCGCCGCCGACTTCGAGCTCGCGGTCAAGGCCATCAACCAGCTCACCGACGCCTCCGAGAAGTGGGCGGCGGAGTGGTACGGCTTCAAGAGCCAGCAGATCTACACGTACCTCCGCTTCGCGGCGGTCGACGGCAAGCGCATGGACACCGCACGCTCGCTGATGGGCCCGATGGTCACCCAGCTCGGCGGGACCCAGTTCAAGGCCGACGGCATGGCCGAGGACAACCGGCAGCGCTACCTCTGGCTGGCGCAGAAGGTGAAGTGAGCGAGCGTCCGCTCGTTCGATTGCCTCCCCGTTGTGAGCCCCATCACCCCCGCTAGAATCCTCGCCTCACCCATGCGCCGCACTGCCGTCCTCCTCGCGCTGTCTCTCCTCGCCTCGCTCCCCACGGCCGCTGCCCAAGGCGGTGGCCGCCCGGATCAGGTCTACGTGAAGAGCAAGCGCGACGGCTCGGTCAGCGCCGTCACGGGCGTGGTCCAGCGCTACGAGCTCGGCAAGGTCACCGTCGCCGTCGGCTCGAAGGAAAACAACTACGACGCGCTGCAGGTGCAGAGCGTCCAGTGGGGCGACGTCCCGCCGTCCTTCCGCGAGGGCCACATCTACGCCGAGCGCGGGGCGTGGACCGACGCCGCGAAGAGCTTCCGAGTCGCCGCCGGCGATGCTGGCGCGCGCGACGTCGTGAAGGCTGCCGCCAAGCGGCATCTGGTCGAGGCCCTGCTCCGCAGCGGCGGCGAAGACGCCGCTCGCTTCACCGAGGCGGCTAACGAGGCTCAGGCCTACCTCGCGGCCTTCGCGCAGAACGTCGAGGTGCCCGAGGTGCGCATGCTGCACGCGCGCGCACTGTGGCTCGCGGGCAAGCCCGCCGAGGCCGGCGCCGCGTACCGCGGGCTGTACGGCGAGTTCAAGGCGGATGGCTCGGCGGCGGGCTACGATCCGGTGATCTGCCTCGAAGCCGGTGTCCAAGCGGCGCGCGCGCTGCTCGATGGCAAGGACACGCTCGGCGCTCGCGAGATCTACACGACGCTCGAAGGCCAAGCGGGCCCGCTGCTCGTCGCGGCGGCCGAAGGCCCCCAGAAGTCCGCACTGCAAGCCATCGTCGACGAGGCGGGGCTCGGTCAGGGCTTCGTGGACCTCGCGGGCGGTCAGGCCAAGCAGGCGCTCAACTTCTTCCAGAGCCGCGTCGGCGCCCTCAAGCCCGACTCGACGCCGGCCGCGCGCTTCGCGGCTCAGCTCGGGCTCGGCGAGGCCCTGCTCGCCGAGAGCAAGCCGCGCGAGGCCACACTGGCCCTCTCCAAGGTCGTCGGGCTCGAGTGCGGCGACCGCGACCGCGCGCTGCGTGCCACGGTCAAGCTGGCCGAGGCCTACTCGAAGCTGCCCGATCCCGACGCGCGCCAGCAGGCCTGCTCCCGAGTCAAGGAAGTGCTCCAGAAGGGCGCGGACGCCCCCGCGGCCCTCCGCGCTCGCCAACTCGCCAAGGACTTGGGCTGCTAGACTCTCGCCCCCTCAGGTCCCCACCTCCGCCAATCCCCCCTTTCGCACATCTCGGTCGACAAGGGTCCCACCTACTTCTCTTCTCTCTCCCCCACCCTCTCTCTAGGAGTCCCCGGGTCATGACGTTCCGTTCCGTTCGCTCCCGCGCCGCGGCCTTCGCCCGCCGCGCCCTGCCCGCGCTGGCCGTGATGCTCTTTGCCGCTCTCCCGCTGCTCGCGCAGGACGGCTCCGAAGGTGCGGCGCCCGCGGCCGCCGAAGACACCTCGCTGTCGCTCTGGAACCTGATCGTGCTCTCGGGCTTCATCGGCTGGGTGATCATCTTCCTGTCGATCGTGACCCTCGCCGTCATCATCGAGAACTACGTCACGCTCGCGCGCGAGAAGCTCGCGCCGCCGGAGATCGTCGACGAGATCCAGAGCCTGTTCGAAGAAGGCCAATTCCAAGAGGCGATGGAGCTCTGCGAGAACGAGCCCAGCTTCTTCACCAAGGTCTGCGCCGCCGGGATCTCCAAGATCGGCCAGCCTTTCGAGGTCATCCAGACCGCGCTGCAGGAGATGGGTAGCGAGGAGTCGATCCGCCTCAACCAGAAGATCGGCTGGATCTCGGTGCTCGCCGCCGTGTCCCCGATGCTCGGCCTGTTCGGCACGGTGCAGGGCATGATCGCGTCCTTCCACGTCATCGCGAACACCGCCAACCCGACGCCGGCCCAGCTCGCGAGCGGTATTTACGTGGCGCTCCTCACGACCTTCGAAGGTCTGATGGTCGCCATCCCCGCGACGGCCGCCTTCGCCTACCTCCGCAACCGCCTCGTGCGCAACATCATCGAGGTCGGCGCGATCGTGGAAGACCTGTTCGAGCGCTTCCGCCCGACGAACAACCAGTGATTTCCCTCCCCGCCGGCGTCCGGCGATCGACGGCTCCTCGACGGAACCGTAGGTCGTCGGCCCAGCGGGGGTAGAGGCTCCCGGAGGCCCTATGAATCTCGCCAAGAGCCAGTCCAACGATGAGATCCTGATGGACATGACGCCGATGATCGACGTCACGTTTCAGCTCATCATTTTCTTCATGCTCCTGATGGACATGAGCCAGAAGGACCTCGAGACGTTGGTGCTTCCCAAGGCCCTCTCGGCCGTGGAGGACAAGCCCAACCCCCTCGATCCGCGCCCGGTGATCAACATCACCGCCGACGGGCAGATCCTGGTGAAGCGCGAAGTCTACTACGACCCCAAGCGCGACGACGGCTACAAGAAGCTGAAGGAGTACCTCCTGATGCGGGCCCGCGCGATGCCCAAGGCCCCGGTCGAGCCGGGTTCGAAGGTGATCGCTCCCGACAAGCCGATCCTCGTGCGCGCCGACCAGTCCACCCCCTTCAAGCACATCCAAAAGGTGATGGAGATCTGCGGCGTCCAAGACATCAAGATCTGGAAGATCGAGCTCGCCGCCGGTCAGGAAAAGCCCGAAGAGGGCGCTGCCGCAGGAGGCAACTAGATGGCCATCGGAGTCAGCGACTCGCAAGAGTCCACCGAAATGAAGGGCGACATGACGCCGATGATCGACGTCGTGTTCCAGCTCCTCATTTTCTTCATGCTCACGATCAAGTTCAAACTGCTCGAGGGCAAGCTCTCGGCCTACCTGCCGAAGGACGTCGGCGTCAACCAGACGCAGGCGGAGCCCAAGGAGAAGGTCGAGATCAAGCTCAAGGTCGAGCGCGAAGGATCGAAGCTCAAGCCCGATGGCTCCGGCCCGTGGGACGGGGAGGGCGCCTACAAGTACGGCCCCGACCGCGTGATCCGCTTCTCGGTGGGCCCCAAGAGCAGCCTCGAGCTCAAGGAAATCGTGGCCCGCGTGAAGGAGCTCTACAAGATCGACCCCAAGGGCTCGGTCACGATCGACCCGCTGCCGGGCACGTGCTACTCGGACGTGATCCGCGTGCTCGATGAGGTGATCCTCATCGGCTACTCGGACGTCTCGTTCATCGGCGACAAGTCGGCGCTGTACGAGAAGAAGTGATCTCACGCGGGGGGTGCGCCGCCGCAAGGCGCATCCCCCGCTGCTCTTTGTCCCTCCGCCGTCGGCGACCTCCGCCGAGACTCGCTCCCCGCCCCGCGCCTTCGGCGCGACTCGGCCGGTGCCCCGGGCCTCGCAACGGCTGCCGAAAGTGCCCCGCCCTCGCAGCGCCGCCTAGGCGCTCCGGCGGACACTTTCCAAGCTCCCCGCCCGACGCTAACCTTCCCCCCTCTTCGTCCATCGAAGGCCGCTGACCGCGCGTCGGACGGCGCCTTCGGGATCTCCAAAGTCTCTCCCCCATCTCTCCCTCCCGCGGCCGCGGCCACCCTGGCCAGAGCCTCGGGGTCTCTCGGGTCCCCACCCCCCACCGTCGAAGTTCGACAGTCCCACGCGATGAGCAAGGTCGGCAACGCACTCCCGTTCTGCATGCTCCTGACTGCGGCCTGCGCCACGGCGCCCAACTACGCCGTCGAGCCGGTCGAGCCCAGCTCGCCCGAAGCCGCGCTCGCCCCGGCGCAGCCCGAGCCTGCCCAAGAAGGCACGCAGGAGATGCTCGACAAGCAGAAGGAGCAGCTCCAGCTCAACCAGCAGCGCTCCGTGCTGCTCGTCGAGCGCCACATGAAGAACGCCAAGGCGCGCATGGAAGACCTGCGCTTCGCCGAGGCGGAAACCGAGCTCCTCGCCGCGCTCGAGCTGCAGCCGGACAACGCTGCGGCGAAGCAGATGCTCGCCGAAGTGACCGTCCTCATGGGCAAGGTCCCCGGCCCGCAGGGCGTCGACGCGACCGACATGGCCGCGCGCTGGCAGATCAAGGTCCAGCAGATGCAGGCGCAGGCCCGCGAGAGCCTGAACCAAGGCCGCGCCTTCGCTGAGAAGGGCGAGTGGGAGCGCGCGATCGGCGAGTTCTCGGTCGCCAAGAACCTCATCCGCTGGGCCCCGTACTCGTCGATCGACTGGAACGGCGTCGACAGCGAGATCGAAGCCGAGCTCGCGAAGGCCACTGCCGGTCGCATCGCCGCGGATCAGGCTCGCCGCGACTCGGAGGCGGCCAAGGCCGTCGAGGCCCTGCGCGCCGAGGGCAAGGCCGAGTCGATGCGCCGCGACGCGCTGATCAACAACATGCTCGATCAGGCGATCGACGCCTTCGAGAAGCGCAACTACGACGAGGCGATGGACTTCTGCGATCAGGCCCTCCACGAGGACCCGCGCAACGACCGCGCCATGGAGCTCCGCGACGCCGCCTTCCGCGCCGGTCGCGAGACCGTGCGCGCCGACTACATCGAGAAGAAGCGCGAGCAGTTCCTGCGCTGGCGCGAAGAGCTCGACAAGCTGCGCATCCCCGAGTCCGACATCTACACGCTGCCCGATCAGGACTTCTGGGCCGACATCAGCGAGAAGCGAGCCAAGCGCCGCGGCATCGACCTCTCGCAGCGCGAGACGGCCGAAGACCGCGCCCTCAAGGCCAGCCTGCGCGAGACGCGCATCCCCGGCCTCAAGGTCGCGGACGAGAGCTCGCTCAGCGCGGTGATCGAGGTGCTGCGCACGTTCACGGGCCTCCCGCTCGTGGTCGACCCGGCCGCCGAGACCGCGGCCACCGACGCCGGTGCGGCCTACAACCTGAACCTCACCTCGTCGCTGACCGTCGAGCAGGCGCTCAACCTGATCGTCGGCATGTCGGGCGAGGACGTCGCCTGGGCCGTGCGCAACGACGCGGTCATGGTCACGACCAAGGCCAAGGCCCGCGGCGTGCCGGTGATCTACAACCACGACGTCCAAGACCTCGTGTTCAGCCTGACGGACTTCTACGGTCCGCGCATCGAGCGCCTGCGTCTCCTCGACGACATGGAGGACGACGACGGTGGCGGTCCCTTCGGCGGCATCGGTGAGAAGCCGAAGCTGATCGAGATCTCGAACCTCTCGACCCTGATCCAAGAGAACGTCGCCCCCGGCACCTGGGAAGGCGAGGGCGTCTCGATCGCCGAGGGCGAGGGTTTCATCGTCATCGTCCACACGCCGGACGTTCAGGAGCAGGTCAAGAAGTTCCTCAACGACCTGCGCCGCTTCGGCTCGTCGCTCGTCACGATCGAGTCGAAGTTCATGACGGTCTCGTCGAACTGGCTGCAGGAGATCGGCGTCGACTTCCGCGGTCTCGACAACCCCGTGTTCCCCTTCAAGGACATGGACGACCTGACCAACGGCCTCGAGGACGGCGCTTCGCGCGGCCTCGACAACAACGGCCTTGGCGCGGCGTCGGGCATCCCCTCGTCGGGCTTCTTCTACAACGACGGCGCGGACGGCGACTTCAAGGGCCGCACCGAGAACTTCTTCGAGAACCCGCTCGGCTCGGCGGTGTCGAACATCGGCGGCATCACGACCCAGCTGACGTTCTTGAACGACCTCGAAGTGTCGATGATCCTGCGCGCGGTCGAGAAGTCGACCGACTACCAGCTGATCAACAACCAGATGCTCTCGGTGCACAACACCCAGCGCGCCTACGTTGCCGTGATCAACCAGCAGGCCTACATCCAGGACTTCGACGTCGAAGTGGCCCAGTTCCAGGCCGTCGCCGACCCGCAGATCAACGTGCTGCACGAAGGCGTGGTCCTCGACGTGCGCCCGACAATCCACCACAACCGCAAGTACCTGACGCTGGAGATCCAGCCGACGGTCGCCAAGGTCGTGGCGCTGCGCACCTTCAGCTCGACCCTCGGTGGCAACACCGCACCGGTCGAGTTCCAGCTGCCGGAGCTCGAAGTGCAGAGCGTCTTCACGACGGCGGTGATCCCCGACGGCGGCTCGATCCTCCTCGGCGGTCTCTCGAACGTGCGCAACATCGAGCGCCGTGCCGAAGTACCCTGGATCGCCCAGCTCCCGATCGTCGGCTTCCTCCTCAAGAACGAAGGCTTCAACGAGGAGTCCAAGAGCCTGATGATCGTGATCCGCGCGAGCATCATGGACGTGCACGACGAAGTCGAGAAGCTCGAGCAGCGCATCCGCTAGTCTCGGACTCGCTCGAACGGCAACCACGGACGCCGTCCTTCCTGCGGGAAGGGCGGCGTCCGACGCTTTGGTGAGAAGCTGCGCGACGACGTGATCGCGATTGGACGCGCGACGCCCGCGACCGCTAGCCTTCTCATCCCCCCCCCACCCATGGCACGACTCGACGCGATCTTCTTCGACATCGACGACACCCTGTGCGCGACGACGGCCTTCGCACAGCGCGCCCGCCGCAACGCGGTGCGCGCCATGCTCTCCGCCGGCCTCCACGGCGACGAAGAGTCGATCTTTCGCGAGCTCGAAGAGGTGATCGCCGAGTTCTCGTCCAACTACGAGCACCACTTCGACAAGCTCCTCCTACGGCTGCCGGAGTCGGCGCTCGCGGGCCACAACCCGGCGCTGGTCGTCGCCGCGGGGGTGGCCGCCTACCACGACACCAAGTTCCGCGAACTCTCGCCGTTCCCCGGCGTCGCGGAGCTCTTCGCCGACCTGCGGCGCGCGGGCGTCAAGGTCGGGATCATCACCCACGGACTGACGGTGAAGCAGGCGGAGAAGCTCGTGCGGCTCGGTCTCGTCCCCCACCTCGACCCCAGCGCGATCTTCATCTCGGACCAGATCGGGGTCGCCAAGCCCAACCCGAAGCTCTACCAGACGGCGCTGGAGAAGGTCGGCGTACCCGCGGGTCGCTCGCTGTACGTCGGCGACAACCCGCGCAACGACGTCGCCCCGCCGCGCAAGCTCGGCATGCTGACCTGCTGGGCCCGCATGGTGAGGCGCCACGAGCTCGGAGACGCCCCAGCGCCCGATTTCGAGGTCGCGAGCTTCGCGGAGCTGCGCACACTCCTGCGCGAGCGCCTCGACGTGCCGCTGCCTTGAGCGCGCCCTATCGCGCGAGCGACGCGTAGGCCGCTACGAGCGCCGCCGTATGCGGGTGCTGCGGCCGGGCGAGCAGCTCATCGACGGGGCCGTGCTCGACACAGCGCCCCTCGTGCAGCACGGCCATCCGGCCGCCGAGAGCCCGCGCGACCGCGAGATCGTGGGTCACCATGCAGAGCGCCGTCCCACGACGGCGCACCGCCTCCTCCAGGATGCGCAGCATCGCCGCGGCGGTGTCGGGGTCGAGGCTGGAGAGGACCTCGTCGCACAGGAGCAGGGCAGGCGAACCACACAGAGCGCGCGCCAGTGCCACGCGCTGGCGCTCCCCACCGGAGAGTTCGTGGGGCCACGCCCGCAGGTGCACCTCCCCCAGCCCGACACGGGCCAAGGCAGAGCGCACCTCGTCGAAGTTCGCCTCCTGCCGCCGTCGCACCTCCAGAGCCTCTAGGAGCGCGTCCTCGACACGCAGACGCGGGTTGAGGCTCGATCCCGGATCCTGCAGAACGAGCCCTACGCGGCGGCGCAGCGCGCTCAGGCGCCCGCGGGACGTGCGAGCCGGATCGATGGGCTCCTCGTTGGCTTCGAGCGAGAGCTCGACGGAACCGCCCGCGCGTGGGACCAGCCCGAGCAGCGCGGCAAGCAGGGTCGACTTCCCGCTCCCCGATGCGCCGACCACGCTCAGGACCTCGCCGTGCCCGAGCTCGAAGCTCACGTCGGTGAGCGCCTCGACCCCGGCGTGCTCGCGACCGCCCCAGCGCGACCGCGCTCCGCGCCGAACCGTCAGACCCGCGACCGAGAGGAGCGGCCGAGACCCACCCTGTCGCGCAGCCGGCGGCTCGCCCCAGCGCTCCCCTTCGTGGGCGAGCTCCGCCGCCGCGCCCCGCGCCACGATCCGACCCTCGCGAAGCACGAGACACTCGTCCGCCAGCGCGCGCGCGGCGCGCAAGTCGTGCGTGATCCAAAGCACCGCCGTGCCTTCTTCGAGCGCGAGTCGGCGCAGCAGCGCGAGCAGCTCGATCGTGCGCGGCAGGTCGAGTGCGCTCGTCGGCTCGTCCAGCACGAGAACGTCCGGACTGCGTGCGAGCGCCGTCGCGAGTAAGACGCGCTGGCGTTGACCTCCCGAGAGTGCGTGCGGCGCGCGCGCGCCGAGCTCGGCCGCAGGCTCGAGCCCGAGCCGCTCGAGCCAAGCCAACGCCCGCTCCCGCGCAGCTCCAGCTGCAAGCCCGTCGCAGACGCGCAGCGCCTCGGCGACCTGCTCGAGAGCCGCGTAGCAGGGATCGAGCGCCGCCAGCGGATCCTGAGGCACCCAGCCGATCGCGCGCCCGCGCAGCGCCGAGAGTCCCTCGGCCTGCGACGCGTCGAATGCTCGCTCGCGATGGACGATCGAGCCGCTCACGCGCGCCGTTCCCGGCAGCAGCCCGAGCAACGCGAGCGCGAGGCTCGACTTCCCCGAGCCAGACGGGCCCACCAGCGCCACGATGCGCCCGGGGGCAAGGTCCAAGCTCACGTCGCGTGCCGCGATGCTGCCGCGCGCGTAAGTCACGCACAGCTCGCGCACCGAAAGGACCGGCGCGCTAGTCACGTTTCCTCCCGAGGATCGAGCGCGTCGCGAGCAGCGTCTCCGAGCCACGAAAGCGCGATGCATGTAGCGAAGATCAAGCAGCCCGGCGCAACGACGAGCCACGCGAGCGAGAGCCCGCGCGCCTCCTGCATCAGCGCACCCCACGAAGGGACGGGAGCCTGCACGCCAAATCCGAGGAACGAGACCGACGACTCCGCCAGCAAGGCGGAGAGCGCCACGAACGACGCCGAGGCGAGCGCGGGCGCGAGCACGTTCGGGAGCACGTGCCGGAACAGCAAACGCGGGACCGAGTAGCCGAGCGCACGAGCGGCCACGACGTAGTCGAGCTCGCGCACACGGAGCGCTTCGGCGCGCACCAACCGCGCGACACCGGTCCAGCCGACGACCACGAGCACGCCCACCACCCAACCGAGCGGAGACACTCGCGAGAGAGACGCGCGCTCGGAGCCGATCGCGACGGCCGTGACGACGAGGAAGAAGGGCGGGAACGACTGCAGCACAGCGATCAGCGCTCGCACGAGCGCGTCCAGCG
Organism: uncultured Planctomycetota bacterium; assembly: GCA_903928115.1. Taxonomy (GTDB): domain Bacteria; phylum Planctomycetota; class UBA1135; order UBA1135; genus F1-120-MAGs118. The sequence continues at coordinate 50,393 of CAIYPP010000013.1, forward strand.
GCCCGCGCGCGTACCCCGCGAGTGCGCCGAGCAGCGTGCCGAGCGTGAGGATCCCCAGTGCGGCTAGCGCGCCGGCGGTGAGGCTCGTGCGCCCCCCCCAGAGCAAGCGAGCGAGCACGTCTCGACCCAGCGAGTCGGTTCCGAGCAGGTGACGCCAGCGCGAATCCGCCGCAGGTTCGCCCGGCAGCGCGTCGAGGCGCGCAGCGGATCCTGGGCGCTCCGCGCGCGAAGCCTCGAGCCACGTCGGAGGGCGCGCGGCCTCTGCGAGTCGGGTCTCGTCGCGTCCGAACGCGATCGGCGGAAACCACGCAGAACTCGCCTCGAGTGCGCCAGAGGCGAGGCCCTGCTTCACCTCGCGCGTCGCGAAGCCGCTGGGGGCGCGGAACGCGATGTCGCAGATCCAAGCGAAGAGGAGCGAGGCGGCGAGCCACGCGAGCACGCGACGGGCGGGCGCCCCGAGGAGCGCGAGCACGAGGACGCCGAGCCACGCGAAGGCGGCGAACCAGTCGACGCGCTCGAGATCCGCGAGCAGCGGATAGGTGCGCTGTTCGCGCAGCGCCACGCCGTCCCCTTGCGCCCCGCGCGGTCGGTGCGTCTCGCGCAGCCGCGCAGCGTCGCGCGCCAGCTCCGCTGCCGGTCCGAGGTCGTCGAGCTTCCCCTCGTGCACCTTCTCCGTCCAGCCGCGCGCACGGAGCTCCAGCGCGTCGAGCGGAACCTGCACCTCGCGCTCCGCACTCGCGAAGCGCCGCACGGTCGCGATGCGAAGCTCCAACGCGCGCAGCTCGCGCGCCACGGCCTGCTGCGCGATGAACACCGCGTGGATGGTCGCGGGCTCGTCCTCTCGGAGCGCCTGCCGTGCCGCGGCGGCCTCGATCAAGCGCGTGTTCCAGCTCGCGGCGAGCGGCTCCAACTCCGCGAGGCTCGTCTCGTAGGCGCCGCGATCGACGGCGACGAGCACGTAGGGCCTCGATGAGGCGAGGAACGGCGCGAAGACCGCGCTCGAGATCACCAGCGCGAGCACGACGAGCGCGAAACGCACGCCCGGCCGCGCGCGCCAACGCTGCACCCAACCGGGACTGCGAACGCAGGACTCAGCGCCAGCCATCGCGCACCCTCGGGTCGAACCGCGCCTGCAGGAAATCGCTGAACCACAGTCCCGCGAGCGTCAACACACCCGACACGAGCACGCACGCCGCGACCGCGTCGTACTCGCGCCGCTGCAGCGAATCGAAGGCGTACTTGCCCATGCCCGGAAGCTCGAACACCGTCTCGACGAGCAGCGAACCGCCGACGAGCCACGGCAGGACCTGCCCCGCGAGCGTGGTCGCCGGGGCGAGGGAGTTGCGGACGACGTGGCGCAGGATCACGGCGCTCTCGGGCAGTCCGCGCGCACGCGCCGCGCGCACGAACTCCGACCGCAACGTCTCGAGCACCGCGCTGCGCACCTGCCGCGACAGGAACGCAATTCCACCGCAGCTCATGCAGAGGAGCGGCAAGACGGCATGCGCTGCGATGTCCGCCGAGGAACCTGCGCCCGCCCCCCGCGAGCGCAGCCCGAGGATCGGAAGCCAATCGAGCCCCGCCGGACCCAACGTCTCCTGCGCCAGCAGCGCGAGCCAGAACACTGGTGCGGAGTACAACGCGAGGGAGATCGCGCGCGTCCATCCGTCGAAGAGTCCTCCGCGCCTCAGTGCCTGAGCGATTCCGAGGGGAATACCGACCGCGAAGACGAGGAGGGCCGATCCCAGCGCGAGCGGGACCGTGACCGACAACCGCGCACCGAGCTCGTGCGCGATGCTCACCGAGGGACGCAGGTACTCGTGACCGAGATCGCCCGCGAGCAAGCCATGCCACGGATGCGCGCCGCTGCCACCGAACCATGCGTGCCCCGTCGGCCCGAGGTCGAACGGTCCGAGATAGTGCGCGAACTGGACGAGGAGCGAGCGATCGAGCAAGTGTTCCGCGCGAAAGCGGGCGAGTGCCTCGATCGCCGCAGCGCTCACCGCGTCCTCGCTGCTGGAGAAGCGCAGCAACGCCGGATCGCCGGGCGCGAGTCGCAGCAGCAGGAAGGTGACCGCGACGAGCCCGAGCAGCGTCCCCGCTGCGCGCAAAACTCCAAGGCCGAGCTTCGATGCCACGCCCGCGTCCCTACTCCGCGAAGTACCAGTCGCGGATGCGATAGCCCGGGTCGATCGGCCCGACGCGCACGTTGCGCAGCCGCAGCGAGGCGCCGAACTTGTGCGGCACCTTGACGCCGTACAGATACGCCTGCTCGGCGTAGAGCCGCCGCTGGAGCTCGCGCGAGAGCGCGCCGCGCCGCTCGTCGTCGAGCTCGGCGCCGTAGCTCTCGATCACTCGATCGACCTTGGGATCGGAGAACGACGTCTCGTTGGCCGTGTCGGTGCCGACCTGATCGGAGTGCCAGCGCTGGTGCGGGTCGCTCTCGATCGGCACGACCCACACCTTGAATACGCCGTCGAAGTCGCGCGCGCGCACGCGCTCGAGCAACGCGGGCCACGCGAGGTAGCGCGGCTCGAGCTTCACCCCCGCCTGCGCGAGCGTCTCCTGATAGCGCTGCAGGAACAACTCGCCCGAGCGACTGCCTGCTTGAGTGAGGATCTCGACGCGCAGCGCTTCGCCGTCGCGATCCGCGAAGCCGTCGCCGTCTCGGTCGTACCAACCGGCCTCGGTCAGCAGCGCGCGCGCGCGCGACATCGAAGGGCAGCGGCGCGAGCTCGCGGTCGTAGTCGCGCCCACCGTCGAACCACTCGGCGGTCACGCGCTCTGCGAGCCCGCGGTAGAAGCCGTCGATGTAGCCCTCGAAATCGCACGCGAGCGCGAGCGCGGTGCGGACACGAACATCCGCGAGCTGCGGCCGCTTCAGGTTCCACGCCACGTAGCTCGCACGCGGCGTGTAGAAGTGGCCGGTGTAGGCGCGAGCGCGGAACGACGGGTCCTCGGCGGCCTTGAAGTAGTCATCGGAGAGCAGGCGCGACGTGAAGTCGATCTCTCCCGCGCACATGGCGCGGTACGCGAGTGCGTCGTCCGTGATCAAGCGCCATCGGATCGCGTCGAACCAGCCGGAATCGTCCGCGGGCCAGCCGTTCTCCGCGCGCACCGCCTCGATGAACTCGTCGTTGAACTCGACGAGCCGATAGGGGCCGATCCCGATCCAGCGACGATTCGCCGCGTGCTCGTTGACGTGGCGCGCGAGCTCCTCGTCGCTCGCCTCGGGCCGCGGCGCAGGGTGCAGCGGATCGCGCAGGTCGTAGACGTGCGCGGGCAGCGGCACGAGCGACTCGAACACCGCCGCGGCGCCAAAGTACTGGCGGTCGTAGAAGAAGCGCAACGTGCGCTCGTCGAGCTTCTCCGCGTGGACGAGGTGGTCGAACTCGAAGCGCTTCTCGTCGCACTGCACCTGCGGGATCTTCGAAAGCCGCCACGTGAGCAGGAAGTCCTCGGGACGCAGCGGTCGGCCGTCGTGCCAGCGCAGGCCCTCGCGCAGCCGGAAAGTGAACACCGTCCCGCGCTCGACGCGCCCGATGTCCGCCGAGGCGACCGAGACGCTGGACGCGAGCGCGTGCCTTGGCGTCGAGCGAGGCACGACGCGCCAGCCAGCCTCCTCGGATACGAGCTCGCCATAGAGACGCCGTCCGTCGAGGCGCACGAGCGTGTCCTCGACGACCCAGCTCTCCGCGAGCTGCGGACGATGCTCGCCCGTGAACAGGTCCCGCGCGATCAGGGTGCCGTGCAATTCCTGCAGGATCCGGCGCGTCACGCCGGAGTTGTCGGTCAGGTAGTTGAGGTGCCGCGGAAGCGCCTCGACGTGCACGACCACCGTCCCTCCACGCCGCGGCGCTGCGGCGGCCGAGCCCGCGGGCAGGAAGCGATCCGGAGAGGTGTCGGGGAGCGCGCGAAGCTCGTCGCGCGGTGCGGTCTCGGTCGACGCGCTCGGTGTCGGCTTCGAAGCGGTCGGCTCGGGCTCCCCACCGCACGAGACGAGCCCCCAAGCCACGCAGGCGAGCAGGGCGCCGACGGCATGGCGCGCGACGGTTCGGGGCGGGAGGGTCGACATGCGAGGGGCGACGAGCAGCGCGCGGCCGAGCGCCGGAGGCCGAGGAGACCCGCGCTGCGAACGCAGAGATACACCAGCGCAGGGCCGATGGCTACAAGGACGGGCGGCGCGCGCCCCCGGTGCTCGGGCTGTCTTCGTCGGACGGTTCGCGAAGACGAGACCGCGAGCGGTTCTGCGGCTCGAAACCGAAGACCTTCGGAAGCCCGAAGCGCGCACGACCCGAGCCGCTCGTCACTCCCCGAGAAACGCCTTTCTGCAGGGTTCCAAGCGCCCGAGAGACGCCGCGTGACTTTCGCGGTCGGCTGCTAGGATGCGCCCGCGACGATGCCCTCCCTGCCCTCCACGAGCGGCGCCCGACTTGCGCTCGCGACCACGCTGCTCGCGCTGCTCGGCCTGTGCCTCGCCGCCTTCGCGCTGCGCTCCGCCCGCCGGCGGGCGGACTTCGCCTTCACCGGCGGCGGCGAGCTGCGCAGCCTCGACCCGCACGCCGTCACCGGAGTGCCCGAGGGCCGCGTCATGCGCCTGCTCTACGAGGGCCTCGTCGGGCGCAACCCCAAGACGCTCGCGGTGGAGCCGGGCGTCGCGGAGAGCTGGAAGTTCTCACCCGACGGCAAGACCCTGACCTTCACGCTGCGCGCGGATGCGCGCTGGTCCAATGGCGACCCGCTGACCGCGCACGACTTCGAGTGGAGCTTTCGCCGCATCCTCGAGCCCGCGACGGCCTGCGAGTACGCCTCGTCCCTGTGGGTGATCGACGGCGCGCGCGAGTTCACGACCGGCCAGCGCGCCGACGGCTCGTCCTGCGAACGCGATGGGTCCAAGGTCGGCATCAAGGCGCGTGACGAGCGCACGCTGGAGCTGCGCCTCGCGCAACCCACACCACACTTCTTCGCGCTGCTCTCCCTGCACGTCTTCGTGCCCGTCCACCGCGCGAGCCTCGAAGCGCTGATGGCGGAGCATCCGCAGACGTGGGCCACGCGCTGGACGCGACCGGGCGCACTCGTCAGCAATGGCCCGTTCCGCCTCTCGGAGCGGCGCATCGGCGAGGTGCTGCGCTTCGAGCGCAACGAGCAGTACTGGGACGCGCGCAACGTCGCGATGCGCACCGTCGACGTGCTCTCCGTCGAGAGCTGGACGAGCGCGCTCAACCTGTACCTCGCGGGCGAGCTCGACTGGGTCGACGGAGCGATCCCGACGAGCCTCGTGCCCGAGCTCCTCGGCCGCGAGGACTTCGAGCCGCGCCCGTACCTCGGCGTGTACTTCTATCGCGTCAACGTGACGCGCGCTCCGCTCGACCGCCGCGAGGTGCGCGCGGCGCTGGCGACGAGCCTGCAGCGCAAAGAGCTCTGCCAGCTCGTGCTCAAGGCCGGCCAGCAACCCGCGCTGAGCTTCGTGCCGCCGCTCACCGGCGACTATCGCCCACCGAAGACCTTTGGCGAGAGCCCGGAGTACGCGCGCAAGCTGCTCGCAGACGCGGGGCTGGCGGGCGCAAAGGCGACGGGAAAGCTGCGCCCGCTGGAGCTGCACTTCAACACCAGCGAAGTCCACCGCGACATCGCCGAGGTCGCGGCCGAGCAGTGGCGCAAGGCGCTCGACCTCGACGTGCGCCTCCGCAACCAAGAGTGGAAGTCGTTCCTCGACGCGCAGGGCAAGCTCGACTACGACCTCTCGCGCTCGAGCTGGATCGCCGACTACGCCGACCCTTCGAGCTTCCTCGAGATCTGGACCACCGGCCACGAAAACAACCGCACGGGCTGGTCCAATCGCCAGTACGACGACCTGATCGCCGCCGCGCGGATCGAGCGCGACCCCGCGCGCCGCCGCGACCTCTACGCCAACGCCGAGCGCATCTTGATGCACGAGCTGCCGTGCATCCCCGTGTACCACTACGTGAGCCAGAACCTCGTCGATCCGGGCGTCGGCGGGTTCGGCCAGAACGCGCTCAACGAGCAATCGCCGAAGTACTGGTATTGGCGCTCGGACGCGGAGCTCGCGGAGGTGCGCTCGAAGTCGACGCGCGCCGCCCGCAAGGTCGAGTCGCACGGTCCCGCCGCGGGCCTCTACTCCCCAGCGCGTACGGGGGCGGCCCAATGAGGCGCTTCCTCTTGCGCCGCGCGCTGTGGTTCGCGCTCACGGTCTGGGCCGTGGTGACGATCTCGTTCGTCCTCATGCGCAACGTGCCCGGCGGCCCTTTCTCCGCCGAGCGCAAGCTCCACCCCACCGTCGAAGCGGCCGTCAACGCCCGCTACCACCTCGACTGGCCCGCGTGGCGGCAGTACCTGCAGACGCTCGGTCCCCTGAACTTGGACGAGCACGGCGTCTTCGGCGATCGCAGCGACGTGTTCGGCGGAATCCTCGCGCTCGACCTCGGACCCTCGCTCCAGCACCGCGACGTCAGCGTGAACGAGCTCGTCGCGCAGTCGCTGCCGGTCTCCGCCGCGCTCGGCGCGGCCGCGCTCTTTTGGGCGCTGCTCCTCGGCATCGGCGGCGGCCTCGTCTCGGCGCTGCGTCCGGGCACGGCGCTCGACACTCTGGCGCGCGTCCTCTCGACGCTCGGGCTCTCGCTCCCCAACTTCATCGTCGCTTCGCTGCTCGTCTTGGCGCTCGCGGTCGCCGTGCCGCTGTTCCCCGTCGCGGGCTGGGGCTCCTTCTCGCACCTCGTGCTGCCGAGCTTCGCGCTCGGTGCACCTTTCGGCGCCTACGTCGCGCGCCTCTTCCGCGCAGGCCTTCTCGAGACGCTCTCGCAGGACTACGTGCGCACCGCGCGCGCCAAGGGCGTCCCTGCGCACCAAGTCGTGCTGCGCCACGCGCTGCCGGGCGCACTCGTCCCCGTGATCTCGTTCCTCGGCACCGCCGCCGCCGGAATCCTGACCGGCAGCCTCGTGATCGAGCGCATCTTCACGATCCCCGGCACCGGCTCGCACTTCGTCGCGGGCGCGCTCAATCGCGACTACGCGCTCGCCATGGGAGTGACGCTCGTCTACACCGTCGCGGTCTATGGGCTCAACCTGCTGGTCGACCTCGCCTACGCCGTGATCGACCCGCGCGTCGACTTGGAGAAGGAAGCGTGAGCGAGCCCGCCCGCAAGAGCGAGTGGTTCGGCGACGCGACCTTCGAGCGGGTCGCGGCGCAGCTCGGCGAGCCGTCCCAGAGCGGCCTGTGGGCCGACGTGCGCCGTCGCCTGCGCTCGAACGCGGCCGCGCGCTGGAGCCTGCGCTGGCTCTTCGCGCTCGTCTTGGTGAGCTTGCTCGTACCCCTGCTGCCGCTGCCCTCGCCCGCCGCGATGGCGCTCGACAAGCAACCCAAGCCTCCCGTCGCGCCGTGGGTCGAGCCGTACAACGAGCGCTACGAGCCCTACTACGGCGAGCTCAACGCGGTCGACACCGCGCTCGTCGGTCTGCGACGGAAAGCGTTTGGCAAGAAGCAGACGGGACCCTGGCTCGGCACCGACGCCAAGGGTCGCGACACTCTCTCCCGCATCCTCTGGGGCAGCCGCACGTCGCTCTTGGTCGCACTCTTCGCGGCGCTGACGAGCCTGACCGTCGGCGTCGCGTGGGGCTCAGTCGCGGGGCTCGCGAGCGCGCGCGTGGACAACCTGATGATGCGCACGGTCGACGTGCTTCAGTCGATCCCGACGATCTTTCTCGTGATCTTTCTGCTGTCGTTCCTGAACGCGCCGAGGCCCGACGGCTCGCCGAGCTTCGTCTCGCGCGAGACCGTGTTCTTCCTCGTGATCGGCGCCGTGAGCTGGCTCTCGATGGCGCGTGTCGTGCGCGGACAGGTGCTCTCGCTGCGCAGCGCCGCCTTCGTCGAGGCCGCGCGGTCGCAGGGCGCGAGCACCGGCTGGATCGTCCGGGCCCACATCTTCCCCAACGTCCTGCCGATCGTGCTCGTGTATCTCGCGCTCACTCTGCCGAGCGTGATTCTGTACGAAGCGTTCCTCTCGTTCCTCGGTCTCGGCGTCGAGTCGCCCAAGGTGAGCTGGGGCGTGCTCGCCGCGGACGGTGCGGAGGCGATCAACCCGCTCGCCACGTTCTGGTGGCTGCCGCTCGGCCCCGCGCTCGCGATGGGCGCAACGCTGCTCGCACTCGGGTTGCTCGGAGACGCCCTGCGCGACGCGCTCGACTTGCGGCGAGGTGAGCGGTGAGCCTGCTCGAGGTACGCAACCTGCGCGTGGGCTTCGCCACGGCGCGCGGCTGGGCACAAGCGGTCGAGAGCTTCTCGGTCTCGGTCGACGAAGGCGAGGCTGTCGCGATCGTCGGCGAGTCGGGCTCGGGCAAGTCCGTGAGCGCGCTCGCGATCGCGGGCCTGCTGCCGCGACCGCCCGCGCGCATCGAGACGGGCGAAGTCCTCTTCGGCGGTCGCGACCTCCTGCGCATGCCAGAGCGCGAGCTGCGCATGCTGCGCGGACGCGAGCTCGGCTTCGTCTTCCAAGACCCGTCGACGTCGCTGCACCCGCTGATGTCCGTCGGCGAGCAGCTCGAAGAGGCCCTGCTCGTCCACGAACGCCTCTCGCGCGCCGAGGCCCGCGCCCGCGCGCTCGCGGCCCTCGCCGAGGTCGGCATCGCGGAGCCCGACGAGCGCCTCGCGGCCTTCCCCCACCAACTCTCGGGCGGCATGCGCCAGCGGGTGATGATCGCGATGGCGCTGATCTGTCGTCCGAAGCTCCTGATCGCCGATGAGCCGACGACCGCACTCGACGTCACTGTTCAGGCGCAGTTGATCGAGCTCTTGCGCAAGCTCCAGCGCGAGCGCGGCATGGCGATCCTCATCGTCACCCACGACCTCGCGCTCGTCTCGGGCTTCGCGAGCCGCACGCAGGTCATGTACGCCGGCTCCGTGGTCGAGAGCGGCTTCACGAGCGAACTCATCGCGCACCCCGCGCATCCCTACACCGCGGCGCTCCTGCGCAGCGTGCCCGCACTCGACGATGCACTCGATGCGCGCTTCGGCGGAATCGCAGGGACGCCCCCGGACCCGACGCAGCCGCTTCCGGGCTGCGCGTTTGCACCACGCTGCGCGCACGCGGTCGCAGCTTGCCGCGAACGACGCCCCAAACTCTCGCCCCTCGCACTGCAACCCTCGCAGAGCGGCGCGCTCGCGATCTCCAGCCGTCGCGTCGCGTGCGGAGAAGCCACGCGCCTCCTGTCGGAGGCGACCTCCGCATGAGCGCGCCGCTGCTCTCGGTCTCGGAGCTCACCGTGCGCTTCCCCGCGCGCGGCGGCCGCACCGTGCATGCCGTCGAGAGCGTTTCGCTCACGATCGCGCAGGGCGGCACACTCGGTCTCGTCGGAGAGTCTGGATCCGGCAAGTCGACCACCGCGCGCGCCATCGCGGGGCTGCAAGCTCCGACGGCCGGCGAGGTCCGCGTCGATGGCGAGCCGTTCGGCCCGCGCTCCGCGCCCGCACTGCGCCGCCGCGTGCAGATGGTCTTCCAAGACCCCTACAGCTCGCTCGATCCGCGCCGCCCCGTCGGCTGGTCGGTCGAAGAGCCGCTGATGCTGCACGGAGTTGGCACGGCAGCGGTCCGTCGCGCGCGCGCGCTCGCCGCGCTCGATGCGTGCGGCCTCGATCCCAGACTCTCGCTCCGCTATCCGCACGAGCTCTCCGGCGGTCAGCGCCAGCGCGTCGCGATCGCTCGCGCCCTCGTCGTCGAGCCGGAGCTCGTCGTGCTCGACGAACCGACGAGCGCGCTCGACGTGTCCGTGCGCGCGCAAGTGATCGAGCTGCTCGGCGACCTGCGTCGCCGCTTCTCGATTGCCTACCTGTTCGTGTCCCACGACCTCGCTGTCGTGCGCCGCGTCTGCGAGCAGGTCGCCGTCATGTACCTCGGCCGCATCGTCGAGCACGGCCCGCGCGAGCAGCTCTTCAAGGCGCCGCAGCACCCCTACACGCGCGCCCTACTCGCTTCCGTTCCGACGCTCGGCCGCGAGCTCGCACCACCGCCCCTCAGCGGCGATCCAGCGAGCCCGCTCGCCCCGCCCCCCGGCTGCGCCTTCCACCCTCGCTGCCCGCACCGCCACGAAGTGGCCGACGAACGCTGCTCGCTCGAAGTTCCGTTCCTGCGCGAGCACGGCACATCGCGCGTGGCCTGCCACCTGCAGGCTACGCCGCTCACACCCCGCTGATCTGCACCACCAGCTCACGTCGGTGCGCCGTGGTGCGGTGCTCCACGAGGTACAGCGCTTGCCACGTGCCGAGTGCGAGCTCGCCTTCCGAGATCGGAATGGACTCGCTCGTGCGGACGAGTGTCGTGCGCAAGTGCGCGGCCATGTCATCCGGGCCCTCGTCATCGTGTTCGTAACGAGGATCGCCATCGGGCGCGATTCGCGCCCACCACGCGAGCAAGTCACGACGCACGCGGACGTCGGCGTTCTCCTGAATCAGCAGGCCGCAGGACGTGTGACGGCAGAACACCACGCACGAGCCCGTGCGGATCCCGGATCGCTCGACGACGGACTGGACGCGGCGCGTCACGTCGACGAACCCCCGCCCTTCCGTCCAAATCTCCAAGCGCTCGAGGTGCTGCCTCATGAAGCCTCCCCGCGCGTCGCGAACCGAAGCGCAAGCTCGAGGCCGAGACCGATCAGGAAGCCGAGGGCGAAGTCATCGAGTGCGAGACAAGCCGCAACCGTGAGCAACGCGACAGCGTGCGCCCGCGGCGCTCCGACGTCTCGAGCCGCGTGCCCCAGCTCCAAGCCGCTCGCGATGAGCATCACCCCAAGGATGCTCGCAGGGAACACGCTGCACGCCGCCACCAAGCTCGCGCCGAACAGCACCGCCAAGGCCATTTTTGCGAGGCCCAGCATCAGGATCGAGCCGCCGGTGCGGGCGCCGAATCGATACTGACCCGCGAGTCCGCCCGCGCCATGGCACATCGGCAGCGCACCGAAGGGTCCGGCGACGAGGTTCATGATGCCGACCGAGAGCGCGACCTTGCGCGGCGGCGCAGGGTGCTCCGGGAAGAGATCGACCGAGAGCGCGCACACTGCGACCACGGAGTTCAGCAGAGTGAGAGGAAGCTGAGGGAGTGCCGCGGACCACAGCGCACGGTCGAAGTCCGCGAGCGAAGGTACTGCCAGCGTGGGCCACCACGGCGAGAGCTCGACGGCGCAGAAGGCCTGTGGATCGCGCCACGCGACGAGGCCGAGTCCCGCGAGGAACAGCACCAGTGCCGCCGGAACGCGGCGCGACTCGCGCAGCGCGACCACGCAGAGTCCTGCCGCAAGCGCCAGCGCCACGCCGTGCGAAGCATCCCACGGGCCGTCGTTCGAGATTCCACGCAGCCCGCGCATCGCCAACGTGAGCGCCAGCGCGAGCTGGAGTCCGCGCACGACCGCGGTGGGAATGTTTCGCTGAATCCAGCCGAGCGCGCCGGAGAGCCCGAGGAGCGCGACCGCACCGCTCACCCACATTCCCGCAGCGACGATCTCCGAAGCGCCCAGTCCCTCGGCCAGCGCGATCGCGGCGATCGCCTTCATGGGCTGAACCGCCATCGGGATTCCGAAGCCGAGCGCGGTCACGACATTGAAGAGTCCCGCGAAGAACAGCGCGGCAGGGAAGGACAGGCCGCACTGCGCGGAGAGCGCGACCACGAGGGGCAGGAATGTCCCGAGATCCCCGAGGGAACCCGCGAGCTCTCCGCGGTCGAAGCGCATGCGTGAGACGAAGGGGAGCTTCACGCGCGCGCGACGATGACTTCGGTCGCCTTGACGATCGCGATGGCGCGTGCGCCGACCGCAAGCCCGAGCCGTTCGACCGAATCCGTCGTGATGACGGAGCCCATGCGGACGCCCGGAGCGATCTCGATGGTGAGCTTGCTCATGACGTCACCGCGCTTGAGCTCGACGATGCGGCCGGGGAAGCGGTTGGTCGCGCTGAGAGCGCCCAGGTCGAGCTCGGCCTCTCGGTAGGCGGCCTCGAAGGCGTCGGCGAGGGCGCGAGCGGGGTCGCGCTTCACTGCGTCGTCTTCCGCGGACCAGCCGCGCTCGACGGCCCGAAGGAGAGCGCGCAGCGTGCGTTCCTGCGGGCCGGCAGGGCGCGCGACCTTGCGCTCCCACTTCGAGATGGTCATCGCGTGCGTGCCGACGAGCACGGCGAGACCTGCTTGGGAGACACCGATGCGCTGGCGGAGCCTGCGGACGTCCATGGCCGAGAGCTTACCAAGGTAAGCCTTGGCTTACAGGCGCCATCGACCGCGCAAGCGGCGGGAAGTCGGTGCCCCTCAGACGCAGAGCAGCATCGAGAGGCGACGCTGGAACTCAAGCACGAGCGGATCGGACTGACCGAGGAGGTTGAAGACCTCGATCATCGCCTTGCGCGGAGCGCCGTCTTCGAAGCGCAGATCGAGCTTGGCTGCCGTGAGCAGCTCTTCGAGGCCTGCCTCGTAGCGACCGGCGGCCACGAGGGCCTTGCCATACGCGATGCGCGCGGCGACGTCCTTGGGGGCCGCCGCGACGGCGGCCTCGAAGCTGGCGAGCTCCCCCGCCTTCTCGGCCGCAGTGAACTGCGCGGCGATGGCCTGCGCCTCCGGCGACTCGAGCGCCTCGCCGCTCACGCCCGCAAAGATCTGCTTCGCGTCGTCGAGACGCCCCGTGGCGACGAGCATGCGCGCGAGCGCGATACGGATCGGCGCCGAGCCGCTCTCGCGGTGCAGGGCGCGTGCGAGCAGCGTGATCGCCTCCTCGCGCTTGCCCGCGCTCTCGAGCTTGCCCGCCTCGGCCAGCGGATCGGGGGCCGCGCCGGGGATGTGCTTCTCGAGGAGCTTGCGGACCGCGGCCTCCGGCTGCGCCCCCATGAAGGCATCGACCGGTCGACCCTGCTTCATCAGGATCACCGTCGGAACGCTCTGAATCTGGAAGAGCTCGGCGATCTCCGGGTTCTTGTCGATGTCGATCTTGGCGAGCACGAGCTTCCCCGCGAGCTCGCGAGCGACCTTCTCCAAGATCGGCACGAGCGTCTTGCAGGGACCGCACCACGTCGCCCAGAAGTCGACAAGCACGGGCACCGTCATCGAGCGGCGCACGACCTCGGTCTCGAAGTTCTCGACGGTGACGTCGATGATCGGCGGCAGCTGGGCTTGGGTCATGGCGTTCTCGTAGAAGGCGGGTCGTTCCGCGCTCACTTCCCGATCAGGAAGTGGCAGATGTCGTTGGGGCGCATCACGTATTCGCGACCTTCGCTGCGCAGCTTGCCCGCGGCCTTGATCGCCGACTCGGACTTGTACTGCACGAGCTCGTCGACGGAGTAGATCTCCGCGCGGATGAAGCCCTTCTCGAAGTCCGTGTGAATCACGCCGGCGGCCTTGGGGGCCGTGTCGCCCTTGTGGATCGTCCAAGCGCGAATCTCCTTGGGGCCCGCGGTGTAGTACACCTGCAGGCCGAGAAGGTGGTACGCCGAGCGGATCAGGCGGTGCAGGCCGGGCTCGGTGAGTCCCATGTCCGCGAGGAACGCGCTGCGATCCGCCGGATCGAGGCCCATGATCTCGCCCTCGATGGCGCCCGAGAGGGCGACTACTTCCGCCCCGGTCGCCGCCGCGTGCGCGCGAACCTTGTCGACGAGCGGCGACTTTCCGTCGAGGTCGGTGTCCGCCACGTTGGCGACGAACAACACGGGCTTCATCGTGATCAGGAACAGCGGGTAGAGCACCGCGGCTTCCTGCGGAGTCCAAGGGTGCGTGCGCAGTTGCTTGCCCGCCTCGAGCCACGCCTTGGCGCGCTCGAGCACGTCCTTCTCGAACATCGCGTCCTTGTCCATCGCGCGCGCCTTCTTCGCCGCGCGGTCGGCTGCGCGCTCGACGGTGTCGAGGTCCGCGAGTCCGAGCTCGAGCTCGATCACCTCGATGTCGCGCACGGGGTCGACCGAGCCCGACACGTGGATGATGTCGCCCGACTCGAAGCAGCGCACGACGTGCAGGATCGCGTCGCACTCCTTGATGTTGCCGAGGAACTTGTTGCCGAGGCCCTCGCCTTGGCTCGCGCCCTTCACGAGGCCCGCGATGTCGACGATCTTGAGCGAGGCGGGGATGATGCGCTCCGAAGCGATGAAGCCGCGGATCAGCTCCAAGTTCGAGTCGGGCACGTCGACCACGCCGATGTTCGGCTCGATCGTGCAGAACGGGTAGTTCGCGCTCTCGGCACCGGCGGCCGTGATCGCGTTGAAGATGGTGGACTTCCCCACGTTGGGGAGACCGACGATGCCGCAGGCGAGACCCATGGATTTGCCCCTGTTTTCGAGGGCGAAGAGTCTACTGCGGCACGGCGCGGACTTCGAGACTCCGGAGGCGATAGACGCCCGCCGCGAGCCCCGGATGCAGCCGAATCGGCCCGGACAGGCCAGGGACGCGCAGCTTCACGTACACCACCGCACGCTCCCCGCGAGGCAGCGGACGCTGAACGCCTCGCGCGAGACGGGAATAGGTCGCGAAGCGCCGCGTCAGAAACTCGAGCAACATCGCGGTCTCGACCGGCGCATCCACCTCGACGCGTACGAGCGCCCAGTGCCCCGCAGGGACCTCGAGTGCGGGCAGCTCGACCGCGCCGCCACCGTACTCGACGCGCAGCGTGCCGTCAGGCTCAGGAAAAGCCGTGCTCTTCCCGCCGTCCGCGACTGCCAGCGAGCGAGCGCCCGAGAAGACCGTGAGCTTCGAGGACTCGAACTCTGCGGCGAGGCGCTCCTGCGTGTCGAGCGGCGAGGTCGAGAGCGACATCGCAGCGAGCGCGCGCTCCACGAAGACCTGCAGCACGACGTCCGGTCGCTCGCGCTCGATTCCGTCCGTGTCGAAGTCCGGCACCCAGCGGAACGCGACCTCGCGGAAATGCTCCGCGAGCAGAGGACGCAGCTTCTCCCCCATCGAGTCGTGGAAGACGACGGCCTTCGGCAGATCCGTTCGCTCGCGACGCACGCGCACTTGGATCGACTCGGTCACTTCGATCGACCAGCCGCGCGGCTCTTGGGCGGCGGGCTCGATCAAGAAACGCACCCGCTCCTCGGGAGTCTTGTCGCGCCGTTCGAGAAACTGCGACAGCCGATCCCACGCGCTCGCCGGAATCGCACGCTCGAAGGTCGCGTTCGCGTTCGGCTGACGCAGTCGATCCTCGAGGTACAAGCGACCGGCCCACGAGTCGTCTTGGAACTCGGTCGGCTCGAAGCGGAACGACTCGCGCGACGGCACCGATACAGCGGGGAGTTCCGCACGCACGCGCTCGAGCAGCGCGCGAGCCGCGGGGACCGCTCCACGGTCATTCCAGTGGGTTCCGAGCGGGTAGTAGAGCGGCTCGCCCTGCGGCGCGAGCTCCTTCTCCGAGACGAGCGCGTCGGTGAGGTCGAGCAGCGGAAACTGCGAGCGCGCAGCGACGTGCGCCACGAGCTGCTCGCGGCGCGACGGACCGAGCTTGTCGAAGCGCGTGGGGAAGTACTCGGGGTAGATCGACTCCTTGTTCGGCGCGATCGCGAACAGGTACTTCACGCCGCGCTGCGCACACCACGCGCGGCGATCCTCGAGCACGCTCTCCCACAGCGCGAGCTCCTCCGCGCTCAGCGGATCCGCACCGCGCCAAACGTCGACCGCGCGATCGCGCGTCGTGAACATCCACGTATCGGGGCCGACGACGATCTCGCTAGTCGGCGAGGTGTGAAAGAGCTCGAGCTTGAGTTGGTTGTGAGCGCGGATCCAAGCGCTGCGCCCTCCGAAGTGATCGCGGAACCACGCGTCGAAAGCGCTCGGCCATGCTTCGAGCGCGGCGAGGTCCCTCGGCGCCTCCGGCAGCTTCGCCGGCCTGCGGAACTCGCGCTCGATCGAGACTGCCGGAGCGGGCGCCAGCCACGTCCAAAGACCCGGCAACGTGCAGAACAGCGCGAACGCGAGAACGAGCGCGCGGTCGCACGCTCCACTCCATCCGCTCTCCATGGCGCGCGGCTCCATCAGAAGCGGAAGTAGATGAAGGGGTTGAACGTGCCCGCCGAGAGCATCGCCGTGGAGAGGGCGAGGAGCAGCAGCGGAAGTACGACGCTTGCGAGTCCCAGCGCGCGCGAAAGCCCGTCCTCGCTCGTGCGAGCCGCGCGCCAGCGCTCAACGGCGCGCAGCCACGGCGTCGAGCCGAGTGCGGCGGCGCACAACGCGGTGAGGAGCAGCGCATCGAGGTACAGCCCTGCGTGCACCACTCGGCCATCGCCGCTGCCGAAGCCGTACATCGCACGCAGGAAGCCTTGCGCGTGCTCCAACGAGCTTGCGTTGAAGAGCACCCAGCCGCTCACCACGACGACGAAGGTCGTAGGCCACGTGAGCCAGCTCGAGCGCTCGCGCGAGGGACCGCGAACGACGCGCTCGACCACCAAGAAGAAGCCGTGGAACAGACCCCACGCCACGAAGTTCCATGCCGCGCCATGCCACAGCCCGCACAGGAAGAACACCGCGACGAGGTTCAAGTACGTGCGCGTCGGTCCGTGGCGGTTTCCACCGAGCGGAATGTAGAGATAGTCGCGGAACCACGACGACAGCGAGATGTGCCAGCGCCGCCAGAACTCCGTCACGCTGCGCGCGATGTAGGGATAGTCGAAGTTCTCGAGGAACTCGAAGCCGAGCATGCGGCCGAGCCCGATCGCCATGTCGCTGTAGCCCGAGAAATCGAAGTAGATCTGTGCCGTGTAGCACAGAGCTCCGAGCCACGCGGTGCCGGCGTCCAAGCTCGCCGTGTCGAGCGCGAAGATCTTGTCCGCGGTCTCCGCGCAGACGTTGGCGATCAGCGTCTTCTTTGCGAGGCCCACGGCGAAGCGGCGCACGCCGGACGAGAACTTCGAGATCGACAGCGTGCGCTCGACGAGCTGCACGGCGACGTCGCGATAGCGCACGATCGGGCCCGCGATGAGCTGCGGGAAGAGCGCGATGTAGAGCCCGAAGTCGAGCGGGTTGCGCTGCGCGCGGCCCTCGCCTCGGCGCACGTCGATCACGTAGGAGAGCGCCTGAAACGTGAAGAACGAGATGCCGATCGGGAGCTCGACCTCGCCCCGTGCGAAGTCGGGGCGCGCAACGCCGAGCGCCTCGACGTTGTCCCACAGAAAGCTCCAATACTTGTAGAAACCGAGCAGGCCGAGGTTGAAGGCGAGCGCCACTGCGATCGGGAGCCCAGCGCGCCCCGAACGCGCCTCGACCCACAGCGCGAGCGCCCAGTTGACCGCGATCGACGCGAGCATCACGAGCGCGACGCGCGGCTCACCCCATCCGTAGAAGAGGAGGCTCGCGGCGAACAGCCCGGCGTTTCGCAGCGCCCGCGGCAGCACGAGGGCGAGCGCCAACGCGAGCGGCAGGAACAGAAACAGGAACGTCGGGGAGTCGAACAGCATGGCGAGCCGCGCTCGGCCGCGCTCCCTACGCGAGCGCCACGCAGTCGATCTCGACCAGCGCGCCCTTGGGGAGTCCCGCCACGGCCACGGTCGCACGTGCGGGCGCGGCGCCCTGCGGGAAATGCTTGGCGTAGACCTCGTTCATCGCCGCGAAGTGATCCATCGTGGTCAGGTACACGTTGCACTTCACCACGCGCGAGAGATCGCTGCCTGCCGCGGCGAGCACCGCCGAGAGATTGCGCAGCACGCGCTCGGTCTGCGCCGCGACGTCCCCGCCGAGGAACGCGCCGCTCGCGGGGTCGAGCGCAACCTGACCGGAGCAGTGAACGAACCCTCCCGCGATCACGGCTTGGCTGTAGGGACCGATCGCCTTGGGGGCGCCTTCGGTCGCGACGATGCGTCGATCGCTCATGGGAATCCTCACTTACGGTGGCCGAGGAGAGCGGCGCGGCGCTCACGCAGCGCGCGCGCGACGCACTCGGGGACGAACAGCTCGACCGGCCCGCCCATCTCGGCGACTTGGCGCACCAGCGTGCTGGAGATGTGGGCGTGCTCGGGCGATGAAGGCAGGAAGACGGTCTCGAGCTCGCTCGCCATCGCGCGGTTGCAGAGCGCCATCTGCGACTCGTACTCGAAGTCGCTCGCGTTGCGCAGGCCGCGCACGATCACGTTGGCACCGAGAGCGCGGGCGCCTTCGACCGTCAGGCCGTCGACTTGCGCGATGTTCACGCCGGGGATCGAAGCGGTGACCTCGTGCAGGAGCGCGAGCCGCGTGGCGAGCGGGAGGAGCTCGCGCTTGGCGGAGTTGCTCGCCACGGCGATCGTCACGCGTCCGAAGAGGGCCGCGGCACGGCTCACGATGTCGATGTGGCCGCGCGTGACCGGATCGAAGCTGCCGGGAAAGAGCGCGTGGCGCGGGGCGGCGGGGCGGGGCTCGGGCATGGACTCATCCTAGCAGTCGAGATGGGGCGGCTTCAGCGGTCGAGCCGCCGCGCAGGCATACGGATTTTCGGTTTTTGCGGCGACCGAGGCGGATGCGCTGCGACGGAGGGGAGATGGCAGCGCGCGAGGTAGCGGGTTTGTCGATGCCGACGACGAGGGAGCCGGGCGAGAGCGCTTCCCGAGCGCGGCGCGCGACGCGGCCGCTGGTGCCGATCGCGCTGTGCGTGACCGCCGGCGCGTGGCTGGGCGCAGCGTGGAGGCCGGAGGCATGGATGCTCGCGGCCTTGGTCGCGGCGTGGCTCGGTGCAGCGGCGGCGTTGAGCATCGACCTCGGCGACACGGGCGAGAGCGAGCAGGATCGAACTCGCGCACGAGCGAAGGGCGTGGTGGCGCTGGGACTCCTTGCGACGCTCGCCATGACGATCTCGGCACTCGATCCGCGCATGCGGGGCTCTCCCGAGACCAGCGCCGAGCCTGCGACGCGCCCGGAGCAGGCTCCGATGCTCTCGCCGCGACGGCCCCTGCTCGAGGGACGCTGGGAGCCCGTGCGAGGCACCGCGCGCGGCGTGCTCGGCAAGTTGGTGTCCGAGCGGGCGCCAGCGACGTGGATCGAGCTTCCGCAGGGCATCGCGGGCCGCGGGGAACACCTGCGCGTGCGTCCGATCGATGCGCCGCGGCGCGAAGCGCGAGGGCCCGTAGAGCCACCGCGTGCGCCGTTCGAGCGCGCCGGGCTGGAGCTGTGGTCGGCCTGCGCCGACGAGGTCGAGCGCGTCGGAACCGCGGGTCTGTGGCTGCGGGGCACTGGGTGGGTCGAAAGACTGCGCGGCGGGGTTGCGCGCCGCTGCGAGCGCTTCGGCGAAGGACGGCCGCGAGCGCTGGCCCACGCGCTCCTGTACGGCGAGACGGAGCGCCTCGACCCCGCCTTGGCGGACACCTTCGCGCACACGGGCATGCGCCACGTGCTCGCGGTGAGCGGGATGCACGTGAGCCTCTTGGCCGCGGTCCTGCTCGCTCCGTTTCTCGGCGGTGGGCGCAAGCGGCGCGCACTGCTCGTGCTGATCGTGAGCATCGGCCTCGGGCTCTTCGCGGCGATCACCGGGGGCAACGCGCCCGTGCGAAGGGCGGCGGTCGCCTTGGCGATCACGATGGCCGCTCCGCTGTGCGAGCGCAGCGGAGGCGCACCACGGCGCGTCGACACGCTCTCGCTCTTGGCGCTCGGACTGATCGTCGAGGCCGCATTCGACCTGCGTGCGCTGTTCAGCGTGTCGCTGCTGCTCTCGTACCTGGCAACGCTGGGGCTCGTGCTGCTGACCCGCCCGCTGTCGCGGGCGCTCGACGTTGTTCCCGCGCCAGTGGAGCTTGGTCCGACGAGCTTCAAGAAGGCGCTGCACACCGCGCTGATGCGCTCGCTGAGAGCGGGCACAGCAGCGTCGCTCGCGGCCGTCTTCGTCACGCTCCCGCTGTGCTGGAGCACGTTCGGAGAGTGGGCCCCCATCGGCGCGCTCGTGACCGCCTTCTCGACGCCCTTGGTCGCGTGGCTGCTCGTGGTGGGCTGGCTCGGCGTGCTCGCACCGGCCTGCGTCCCCGCCGACGCGTTCGACATCGGGGCCCACGCGTTCATCCGCCTGCTCGAGCTCGCGGATCAGACGCCGTGGACGCCCTGTGTTCTGCCTCCGCGTCCGCTCGCGCTGCTCGGACTCGCAACGGCGCTGTGCGTCGGAGGCGCGCTGCGCGCGGGGCTAGCATCGCGCACGCTGCGACTCGGGCTCGCACTGTGGGCCGTGCTGCTCGTCCCGTGGAGCCTGCGGCCGAGCGGCTCGCGGCTCGACGTGCTCGATGTAGGCCACGGCACCTGTGCGGTGCTGCGCGGTCCCACGGGGCCGACATGGATCTTCGACGCAGGTTCGCGCGACCGTGCGCGTGTCGGTCCATCGGCGCTCGGGCCGCTGCTCGCCTCGGAGGAGACCGCGCGAGTCGCGGTGGTGCTCTCCCACTCCGACGCGGACCACTCGGAGGCGCTCGCATGGCTCTGCGAACGGTATGCGCCGGAGGGCTGGCTCGGCGCGCAGCCCGTTCCGGCTCGCGGACGCGTCGTCGCGCCCGTAGCGAGGCTCGACCTGACGGGAACGGCCAGCGGACTGCGGTTCCCAAGCCACGCTGCGGGCGAGTGGAGCCTGCTGCGAGGACTCGAACGGGCCGACAACGAAGGCTCGCGCACGCTCGTCGCGGAGCTGGGAACCGCGCGCATCGTCCTGCACGGCGACGCGGTGGAAGACGGGCTCGCAGTTCTGCTGGAACGCGCGGAAATGAACCATCCGTGCGATCTCCTGCTCTGGCCCCACCACGGAGACGCGAGCGAGTGGACGTCGGCGCTCCTCGCGCGCTCCCCGCCGAGCGAGGTCTGGATCAGCTCGAGCGGGAGCGCGCCGGTCGAGCGAGAGCTCACCCGTCGAGGCGTTCCATGGCACAGCACGAGCCGCGAGGGCCCTCTGCGGAGGGAGTGGCCCTGATGCGCACTCGCCTTCCAGCCCGAGAATCGCTGCCCCATCTCGCAGAAGCCGCCCGCAGCGTATGGAATAGACGTAGGTCTCCAGACTAGAGAAGGACGATGTTGCTCACGGTGCTCGCAAGCCTCTTCGCGCTCTCTACGCCGGCGGTCTCTACCGCCTCGCAACCTCAGGTTGCGGAGCAAACGGCCACGGAAGCGAACCGCATCCTCCACCTGCGCTCCGGTGACACCGTGCGGGGACGGATGCGCGCCACCGACTCGGGCTGGGAGTACCTCCGCGGCAAGGAGTGGCATCCCGTCGACGCGCGACTCGTCGCGCGCGCCGAGCTGGAGCGCGACGTCCTCGCGAAGGCGCGGGAGCTGGAACGGCACGTCGACCGCCGCCGGTGTGAGACGCGAGTTCCTTACGCGGATTGGCTCCTGCGGGAGGGCTTGCTCGCCGAGGGGCTGGTGCAGCTCGACCTCGTGCTCGAAGTCGATCCCGACCAGCCCCAGGCGCGGGAGCTGATCGCGCGGCTGGCGGGCAAGATCGTCGCGCCGGGCTCCGGCGAGGCGCAGCTCTCCGAAGCCGTGCGCGACGCCGCGGTCGCGCCGCGCTCCCTTCAAGAACTCGCCGTGATCGCGCTGAGCGCGCGGCCGCAGAGAGACGCTGTGCGCGAGTCGCTGACTGGGGCGCTCGAGTCCCACTCGCAGCGCATTCGAGCCTTCGCCGCCTTCGCGCTCCGTCGCATCGAGCCGAGCGCGGCGACCAAGACTCTCGTCACGCGGGCGGTGCTCGACGGGTCGTCGCAAGTGCGGCGAGAGTGCGCGCTGGCGCTGCGCGACGTCCGTGACGAGGCCGTGACGCTGCCCGTGCTGCGCGCCCTCGGCTCGCGCACGTCTCAGGTGCGCGAAAACGCGATCGAGGCGCTCGGGACCATGAACTATCCGGCAGCGATCGAGCCGCTCGTGGCGCGGCTCGGCGCCCTCGCGGCGAGCTCCGGCTCGGGCGGGGCTTGGAAGGCGCCGGCGTCTCACATCTTCGTCGGGCGGCAGTTCGCGTACATCCAAGACTTCGACGTCGAAGTCGCGCAGGGTGCGGCCGTCGCCGACCCGCAGGTGAACACGCTCGTCGATGGCGCGGTGCTCGATGTGCGCGTGATCGGAGTGTCCGAGATGACGGTGGCCATCGAGAGCCGCAAGGTGCGCGTGGCGCTCGAAAAGCTTACCGGCGCCCATCCCGGCGACACCAACCGCGCATGGCTGCAGTGGTGGGACTCGACGGGGAAGAACCCGCCCCCCGCGAGCGGCCCGCGCACTCCGGCGCCCGGAGAGCGACGCTGAAAGCGTGAGGCGGCACGGACCGGCACGGTCCGCACCGCCTCTCGATGCGCTCGCGAGCTTCGGCGCTCCGCTCAGGCCGTCGGCGCAGCGCTCTTCGCTGCACAGTAGCTGTCGGGCGCGATCACGCCCTTGAAGCCCTGCAGGGCGACGCGCTGCAGGTAGAACGAGAGCCCGCGCAAGCCGCCGAGCTCTTCGCCGCCGCCCGCACGGCCGGGCCCACCGTGGATCATCTGCGGCAGCACCATGCCCGGCGCGAGCGACTGCTCCGCCATCTTGTCGCTGCCGAGCCACACGCGGCCGCTCCACGCGCCGATCGCGAGACCCGCCGTCTCGAGGAAGGCCTGCTCGTTCGAGTAGACGCTGGTGACGAGGCTGCCACCGCCCATGCCGACGAGCTCGGCCGCCTCGAGCGCATCACCCGAGTACGGCAAGATCGTCGCGCAAGGTCCGAAGACCTCCTCGGCGTGGAACGCGGGGTTGCGGCCGTCTTGCGCGACGAGCACCGTCGGCGCGACGAAGTAGCCCTTCTCGCGGATCGCGCCCGAGCCGCCGCAGGCGAGCTTCGCGTGCTGGGCGAGCCGATCGATACCTGCGCGGACGTCGCGCAGCTGATCCGCGCTCGCGAGCGGCCCCATGCGCACCACGGCATCCGAGGGATCGCCGAGCTTCACCGCGTTCGCCGTCGCGACGATCTCGGCGGTGAGCTCCTCGACGCGCGAGCGCGGCACGAAGACGCGGCGGACCGCCGTGCACTTCTGGCCGGACTTCTGCGTCATGTCGAGGGCCACGTTCGCGACGAACAAGTTGAACGTGTCGCTGCCCGCTTCGACGTCGGGGGCGAGCACCGCTGCGTTGAGCGAGTCGGCTTCGAAGTTGACGCGCACGTTGTGCCGCACGAGGTTTGCGTGGCCGCGCAGCTTCGCGGCCGTGCCGCTCGAGCCCGTGAACGCGAGGCTGTCCTGCGGCCCCATGTGGTCGAGCATGTCCCCCACCGAGCCGGCGATGAACTGGAACGCGCCCTCGGGCAGCGCTCCGCACTCGATGCAGAGCTGCGCGATGCGCCACGCGACGAGCGCGGTCGGCGTACCCGGCTTCTCCACGACGGGCGAGCCCGCGAGCAGCGCGCACGCCGCCTTCTCCATCATGTTCCAAGCGGGGAAGTTGAAGGCGTTGATGTGCACGGCCACGCCGGGGCGCGAGACGAGGACGTGCTCGCCCCAGAAGCGCGCGGTGCGGCCGAGCTGCACGCCCGGGCCGTCGTAGAGGAACGTGCGCGCGCCGAGCTCGCCCCCGAGCCGACCGTAGAACGCGAGCGTGCCGATCGCGCCGTCGATGTCGAACTTGGCGTCGCTGCGCGGCGTGCCGGCGTTCTGGATCGAGAGCTCGATCAGCTCGTCGCGGTGCGCGTGGATCGCCTTCGACAGGCGGTCGAGCGCTTCACCGCGCTGGGCGAAGGTCATGGCGCGCAGCGCAGGGCCGCCCTTCGAGCGCGCGTGCTCGAGCACGCCCTTGAAGTCGATGCCGCCGCTCGACGCGACCGCGAGGGGCGCCTCGGTCGTCGGGTTGTACAGCGTGACGCTCGCGCCGGTTCCGGCGTGCCAGCGGCCTTGGACGTAGCTCGTGAGGGTCTGCATCGGGAGTCGAATGGGGGTCAGGACGGGAGCGTGAGGTGGTAGGCGAAGGTCGCGGCGCCGATGGCGAGGGCCACGAAGCCGGAGGCCGCGCCCGTGCCGTTGCGCGAGCGGACGACGACGAACACGAGGCCGAGCACGATCGAGATCAGCGCCCAAACGTAGGCGCCGCGCAGGGCGAAGTCGCCGATCGGGGCACCCTTCTCGGTGCCGAGCAGCCAGACTCCGAGCACCGTGCAGAGCGCCGCAGCCACGGCCGACTGCAGCTCGAAGCGCTGCACCCAAGGCTCGCGCGGTGCGGGCTCGCTGGACATCGGGGCGGTCATCGCGACCGCACACTCTAGCAGCCCCTCTCCCCCGCCGTCGCGCCCGCAGCCCCGGCCAGCGCCCGCCCGAGGCGACCGTTTCGGGCGCGCCCTTGATCGTCGCGCCCCGCACGTCACGCTGAAGCCCGTGACGACCCCGACACCCCCGCCCGCGGCCCGCTGGCTCCCGTCCAACACCTTCTCCGGCCAAACCGCGCTCGTGACGGGCGGCGGCACCGGCATGGGCCTCGAAATGTCCCGCGGTCTCGCCGCGCTCGGAGCGCGCGTGATCGTCGCATCGCGCAGCGTCGAGCACCACGCGCCGCTGCTCGCAGAAGCCGCCGAGCGCGGCTGGCACGTCGAGTCCCGCGCGCTCGATGTGCGCGAAGCCGCCGACGTCGAGAAGCTCGCGCTCGAGCTCGACGAGCACGGCGGCGTGGACATCCTCGTCAACAACGCCGCAGGCAACTTCGTCTGTCCGGCAGAGCGGCTCTCCGCTCGCGCATGGCGCTCGGTGCTCGGGATCGTCCTCGACGGCACGTTCTACTGCACGCGCTACTTCGGCCGCGGAATGATCGCGCGCGGCCGCGGACAGGTGCTCAACGTCGTCGCGACGTACGCGTGGACGGGCATGGCGGGCGTCGTGCACTCGGCGAGCGCGAAGGCGGGTGTGCTCGCGATGACGCGCACGCTCGCAGTCGAATGGGCGCGCCACGGCATCCGCGTGAACGCGATCGCACCTGGCCCATTCGAGAGCGAGGGCGCCGCTGGCAACCTGTGGCCCGAGGAAGGCATGAAGCGACGCATCGAGGAGCAGATCCCGCTCGGGCGCTTCGGAAGCGCCGAGGAAATGGCCACCCACGCGCTGTACCTGCTCTCACCGGCCTGCGCGTACGTGAACGGCGAGTGCTTCGTGGTCGACGGAGGCCTCTCGCTCGGACGCGGCATGTGGCAGCCCGGCGAGCGTCGCGATGGAGGGACACGAGCATGAGCACGACACCGCACGCGCGAGGCCACCTCGCGACCGAGCAGATTCACCCCGAGAGCGCGCGCTTCGACACGCTCTCGATCGCGGAAGCCGTCGCGCTGATCCAGCGCGAGGACGAGCGCATCCACGCAGCGCTCGCCGCAGCGCGCGCGGACCTCGCTCGCGCGATCGAGCTCGTCGTGACACGCCTGCGCGTCGGCGGCCGCCTGTTCTATGTCGGCGCCGGCACCAGCGGTCGACTCGGGCTGCTCGACGCCGTGGAGTGTCCTCCGACCTTTCAAACCGACCCGTCGCTCGTGCAGGCGGTGCTCGCTGGCGGAACCGCCGCGGTCACGGGCGCCGTCGAAGGCGCCGAAGACAGCGCGACCGCCGCAGGCGAAGAGCTCGCTCGGCGCGGGTTGTGCGAGCGCGACATCGTGTTCGGAATCGCCGCCGGAGGCACCACGCCGTACGTGCACGGCGCGATCGACTTCGCGCGCTCGCGCGGTGCTGCGACGGTGTTTCTCTCGTGCGTGCCGCGAGAGCAAGTGCCCGACCGCGCCGACGTCTCCGTGCGCATCGTGACCGGACCCGAGGTGCTCGCGGGCAGCACTCGCTTGAAGGCCGGGACCGTCACGAAGCTCGCGCTCAACGCCGTGACGACGATCGCCATGGCGCAGCTCGGCAAGGTGCACGGCAACTTGATGGTCGACGTCGACACGTCGAAGAACATCAAGCTCGTCGAGCGCGGCGCGCGCATCGTCTCGACGCTGACCGGGGCGTCGCGCGACGAGGCGCTGCAACTCCTGCGAGACGCCGGGGGGCAGGTCAAGGTCGCCGTCGTCATGCACCAGCGCCGAATGACTCGCGAAGCAGCGCTTGCGGCGCTCGATCGCGCCGGAGGCCGTCTCCGTCGAGCGCTCGAGGAATCGTGAAACCCTCATGAAGCTGCAGAAGCGTTCGCAGGTCGACGCCTACATCGCCGCCGCAGCGCCGTTCGCCCAGCCGATCCTCAAGCTGCTTCGAGAGCGTGTCCTCGCGAGCGGCATCGAGCTCGAAGAGACACTCAAGTGGCGCAATCCCACGTGGATGCACGAAGGAAAGATCGTGTGCGGAATGGCCGCGTTTCGAGCTCACTGCGCCTTCGGCTTCTGGGATCGCGAGCTGCAAGCTGAGGTCGCGAAGGCCACGGGAGGCGGCAGCAGCGACGACTCGGTGATGCACCGCATCCGGATCGAGACGCTCGCACAGGTCCCGAGCGCCGCGCAGCTCAAAGGTTGGATGAAGCAGGCCGTCGAGCGCGCGAAGGCGCCGGCCGCGAAGTGCGAGCCGCGAGCGCCGAAGCCGGAGGCGGAAGTTCCGGAGGACTTGAGCCGCGCGCCGGCGCGCAACGCCGCGGCGGAGCGGCGCTTCGCTGCGTTCAGCCCGAGCAAGCGCCGTGAGTACATCGATTGGATCACCGAGGCGAAGCGCGAAGAGACGCGCCAGTCGCGCTTGGAGCAGGCACTGGAGTGGATCGCCGAGGGCAAGTCGCGCCACTGGAAGTACGAGCGCCGCTGACCCGCGGACGCGTGCTCAACGTGGCTGGCTGAGGATCTGTCGCAGCTCGTCGCCGAGCTCGGAGGCCTTCGCGCCGCTCGTGTTGCACAAGACGACGATCACGAGACCGCTCTCGCGATCGACGGTGAGCATCGTGCTCGCGCCCTGCTGGGAACCCGAGTGGCTCACGAGCGTGCTCTTCGCGGGCACCGCCCAGCCGAGCCCATAGTCGATCTCACGACCGTCGACGAGCTTCTGGCGAGTCCAGAGCGCGTCGCGTACTTCGGCGGGTACGAGCGTCGCGCGCTGCACAGCGTCCGCGAAGCGTGCGAGGTCCGGCGCAGAGCACTCCATGCCGCCGCCGGCGTATTTCCAAGACAGATCCTCGCGCTTCTCGGCTCGCACGGCCTTGCCGTACACGAGCTCGTAGGCGGCAGAGCGCAGTTCCTTCGCGTCCGACGCGACTTCGCAGTCCAGCGTCGGCGCCACTGGCTTCGAGATCCGCTCTCGCAGCAGCGTGCGGAAGTCTTGCTTCGTCACACCCTCGAGCGTCGCGCCAACGAGCGTGAAAGCGTGCGTCGAGTACGAGTACTTCGTGCCCGGCTGCGCGATCAGCGGATCGTTCACGAAGAGCGCGAGCGCCTCACGCGTCGTGCACGCACCGGTCGCATTGTCGTTGCGGTCCGCGCGATAGTGCCGAATCCCCGCGGTGTGCGAGAGAAGCGCGCGCAGCGTCAGCGGCTGCAGCGTCTCCGGAAGGTCGGGCACGTGCGCGGAGATCGCGGCGTCGAGCGAGAGCTTGCCCTCGTGCGCGACAAGGGCCGTGAGCGCCGCCGTCACGGGTTTGGAGACCGACGCGAGCCGCACCAGCGTTCCCGAGAGCATCGGGAGCTCGGCCTCGCGGTCGCGCTCGCCCCAGCCGCCGCTCAGGATCACCTTCCCGTCCCGCGCGACGGCGACCGTGAGTCCCACGGCTCGCGAGGATCCGAGAAAGCGCTCGCACGCCTGCAACGCGAGCTCCGGCGCCGAAGCAGGCGGCGGACCGACGAGAGTCCCCTGCATTCCGAGGGCCGCGAGGAGCGCTGCGAGCATGCGATTCCCTCGTGATCCTCGGGCTCAGAGCGCCCGCGAGCTCCAGAACTCGCGCAGCGGCCGCTCGTAGCTCGGCGCGAGGTCGAGCTCGAACGTCCCGCGCGCGTCGACCCAGCGGTACTCGACGTGCTCGTGGCTGAGCTCGATCTCCCCCGCGATATCGGTGCAGAGGTGCGCGACGACGAAGGAGAACTCCTTGATCTCGTAGCGCACGGGTCGGATCCACGTCAGCGTGGGCGCACCGATCGTGCAGCGGAACTGTGCGCCAAGTTCTTCGGAGAGCTCGCGCCGCAGAACCTCGCGCGGGTCGAGCTTCTCCTCGCCGACGTCGAAGCGCCCCCCCGGAAGCTCCCACCAAGCCTCGCGCGTCGATTCGCGCACGAGCAAGAGCTTTCCGTCGCGCACGGCGAGCGCTTTCATCGCCACGAAGAAGCGCTGGAACTCGCGCGGGCCGACGTTGGTCATGGCGTGGGCTCTCAGGAATGGGCTCTATTGCGGCGCGGGCCCAGCGAGCTCCGCGCGGACGGCCTCGAGGAAGCGCTCCCAGTCGAAGGCCGGGCCGGGGTCCTGCTTGTCCGCCGTGATGTGGAAGTGGCCGAGGATGCCGCGGAACTGCGAGAACTCTTGGTCGCTGAGCGCATCGGTTCGCACGGCGCCCTGCGCGTCGCGCGGGCAGTCGGGAGCGAGCTTGGGGAACGCGCGGCACAGCCCCGCCGCGAGCTTGACGAGCGTCGCGTACTGCTGCGGCGTCAGGTCGTGCATCTCGTACGACTTGCCGTGGATCGGTCCGGTGACGCGCTCCGGACGCGCCGGGCGCGCGACGAAATGGGGCGTGCGCACGCCGGTGTCCTTCATCCACGCCGGGAAACGCACGTAGGGGCCCTGCTCATCGCGCGGGTACCACTCGTCGAGCGTGCGATCGCCCGGCGGATAGGCACCGATGTTCGCGATCTCGATCCCCACCGAGCGCGAGTTGGCCTGCCGCGCATGCCAAGCCGTATCGGAGAGATCGAGCGTCTGATACAGCGTCCCATCGACGTCGAGCATGAAGTGGACGGAGAGCTTGCGACGGTCGTGCAGCACCTTGAAGCACTGCCGACTCGTGCCGCACACGTCGTAGTGGATCACGAACTGGTCGACCGCGGCGCGCGCCTCCTCGGAGCACGCCGGCGTTCCCGAGAGCGACACGAGGCGCGTCGTGCCGTCGCCCTTCGAGACCTTGCGGCCCGGCTGGTAGCGCAGACCATCGGGAATCTCTTTCGGTGGCTCCGCGGGGAAGCGCAGCTCGGTCGAGTAGGCGTCGTAGGCGCCGCGCTCGCTCCAGAGCACCACCGGTACGCCGATCGGGATGCGCTCACCGCACACGACGATGACGTCGCTGCGCTGTCGGGGCGGCTGGATGACGCTCGCGGGTGAGACGGGCTTCGCCACCGCGGGCTCGCGCACGTGTTCGGTGGTGCTGCAGGCGGCGAGGAGGAGGCAGGCGAGCGCAGAGCGGAGCTTCATGGTGTCGGTGCGAGAATCCGCTACGGCGCGCCGCGGTTCAAGCGGGCGCGGGCCTAGGCTGGACGCTGTTTTTCTCATTTTTCGCGCGACGGTCCGCCCAGCCGAGCGACGGGGGGGCGTGGGAATCGTCCGTGTGCTAGGTGCCTGCCTCGTTGGCTCGAATGCCGAGCTGGTCACGATCGAGGCTCGCTACGAAGAGGATCGGGAGGCGGGGCGGGTCGATGTCGTGCTCACAGGCCTCCCAGACCCCGTCATCCGCGAGAGCCGCGGACGACTGCTCTGCGCGCTCGCCGCCAACGGGCTGCGGGTACCTCCGGGGCGCCTGTACCTCAACCTCGTGCCGGCGGCTCGGCGCAAGTCGGGCGAGATCCTCGACCTGCCGCTGCTCCTCGGCGCCGCCGCAGCCGCGGGGCACCTGAAGGCGCGCTCGCTCGAGGGCCGGCTCTTTCTCGGCGAGGTCGGGATCGACGGCACCTTGCACTCGGTGGCGGGCGGACTGGCGGCCGCGCTGGTCGCGCGGACGGCGGGCGTCGCCGAGGTCGTGGCGCCTCGCGCCACCGCGGCCGAGGCGGCCTGGGTCCCCGGCATCACGGCGCTCGGGGGCGAGCACGTGGACGACGTCGTTCGGCACCTCGTCGGTGGCGCGACGCTCACGCCGCTGCCCGCCGAGCGCGCGCTGCGAGACGCCTCGCTCGGGCTGTCCCTCGACGACGTGCGCGGTCAGGCCTCCGGCAAGCTGGCCTTGGCGGTCGCGGCCCACGGCGGCCACGGACTGCTTTTCATCGGTCCACCCGGAACGGGCAAGAGCATGCTGGCGCGACGCATCACGACGCTGCTCCCGCCCCCGAGCGTGCAGGAGAGCCTCGACATCACGCGCGTCCTGTCGGCGAGCGGTCGCTGGCCGGGCGGGCTCATGTCCTCGCGCCCCTACCGCGCCCCCCACCACACCGTGAGCTACGCAGGTCTGGTCGGCGGTGGCTCGCCGCCGTCACCGGGCGAGATCACGCTCGCGCACTGCGGCGTGCTCTTCCTCGACGAGCTGCCCGAGTTCCGCCGCGAGGTGCTCGAGGCGCTGCGCCAGCCGCTGGAGACGGGCTCGATCACGCTGAGCCGCGCGGGCCGCCAGCTCGAACTCGAAGCGCGCTTCCAGCTCGTCGCGGCGATGAATCCGTGCCCCTGCGGCTACCTCGGGCATCCGCGCGTGCCCTGTTCGTGCCCGCCGAGCTTGGTTCAGCGCTACCGCAGCCGCATCTCCGGTCCGCTGCTCGACCGCATCGACCTGCGCATCGAGCTTCCGGCCCCGACCCTCGACGAGCTCGGCAACGTCTCCGCAGGAGCGACCGATGCCTCGCTCAGTGCGACGGCGCTGCGCGACAAGCTCGCGGCCGCCGCCTCGCTCCAGCAAGCTCGGCAAGGCGAGCGTCGCAACGTAGAGCTCGATGCCGCCGAGCTCGACCGCTGGGCTCCGCTCGACGCCCCTGCCCGCGGGCTGCTCGCACGGATCGTGCGGCAGCGCGGACTCTCGGCGCGCGCGGTGCAGTCCCTGCGCCGAGTCGCGCGCACCCTCGCCGACCTCGACGGCCACGAGGCCACTGCCGCGACCCACCTCGCGCAAGCGCTCGCCCTGCGCTCCCCGATCCTATGACCGGGGACTCGCTACTCGTGACGCAGAGCCTCGACGGGGTCCATCGTCGCCGCGCGCCACGCCGGGTAGATCCCGAACAGCACGCCGACGCCCGAGGAGATCAGGAACGCCAGGATCGGCGCCGTCGGCGTGATGATCGTGCGCATCTCCGCGTAGTGCTCGACGACGAGCGGCGTCGCGAGTCCAAGGACGACGCCGAGCAACCCACCGCCGACCGAAAGCACCACGCACTCGACCAAGAACTGCGAGACGATGTGGCGGCGCTTGGCGCCGAGCGCGCGGCGAATGCCGATCTCCCGCGTGCGCTCCGTGACGGTGGCGAGCATCACGTTCATGATGCCGATGCCGCCGACGAGCAGGCTGATCGACGCGATCGAGCCGAGCACGATGTTGAAGATGCGCTTGGTCTCCTCCGCGCGCATCAGGAGCTCGAGCGGGACCACGATCTCGTAGTCCGACTGCTTGTGGTTGCGCTTGAGCATCTCACGGCAGGCGTTGGCGACGAGCTCGACGTTGGCTGGGTCCTCGACCTCGACCACGATCTCGTGCAGCTCGACCTCTTCCATCTCGCGCGAACCGGCGCGCAGCTTCACCTGCATGTTGCCGTACCACTTGCGGCCGGTTTCGAGCGGGATGAAGACCTCCGCGGAGGACTTGCCCGCCGCGGCGAGGTCCGACTGCTGTCGCACGCGGTCGAGCGTGGTGCCGACCACCGTGTAGTAGTCCGCGCCGATCTTGATCTCCTCGCCGATCGGAGAGGTGACGGGGAAGAGGTAGCGAGCGGCCTCGTAGGAAAGCACGCACACGTTCGCGACGCCGTACTCGTCTTGGTCGGTGATGAAACGGCCCTCGGCGACGACGCGGCCGGTGACGTCCCGGTACACCGGCAGGGTCGCCATGACGCGCGGGTTGAGCATGCGATCCGAGAATCGCACCTCCTCGTAGATCTCTCGCACCGGCACGACGCGCGCGACCCCGGGGAAGGTCTCCTCGATGCGCGCGAGGTCCTCTTCGGTGAGTCCGTAGCTCAGCACGCGCACGGACTGACCGCCACCCGTGGCGAAGTCCTCGCGCGGCTTGATGCTGCGCAGGATGACGTTGCGGCTGCCGAGCTGGCGAATCTGCTCCTGAGCCTCTTCGCTGGCTCCCTCGCCGATCGCGAGCATCGCGATCACCGAGCTCGTGCCGAACAGGACGCCGAGCGTGGTCAAGAGACTCCGCAGCTTGTGCAGCAAGAGGCTCGAGATGCCGAGCTTGACGGTGCGTGCGAGGGTTCCGTGCTTCACGCTTGGGCTCCCGCGGCGCTGTTCTGGCCGCGCTTCACGGATTCGATGCGACCGTCCTTCAGGCGGAGCACGTGCTGGGCGCGCTCGCCGACGTCAGGCTCGTGGGTCACGAGCACGATCGTGCGGCCCTCGGCATGCAGCTCGTCGAACAGCGCGAGAATCTCGAGCGCCGTCGCGCTGTCGAGGTTGCCGGTCGCCTCATCGGCGAGGATCAGCGCGGGTTGGTTGACCAGCGCGCGGGCAATCGCGACACGCTGCTGTTGTCCGCCCGAGAGCTCCGTGGGCTTGTGGTCGAGCCGCTTGGCGAGGCCGACGCGCTCTGCGAGCTTGCGCGCGCGCTCTTCACCATCGGCGGGAGGCTCGTCTTGGTAGAAGAGCGGGACCATGATGTTCTCCAGCACGTTGAGCTGGGGAATCAGGTTGTAGCTCTGGAACACGAAGCCGAGCTTGCGGCTGCGCACCTCCGAGAGCTCGTCGTCGCCAAGTCGCGCCGTCGAGATGCCATCGACCTTGTAGTCGCCCGATGTCGGGCGATCGATGCAGCCGAGAACATTGAGCAGCGTCGACTTGCCCGAGCCCGAAGAACCCATCACGGCCCAGTACTCGCCGCGGCCGAACGTGAACGAAAACTCGTCGAGCGCACGGACCAGATTTTGGCCCATGCGGTACTCGCGCGTGACGCCGATCAGCTCGGCGACGGGGACTCGGGACGGATCGCTCACGGAGCCAGCTCGCCCCAACCTAGTTGCCTGAGCCGCCGGGGGCCCCACCACCACCGCCGCCACCCGAGCCGCCGCGCCCGCCGCCGAAGCGCTCTCGCAGCTTCTCGCGCTCTTCCGGAGTCATCGACTCCATGCGCTTGCGCCACTCCTCGGCCTGCGCAGGGTCCATGCCGCCGCGACCACCGCCGCGCGAGCCACCCTCCCCGCGCGCGGGAGCGCCCTCGCCGCCGCCCGATGCCCCGCCGTTCGCCGGCGCTCCTCCGGCGGGTGTTCCCGTCGCGGGTGCCCCGGCGTTGGCAGCGCCCGCGCCGCCCGATGCCGACGGCTTCGCTCCGTCGCCGCCGGCAGCGGCGCCCGCAGGCGCAGCGGCTGCGCTGATCGTGCTCGTCTCCGGCGCAGCCGCGGGCGAGAAGCCCGGCGGCGCGGCGAGCAGCACCTGCTCCCCTTCCTTCAGACCTTCGACGATCTGCACCCACTTGTCGTTGAAGCGCCCGGTCTGGACCTTGCGCTCCTCGACGGCGCCCGCGGCGGATACGAACGCCAGCTGGTCTCCGCCGGAGCGGAAGATCGCCTGAACGGGCACGTACAGCGTGTCGGCGATGTCCTCGACGAGGATCTCGATCGCGCAGCTCATGCCCGGCCGCATGTCGGGGTGGCCCTCGGTGATCTGTACCTCGGTGCGGTACAAGCGCGTGTTGGGGTTCGCCCACCACGAGTTCTGGTCCGGCAGCACGGCGACGAAGTTCACCCGGCCGCGGAACTCCTTTGCACCGAGCGCGTCGACCTTGACCGAGCAGATCTGCCCCACGGAGACCTGCTTCAGCACCGACTCGTGCAACGAGACTTGCGCGACCATGCCGGCCGCGTTCGGGATCGTGATGATCTCCTGCCGCTCGCGGACCTGCGTGCCCTCTTGGATGGGCTGGCTCTGCCCCATGCGGTTCTGCTCGAGCTGAGCGTAGACCACCATGCCGGGGCGCGGCGCGCGGATCTTGGCCTTGCTGATCTGGCTGACGAGCTTGTCGAGCTTCTCCTGCTCGAGCTTCAGCTGGGCCGAGCGCGTGCGCATGTCGGCCTCGAAGTCGACGAGCTTCGCCGCGGCTTGCAGCTTGACGCGATCGAGCTCGCGGTGCGCCTCCTCGAGGCCACTCTGCAGCTCGATGCGCTCGCGCTCGAGCTGGTAGCGCTCGAGCAGCGACAGGTCGCGCTTCGCAGCCTCGCGCTGGATACCGGCGCGCTTGAGCGCGAGGTCATCGGCGTCGAGCTCGGTCTTGGTGAGGAAGCCCTTCTCGAACAATTGGCGCGACCAGTTGAGCTTGCTCTCGGCCTGCTTGTACTGCTCCTCGGCGAGCGTGATCTGCTCCTGCGCCTTGGCGAGCTGGTTGGTGCGCTCCCCCTGCTCCGCGTCGAACTTCTCGAGGTCCTTCTGCGCGAACAGGAGCTTCTGCTCGGCCTTCTTGATGTCGCTGTCGTTTTGGCTCTGCTGGATCTCGTAGTTCTTGCTGGCCTTGACGAAGGCCGCGTCCGCGTTGCGAACCGAGATCTCCTGCTGCAAGCGCTTGTCGACCTGCTGCGCCGTGTCCAACTCGACGAGCAGGTCGCCTTCCTTCACGACCGTGCCCTCGGGGATGATCCAGAGGATCGTCGAGTTGCCTTCGATCTCGCTCTTGATGCTCACCGCGTCGGCGGCCTTCAAGTTGCCGCGTTCGATCACGCTGATGCGCAGCGGTCCCTTCTGAACTGGCGCCCCGCGCACCTTCGCCGCGTCTTCCGCCGCCGACGAGCTCCCGCGCGACGAGATCCACCACACGAAGCCACCCGCGGCGGCGACGGCGAGCACGAGCGGGAGGGCCTTGATGCCAGCGTTCTTACGTCTCATCGCGTCTCCTGCGGGGCTTCTGCCCCGCCCTGTTCCTCAACGGCACTCCCGACGTCATCGGTCGCGGTGGGCTCCAAGCCCTCGCGCGCGAAGCGCAGCCCCTGATCCTCGATGCGCAAGAGCTCCATGTCGCGCCACAGCGCGAGCTGCGACAAGTAGTAGTCCACGCGCGCGCTCGTCAGCGAGTTGCGCGCGTCGACCAAGGCCTGCTGGGCCTCGAGGATGTCGCGGGTGCTTGCGCGGCCGGCTTGGAGGTTGAGGTTCGCGCTCTCGATGCGGCGCTCATTGAGCACGACCGCACCGGCTTGGATCTCGACCGTCTGACGCCGCGTCACGGCCTGCCTCAGACTCGCACGCAGGTCGGCGGTAATCCGGTCGGCGAATTCCTCCGCGCTACGGCGCGCGCGCTCGACGTTGATCAGTGCTGCGCGGTAGGCGTTGCGCTCGGCCACGAGCTGCAGCGGCAGGTCGATGTCCGCGCGCAGCGTCCACGACAAGTCGTCCTTCGAGTACTCGAAGGGCTGGTTGGGCGTCGAGTTCGCCGAGCCGCTCGCCGTCACGGTGATCCGCGTGCGCAGGGCATCCGCCGCGATGTTCAGCTTGCGCTCGGCGTCGACGAGCTGGTCGAGCGACGTCATGTAGTCGAGGCGTCGAGCGAGGCCCGCCGGCAGCGCTTCGCCCTCGCTGATCGTGAGCGACTCGTCGATCACGAGCGCGTACAGCTCCTCTTGCTCGATCTCGAGCGCCACGTCGACCGGCAGACCGAGGAACAGCTTGAAGTCATCGAGCGCCGTGCCGTAGCGCTCCTGCGCCGAGATGAGCCGGCTCTGGCTGCGCAGCTCGTCCTGACGCGCCTGGTCCGCCTGGATGTCGGAGAGACGACCGGCCTTCGCCAGCGCTTCGTTGCGCTCGCGCAGCACCGTCAGGTTCTCGATGTTGAGCTTCTCGTTGCGCACTTGGTCCGCCGTGCGCAGGAGCTGGAAGTAGCGGTTGATCACATCGACCGCGAAGGTACGCCGGAAGCGCTCGAACTCGCGGATCTCGTAGACCACGTTGCGCTCCGACTGCGTCAGCGGCTCGCGCACGATCCGCTCGCCGAACCCGCGCATCAGCGGCTGAGAGATGCTGACGAAGGGCGCCCCGACGAGCTCCCAACTGTCGCCGGTCGACACGGAGCGGGCCATCGAGAGGCCCATGTCCGCGACGATCGAGGCGCCCGTTCCGAGCAGGCGCGAGAACGCCGCACCCCCACTGCCGTCGACCGTGTCGGCGCCGGCGCCGTCGCCATTGACGAGCGCACCGAGCGTGCCGTCGTACTGCAGCTGGAAGCGGAAGCGCTCCAAGGTGAGGTCGAGCGCGGAGAGGTAGAGGTCTTCCTTGCGGCGCTGATAGTCGCGGCTGTTCTCCGCCGCAATGTCGAGAAACTGCGCGATGCCGAGGCGTCCCACCGGCTCGCCGCGCAGCATGCGCTGGCGCAGGCTGTCGAGCGGCGGCTGGATCGTGAACTCACGCTCGCCGAGCGCCAGCTCCGCCCGTCGCTGCTCCAAGATCGCGTAGGCCTGCTTGTCCGCGTCCTCGCGCTGCTCGGCGGGACCCTTGCAGCCCGCGGCCGCGAGCAGCGCACCGGCGAGGACCAGCTTGCTGAGGGAACTCGGGGCTTGGCGGAAGGGATTCATCGGGGGCTGGCAGCGGAGGGCGCGTGGGACCGAGGGGGGAGCGCACGGCCGAGGTGCCACCCATCGTGGAAGCCCACGCGCGGCCTGTCCAAGGTGAACGCCGCCCTCTTGCGTACAAATCTCGTACGTGAGCTCAGCGCCGCTCGGATTCGCTCGCGCGCGGCCGACCGCAGCGCGGGAGCCGCGACTCCCAGTCCTCGCCCCGAATTCTATGGGCGCACAGTCCGCCCGCCTGCCAGCGCACCGACCAAAGCTCCCGTCCACGGAAGCTCCACTCGCTCGCCAGCGTTCCATCGTCGCGAAGGAGCCGATGGACGCGCTCGAGCACCGCCGCTCCGGCCGAATCGCCGAGGGGCTGGGCCCCGAAGCAGACCTCGACCGTCGCGCTCTCCAGCGCGCGGGAGAGGGGATCGAGCAGCGTCACTCGCCCCGGCGGGAGTGCTCCGTCGCGGGCCAGCTCGAGCGCGGCGATCGGAAACAGCGCCCCGCGGCCTGCGTCGAGCGTCTCGCGGATGCGCGCGCCTCCACCCCACTCCTGAACCTCAAGTTCCGCACCGCCGAACGACGCCCGCAGCGTGCGCCCGTCGCGCGGGCGCCACTCGCGCCACAGAAGCGAGCTCGTCTCGCCCCCCCAGCGCTCGACGTGGGACACCCGCGTCTCCTCGCCGAAGAAGCGCAGATCCCACTCCGCTTGCTCGGCGCCCTCGACCGTCCGACGCCGCAGCACCGCGAGTCCGATCTCGCGCCCGCGGACCTCTGCGCCCCGGTGCTCGGTGTCGCTCTCGGGGAGCGTCAGCACGAAGTGCTCCTCTCGCGCCGACGCGACGTCCTCCGGAGCGCGGACGGGAGCGAGCAGCGTCGCCAGAGCTACGGCGCAGCTAGAGAGGGTGCGGAACATGGAGGCGGCCTTCGTCGGGACGGATCGGCCCGAGCCGCCCCGCGCTTGAGGCCACGCCAGCTGCATGCCCGCGCGGCCCCCGCGGCACGGGAAGCTGCCCTACGGTCGCGCCCAGTCGGGCAGGGCCAGTCCGATCCCGAGGACATGCCGCCCCCACAGCTCGAACACCGCGGTCAGGAGCGCGATCCCGACGAGGTCGACCCACAGTCCCACGCGCAGCATCGTCCCCATCGGAATCATGCGACTCGAAAATGCGATCGCGTTCGGCGGCGTCGCCACCGGCAACATGAACCCGAGCGACGCTGCGATCGTCGCCGGCATCATCAGGAAGCGCGGGTCCATGTTCGATTGCACGGCGACCTGCGCGAGCACGGGCAGCATCAGGTTCGTGAGCACCGTGTTGGAAGCGAGCTCGGAGCAAAACGTCATGAAGGCCCCGACCACGAGCACGATCGCCCATGCCGGAAGCCCCGCGAGCGCCGGTGCGAGCGACTGCCCCAGCGTGCGATCGAGTCCGCTCGCCTCGAAGCCGCGCGCGAGACAGAACCCTCCTCCGAAGAGCAGCAGCACGTCCCACGGCATGCGGCGCTGGACCGCGTCCCAGTCGAGCAGTGCGGCGCCGCGCTTCTCCCCCGACGGCAGAAAGAAGCAGGCACACGCAACGGCGAGCGCGACGGTCGCGTCGCTGACTTGACGCGCCATCACAGGCGCTGTCGCACCGGGCACACCCTGCGCCATGAGGCCCGCGAGCCACCGCCCCCAGCCCGGAACCGTGAAGGATCCGATCGCGAGTCCCTCGCGCGTCACCCAAAGAAGGGCAGTTCCGACGAACACGGCGGCCATGCGGCGCTCACCGGGACTCATGCGCCCGAGCAATGCGCGCTCCGCGCGCACCACCTCACCCGCAGCCAGCTCCCCGCCGTCCACGCGCAACCCCAGCCGCGTGAGGACCCACCACAGCGCGAGCACGTACAGCACGGCGAAGGGCACCCACGCCGCCATCCACGCGCCGAACGAGATCGTCGGCGCCTGCGGATACAGCTCCGCGAGCGTGCCGAGCAAGATGTTGTTCGGTGCAGTGCCCACGGGCGTCGCGACACCACCGATCGACGAGCCATACGCGATGCCGAGCAGCAGCGCGACCTTGAACGCCCCCGCGCGCTCGGCGCCGAGCGTCGTGAGCACCGCGAGTCCGATCGGGTACATCAAGAGCGTCGCCGCCGTGTTGTTGATCCACAGCGAAATGAACGCAGTCGCCGCCGTGAAGCCGAGTACCAGCGCGCGCGGCTTGGTTCCGACGGCGCTCACCACCGCGAGCGCCATGCGACGGTGCACGCCCCAGTGCTCCAGCCCCGACGCCACCATCGACGCCGCGAAGAACAGCATGACGATGTCGTTGAAGTAGACCGCCGCCGCATCGCGCGCCGAGAGCACGCCGAGCAAGGGCAGCAACGCGACAGGCACGAGCGACGCCGCGCCGAGCGGAAGCGCCTGCGTGAGCCAGAGGATCGCCGTGAGTGCGGTGACCGCAGCGGTGCGGCGCTGCAGCGGATCGAGCGCGATCCCGGGCACGAACAAGACGACGAAAAACGCGAGCGGTGCTGCGTAGCGACCGAAGCGCGCGACGCGCGGATCCACGCCGTGCTCGCGCAGCGCCGCGTGCGCCGCGTCGAGACTCATCGCTCCTCCGCGACCGAAGCGCGCAGCCACGCAAGGTAGGGCGCTCCGACATGCGCGGGCTCGAGCGCGACCAGCTCCGGCACTCGATACGGATGCAGCTCCGCGAAGGCCTGCTCGAGCTCGCGCATGCGTCCCGCCGTGGTCTTCAAGAACAGGAGCACCTCGCCGTCCTCCTGCACGCGTCCTTCCCAGCGGTACACGCTGGTCACACCCGGCACGATCGTCGCGCAGGCCACCAGCCGCCGCTCGACGAGCGCGCGCGAGAGTCGCCCAGCGGCCGCGACGTCCGCAACGGTCGAAACGACCCAACGAGCCGCATCTGCGGGGGCTTCCATGGCCGCATCCTACGGCCGCGGTGCCCCTGTGCCAGCGCCCCCGCCGCTCCTACAATCCTCGCCCCATGGCGCTCGTGCACTCGACCGTGATGAAGGTCATGCCCCACGTCCCCAAGCCCATCCTGTGGCGGGTGGCGAAGCGCTATGTCGCGGGGGAGACGCTCCAGTCCGCGGTCGACCGACTGCGCAGCCTGCAGCAGCGCGGCTTCTCGGGCGTCATCGACGTGCTCGGCGAGGACGTCCACGGCGACGCACAGGCCCAGCGCGTGGTCCACGAGTATCAGCAGGCCGCCGACGCCGTCGTCGCCGCCAAGCTGAACGCCTACGTCTCGGTCAAGCCCACCCACGTCGGACTGCGCACGTCGGAGAAGCTCGCCCACTCCAACTACGCCGCGCTCGCGCGCTACTGCAAGCAGCGCTCGCTGTTCTTGCGCGTCGAGATGGAAGACGCGAGCACGACCGACGCCACGCTGCGCATCTTCGAAGAGCTCCGTCGTGAGCACGACAACGTCGGCATCGTGCTCCAGTCGCGGCTCTTCCGCACTCCGGACGACATCGCGAAGCTCGCGTCGGGTCCGCTCAACGTGCGCATGGTGAAGGGCATCTACCTCGAGCCCGCGACGATCGCACACACCGACCCAGACGCGATCCGCCAAGCCTACATCGCCTGCACGCAGCAGCTCTTCGAGCGCCGCGCATTCGTCGCGCTCGCGACCCACGACGCGGGCATGGGCGACCGCTGCGCCTCCCTCGCCCGCGAACGCGGCATCGATCGAAAGGGCTACGAGTTCCAGATGCTGCTCGGCGTCATGGAGCCTCTGTGGAAGCGCTGGCAGGACGCCAACCACGACGTGCGCATCTACGTGCCATTCGGCCCCGAGTGGCAACCCTACTCGCTGCGCCGCATGCGCAAGAACCCCGAGATCTTCAAGCACGTGCTCAAGGCCACGCTCGGCCTCAGCTGAGCCGCACGCGCTACTTGCCCATCGAAAGCCGGCGTGCGAGGACCTCGCTGAGCGCCCCGGTGCGCAGGATCTTCTCCGCCGTGAGTTGGAAGTCGTAGGCCACGCGGTGCCACGTGATGCGCGTGTCTTCCAAGATCGCGTAGCAGGCGCGGTTGTCGGAGTCGCGGGGCTGGCCGACCGACCCGACGTTGATGAAGCACTTCGCGCCGGGGGGCAGCTCGAGCGTCAGCTCGTCCGCGCCCGAGAGCCCATGAAAACGCAGCTCCTCGTCGTGCAGCCCAGGATGGTGCGTGTGCCCCGCGAGCGCGACGCCCTCGAAGCTCGTGAACACCGAGCGCAGCTTGTCGGGGTTCAAGAATCCATCGGTCGAGAGCACATACTCGCGCACGGGATCGCGCGGCGAGCCGTGGACGAACAAGAAGCGTCCCTCGGCGTGCGTGAGGGGCAATCCCTTGAGGTAGCGCCAGCGCGACTTCTTCTCGCTGCTCGAGTACCAGCGCGGCTCCATGCGCGCTCGCGTGAAGTCGATCGCGCCGCGCGCGTGAGGGTTGAAGTCCGAGGCATCGCGGAAGAGTGCCTCGTCGTGGTTGCCCATCAGGCACAGCTTGCAGCGCGCGCGCACCACATCGACGCAGTACTCGGGCTCCGGACCGTAGCCCACCACATCGCCCAAGCAGTAGATGCGCTCCACCGAGCGACGGTCGATGTCCGCGAGCACGGCGTCGAGCGCCTCTCGATTGGCGTGCAGGTCGGAGATCAGCGCGACCTTCATCGCGCGGCTGTCCCACGCTCCGCAAAGGTCTCCAGGGCCGCCGCGACGAGCCGCGCGCGAACGCTCGCGATCGGCTCGCCCGTAAAGGTCGCACCCGAAGCCTTCGCGTGCCCGCCGCCGCCGAAGCGCCGCGCGAGTCGATGCACGTCGAACTCGGTCTTGCTGCGCGCCGAGAGCTTGACCGCGCCGTCCTTTTGCTCGCGCAGGAAGAGCACGACCTCGACGCTCTTCACCGCGCGCAAGAGGTCGAGCACGTCGTCGCCATCGGAGAGGTCGATCTCGCCCTCGCGAGCCTGCGGCAGGTCCACGATCGCAAGCCGCCCCTCGGCGTAGT
Source organism: uncultured Planctomycetota bacterium (assembly GCA_903928115.1). Taxonomy (GTDB): domain Bacteria; phylum Planctomycetota; class UBA1135; order UBA1135; genus F1-120-MAGs118. Next base: position 91,815 of record CAIYPP010000013.1, read on the forward strand.
ATTCGAGCCGCGACAGCGCGCGAGAGATCCCGAGCGGATGCTGACGGCTCTGACGCTGGTAGATCGAGTTGTAGAGCCGCGCCGGTTCGAGTCCGAGCTGCACGGCCTCCGTCGCAGCCGCGAACGTCTCGGCGTCGGTGTTCGAGTACTTGAACCAGCCCGTATCCGTGACGAGTGCGGTGTAGATGCCGCGCGCCGCAGCGAGGTCGAGCGCGACACCGAGGTCGCGCGCCATGCGCCGCACGAGGAGACCCGTCGCAGCCGCGCGCACGTCGACGTAGGCGGCGTCCCACCACGGCGTGCCTTCGAAGATGTGGTGGTCGACGACCAGCTTCTTCGAGGGCGCAGCCGCCAGCGCCTTCGACATCGGGCCGGTGCGCTCGAGCTCGTTGAAGTCGAGCATCACCGCCACATCGTGCGCCGGGAGGTCCCCGCCTTCGTACACGCGGAACTTCGCCCCCTCGGAGAGGTAGTCGAGCTGGGCGGGCAGCGGATCGGAGTTGATGATCCAGACCGTCTTGCCCATGCGCTCGAGCACGCTCGCGAGCGCGGCCTGCGAGCCGAGGACGTCGCCGTCGGGGCGCACGTGGCCGCAGAGGATGAAGCGCTGCCCCTGCCGGACGAGGTCGAGGGCTGCAGCGTGGGACGAGGGGGCGGTCATGGGCGTCTGGGTTCGTGGCGCTGGGAGCGACGCGGGAGCCAAGGTACCGCGGGAGGCCCCCGACTGCACCCGTGCGGGGCCCTCTATCGGCCGACGACGCGCCTTCCCCCGACCCAAACGGACTCCGGCGCCGCTTCCCCGCCGCACAGGGCTTCCAGAGCCGCGCCGCGGGTCGTCGGGGCTGCGGCGAACACCACAAAGTCGGCCGCGGAGCCCGGCTGGAGGCAACCGAGCCTCCCCCGCTCGCCGCACGCCGCAGCGCCCGCCGAGGTTGCGGCGCGCCACAGGTCCACGGGGCTGAGCCACGGCGCCGAACGCCAAGCGAGCCGCACCTCTCGCCGCAGGTCGAGGTCCTCGTTGCTCGCGAGGGAATCGGTGCCCAGCGCGAGCTCGACCCCCGCGCGGCGGTACTCGCGCCACGGGAAAGGCTCGCGCTCGAACCAAGCGTGGCTCCCGGGGCAGTGCACCAACGTCACCCCTCGGCTCGCCAGCCGCCGCGCCTCTCCACGCTTGGGCCAATTGCCGTGGACGAGCGAGAGCTCGGGCCCGAGCAGCCCCACCTCCTCGAGGAGATCGAGCGCCGATCGACGCGGCGAACGCCCCAGCATGCGCGCGAGCGGTCCGCTACCCTCCGCCATCCACTCGACCTCGGCTTCGGTCTCCGACCAGTGCATCTGTACGGGCAGCCTGCGCTTGCGCGCCACGCGCGCGACACCGGCGAGCAGCGCGGGACTCACGGTGAACGGCGCGTGCGGGGAGACCCCTTCACGAACGCGGGCCCTGCGTGGCAACGCGCGCGCGAGTCGCGCCAGCGCACCGGCCGTTCGCGTCGGATCCTGCGCATCCAATACCTCGCGAAGCGCGAACGCGCGGATCGGTTGCGCGCGCAACCCTTCGAACGCCGCACCCGTCGTGTCGATGTCGAGCACGCACGTCGTGCCGCTCGCGAGCGCACGCGCGGCACCTTCGCGTGCTGCGCGTGCGAGTTCGTGCGGTCTCAGCGCGGCCCGCAGCCCGATCACGCTGCGCACCCACGCCGAAAAATCACCTCCGCGAGGCGTTCGCCCCGCCAGCGCGCCGAGCTCGAGATGAGCGTGCGCATTGACCATGCCTGCCGCGACGACGGCGTGCCGCGCATCGACGACGCGCGCTCCGGAGACGCGCACGCGCCCTCGCGCGACGCGCTCGACTCGCCCGCCGCGGACGATGAGCACAGCGTCGGCGAGCACCTCCTCGGGGCTGCAGACGAGCCAGCGAGCGTGGACCGCGAGTATGTCGGAGGGAGCCATGGGAAGAGCGCGTCCCGCGAGCTCGCCCTGAAACGGGAGCGCGCGGGACGCGGTGGAGTCGCGAGGTCGTGCCGACGTGCTAGTCGGGCACCACGCGCACGGCGAGGTTCTTCACGCCCTTGAGCAGCGGGAACTCGGGGTGCTCGCGGTTGAACACGATCTGGAAGCGGACCATGTCCGGCTTGATCGCCAGAAGGTTCGAGTTGAACTCGTCAGGGTGTTGGACCCACGGGGTCAAGCTGTTCTGCGCGACCACCGTGATGTCGGACACGTCGACGTTGCAGGGGTTGGACAGCGCGCCCACCGCCTTCGCGCCCTGGAAGCGCACCACCAGCGGCGGCGACTGGAGCGGAGCTCCGACCGTGCCATCAGCAAACAGGTTGCCCCAGTGAGCCTGCGGCGAGCTGCCGGCGAAGACCGTCGACTCGCGGTAGCTGACTTGCTGCTCGCCGCTGCCGAAGTCGAGGATCACGTCCATGTCCCAGCCAAGCTCGGTGAGCGAGTCGGACTCGAACGTCAGGTTGAAGAAGTTGCCCGAGGCGCGGATCCAGCAGGACTGCGCGCCACTGTAGGCCTCGTCGCCAACCGCCGTGGGCGTCCAGTCGCCGAGCGACAGCCAGCCGACCGCGTTCTGACCCGTGAGGTCCTGCGGGGTGACCGAGACCGCGGCGGTGGCCTGATCGAGCACGCCGAGCAGCGGGTCGTCTTCGATGCGCACGAGACCCGTGCCACCGACGCCACCGGTGCCTTGGTTCGCGCCAAACACGGGGCCGTTGCCGCCCGAGCCGCCCGTGACGTTGAGGCGGTTCTGCAGCGGGGCGAGGTCGACGTTCTTGCTCTGGAGCAGGATCGCACCACCCGAGCCGCCGCCACCGGGGGCCGCGTACAAGCCGAAGAAGAACCCGTAGGTCGCGCTGGTGAACGCATCGCCACCCTCGCCGCCGGTCGCGTCGATGCGACCGTCGATCGAGAGGCTGCGGCCCGCGGCGATCTGCACCGCACCACCGCCGCCACCGCCGCCCGCGCCGCTGTGGGTGCGGTAACGGTCGATCGAGGTCGTGGTCGCCAAACAGGCGGAGAAAGGAGCGGCCGCGTTGGTGTGCGTTCCGAAGAGACCAGCGCCACCGCCGCCGCCGCCAGAGCCGCCCCGCAGGAACCCGAGCGACGGCCGCAGCGCGCGCCGCGTGAAGTTCGCGGGATTGCCGTTGGTCGCCTCAAGGCCGAGCTCACTCGCCGCGCCGACCGCCGTGGCCGGAGCCGTCATCGAGCTGCCGTTGACGCCCGTAGCCTGCAGGGAGACGGACGTACCGCTGGTTCCGTCCGTGGCGAAAGCGCCACCGGCGCCCGTCGCACCGATCTGCGAGCTCTGGCAGGCCGTCGAGGTGACCGACGTCGAGTTGACGTCGAGACCACCGTAGTTCGTGGCGGGATTCCCCGAGACGGTGCTCGGGAACGTCAGCGGCCAGCGCGAGCCGCCCGTGCCATCGCCGAGCCCCGTCGTGCCGCCGAAGCCCGCCGTGCCGCCGACACCTTCGCCCGCGCGACCCGTGGTGCTCGCACCCGGATTGAGGACGCCCGCGTTGATGATCGCGTTGTTGGCTGCGACGTTCGCCGGAGGCGTGCCGATCTGCGTGATGCCTTCGCCGCAAGGGCCCGAGGTCGCAGCCGTCGAGCTCGTGCAGTTGAGGATCGTGAGGAACGTGGTGCCCGTGTCATCGGGACGGTCGGCGCCGCGGCCACCGCGGCCGGCACCGGGGCCGCCGAGCGAGCCCGGCTGACCGATCGGCGACTCCGAGGGGTGCGCGCCGAGGTCCGAGCCGGCGACGTCGAGGATCGCCGTGTCGGCCATGTTGAAGATGCCGCGCGCCTGCATGCGCAGCGGGTTCGACCCGCGCGCCGTCAGCGTCGAGTTCGACTGGAGGTCGATCAGAGTGCAGTCGAGCTCGCCGTTGTTGACGAAAGCCACCGGCGGGTTCGCGAAGAAGTCCGCCAACGTCTGGTTCGTCAGGAACAGCTTCGGATTGAGGTTGTTGATCAGCGAGCCCGAGACCGTGGTGAGTCCGAGCCCGTTGTCGAGCCCGCCGGCGAGCGCGCCGGTGAAGTAGGGCACGCCGCCGCCGCTCGCGGTCCAGTTCGTGTCGAGCGGGTTCGCCGTGTTGGAGACGCTCGAGCCCACGATCGAAATCACAAAGTCAGGGAAGCACGCGAGCCGACTCCCGTTGAGCGCCGAACCTGGCGTCGTGCTCGACACCACGATCGTGTCCGTCCCTTCGATGTCGAACGAAAGCTGCGAGAGGAGCGGGTTCGCCGTGGGGTTCGCGCGGAAGAAGTTGATCGTCTCCTTCATCGTGTCCGTGAGGAACGTGCGGATCGGAATCTCCGTCGCCGTCGCGTTCGCGGGCAGCTTGTAGAGGATGTGCGCCGCGTTGTTGTCGATCATGAAGCGACCCGCGTCCGTGCCGCGCGGATTGCGGAAGTACTTGATGCGCGCGACCGCGGGCTGAGCCGAGGTGAAGAACGTGCGCGACTGGTTGTCGTCGACCACGAGGTCACCGAGGCGGCCCGAGCCACCGCCGATGCCCGCGGCGAGGCGACCGGCGCCCCACTGAGCACCCGAGCGCGCTTTGTCTTCGTTGACGTCGTCGTCGAACTGCTCGCCGCCCGCGGGCAGCGAGATCGGGGCGAAGTTGGCCACCTCCGGCGTGAAGGTGCGCTTGCCGGGGTTCGAGACCGAGTTGCCCGCGAGGTCCTTCACCTCGACGGGCACGTCGATCACGATCTTGCGCTTGACCGGCGCGCTGCCCGCGCTCGGGAAGCCACCGAGCGGGGTGAAGACCATCGTGGTCGTCAGGTTGGTCTGGTCGGGGTTTTGGAAGGTGAACGTGCCGCCGACGGGGACCTGATCGCCCGGCGTGCTCAGGTTGCCGTCCGGGTCGACCTTGACCGTGATGAACGGCGACTGGCCCGTCGAGGGCTGGACCAGCGTGCCGATGTTCATCAGGTCGTTGAACACGAACGTGATCACCGAGGCCGAGGCCACGTCGACGACGTCCCCGGTGGTCGCAGCGAGATTCACCTCGGTGCCGTCGAGGGTCTCGACGAAGATCGACACGCCCGGCGCGCCCGGAACCGGGTCGATCAGACCTTGACTCGTGGTGATCGTGCAGAGCATGCGGCTCTGGTTGGCCTGTCCGTCCGCGCTCTGCACGTACGGACCGACGTCGCCCTGCGACGTGCCCGGCACGCGGATCTGGTAGGTCTGGTTGGCGCCGAAGCCGTAGCTCGGGTTGCCCGAGGCATCGAACGAGAGGCGCGGGCGGAAGATCGCGCGGCGCGGATCATTCGGATCGACGAGGCGGGTGCCCGGCGGGAACCCGGCGGTGACGATGTCGATCACCTGGAAGGCGTTGTTGACCGCGAGCGACGTCGGGGCCACCGGCTGCGAGAACACCACCGCCACATCTTGGTTCTGGTAGGTGTTGACGATGCCGCAGCTGACCTGATCGCCACCCTTGCCGTTGGTGCAACCGAGGGTGCAGGACTCGACGTACATGGCCCCGCCACCGGAGCCGCCGCTGCCGCAGGAGGAGAGGATCGAAACCGTGCCGGTCGCTACCGTACCGAGGAGGAGCCTGGCCGCGTTCTTCATGAGGGAGGGGCGCACGCCTTTGCGTCGCTGGTCGTTCAGCAGTCCTTGGGTGGGATCGGGGGCCGCGGCACAGGGGCGAGCCGGGCGGGTTCCTCTACCCCACAGACGCGCCGAGGGGACGAGGGAAGCCGCTGCGGAGCGCCGACCTGAGGTCGCGGTATCCGAAGGGGTCGGGCACTATAGTGCGCCCCGTAGGCTCGGCGCCATAGTCCTGTGGGACCTCCGTACAGGCCGGCCGATCCCACCTCGAACGCCGCCGAGGCCACGGAGCGGTCCGCGCCGCACGACGGCACGACGCCCCGAGACCCAACCCCTCCACAACTCCCGTTCCGAGCCGCCGACGCGCTCCCCCCACCTTCCATGACCGCCCGAGAGGCCCTCCCCGCGCCGTCCCCCGCCCCCCGCCGTGCGCTCGCGCACGCCCTGCGATCGCTGGCGCTCGCCGCGGGCCTCGGGTTCCTTTCCGCCTGCGGCGGCGCGGATGCCGGCGCGGGCATGAACGAGGTGGAAGCGCGCCTCGCCATCGACCGCCTCGTGCTGCTCTTCCGCCCCGTCGACCCGACGACGACGAGCGATGTCCAAGACCGCAACTTCCGCGACCGCAGCGCCCACCTCGAGGCGTTGCATACGGCCGGAGCGGCGGCGGGACGCGAGGCACTCGCGCGACTCTCGCAGGCCGGAGGCGAGCCCTTCGACGTGCAGTGGGCTCTGCTCGAGGCGGCCGCCTACAACGCCCCGCAAGAGACTCTGCCGACCCTCGAGCGCCTGATCCTCTCGTACGACGGCAAGAGCGAGGAGCTGCGTACGCAAGCCGTGCGGATCGCGGCCGAGACCGTGCCGCAGCGCGCCGTCGAGATGTACGAGCCGATGCTGCGCGAGCCGCTCGCACGCCAGACTCGCCCCCCTCAAGAGGAAGTCGTCCGAGGCTGGCACACGGCAGCGAAGAAGCTCGGCCTCACCGAGGCGCGCGTGCTGTGCGACGTCGTCGTCGACCTGCGCCAGCCGCCCGACGCACGCTACGCCGCAGTCAACGCACTCTCCGAGTTCGGGGGCGAGCGCGCCGTCCGCGCCCTGCGCGAAGTACTCGTCGAGAGCGCCTCCGACGGGAACATCCGTCGCAAGTCGGCGCAAGCGCTCCTGCGCATCATGCCCCGCAGCGACTTCTGCGCGCTCATCAAGGAAGCTTCGGAGCACGAAGCCGACACCGTGTTCCTCTACTTCCTCGCCGACCTGCTCGACAAGAACTGCGGCGGGCAATGAGCGCCGGCTGCGTCATCACCGACAGCCACGCGCACGTCTACGACGAGAGCTTCGACGCGGACCGCGACGCGGCCATCGAGCGAGCGCGGGAGGCTGGCGTGGCTCGCATGCTGCTCGTGGGCACGAACGTCGCGACGTCGCGGCGCGCCTTCGAGCTCGCTGCGCGGCATGCGGGGGTCTTCCCCACCGCGGGCATCCATCCGCACGACGCCGCCGAGGCAGGTCCCGCGGAGCGCGCCGAGATCGAGGCGCTGTGCCGACGGCCCGACTGCGTCGCCGTCGGCGAGACGGGTCTCGACTGGTTCAAGCAGTTCTCGCCGCGCGAGGCGCAACTCTCGAACTTCCGCTGGCACCTCGCGCTCGCGCGCGAGCTCCAAAAGCCCGTGATCGTGCACTGCCGTGATGCGCGCGAGGACACGCTCGCGCTGCTCGCGGAGTTTCCGGGCCTGCGCGGCGTCATGCACTGCTACAGCTACGGCGCAGCCGAGCTCGGAGAGTTCCTCGCGCTCGGCATGTACATCTCGTTCTCTGGCGTCGTCACCTATCCGAAGAACGAGTTCAACCGCGAGGCGGCGCGGCTCGTGCCGTCGGACCGACTGCTCGTAGAGACCGACTGTCCCTACCTTGCGCCGCAGTCGCGGCGCGGTCGCCGCAATGAGCCTGCGCTGTGCCGCGAAGTCCTCGCGAAGCTCGCCGAGGTGCGCGGGACGACGCTCGACGAGCTCGCTCAGATCACGAGCGCCAACGCGGACACGCTGTTCGGCCTGCCGCGCTGACGCGCGCGCTCACTGCACCGGCGACCAAGCGTTGCCGTCGATCGAGGCGCCGTACAGGCCGATCGCCGAGCGCATGTCGTTGGCGACGGAGAATGCCGCGTCGCCCGCGGGCCCGCGCAACGCACCGGAGTAGGCCGTCGTCGCGCGGTTGGGCGTCTGCAGCACCTCGTTCGAGTGGCTGACGAAGAACGCGCGCGTGCCCGTCATGCCGGCTTGCATCGGCCACGCGTAGCAGCACCACAGGTACTCGGAGAGATCCGGGCTGGGGAAGCTACCGGAGAATCCGCCGGTGGCGTCTTCGCTGATCGGGGTGCCCGTGGCGTCGGGCAGATACATCTGGAACAGGTAGCCCGAGCGCGCCGTCTGGCTGCCGGTCACGAGACCGAAGGGCGCGGAGAGCACGGGCGGATCGAGGAGGTTGGAGGCCGCGTTGCCGGCGGCCGGTACGCCACCGACGCTGATGCGGACGGGTGCGATGCCGGCGAGCTCGGCGAAGGAGCCGAACTCCCCCATTCCGTCGGCGTCGGTGTCGATCGCCGCGGCGGACTGAACCTGCGCCTGCGCACTCATCAACGCACGCAGCGTCGCGATGGCGGCCGACTCATTGGCGGACTGACGCGCCGCAGCGAGGCGCGGCAAGGCCACTGCGGCGAGGATCGCGATGATCCCGACGACGATCATCAGCTCGATCAGCGTGAAGCCGCTGCGAGCGGCGCGCGACGCGGAGCGGAGGGCGCGGGGAGTGAACATGGTGAAGCTCTCGAGGGGGGCTTGGGGGGGGGAGGCAGAGCGGCGAGCGTGCGGCCCGCCATCAAACCGCATGGCGAGGCGCCCCGGGAAAACGGAACGCCTCGCCACGCACGGGAAGCCTGCGAACTACTGGACCGGGACCCAGTTTTCGCCGTCTTGGCCGGTGAGGCCACCGGCGACGTTGCACACGGGCGAGCCCATGTCGTTCGCCGTCTGGAAGATCGAGTCACCGGCCGGGCCGTTGCCCGAGGCGCCAGCGCCCGAGTAGACGTTCGTGCCCTTGTTGTTGTACTGATAGATGTCGCCCGCCTGGTTCACGAAGAACGTGCGGTTGCCGGTCTGGCTGAAGTTGACCGGCCAGGCGTAGCAGCACCAGAGCACTTCGCCGTTGTCGGCGCCGGGGTACGAGCCCGTGAAGCCGCCCGTGGCGCCTTCGTTGATCGGAGCGCGCGCGGCGTCGGGCAGGTACATCTGGAAGACGTAGCCCGAGCGCTGGACCTGGCTCGCCACGACGTTGCCGAAGGCGGCCGAGAGGACCGGCGGGTTGAGTTCGTCGGTGCCGACGGTGCCCGAGGCGGGCGTACCGGCGTTCGAGATGCGGCAGGGGAAAGTGCCCGCGAGCTCGGCGAAGCTGCCGTACTCGCCCGCGCCGTCACCGTCGGTGTCGATGGCGCCGGAGGACTGGACTTGGGCCTGCGCGCTCGTGAGCGAGCGGAGCGTCGAGATGGCCGCCGACTCGTTGGCCGAGAGGCGGGCCGCCATCAGGCGCGGAATCGCGACCGAGGCGATGATGGCGATGATGGCCACCACGATCATGAGCTCGATCAGGGTGAAGCCGGCGTTGCGCTTTTGGGTCTTCATTGCGTTGGTGTTCTGCTTTCTGGTTCTCGGGCACCCGGAACGGCACTCCCGTGCCCGGTGCTTCCCGTATGCGCAGAACTTTCGGCCCCCCACCTCGCGGAACTTGAGGCTCGGGGGCGAAATTCCCGCAAGTCGGCCCACGCGGCGTTCCCATTCGCGAAACAGCGCGCCCGCCGCACCCCGCCCCCCATGCGGGAGGTCGCAGGGCCGCGACGGGCGGCGGGAGATCGGCCGCTGTGGCCGAAGGACCTAGCTCGGACCCGAGAGCTTTCCGACCACGTCGAGGATCGGGAGGAACACGCTGAGCACGACGCCGCCGACGATCAGGCCCATGAAGGTGATGAGCAGCGGCTCGATCAGGCTGGTGAGGCTCTTGATCGCGGCCTTGACCTGCGCGTCGTAAAACTCGGCGATCTTCTCGAGCAATTGCTCGAGCGAACCCGTGCGCTCGCCGATCGCGATCATGCGCGTCACCATCGGCGGGAAGACCGCGGACTGCGCCAGCGGATCCGAGAGCAACTGGCCGTTGCGCACGCTCTCCTTCGCCGCCGTGACCGTGTTCGCGATGACGCGGTTGCCCGCCGTGTCCGCGACGATATCGAGCGTGCCCATGATCGGCACGCCGGAGCGGATCAGCGTCGCAAACGTGCGCGAGAAGCGTGCGAGCGCGACCTTGCGCGCGATCGGCCCAAAGATCGGCGCGCGCAGGGCGACGTGGTCGAAGAACA
>CAIYPP010000014.1 GCA_903928115.1 uncultured Planctomycetota bacterium
ACTGCGAGAAGATGAGCGCCTTGTGGCCCGACTCGAGCACCTCGTCGAGCATCGGCAGAAAGGTGTCGAACTTCGCGCAGGACTCGTCGATGCGCGCGGGATCGAGCAAGCCGGGGTGGCACGCGGCTTGGCGCAGTCGCAAGAGCATCTCGAGCACGTGCAGCTTGTCGCGCTCGAGCTCCTTGTCGGTGCGGCGCTCGAGCAGCTCGCGGCGGAAGTGGATGCGCAGCTCGTCGTACTCGCGGCGCTGCTTCTCGTCCATGTCACACGTGACCGTCTGCTCCGCGCGCTCGGGCAGGTCGCGCAGCACCTCTTCTTTGCGGCGGCGCAGAAGGAACGGACGGATCGCAGCGGCGATCAGCGTGCGCACATCCTTGTCACCCTCGACGTCTTCGCTTCCTGCGACGAGCGCCTGGAAGGCGCTGGAGCGGCCGAGCATGCCGGGATTGAGGAACTCGAACAGCGACCACAGCTCGCCCAGATGGTTCTCGATGGGCGTGCCGCTGAGTGCGAGGCGATGGTCCGCGACCAGCAGTCGAACGGCGCGCGCGATTCGACTCGCGTCGTTCTTCACGGCCTGAGCTTCGTCGAGCACGATCACGCCGAACTTTTGCTTCGACATCCAGTCGATGTCGCTGCGCACAGTGCCATAGGTCGTGACGATCACGTCGACCTTGTCGAACTTCTCGCGCCGCCCCGTTCGATCCGCGCCTGCATACTCGAGCGATTTCAGGCCGGGCGCGAAGCGTCGCGCTTCGTCGATCCAGTTGTGTGTGAGCGACTTCGGCGCGATGACCATCGTCGGCGGGGCTTCGGGGTCACGCTCTTTGCGTGCGACCAGCCACGCGAGCACCTGAACCGTCTTGCCGAGACCCATGTCGTCCGCAAGGCAGCCGCCGAAGCGGTGGCGCTCGAGGAAATCGAGCCAGCCGAGGCCGTCGCGCTGGTAAGGGCGCAGCTCGCCTTGGAACTTCGCGGGCTCGTGGACCGGCTGGACGGTGCGGAACTCATCGAGCCGCGCGCGCTGCTCTTCCCACTGCGCGCGCGACTGCGCCTCGACGTGCTCGTCGAGCAGCATGTCGACGAACCACGCTTGATTGCGGCCGAAGCGCAGCTTGCCGCCCTTGGTGTCCGCGAGCAGGAGTGCACGCTTCCAACGCTTGACCCACTTCGCCGGCAGCACGCCGGTCGTGCCGTCTTCGAGCGTGACCGTGCTCTCTCCGCGCCGCAGCGCTGCGAGCAGCTTCGGGAAGGTCGAAGGAGCCATACCTTCGATCTGGCCTTCGAGCTCGAGCCACTCCGCGCCGCTGTGGATGCGCATCGAAGGGGCAGCGAGGTTGCGCCAGCGCGCCCCTTCTCCGCCGACTTTCCAGCCCTCGCGCTCGAGCTGCGACACGAGCTCGGGGATGCGCTCCATCGGAACACTCACACGACCGTGCTTGTCGCCGAGCGGCTCCGCGCCCAACTCGAGCGCACGCGCCACGAACGCGTCTTCGACCGCGCGGTAGCGCCGCAGCACGCCACGTCCCGCGATCAAGAGCGGTCGCGGGTCCGCAGCCGGCACGCGCTCCGTGCGATAATCGAACTCGATCTCGCCAGATGGCGCGCCCCAACCCGCATCGTCGCGCGGCGGCGGAGTCAGCGTGATGCACGGCACCGGCGGACGCGCGACCACGAGTTCTTCCATGCCCGGACCCGGCTCGACGTCGAGGTCGCGGCGCGCGAGTTCGCGCAAGAGCTCGGTGGATTCCTGCTTTGCGAGCGGCGGCAGCGGCGTGGTCAGCAGGTTCGTGATCCACGCTCGGCCGCGGCCGAGCTGCGTGCGCACGATGCGAGTGTCGAGCACGATGAAGTCGCCCGGTAGCACGCCACGCATGTCCGTGAGCTCGACGCGCTCGCCCCCGCGCTGCAAGTGCGCGCCGAGCTGCACGTTGCCACCCTGCTCGGCGACGTCCATGCAAAGCTGCCACGGACCGTTCGTGTCGAGCGCGAGCGGCTCCTCCGACGTGACGCTGCGGCGCTGCCAAAAGAGCCTTCCGCTGCCCGCGAGATCGGCGATCAACGCCTCGATCTGCGCGGAGTCGAGCAGGTAGCGCGCGTCATGGCTCGGTCGGTACATGCCCGACGACAGCGCCGTTCCCGCGCCGCGCAAGAGCGCGGCGATGCGCCGATCCGCAGGCGCGAGGACGACGTCGGGCGCACCGAGCGCGAGCGGAAAGGGAACGGACTTGCCGAAGCCGCCGCGGAGCAGCTTCTTCGCCCGCCGCGTCTCGAGGACGCCCGAAACACCGGACGCCTCGTCATCGAGGATCCACACGTAGTCCACGCGGCAATCGCGGCTGTCGCCCTCGGGTCCAGCTTCGGCCGAGCGTGCCTCGCGTTCGAGCTTATCGAGCCCGTCGAGCCAGCCTCGCAGCGCCGAGCGCGGTCCCGCCGACACGGAATCCTTGCTGGGCGACACCGCGGCGCCGCTGTACGAGCACAGGAGCGCCCACAGGTGCTTGCAGGCCTCCATCTGTCGGAACATCGCGCACGTGCACGACGCCGTGTGAATGTTGCGCGAGCCGATGTCGACGCTCGTGCGGAACGTCTGAGACTCATCGCGCACCGACGCGACGACACGCTGCTCCTCGCGCTCGATCGAGAGTACGCGTCCGGCGAGCGCCATCTCCTCGCCACGACGCTGCATCTCGACGGAGAAGTGCGGACGCCACGCGCCGAGTCGATCTTCTTCAGGCTTGCCGCGGGCCATGTCAGACAGCTCCGATGCGGGCGAGGGACGCGGCGAGCGCGGCTTCGCGCGCGACGCGATGGAAGATGTGGCCGTCACGCTTGGTGAAGAGCGCCCACTCGAGCCCGCTGCGTGCACGCGCCGCTCGCACGCGCTCGTCGAGCAACTCGCGCGCCACGCGCGCCACGAAGTCGAGCACGCCGGGAAGCAATTGCACCTCGCCATCGAGCTCGATGAGCCGCGCGGCAGCCCACAGGCCCTTGGGGAGGCGATCCGAGCCAAGCTGGACTTCCTGAGGACGCCGCTGAGCCTCGAGGGGCCAGCGCACGACACCGAAGCCATCGGGGCCGCACTCGACGACCTCGAAGAGTTCGAGACGCGAATCGACGAGCCGGTCGAGCACTGCGCGCTCCATCGGCGTGCCGCGCGAACGCCAGCGCTTCGAATAGCGCACCGCGACGCTCTCCTCACCGGGCCGCGCGAAGTCCAGCATGGCCCACAGCAGGAAGTGCATCTCGCTGTCCGAGCCCTCGAAGAGCGGTAGGGCTTCCGGGACCGAAAGCCCACGGAACTCGTCACCGGCGAAGGTGGCGAGCGCCATCGCGGGAGCTTTCAGCTCCGGCTCATTCTCCGCGAAGCGCACCATGCGGCCGAGCCAGCGCCCGAGCGCCTCTTCTTCCTCGCCGCCTTCGTCTTCGGCATCGTCTTCGAGCTCGTCCGGTGCCGCATCGGGCTCTCCGTCGTCCGCCAGAGCGGCCGGAGCGTCGACGTGACCGAGTCGGCGCAGCGTGCCATCGTCGCCCTCGAAAGGTCGCGCGACGACGAGGCGCACCGGCGCCGGATCCGAGCCATGCAGCAGCGCGAGCGACTGGCTGCCCGGCTGCCACGCGAGCTTCGACACGGGCGTGCGCTCGGCGTCATAGGGCGCCTCGACGCCGCGCGCGCCGAACTCGGTGCGCTCATCCCAAGGGATGCCGGAGAGGAAGCAGGACCACGGACCGCGCGGCACCGAGAGTTCGCGCGCCGCGAGCTCGTGCACGCGCGCCAGCGTCGCACTCGAAGGCACGCACAGGCGCACTCCCTGCGCGCCGCCCTCCTCGCGCCATGCGAGGACTTCCCATGCTCGGTCGTTCACCCCGTCAGGATAGCGAACGCGCGTCCCACTTGCGCGCGTGCTCTGGCGTTCGCGAGACCTGCGTGTAGCGCCGCTGCGTCGAGGACGTCAGACTTCGAAGTGTCACGCTGCAAGTCCCACGGCGTGCCCATCGAAAGATCGAAGTGAAAGCGGAACGCAAGACCCTCGACCGCGCGCTCTCCCGCGCAGGCGTGATGAGCCGCAGTCAGGCGGAACAGGCGATCCGCGACGGGCGTGTGCGCGTGAACGGGTTGCGCGAGCGAGAGCCCTCGACGTGGGTCGACCTCTCGCGCGACGACGTCAAGCTCGACGAGCAGCCGCTCGCGCGCTGGCAGCCCCTTTACCTCGCTCTCTACAAGCCGACGGGCCTTGTCACATCGCGCAGCGACGAGCGCGGCCGGGGCACCGTGTACGAACTCCTTCAGGACGTCGGAGTCTGGATCGCGCCAGTCGGACGACTCGACAAAGAGACCAGCGGTCTCCTCCTCTTCACGAACGACACCGACCTCGCGGAGCGCATCACCAATCCGAGCTCGAAGCTGCCGAAGACCTACGAGGTGTGCGCGCGCGGCGAGCTCGACGATGCGCGGCTGGCGCAGCTCGCACGCGGAGTCCAGCTCGACGACGGAATGACGCGCGAGGCTCTCGTGCGCCTGCTCGAGCGCTCCGACGGACGCACGCAGCTCGAGCTCGTGATCACCGAAGGACGCAATCGTCAGGTGCGCCGCATGCTCGAGGCCGTGGGTAGCGAAGTGCTGACGCTCCACCGCTCTGCGATCGGCCCGGTGAAGCTCGGCGAGCTCGCGGTCGGCGCCCACCGCAAGCTGCGGCCGCACGAAGTGCGCGCCCTGCGCGGCGAATAGCGGTTTTTGGCTCGAAGCACGCACCTTTGCGCCGCCTACGCGGCTCGAAGTGCGCCCGCGGCTCGCTACGATGGCAGGCGTCATGCGCGTGAAGATCCTCTCCGACTTCGACGGCGTCTGGACCGATCAGGCGCACGAAGCCCGTAACGTCAAACTGTTCCTGATCGCCGAAGTGGCACGCCTCGCACGCGTGCCCGAACACGAGGTTCGCGCGCACTTCGCCGCCTTCGAGGCCGAGGTCTTCGCTGAGCCGCATCGCCACGGCTGGGCGCCCGACGGTCGCATCACGGCCTACATCGATGAGGATCCGTTCTGCGAGGCCAACGCACTCGCGCGCCACATGGAGACGTCGCGCGCGCCGGAGGCCCGCCGCTACGTCGAGGCGATTCTCGCGAGCGGCTTCGCGAGCCTGAGTGCCTTCGGCGACCACTGCTTCCTCACCTCGACCGCCCAGTTTCGCGCGCAGCACCCGCCCGCGCTCGTTCCGCGTGCCGCTGAGATGTTCGCAGCGCTCGTCGAGGCCGGTGCCGACGTGGTCGTCGTTTCGAACAGCTCCAGCGAGAAGATCGAAGGCTGGTTTCAGGACACCGGCGTGGGCCGTGGCCTCGAGCACGCACTCCGCGTGCGCGGCTCGGCGGGCAAGTTCGTGCTCGGCGCGACGGACGAGCACCTCGTGCTCGCCGGTCGCCCCGTGCGCGTCGATCGCCCGAAGTACCGCGCGATCCTCGCCGAGGAGCGTCCCGACTTCGTGATCGGCGACGTGTTCTCGCTCGACCTCGCGCTCCCCCACGTCATGCGCCGCTCGCGGGAACTCGACGTGCAGCTCGCGCTGCGCCGCCACCCGCACACCCCACGCTGGGTGCTCGACTCGCGCGCGGACGGAGCGATCGACCTCGTGGTCGAGCAGCTCGACGGCCTCGTCGAACCCGTGCGTGCGCTCGCCCGCTCCCGCCGCTGAACGGATCGCCCCCCATGCTCGACTCGCTTCCGCCGTGGCTCCAGAAGTTCCTGCCGATCCTCTTCTTGCTCATCGCGATCGCCGTCGTAGTACGGCGACTCCCGAAGGTGGACCTCGGACACTCCGAGGGCTTCCGACGGCGCCGCACGTTCAACTGGATCCCGCTCGGACTCGCCTACGCGTTCCTCTACTTCGGCCGCTACAACCTCTCCGCGATCGCGAGCGAGCTCGACAAGGCGGGCGTGCTCGCGAAGGACCACTTCAACGAAATCGACGGCGCGGGCCAGTGGGTCTACGGCATCGCGTTCCTGATCAACGGCCCGCTGACGGACCGCTTCGGCGGGCGCATCACGATGCTCGCTGCCACCGCGGGCTCGGCGGTGATGAACCTCTTGATGGCGCTGGCGTTTCAGGGGTCGATCGCGGGCGAGCTCGACGGTGAGGGGCTCAAGAGCCGCCTCTTGGTCTTGAACGCCCTCAACATGTACTTCCAGAGCTTCGGCGCGGTCTCGATCGTCAAGGTCAACGCCGCGTGGTTCCACGTGCGCGAGCGCGGCGTGCTCGGGGGCATGTTCGGCATCTTGATCTCGCTCGGGCTGTATTTCTCGTACGACTGGAGCCTCGCCATCGCGAAGAGCTTCGACTACGCGATGGCCTTCTGGGTCCCGGCCGGTGTGCTGATCGCGTGCCTCGGCGCGACGTGGCTCTTGGTGCGCGACTCCCCTGGGACCGCGGGCTTCCAAGACTTCAATACGGGCGACGCAACGAGCGGCGACACGGGCGCGAGGCTCACCGCCGTGCAGGTCGTCGCGCGCATGTTCTCGCAGCGCGTGATCTGGATCATCGTCGGCATCGAGTTCTGCTCGGGCTTCCTACGTCAGGCCGTGATGAAGCAGGGTCGCCTCTACCTGATCGCGATCGACGGGCGCGAGTCCTTCTTCTACAAGAACTGGGGCATGCTGATGTGCGTCGCCGGAATCCTCGGCGGCGTCTTCGCTGGCTTCATCTCGGACCACGTGTTCGCGAGCCGCCGTGGACCGGTCAGCAGCGTTCTCTACTCCGGCATGCTGCTCGGCGCCGTCGCCGCGTTCTTCTTCCTCGGGAACCCGATGCTGGGCTGGTCCGTCGTGTTCATGTCGCTGTGCGTCATCGGCGTGCACGGCATGCTGAGCGGGACCGCCTCGGCGGACTTCGGCGGCTCGAAGTACGCGGGCCTCGTCACCGGGGTGATCGACGGTTTCGTGTATCTGGGCGGCGGTGCGCAGGCCTTCTACTACGCCGTGTCTCTGCCCAAGGGCGAGGAGGCGAAGCTCGCCGAAAATTGGATCTCGTGGCCCGGCGCGATGCTGCCGGTGGTCGCCATCGGCCTCGCGCTGTGCGCAACGATCTGGAACGCGCGCCCGAAGTCGAGCGGCGGCCACTAGCGAGCTACGCGAGCGAAGCGAGCGCGTCGCGCAGCGTCTGCGCGTGCGCGTCGAGCACATCCGCAGCGAGCCCCTGCTGCTGGCGCTTGAAGTCCATGTCGTCGGGATGATCGAGCGGCAAGAGGTGCAGGTGACAGTGCGGCACCTCGAGCCCGATGATCGAGAGGCCGACCTTGCGGCAGCCAAAGCCCTTCTGAATGCCGCGCGAGATGCGCTGCGCCACCGTGAAGAGGTGCGCGGTGAGCTCCGGCCCGAGGTCGATCCAGTGGTCCACCTCGCGGATCGGAACGACCAGCGTGTGGCCGGGTCGGATCGGCGCGATGGTCATGAAGGCGACGCAGTGCTCGTCGCGATGCACGAAACGTCCAGGAATCTCGCCGCGGATGATCTTGGTGAACAGGCTCGCCATGGGGTCTCCTCGCGCGCGATCGTAGCGCTCGCTTGTGGAGCGGCAACGCGCCGATAGAGTCTTGCGCCCGTGAGCCTGCTCATCGTCGACGACCTTCGGAAACACTACGGCGCACAGGACGTGCTGCGTGGGGTGACGTTCCAGATCGACCCCGGCGAGAAGGTCGGCCTCGTCGGCCGCAACGGCGGCGGCAAGAGCACGCTGCTTCGAATCATCGAAGGCCTCGAGCAGCCCGATGGCGGCTCGGTCACGATCGCCAAGGGCTCGCGGCTCGGCCATGTGCCGCAGATCCCGCGTTTCGCGCCCGGGCAGACCGTGCGGCAGTACGTCGAGAGCGGACTCGTCGAGGCCCGCGCGATCGAAGCAGAGCTCGCGCAACTCACCGAGCGCATGGGCAGCGCCGAGGGTGTCGAGCTCGACCGCCTCGTGCGCCGCCACGACGAGCTTCAGCACCGCATCGAGCAGCTCGGCGGCTGGGACCTGTCGCACGTGATCGGTTCGGTGCTCGGCGGAATCGGCCTGCCCGAGATGTTCTGGGAGCGCGAAGCCGCGACGCTCTCCGGCGGCGAGAAGAGCCGCACGGCGCTCGCGCGCGAGCTCGTCGCCGGCCACGACGTGCTGCTCCTCGACGAACCGACGAACCACCTCGACCTGCGCGGCATCGAGTGGATCGAGGCTTGGCTGCGCGAGCTGAAGAGCGCGGTGCTGATCGTCAGCCACGACCGACGCCTGCTCACGAACAGCGTCGACCGCATCCTCGACCTCGAGCGCGGCGCGCTGAAGAGCTACTCGGGCAACTACCCGAAGTACCTCCAACTCAAGGCCGAGCGCTTCGACTCCGAGCGACGCGCGTGGGAAATCCAGCAGGACTTCATCCGCAAGGAGGAAGAGTTCATCAAGCGCCACATGGGGTCTCAGCGCACGGCCGAGGCCAAGGGCCGCCAGAAGAAGCTCGAGAATCTCGTGCGGCTGCACGAACCCTACGACGACGTCCGCAAGCCCGCGATTCCTTCGCCAAAGGCCGAGCGCGGGGGCGAGCTCGTGCTGGAAACCAAGGGCCTGCGCGGCGGCTACGGCGAGCGCATCTTGTTCCGCGACCTCGACCTGCGCATCGGGCGCGGTCAGCGCCTCGGAATCGTCGGCAAGAACGGTGCGGGCAAGACGACTCTGCTCAAGATGCTCGCGGGCCGCACGAGGCCTCTCGGCGGCGAGCTCAACTTCGGCCACAAGGCGCTGTGCGGCTACTACGACCAAGACACGAGCGAGCTGCGCGCCGACAACGACGGCATCCAAGAGATGCGACGCGTGAAGCCCGAGTGGACCGATCTCGAGTGCCGCTCGCACCTCGCGCGCTTCCTCTTCCGTGGCCTCGAGGTCGAAAAGCAGGTCAAGAATCTCTCCGGCGGCGAGCGCGCGCGTCTGTGCCTCGCGAAGCTCTTGGCCACGCCGATCTCGTGGCTGGCCATGGACGAGCCCACGAACCACCTCGATCTCGCCGCCCGCACGTCGCTCGAAGAGATGCTCGGCGCCTTCGACGGAGCGCTCGTCTGCATCAGCCACGACCGCGAGTTCCTCGACGGCCTGTGCACCCACATCCTCGAAGTCGAGGACGGCGCTGCGCGCCTGTACCCCGGCAACTACAGCGACTACCGCCGCCGCAAGCTCGAAGCCGACGCCGAGGCCTCCGCCGCCCGCGACGCCGCTCGCAAGGCCGCCCCGCCCCAGAAGCCCGCCCCCGAGCCAGCCAAGCCCGCCCCGACCTCCGGCAAGATCCGCAACCCGTGGGCCTTCGAGAAGCTCGAGCAGAAGATCATCGCCCTCGAAGAAGAGCTCAAGACGCTCAACGAGTCGCTCCTCACCGAGGACGTCTACAAGAGCGCCTCCAAGTCGCGCGAAGTCCAGACCCGCATCGCCGAGCTCCAACGCGACCTCGACGAAGCCAACGAGCAGTGGCTCAACTGGCAGTGACCTCCGCACCTCCGGTCCGCCCGCTCACGCCCCGAGCGCTCCGAACACCCTGACTCGCAATGCGCTGGCCGAAGTCTCGGACGAACCGAGAGAACGCTCCGCAGTTCGAACCTGCCCGCCGTTGCCCATCACGAGCCGCTATGCGATCACGGGCAGGTCTTGAACTGCAGAGCGTTCGAGAGGGGTAAGCCCGGCCGCGGCTCGCTGCGCGAGCCGCGGCTTCGGAGACGCTTTGGCGTCTCCGAAGAGGGATGCCCCCGAGCGTTGCCGAAGGCAACGCGCTGGCCGAAGTCTCGGACGAACCGAGAGAACGCTCCGCAGTTCGAACCTGCCCGCCGTTGCCCATCACGAGGCCGCTGAAAATGAAGCTGGGGGTGCCAAGCGGCACCCCCAGCTTCGTTTCA
>CAIYPP010000015.1 GCA_903928115.1 uncultured Planctomycetota bacterium
AGCGTGGAGTACTTGAAGCCGCCTTCGCCGTTGGTGATCACGAGCAGGTCGCACGTGGCATCGAGCTGGTGCGACAGTCGGTAGAGCGTCGCGCCGAAGGCCAGCTCGTCGTCGGGATGCGCGATCACGCCGAGGACGCGCGGTCCCTGCGCGAGCGAGCGGCGCTCGACGTCGACGCGGCTGCCCGTCGGAGCGACGCAAGCTGTCCCTGCGAAGGCGAGTCCGCTGACCACGAGTGTGAGGAGTGCGCGCATGCGCCACAGGTTACTTCCCCGCGTCGTCGCGCGGCCAGTCGGCGCCTGTGACGAGAACGCCGCGGGCGGCTAGAGTTGCGCGCGAAGAAAGCTCTTCCATGCGCTCGTCACTCGTCATCGCCGTTCTGTGCCTCGCGACTGCCTGCCGCTCGCCCCAGCCCGTCGAGCCCGCGGGGCTCGCACCTCTCTTGGAGCGCGCGCGCGCCGAGCTCGACCGCGGCGCTTCGCTCGATGCGCTGCTCACGCTCGACGACGCGCTCCTGCTCGCGCCGGGATCGCGCGCCGCGTGGTCGATGCGCGCCGAAGCCCTGCTCGAAGCGTCTACGTCGAGCCGCGACGCGAACTTCCTCGTGGATTCCCTCGCGGCGTGGCGGCGTGCGCTCGAGCTCGGCGCCGGACCCGAGGCGCTCTTTGGCGCGAGTCGCGCGGCCCGCGGGACGCTTCAAGGCGACGTCGCGCTCGACTTCGCGCGCCGCGGGCTCGCTGCGAAGCCTGCTCCGACCGCGACGGAGCTGCGCATCGCGGCCGAGGCGACCTTCGACGCCTACATCGCGCGTCGCCAAAGCGAGCAGCCCGCGCCCGAGCTCGCGGCGGAGTCGGAGGCACTCCTCTTGCGCTTCGTCGACGCGGCCCCGCGCGATCCTTGGGGGCCGGTGCAGCTCGCGAACCTATTTCAGTGGGAGGGCCGCAACGAAGCTGCGGTCGAGGCGCTCGCGAGCGCCGTCGAGCTGGACCTGCGAAACGAGCAGCTCCACTCGCGTTTCGTCGCGCTGATGCGTCCCCTCGAAGGTGCCGAGAGCGTTGCCTCGTTCTACCTGAGCCTGTGTGCGCGCCATGAAGACGCGCCGCTCGCACACTGGTTCGCGGCGCAGGAGCTGTTCGAGCTCGCGGTGCCCGCGCAGAGCGACGGAGCGCGCGCGCTGGCACGCTTCCGCGATGCAGAGGCCCACTACCGTCGCTGCCGCGAGCTGGAAGAGTCGTACGCGAGCGCCTGCCAAGGCTACGAGGTGATGTGCCGCGCGGGCGCTGGCTGGTCGCAGTTCCACGCGGGCGAGCTCGATGCTTCGGAGGCTTCGTTTCGCTCGATGGAGTCGCTCTTCCCCGGCGGCTTGGAGTGGCGTCTCGAAGGCCGCGTTCGCTCGGGCGTCGACGGTCTGCAGCTCGTCGCCGATCGTTGGCTGCGCGGCGGTGCGGACTCCCTCGGCGGCTTCGCGATCTTGCCTGCGTCGAAGGCGGCGCGCATCTATGCGTACCTGCACGAATACCGCCCGTCGGACGTCGACTTCGCCAACAACGCGGGTTTTTTTCACCGCGAGTGGGGCGTCGGGCTCGTGATGGAGTCGCGCGAGCATCGCGCGCGCGCGATGGATGCGAAGGATGCGTTTGCGCGCGAGGTCGAGCTCTCGATGGCCGAGAACAAGCTCACTGCGGCGCGCGAAGTGCTCTCGACGTGCCGTGACGCGTACCTCGCTGCGGCGGCGCTCGCGCCCGATGACACGCGCATCGTGAACGACGCGGCGCTGATCCTCGTCTATCACTTCCCTTCGCGCGTCGACGAGGCCGAGCGGCTGCTCCTGCAGGCCGTGGCGTCCGGCGCGCGCGCGAAGGACTCCGGCGAGCTTCCTGCGCAGGCGCTCGACATGCTGATCGAAGCGTGGGGCGACGCTCACCAAAACCTCGGCGTTTTGGAGCTCTTGCACCGCCGCAACCCCGCCAAGGCGCGCGAGTGGTTCGAGAAGACCGTCGCGATCGGCCCGCTCCCGCGCGTCCCGCGCGAGTGGTGCTCCGAAGTCGCTCTGCCCGCCTGCGAGCGCGTCTCCAGCGGTCTCACCCTCGCCCCCGACCAGCTCGACCCGCGCATCGCGCTCTTGGAGTGACCTCGATGGCACAGGTGCAGGACACGGAACCCAAGCCGCTGGCGGAGCTCGCGGCGTTCGAAGAGGGGGACTTCCACGCGCTCTCGGAGTCGCTCGGGCGTGACCCTCAGTACAACGACCGGCGGCTCGTCACGCGGCGCAAGCTGGCGGCGGTGGCGAAGTTTGCGGTCGACGCGCTCACGGCGGACGTCGAGGTGGGCGGCGGCAAGCTGGAGCTGCAGGCGCGCACCAGCCTGCACGCGCCACACATGTTCAACCACATGCGCGTGCGGCGCATCTGGGCCTACATCACGCGTGGCAAGAAGGAGAAGGCGCGCCTCAAGCTCGTGCTCGGCGCCGAGCTCGCCAAAGACCTCGACTCGTCCTATCGCAATGCGTACCTGTGCGTCGCGATCGAGGAGGCGGCGCTCGAGGTCAGCTTGCGCATTCACCCCGATGCATGGTTCGACGGTCAAAACCTCGTGCACCGCACGCAGAAGGAGGGCTTCGCGCTGCTCCTGCCCTTCTTGAACGACCTCGCGGGCTTCCGGCTGAAGCTCGACAACTGGAAGGGCGAGTGGATCTGCGGCCAGCTCACGGCGGACAAGCTCCACGAGTTCTTTCGGTACTACAAGCCGGGCGAGCATGGCCTCGCAGTCGAGCAGCGCTTCCCCGCGCCGCCGGGGACGCGTGGCGGCGCGCTCGCGCCCGACGTTCCGGCGCGCTTGGTGGCCGAGCTGCGGCGGTTGGCGCCGCTGTACCGGCTCGCGGCGTGGTCGGAAGAGTCCGATCACTTGTTCAAGTCGCGCTGAGCGTACGCGACCGCACGGCGACGTAGCGCGTCGCACTCGAAGCGCGCGTTATTCTCCCGAACCCATGCAGGGCCCTCGCGCGATCGTCATCGGCTGCGGCGTCTCGGGACTCTCGAGCGCGATTCGGCTGCTCGAGCGCGGCTTGTCCGTCGAGATCTGGACGCGCGAGCTCCCGTCGCGCACGACGTCGAGCGTCGCCGGGGCGATCTGGTACCCGTACAAGGTCGCGCCCCGCGAACGCGTCGCGGAATGGGCGCGCGCGACGTACGCGGCGCTCGTTCCTCTCGCGGCGTTGCCCGACAGCGGTGTCACGCTGTGCAAAGGCGTCGAGCTCTTCCCGCGGGGCGTGCCCGACGAAGCCGCGGAGTTTCGCGCCGCCGCTCGCGATGCGCGCGCGCTGCATCCCGAGTTCCTGCCCCCGGGCTTCGATCGCGGCTTCGAGTTGTCCGTGCCCGTGGTCGAGATGCCGATCTATCTCGAATGGCTGATCGCGCGCGTCCACGCGCTCGGCGGCCGCATCGTCGAGCGCGCGCTCGA
>CAIYPP010000016.1 GCA_903928115.1 uncultured Planctomycetota bacterium
AGACCCGCGTTCTGCACGACCGTGAAGTCGAGCGCGCCCGCCGCCGGTACGTACGGAGTCGTGAGCGACAGGAAGCTCTGCGCCGCCACGCCGCTCGGCACCGCCGCAACGCTGACCGCGCCCACACCGCTGCCGAAGATCACGTCGACGGGAACGTTCGGAGCAAAGCCATACAACTCCACATCGAGCGCCTCGCCGCCCGCCTGCCAGCCGCTCGTGACGGAGAGGTTCGTGACGCCGGGCCCGAGGAACACGAACCCGCGCTGGGCCAGCGTGAACTCGTTCCCGAACTGCAGCAGCACGTCGACCGGCCCCGGCGCGGGCTGCGCGGGGGCGATCGTGCTTACCACTCGTTGACCGCCGATCGTGGTTAGAAACGCCGACTGCGTGGGGCCTGTCCCAAATCGGGCCGTGCCAAACCCGTTGCTCGCGACGTGGTCGGCCAAAGTGAAAATTACCGCTGTGGTCTGATCGAACGGCGCATTGCTCGGCGAAGCCGCAACGATGCGCGGCACATCCCAAGTGAATACATCCGGCGTCACATCGGTCACCACCGTGTTCCCCAGCACATCGGTGAAGCTGATCGTCCCCGACGCCACCACATCGCTCGCCGAAGGCCCGCCCAACGCCGGCAACGTCACACTCCCCGCGTTGTTCGCGACCGCAAACGTCCTGACGATCGGCTGCGCGAAGCTTGGCGAGGTCAATGTCAACGTCGCCGCTCCGTTGGGGATGTTTGTTGTCGCCACCGCGACTACGCCCGCAGTGAATGCAGACCGCACCGCCGGACTCAAGCTCACGAGCGTCGGCTCACAATCATCGAGGAACCCGTTCCCGTTGCTGTCTTGCGAAAACCCAAACGCCAGATCACACGAATCCGGCCGCCCATTCCCATTGCAGTCCACCGCCGCCCCATTCGCAATGTCGACCGGATCGTCGATCCCGTTCCCGTTGCAGTCGAACTTGGACTGGTTGATGTGGACGCTGAAGGCATTCGCGAAGTGATTGCTGGTGATGATGTCGGGCTTGGTATCGCCGTTCAAATCCACCACAGCGTTGCATAGCGCATAGTCTTGACCAATCAGCACATGGTCCTGCGCAAACGTGCCGTTTGTGTTTCGCAGGATGTGGACGGTGTCCGAATCGTACGAAGGGATCACCACATCCAGATCCAAATCGCCATCAATATCGGACACGGACACCCAGTGAGGACCGTCGCCGCAGGGCAAATCTTGAGTCTTGGTGTAGTTGCCGTTGGAGAGAGGTCCCACCCCCGATGGACTCCACACTTCTAGGCGGTCCGAGCCGATTCGAGGGACGATGATCTCCGCGACCCCATTCACATTGAGGGCGGCGACCGTCACGCGCACTGTTGTGCCCGATCCCAAGCCTCCCGCGTCTATCAGGCCCCCTGTGGCCGAACCGCGCAACAGGCGCAACCCCCCATTGCCGGCAACCAACACATCTCGATGCCCGTCGCCGTCCAAGTCGGCGACGCTAGGTTGGTAGGCGTCATCGAAGAAGGGGCCATAGACGCTCGGAGCGGAAAGGCTGCCATCCGCTTGGCGCAAGAAGACTCGCACGCGATCGTCGGATCCAACAGAAGAAGTGATGACGTCGATGCGACTGTCGTTGTTCAGATCGGCAACCGTCACGCCGTGGCATTGAGGCACAGGTGCGAGTTGCTCAAGACTCCATGATGCGCCGCCATTGCGAGCGAGGAGTAGGCGGCCATTTGCGTCCGTGCCGTAGAGATCCTGATCGCCATCGCCGTCGTGGTCTAGTGGAACCACAGTGTAAATGCTGCCGGCACCCCCAATGACGCCTGCCCCTGCGAACACACCAGTGCCGTTGTTGCGCCACAGCGAGATCTGTCCAGAGTCACGGTCAGGACTGGCGTAGTCCATGTCGCCATCACCGTCCATGTCGAACGCGCAACCGGAGACGGGGCGAGCTCCGGTTGCGTATGCCGTCGGCCACGACCAAGAGCGCGCCGGTCGCTGACTGACTTCAATCAGCGAGCGCCAATTCGCAGAATTGTATGTGTCATCCCAGGATCCGACTGGGGCGAGCCACATGATTGCGTAGTCTTGCTCTTCGCCCCCCTGTCCATTGTTCGGCTCGCCAGGTGCCCAACCAACGAAACTTGTGGGTTCTGTACTGACCCACTTCCACTGACCTTCGACTGAATACGGCGCGCTGTCAGTGAAACCGATGAAAGCTAAACCAAAAGGCTGGATGAATTCACTTGCAAGCCAAGTGTTCTCAGCTTGACTTCGAATCGTGACGAGGTGCCCGCCATACGCCACCGCCTGCGCCTCCGCAGCGTTCCAGCCGCTGGTGCCGTACGTGAGCCCCACGACCTTCCCGCTGATCGGGTTGTCCTTCCACATCACCTGCTGGGCAGCGGCGGTGGAGGCGAAGAGTGCGAGGACAAACGGAAGAACGACGGCGCTGCGGCGCGCGCGGAGGGCGAGCTTCATCGGGGGGGGGCCTAATCGAAAGGGGTGTCGCGGGGGGTGCGGAACTCGTCAGGAGAGAAACGAGGGCCGCGCGCGACTCGGACAGGAAAAACGGCCGCTGGGAAGGAGCGGTGAGGGGAGACTACGCGAGGAGCGGAAATCTGGATAGATGGCCGCGGGCCGCAATCCTGCAGGAATCCCTATTGGGCGGGAGGGAACGGCGAGTCGGGGGGCCACGGAGCGCGCACGAGGGGCGCGTGAGCGGGCTGCGGCTCGACATGGAGCTCGCGCGCAGTCGCGGCGACGCGCGCCCCTAGGGCAGCACCGCGAACTCGACGGCGTTGGTCAGGTTGGTGAGGCTCGGGGACTGGGGGTCGCGGTACCAGTACTGGGCGAAGACGTGGCGGCCGGGGGTGAGCGCGGGGTCGAGGCCGGAGCGCAGGCGGGCGCCGAAGTCGTAGAAGAACGTGCCCGAGCAGGGAGTCGCGGGCGAGCCGCCGGAGTCGATCAGGCCGGAGCGCTGGATCGGCGAGCTGACCCAGAGGGTGCCGCCGCCGAGGGGCGAGTCCTTGGGCGCGAAGCCGTAGAGCAGGAGGCCGTCGCGGTCGGGGATGACTTGGGTCGCGCGCAGCTGGAACGGGGCCGTGGAGCCGAGGCTCGCGAGGCCGGTGGCGGACATGGCGGCGAGGCAGCCCGAGCTGGAGGGCTGGGACGTGCCGTAGGAGACGGGCAGGGACTCGGGCACCGGCAGCGAGAGCCACGAGAGCGCGGCCGCGTCGTGGCGCACGGTCAGCGAGAAGTCTCCGAGCGTGGGCGCGTAGCGCAGGAGCGCGCCGGGCGGCGGCTCGTGGACGAGCATGTTCGAGAGCTTGAGCGCGACGCGGTGGCCCGCCGCGAACTCGTAGCACTGCGCGCCGAGCCGAATCGCGAGCGGGCCATTCTGCGCAGCACCTGCGATCCCAGAGAACTGCACGCCGCCGCAGACGTAGCGCTCGGCCGCCGCGGGGTCGATGTCCCACAGGGTCACCGCCGCCTGCCACTCCGCCCCGAGGGCCGTGAGGTCGAGGTGCGCGACGGGGTTGCCGGCGAAGTAGAGCGGCGCGGAGAGCGGCGGCGAGCGCCACAGGAGGGACTCGCGCGCGATGTCGGTCTCGATCGAGGTGAGCCGGAACTCGGTCGCGATCAGCTCGGCGGGGCCGAAGGCCGGGTCGATGTCTTGGCTCAACACCTCGTCGGGCTCATTGCCTCCGGGAGGCACACGCGAGAGCTGGCCGCCCGCGCGCAGGTAGAGCGGATAGTCGCGGGAGTCGGCGGGCGGCCAGACAGGCGAGTCGCGGCGCGGCCACGGGGTCTGGACCGAGAGATAGTCGCTCGGGTCGGCCGGAGTCTGCGAGTACGTGATGCGCGGGCCGCTCTCGATTCCATTGGCCACGCCCTTCAAGAAGCGATCGAACCAATCGCGGCGCCACTGGTCGCGCAGGGCGAGCTCGCCCGCGGCGTTGGGCGTGCTGTGGCCGACGGTCCCGAGGTAGAGCTTGCTCGGCACTCCGGCGGGCAGACCGTCGAGCACTTCGAGCATCGACTCGACCGGGAACCAGTAGTCGTCCCACGCCCCCATCGCGAGTACCGGCGCCGTCGTGCGCGCGACGAACGGGCGCGGGTCGCGGATCGGGTCGGTGACGATCGAAGTCCACAGAGCGGGGTCGCGGTCGAGCAGGGCGCGGTTGGTGTCCGCGACGAGCCCGTAGTCGAAGCGCACGCTGCTGTTGGTCGTGCCGAGCAGGACCGCGGCGAGGTTGCAGTGCACCCCCGCGGATTGCGGCGAAAAGGCCGAGAAAAAGTCGAAGGTGAGGTTGGTGACGACGATCGCGTCGATGTCGGGGTAGGTGCCCGAGCGCCACGGGTTGGGCTCGAGCGGCAGGTGCTCGCGACCGGCGAGAGAAATCGAGAGGATCGCGCCCTGCGAGGTCCCCGCGAGCCCGAGGCGCGAGGGGTCGACGAGACCGGGGTAGGCGGCCGAGGCCCACTCGACGAGCTCGACGACGTCGAGTCGATCGCGCAGCCCCCAGAGCGTGTGAAAGCCCGTGTGGGTCTCGTGGCCGCGAACGTCGAAGGTGAGGGTGGCGTAGCCCGCGGCGGCGAAGGTGCGCGCGAAAGCGGCGGGCCCGGATTGGCTGCCGGACAGGCCGTGGATGAAGACGAGCGTGGGCCAGCCGCAGGGGCCTGCGGGATCGCGGGGGTAGCGCAGAGTCGCGGTCGTCGCCTCCCCGTCGCTGAAGGTCACGGGCAGGTCGAAGTGCTCGAAGTACGCAAAGCCGCCCGCCGGGACGGGCGGATCGGGGCACTGCAGGGCGCAGGTGAGCGCAAGCGCGGCGAGAAGTGACATCGGGGGGGCGCGAACGAGCCCCTGATTGTAGGCCGACCCGGAAAAAATGGGCGGTCGACGGTGCTTCGCGCAGCGCGGGACGCTGGGTTGGCGGCGTCGGGGCCTTCGGGTCCAGCAGCGCGGTGCGGCCGACGCAGTGGCGCGGGGGGGCCGAGCGGCGCCTCGGTCCCCCAACACGTCTTGGAGGCACCAACCCACGCTCGTCGCAAGCGGGCACGGCTCGGTCTGGCTCGAATGCGGACCCTACGCCGTCTTTGGGATCGGAGTCGCGCGGCGCGGCCCGGGACGCTGGGTTGGCGGCGTCGGGCCCTTCAGGTCGAGTAGCGCGGCGCGGCCGACGCAGTGGCGCGGCGGGGGCGCGACCTCGGGCGGACGGTGCTCGAGAGGCGGCTCGCGCATCGAATCCGAGCGGCGCGGGTCGGAGGGCGGTGGCCATCGCACGATCGGCGCCGTGCTCCGTACGGGGTGGTTCGAGTCGCGCCAGAGCGTCGCCACGCTCGCGCGCCGCTCGCGCCCAATCGGCTCTGGAATCCGGCCGCGCGGCACGGTCCCATGTCGGCCCATGACAACTGGCAAGGCCCCGCTGGTCGAGCTCCACGGGCTCGGCCAATCGATCTGGTTCGACTACATCCGGCGCGAGCTGCTCGACTCGGGGACGCTGCTTGGGATGGCCGAGCGCGACCGGCTGATGGGCGTGACCTCGAATCCGGCGATCTTCGAGAAGGCGATCGCGGGCGGCGGCGAGTACCGCGCGGACCTCGCGGCGATGCGCGAGCTGTGCGCGCGGGACCCCAAGCGCGCCTACGAGCGCTTGGCGGTCGCGGACATCCAGCGCGCGTGCGACCAGCTCGCGGCGGTGCACGGCGCAACCGGCGGGCGCGACGGCTACGTCAGCCTCGAGGTGAGCCCCAAGCTCGCGCACGACACGGCGGGCACGCTCGACGAAGCGCGGCGGCTCGCCACGGAGGTCGGGCGCGCGAACCTGATGATCAAGGTGCCCGCGACGAAGGCGGGAGTGCCGGCGATCCGCGCCCTGATCGCGGAGGGCCTGCATGTCAACGTGACGCTGCTGTTCTCGGTCGACGCGTACATCGCGGTCGCCGATGCGTACATGGCGGGCTTGGAAGAGCTCGCGGCGCGCGGAGGAGACGTGTCGGCCATCGCGAGCGTGGCGAGCTTCTTCGTGAGCCGCGTCGACACGGCGATCGACCCGCGACTCGATGCACTCGGCAGCGACGGCGCGCGCGGGGCGAGCGCGCAGGCCCTGCGCGGCAAGATTGCGATCGCGAACGCGAAGCGCGCGTATCAGGCGTACTTGGGGCTCGGAGCGTCGGCGCGCTGGAGTGCGCTCGCGGCGCGCGGCGCGCGGCCGCAGCGACTGCTGTGGGCCTCGACGGGAACGAAGGACGCGCGCTACAGCGACGTGCTGTATGTCGAAGAGCTGATCGGACCCGACACGGTCAACACGGTGCCGCCGGCGACGCTCGATGCGTTCCGCGTGCGCGGGCGCGCGCGCGCGAGCTTGCTCGAAGACGTCGCGACGGCGCAGGCGCAGCTCGACCAGCTCGCGCTGCTCGGCATCGACCTCGATGCGACGTGCGACACCCTGCTCGACGAAGGCGTGAAGCTCTTCGACACGGCCTTCGACAAGCTGCTCGCGGCCGTGGCGGCCGCGGGCAAGTGAGTGCTCCCCCACCCCACGGATTTCGCGAGGAAACTGGATGAAATTGGCGATGATCGGACTCGGCCGCATGGGCGCGAACATGGCGCGGCGGCTGATGAAGGGCGGGCACGAGGTCGTGGCGTACGACGTGAGCGCGGAGAGCGTGAAGGCGCTCGCGCAGCACGGCGCGCAGGCGGCGTTCACGCTGGCGGAGGTCGTGGCGAAGCTCCCGGCGCCGCGCGTGTGCTGGGTGATGGTTCCGGCGGGTGAGCCGACCGAGAAGACGATCGCGGAGCTCGGAACGCTGCTCTCCGCCGGAGACATCGTGATCGACGGCGGCAACTCGTACTTCAAGGACGACGTGCGGCGCGCGGCGGAGCTCGGAAAAAAGGGCGTGCGCTACATGGACGTCGGCACGAGCGGCGGCGTGTGGGGCTTCGAGCGCGGCTACTGCCTGATGGTCGGCGCGGAGCGCGCGGCGTTCGAGGTGGTCGAGCCCGCGCTGCGCACGCTCGCGCCGGGACAGGGCGACGTCGAGAGCGCGCCGGGGCGCGAAGGGCGCACGAGCACGGCGGAGCAGGGCTATCTGCACTGCGGACCGGTCGGCGCGGGCCACTTCGTGAAGATGATCCACAACGGTATCGAGTACGGCCTGATGCAGGCGTATGCGGAGGGGCTCGACATTCTGAAGTGCGCGAGCTCGCCGAAGCTGCCGGCTACGCAGCGCTACGACTTCGATCTGGCGGACATCTGCGAGCTGTGGCGGCGCGGGAGCGTGGTCGGCTCGTGGCTCTTGGATCTCACGGCGTCGGCGCTCGCGGAGCAGCCGGGGTTGGAGAAGTACACGGGCGTCGTCGCGGATTCGGGCGAGGGACGTTGGACCGTGCAGACCGCGATCGAGGAAGCAGTGCCTGCGCCGGTGCTCACCGAGTCCTTGTACGCGCGCTTCCGCTCGCGACAGGACCACACGTTCGGCGAGAAGGTGCTCTCGGCGATGCGCGAGAAGTTCGGCGGCCACGTCGAGGCGAAGAAGTGAGCGTCGCCGACGGAATCGACCACCTCGAGAACGCGGTGCCCATCGCGGGGCGCAAGGCCCCGCCGTGCGCGATCGTCATCTTCGGAGCCGCGGGCGACCTGACGCAGCGCAAGTTGATTCCCGCGCTCTACAACCTCGCGAACCAACGCCTGCTGACAGCGACGGGATCGGCGGTGATCGGCTTCGCTCGCCGCGAGATCGGCGATGGCGAGTTCCGCGCGCACTTGGAGCGCGAGCTGCGGGGCCACGTCGGCGAGAGCTTCGACGCGGGCATGTGGCAGTGGCTCGGCTCGCGCACGAGCTACGTGCGCGGCAACTTCGACGAACCCGAGGCCTACGTGCGGCTCGCTGAGGCGCTCGAACGTGCCCGCAAGACGCTCGGAACGCAAGGCAACGTGCTCTTCTATCTCGCGGTCGCGCCCGAGTATTTCGGGACGATCGCGAAGAACTTGAAGGAACACGGGCTGCTCGACGAGCACGACGGCGCGTGGCGGCGCGTGATCGTGGAGAAGCCCTTCGGGCACGATCTGGCGAGCGCGCGCGCGCTCAACCGCGAGCTCTCCGGCACGCTGCGCGAGTCGCAGATCTATCGCATCGATCACTACCTCGGAAAAGAGACGGTGCAGAACCTGATGGTGCTGCGCTTCTCCAACGCGATCTTCGAGCCGATCTGGAACCGGCGCTACATCGACCACGTGCAGATCACGGTGGCCGAGACGCTCGGCGTCGAGAAGCGCGGCGGCTACTACGACAAGGCGGGCGCGCTGCGCGACATGGTGCCCAACCACATCTTCCAGCTGATCTCGCTGGTCGCGATGGAGCCGCCGATCTCGTTCCAAGCGGACGCGGTGCGCGACGAGCAGTGCAAGGCACTGCGCGCGATCCAGCCCTTCTCGCCGGAGGACGTGCTCGCGAAGACGGTGCGCGGTCAGTACGCGGCTGGATTGGCGGGCGGGCGGCGCTTGCCCGACTATCGCGCGGAACACGCGGTCGAGCCTGACTCGCACACGGAGACGTTCGTGGCGATGAAGCTCGCGATCGACAACTGGCGCTGGAGCGACGTCCCGTTCTACCTGCGCGTCGGCAAGGCGCTGCCGCGGCGCACGACGGAGATCGCGATCCAGTTCCGGCGGCCGCCGATGATGCTCTTCCGCAACACCGAGGTCGACCGCACGAAGTCGAACGTGCTCGTGATCCGCATCCAGCCCGACGAAGGCATCGCGCTCAAGTTCGGCGCAAAGGTGCCCGGCGCGTCGCTGCGACTCGGGTCTGTGTACATGGACTTCAGCTACTCGGACCACTTCGGCTCGACGCCGGCGACGGGCTACGAGCGGCTCTTGTTCGACGGAATGCTCGGAGATCAAACGCTGTTTCAGCGCGCGGACATGGTCGAGGCGAGCTGGGCGGTGGTCGATCCGATCCTCGCGCTGTGGAACACGCTGCCGCCCAAGCACTTCCCCAACTACCACGCGGGGACGAGCGGTCCGATCGAAGCGGCGGAGCTGCTCGAGCGAGACGGACGGCACTGGCGCAACAACCTCGACTGAGCGCGCTGGACCGGTGACGACACGCAAGACGAGCCTGATTCAGCTGCCCGATGCTCGCGCGCTCGCCTCGCGCGCGAGCGAGCGGGTGCTCGCGGCCGCGGATTCTGCGCGGGCCGAATGCGGCGCGTTTCACATCGCGCTCGCGGGCGGATCGACGCCGCGGGCTCTCTACGAGCTCTTGGCTCAGAGCGGCGCGGACTTCGCGCAGTGGCACATCTACTTCGGGGACGAGCGCGCAGTTCCGCCAGACCACGCGGACTCGAACTTCCGCATGGCGAGCGAGGCTTGGCTCGCGCGCGGCGGCGTCCCAGCAGCGCAGGTGCACCGCATCCGCGGCGAACTCGATGCGCCGGCTGCGGCGGCGAGCTACGAGGAAGAGCTCGCGCAGAGCTTCGGCACGCGCGAAGTGCCGCGCTTCGATCTCGTCTTGCTCGGAATGGGAGCGGACGGGCACACGGCCTCGCTCTTTCCCGGCACCACGGCGCTCAGCGAGGCGCGCAGGACGGTCGCAGCGACTTGGGTCGAGAAACTCGCGGCGAATCGCATCACGCTTACGCTGCGCACGCTGAACGCGGCGCGCCACGTGCTTTTTCTCGTGGCGGGCGCGGACAAGGCGCCCGCGCTGCGCGAAGTCCTGTTCGCGCGCGAAGGTGCTCCGCAGCTTCCGGCGGCTCGGGTGAGGCCGTGGGACGGCGAGGTGACGTGGATGGTCGATCGCGCGGCGGCTGCGGGCCTGCGTGACGCGTGACGTGGAGCTCAGCGTAGAAGCTCGAACACGAGGGACGCCAAGCCGTACAACAACGACACGATCAGAATCCAGCCGACGCAACCATCGCCGTCTCTGGGACTGCCCAAGCCAAGCGAATGTGCGTGCGGCGGATCGAAGTCGCCGGAGTCATGGTCGCCATCCACGGCATTGAGACTAGCGCGGCTCTATACTCCTGCCGAGTGACGGACCTCGGCTACCGCTTTCGCGATGGGAACCTGCTGGCGCAGGCGCTGACGCACGCTTCCGTGCATGCGGAGCACGACAACGAGCGCCTAGAGTTCCTCGGCGACGCCACGCTCAATCTGCTGGTCACCGAGGTGCTCTACGCGCGGGTTCCCGCCCTGAGCGAAGGCGTGATGACCGAGATCAAGGCTGCGGTCGTCTCGCGGCGGACGCTCGCGGAGAGCGCGCGCGAGCTCGGCCTCGACGCGCTGGCGACGATCGGAAAAGGCCTGCAGGGGCGCGCGCTGCCTGTCTCGGTCCTCGCCAATCTGTACGAGGGTGTGCTGGGCGCGATCTACCTCGACGGCGGCCTCGAACCGGCACGCGAGTTCGTCGCGCGCACGCTGAGCCGCGCGATCGCCGACGCCGAACGCGAGCTTGGACAGGCCAATCCCAAGCAGCGACTGCAGCACCTCGCGCAGGCCCGCTGGGCGACGCTGCCGAGCTACGAGCTCGTCGAGACACGCGGCGATGCCCACGCGCGCGCCTTTCTGATGCGCGCGCGGCTCGGCGAGCGCGTATTCCCGAGCGCGTGGGGCCGCACGCGCAAGGAGGCCGAGAGCTGGGCCGCCCACGAGGCGCTGCTCCTCCTCGGCGACGAGGCGCAGGGCTCCGTACCCTAGAAATTCTGCGTATTTCCATCGCAGGCGGAACGCAGGAAGCTCTCGCAGGTTTCGCATTTCGATGCCCCAAGCCTCCCCCACTCGGATGACGCTCGCTGCGCGCGATCTCGCGGCACGTCTCGTGGGCTTGCCCGTGCGTGAGCTGCGCTCGGGACAGCGCGCGCTGGCGGAAGGAAAGCTCGCGGAGGCAGAAACGTTGGCACTCGCGGCGCAGCGCCGCGCGCCCGACTGGGCCGAGCCGTATCACTTGCTCGCATCGGTCGCCGATGCACGCCAAGACCGCGTCGCCGTCGAAGCGCTGGAACGCGAGGCGCTGGCGCGCGATCCGGAGCATGCGGAGGCCGAAGCCGCGCTGCTCAAGCTGCAGGCGTGGCAGCGCAAGCCGCTGATGGATGCGTGGGCGCACTACCACGCGGCGCGCTGGCTGGAGGCCGCGGAGGCGTTCTACGCAGCGCTTCTCGAGTGTGGTGTGCGCGTGCCGGAGGTGTGTCGCGCGGAGGCGCTCGCCGGCTTGGGCTGGAGCCGCTTGGAGCTCGCGCTTCCGGCAGCGGCGGCCGACGCTTTTTGGGAGGCGCTGGCCGTCGCTCCGTCCGATGTTTCGGCGCGCCGCGGGCTGGCGATCGCGTGGTACCAACTCGGCTCGTACGAGCGCGCGCGAGCGCTTCTCGACGAATTGCTCTCCGAGCGCCCCGACCTCGGAAGCGCGTGGGCTTTTCGAGGCTGGTGCGAGTACGCGCTCGGGCGCTGGCACGAGGCCGATGCGAACTTCGAACGCGCGCGCTCGGCCGATCCCACGCTCGCAGATGCGCGCTGGGGCCACGGATGGAGCCGCTTTCGATGCGGGGCACATGAAGAGGCGCTGCGCGAGCTTCTCACGGCCTGCGAGCTGGGCGCGCTGCACCCGAGTGCGGGCGACGCACTCGATCTGGCCGTGTGGCGCGACGAATATGCGCCACTGCTCGAGCCGCTCGTGAGCGAGCTCGTGCGCGGAGGCGGACGTGGGGTCGTAGATGCGGCCGCGGCGCGGGCGACCCGCCATGGGCGCCGTGACGCGGCAACGCGCCTCACGACCGCAGCCCAGCACGCGAGCGCAGATCCGGCGCTCGATGCGTTGGCGGCACTCGTCGAGCGGCGTGCCGACGCGCTCGACCGCGCTACGGCAAGCGGCCGCAACGAGCAGGAGTCGCTCCAACTCGCATGGCTGCGCGCGAGAAACCTCGAGCTTCAGGGAAACTTCACAAGTGCGCGCGAGATTGTGCGCGGGCTTGCAGCGCGCCACGCAGCTCGGCGGGAGTGGCGCGAGCTCGCGCAACGCATCGGTACGGAGATCTCTGGATGAAACTACGCAAGGGACTGCGCATCGAGCGCAAGGCGGGCGCGCCGACGCGCCTGTTCGATCCGCGCTCGGGCGGCATTTTCGCGCTCAACGACGTGGCGGACGCGATCGTCGCGCTTCTCGAGCGCGGTACGCCGCGCGCCAAGCTCCTTGAACAGCTTCAAGCGCGCTTCGACGCGCCCGCTTGGGTCCTCGCCGATGACTTCGAACGCTTCCTCGCCACGCTGCAGCGCCATGGGCTCCTCCAGAAGTAAGCCGCGTCGACCGGTGGTCGCGATCACCGGCCTCGAAGGCCGCGACAACCCGTACCCGGGCGCGGCCGTGGCGCGTGCGCTGCGAGAGGCGCGCGGCGACGACATCGTTCTGATCGGCTTGGCCTACGAGCCGACGCTGACCTCCGCCTTCCGACGCGACTTGTTCGACCGCGTCTACCTCACGCCGCTGCCGGGAGATCCCGCGGCAGTGCTGCTGCGGCGACTGCAGGAGATCCACTCCATCGAGCACCTCGACGTGCTGATTCCGTCGCTCGACTCGGAACTGCCCTTGTACGCGGGACACAAGGACGAGCTCGCGGCAGCCGGCATCCGCATGCTCATCCCGAGCGCTCGCGCCGTGAAGCAGCGCTACAAGCAGCGACTTCCCGCGTGGGCCGCCCAGCATGGAATCGCCTGCCCTCGGACCGAAGTCATCACGGATCCCCGCACGTTCTGGCGCCAGCCGGACTGGACCTTCCCGTGCTGGATCAAAGGCTCGCTCGCGGATGCGGTCAGGGTCACCCACCAAGCCGAAGCCGAAGCGGCGTTTTGGCGCATGGTTTCGCTGTGGGGCTATCCGGTGCTCGCGCAAATGCCGGTGATCGGCGAGGAATTCGACGTGTGCGCGGTCGCGCGTCGTGGCGGAGACGCCGTCGGCATGATCACGATCCAAAAGACCGTGCTGTCGAGCGCGGGCAAGGCCATCGGGGCGCGCGTCGTCGAGGACGAGCACGCCCATGCCGCAGCGCAGCGCGTGATGCACGCGCTCGAGTGGGAAGGGCCGCTCGAACTGGAACTGATGCGCGAGACGTCGAGCGGCAAGTTCCACTTGATCGAGATCAACGCACGCTTTCCCGCTTGGGTCGGAGCGAGCGGAGGCATGGGACTCAACCTACCCGACCTCGCGCTGCGACTCGCGCTCGAAGAGACCCTGCCCGAGCCGCGCAAGGCTCGCACCGGAGCGATGTTTCTGCGCACCTCGCACACCACCTTGTCCGACGCGTCGGCACTCGCCGCGCTGCTCGCAGACGGTCGATTGGAGCACCAGCCGTGAACCTACCGAGTTGGCTCGCTGCGGCGCTGCTCGCCGCCCCTCTCCTCGCACAGGCGCAAGGCCAAGACGCGTGGTCGCTCTTCCGGCGGCGCGACTACAAGGCCGCCCTCGAACTCATGCAGCGCGATGTGCGCTCCTACCCGAACGTCGCGGCGTTGCACGACGGAATCGGCTGGTGTCACTATTTCCTCGGAGCATGGGACGAAGCGCAGCAGGCGTTCGAGCGCGCGTTGCAGTGCGATCCCCGCTACAAGTGGAGCCTGCAAGGGGTCGAAGCCGTCGCGGCCGCGCGCAAGGCGCCGATGGAGCAAGCCAACGCACTGCGCGCCTCGGGCAAGTACCTCGATGCGCGCACGCTGTTCCAACAAATCGCAGCGGGCGAGACCGCCGCGGGAACTTCCTCGGTCGCAGAGGCCCATGACGGCGACGGCTGGTGCGCGTACTACTTGGGCCGTTACGACGAAGCCGTGCGCGCATTTCAGCGTGCGCTCAAGGCGCGGCCCGACCTCGCCTCGGCTGCACGCGGCATCGGCTATTGCCGCTATGCGCAACAGCAATGGACCGAGGCCTTGGTGTCCCTCCAGCTCGCGCTGAAGATCGATCCGAGTCACTACGAGTCCCAAGTGCTCGCGGGCTGGTGCTCCTATTGGAAGAGCGACTTCACTGCGGCCCGCAAGCAGTTCGATGCGGCGCGAGCCAAGTCCGCTGCACCTTGGGGCGCCGAGCTGGGGCTCGGTTGGTGCGACGTGCGACAGGAGAAGGAACGCGACGCGCTCCCCCACTTCCAGCGCGCCGTGGAACTCAGTCCCGACGCCTTCGGCGCGGAGCTGAAGGTGCTCGTCGACGCTCGCAAGGAGTGGTGGCCGCTGTACCGGACCGCGGGCTGGGCGGCCTTCAAGGCGTATGACACCTCCCGTGCCCAAGAGTTGTTTCAGGCCGCGCGCAACCTGCTCGGCGACGACGCGGACACCTTGCGCGGGCTGGCGTTCACCGCGTATCGACTGGGCGAACACGAGCGCGCACTCGGACTGATCGAGTTCGGCGGACAGACACTCTCCGCGCTGCCGCCGATCTACGTGCCGACCACGCTGGAAGACTCCCGTCCGGCGCAGGTCGCGCTCGACGGGACCTCGCTGACGGGTTGGATTTGCTACCGCCTCGGACAGCCCGAACGCGCGCTGGAGCGCTTCCGCACGGCGCGAGCCGCGCACGGCGACTGGCCGGATCCGGCGTGCGGCACCGGCTGGGTGCTCTTCGCGCGAGGCGATCTCGACGCCGCTGCGAGAGCCTTCGACGAAGCCGCAGCACTGCTGCCTGGCTACTCCGATGCCACGGCGGGACAGCGCGCCGTGGAACGAGCGCGCAGCGCCGACTACGACGCGGCGTGGCAGCTCTTCGAGCAGGGTTCGCACGAGCGCGCGAAGTCCGCTCTCGAGGCATTGCTCGCACGCATCGAGTCGGGTGTCGTCGACGCCGCGCAGAAGCCGCGCGTGCTCGCCGCGCTCGGCTGGGCATGCACGGAGCTCGGGGACACCGCAGGCGCCGAGCGACGTTTCACGACAGCGACCGCAGCGAAGGCCGATCTGGGTTTTGCATGGAAGGGCTGGGGCGTTCTCGAGTCCAAGGGACAGCGCTGGAGCACCGCGATCGAGAAGCTCCAGCGCGCGTCGGCCTGTCCGGACCTCGCCCAAGATGCCGAGACGAACGCACTCTTGGGTTGGGCCCGCTATCGCTGTCGCGACTTCGAACGCGCGCTCACGGCGTTCGAGTCCGCGACGGCACTCGACGGCGCCTCCGCGAGCGCGCTGAGCGGACTCGCGGCCGTATATCTCGAGCAGCGCAAGCCCGTCGATGCGCGGATCGAACTGGAGCGCGCGGTGCGAATCGACCCCGCCCTCGAAGATGCGGACTGGCTCAAGCCCGAGCTCGCGCGCGTCGACGAACTTGCGCGGCTCTACAGCCCGCTCGGCTGGGCGTGGTTCGGCAAGGGTCAATACGCGCGGGCCGAGGTCGACTTCCGACTCGCGATCGAGAAGGATCCGCTCGAGCCGACAGCTCGCTACGGACTCGCGCTCACCCTGCTCGAGCGCGGCCAGCTCGACGAGGGGCGCGAGCTGATGACGAAGCACCTCGCCACGTTGCCGAAGAAAGAGGGCTCGTGGGGACCAGCATCGAACGTGCTCAGCGCGTACGGCTGGAAGCTGTATGCGCTCGGCGACTTCGTCGGAGCGCTCAAGACGTTCCGGCAGCTCGCGGAGCTCCACTCCGGCGCGAAGCAAGCCTACGCAGATCCGCACGACGGCATCGGCTGGTGTCTCGCGAAGCAGGGCAAGTTCAAAGATGCGCGCGAGGCTTTCCTGCGCGCGATCGCGATCGAGCCCCGCTACGAGTCGAGCTTGAAGGGTCTCGAGTCGATCGTGGGGCGCGAATGAAGCGAACGAACAGAGTTGCCATCGTCGGGCTCGAGGATGGCCCGGAGTCGTGCGCGGGACCGGGACTGCGCGCGGCACTGCACGCGAGTTCTCTCGTCGCGTTCGCCTGCCGCGCTGCGGAGAGCGGCGCGTTCCGCCCCGGCTCGGGCGATGCCTTCGAGCTCGTGGGCGAGCCATGGCGAGATGCCGCGGAGTTCGAGCGCAAGTTGCTCGACGCCGTGGCGGGGCATCGGGTGAGCGTCGTCGTCCCCGGCAGCGCGCGCGTCGCGGCCGCGCTGGCTCCGCTGCGTCCCAAGCTCGCTCGGGCTGGGGCCGAGCTGCTCGCAGCGAGCGGTGCCTCCATGGCGACGCTCGCCCCTTCGAGGCTGGCGAGCACCTGCCGTCGAGCCCGCATCCACTCGATCGAAGGCGCGACGATTCCTCCGGTCGCAACGGTGGAAACGATGCTCGCTGCACTCGCGTGGCCCGTGACGCTCTTCGGCGGCATGGGCCTGCGGCGCCGCGCGTTCGATGCGCTCGAGGCACTGCGGCAAACGCGCGCCTTGCGCGAGCTCGGTGCCGATGCTGTCACGATGTCGAGTCCGAACGCGCGTTCCTTGCAAGAGACCTGCGTCGTGATCGGACCGCGGGGTGCGCTGGTCGCTGCGTGTTCCTTGCGCGTCTTGGAGGACGACCCGCGTCTGCGGCCTTGGCTCGGCGTGACGATCGACGACGAGCGACTCGTCGAGTCCGCGTGCAAGCTCGCCAAGGCCACCAAGCTCACCGGGCCGCTCACGGTGACCTTCGTCGCCTCGGAGCACGGTCCGCTCGCGCTCGACGCGCAGGCTGCGTTCCCCGTCTGGATCGAGGCTTGCTTGCGCGAGGGACCCAATCTGCCGGAGCTCGCCGTCGCTGCATGGCTCGGCAAGAAACTTCCCCGTCCGCGCCACGTCGCGGCCGGGACGCTGTTCTCCCAGACGGCCCACGACATCGTCGTCGATCCGAACTCGGCCGCTGCCCTCGCACTCCTTCGCTGACACACACGACCATGGCACGAACCCAACCCAAGCAACGCTATCAGTCCCCGGAGCTTCACGCGCTGCCTGCAGGACCGCTCGAGCGCCCGCCGGTCGCGGCACGACGCACGAGCGCGATGCCGATGCTCGCGGGTCACGACGTCAAGGCACTCGTCGCACGCTACGGCAGTCCGCTGTGCGTCGTGGACGAGAGCAAGCTGCGCACCGCGTACCGCAAGATGATCGGCGCGTTCCGCGCCGCGTGGCCGGACACTCACATCGGCTGCTCGGTCAAGACCAACTACCTTTCGGCCGTCGTCGCAGTGCTCCGCAACGAAGGAGCGTGGGGCGAGGTCGTCTCCGGCTTCGAGTACCGTCTGTGCCGCGATCTAGGCATCCCGGGAAGCGAGATTCTGTTCAACGGTCCCTACAAGACCGACGAAGATCTCGAGCTCGGGTTCCGCGAGGGAGCGCGGATGCACCTCGACAGCGACGACGAGCTCGAGCGCGTGATCGCGCTGTCGCGCACGTTCGACCAGCCGCGCGAGGTCGGCCTGCGCTGTTCGATCCAACTCAACTACCCGCCGTGGGACAAGTTCGGCTTCTCGCTCGAGACCGAGCATGCGCTCGAAGCGGCGCGAGCGATCGCACGCGAACCCAAGCTGCGACTCACCGGCCTGCACGCGCACATCGGCACGTACCTGCCCGACCCGGCCGTCTATGGAAAGGCGGCCGAAGCACTGATCGCCTTCGCGCTGCGACTCGAGCGCGAGCTTGGAGTGGAGATCGGATATCTCGACCTCGGCGGCGGCTATGCGACGCGCAACACGCTGCACCACACGATGCTCCCCGGCGAAGCCCTCGCCGTGACGGCGGAAGACTACGCCGCCGCCATCACCGGACCGCTGCGCAAGGCCGCACGCCAGTTCCGCCGCGCACCGCGCCTGTTCCTCGAGCCGGGACGCTTCCTCGTCGACGAGGCGGTGTCGATGATCACGACGGTGCGCGCAGTGAAGCGCGGCTCGGGCCAGCAAAAAGCCGCGCTCGTCGACTGCGGCGTGCACATCCTTCCCACCGCGTACTGGTACGACCACGAGATCCGCCCGGTCGAGGAGAAGGAAGGCACGCTGGAGAGCTACCGCATGGTCGGCCCGCTGTGCATGCAGATCGACTGCGTACGTCAGAGCATCGTGCTGCCTTCGCTGCGCGCGGGCGACCTGCTGGTGATCCAGGACGTCGGCGCCTACAACTTCTCGCAGTCGATGCAGTTCATCTACATGCGTCCCACCTACGTCATGGCGCACGAGCGCGGAGTCGACGTGATTCGCGAGCGCGAATCCGACGCGTACGTGCGCGAGCCCGAGCGGCTGCCGGAGCATCTCGTCAACGACGAGACGCGCGGCTCCATCCTGCTGCGAGGGCGCTGAGCGTTGGCGAGCGTGGCGCAGCGCCTGCGAGGCGACGATCTCTATCGCGCGGTCCTCACCGGATATGGCGCGCTCTTCCTGCTGCCGAGCGCGCGGGCTGGGGCGCTCCTGTACCTCGCCACCTTCGCGGCGTCGCCGACGCTCGGCACCGCGGTTCTGATCGGCGTTCTGGCGTCGACCGCCATCGCGCACCTCGCCAAGCGCGAGCCGCACCAAATCGAGAGCGGGCTCTTCGGCTTCAACGGTGCGCTCGCGGCTTTCGCCATCTTCTCGATGACGGTGCCCGTCGAGCTCGGCCTCGCGCTGGTGCCGCTCGCCGCTGCCGCGACGACCCTGCTCCAAGCATGGCTCATCGATGGACCTTGGGTGCGCCGACTCGCGATCCCGCCGCTCTCGCTCGCATCGCTCGTCGTCGGCATTCCGCTCGCATGGGGCCTCGCCAAGTTCGGAGGCTATGAAGCGTGGCCTTCCTTGGGTGTGCCCACCCACCTCGCGAGCGCAGCGGACCTGTTCGAAGAGCGCTTCTACGCGAGCGAGATTCGCACGGCGCTGGCCCCGAGCTGGCGCAGCGCCCCCGCGGTGCTGCTCGTTCTGCTCGCCAGCCTGATGCACTCGCGCGCGTCGTTGCTGAACTTGCTCGTGGGAGCAGGGCTCGGCGCACTCGTCGGCTATGCCTGCTTGGGCTGGTACGGCGCGCTGGGGTCGAGCTTCGTGCTGACCACTGCGATCCCTACGTTCATGGCGCTCAGCGGTGTCTTTTGCGCGGGCGGCCCGCGCGCGTGGCTCTACGCGAGCGCCGCGGTGCTCGCGTCGTTCTTCGCGTGGGCACTCCTCGGCCTCGAGTTCCGTGATGCAGGGCTGCCGATGCTCACCACGCCGTTTTGGCTGACGACGAGTGCGTTTCTACTGCTCCTGCGCTTCGTGCCCGCTTCTCCGCTGCTGCCGCAGCTCGTGCCCCTGCATCAGGCTTCGTCGCCGGAAGCGGGTGAGCGCTGGGCGGTCGGTCGCGAGCTCGGCTGGCGCTACTGGCAGGGCTTGGCCCAACGCGATCCGGCGCAAGTCGAGTCGCGCGAGCTGCAGTCCGACCTCGCGCGGGCGACCGCGCTCGTCGCGGGCGCGCGCCGCATCGTCGCGATCACCGGCGCGGGCCTCTCGACCGAGTCGGGCATTCCTGACTACCGAACGGGCGCCGTCGCGTGGAAGAAGTACGACACCGCACACTTCCGCTGGGAGCAGTTCCTCGCCAGCGAAGAGAGCCGTGCCAAGTACTGGGAGATGAGTCAGGACTTCTATCTCGTTCTGCGCGCGGCGGAGCCCAACCCCGCGCACCGCTTCTTCGCGGAGCTCGAGCGCGCCGGCAAGCTCGAGCGCGTCCTCACCCAAAATGTCGATCGACTCCACCAGCGCGCGGGCGTCAGCGATGCGCGCGTGCTCGAGATCCACGGGAACGAACACTCGGTGTCGTGCCTGCGCTGCCTCGCGCGCTACGACCGCGGAGAGGTCTTTCGCTGGATCCAAGGCGGCGTGCGCGCGCCCTACTGCCCGCGCTGCCAAGGCATCCTGAAACCCGACTCGATCGCCTTCGATCAACCGATGCCCGATGGCCCCTCGCTCGATGCGCTCGAAGCGATCCGAGCCTGCGACCTCGTGATCATCGCGGGCACCAGCCTCGAAGTGCAGCCGATTGCGACGCTTCCTCTCGTCGCGCTGCGCGAGCGCAAGCCGCTGCTCATCGTCAACCTGCAGGCCACGGACTACGACGTGTTCGCGAGCGCCGTTCTGCGCGGGCGAGTCGGAGAGTTGCTGCCGCTCATCGCGCCGAACGCGAAGACGTAGCGGAAGAGATCGGCGAGACGTCGCGCAACGTATACTCCCGCGCATGCAGTCCGAGATCGGTGGCGCCGCGGCGCTCGCGGCCAGCGCTGCCACGCTGCCGCAAGTCGAGCAGCTCGAGCGCTTGCTGAGAGAGCGAGCGGAAATCGCGGCGGGCGGGCTGTGGGGCTCGGCACAGGCGCTGGTTCTCGCCACGCTCGTACGGCGCTCGAAGTCACCGTGGATCGTGGTCGCGGCCAGCGAGGCGGAAGCCGAGGGGCTGCGCGATGATCTCGAGTTCTTCGGTGCGCAGGCGCTCCTCTTTCCGGCGCGCGAAGGCGGCAAGGGCAAGCTCGACGGCGGAGATCTGGCGGCGATTCGCCAGCGCATCGAGCTCGCGCAACGTCTCAGCGGACCTGCCGAGCAACGCCCGCGCGTGATCGTCGCGTCTCTGCTGGCGCTGCTTCAGCCTCTGCCCAAGCCCGGCGATCTCGTAGCGGCGACGCTGCAGCTCGCAGTCGGTCAGAAGCTCGTCACCGAGCAACTCTTGAAGCAGCTCGTCGACGCGGGCTACGAGCGCCAGCCCCTCGTCGAGCGCGCGGGAGAAGTGTCGCTGCGCGGCGACATCCT
The DNA here is from genome assembly GCA_903928115.1 of uncultured Planctomycetota bacterium. Lineage (GTDB taxonomy): Bacteria > Planctomycetota > UBA1135 > UBA1135 > F1-120-MAGs118. Next base: position 20,649 of record CAIYPP010000016.1, read on the forward strand.
CGACGTCTTCCCCTTCGCCAGCGAATGGCCGCTGCGAATCGAGCTCTTCGACGATGCCATCGAGAGCCTGCGCACGTTCGACCCCGCCGAGCAGAAGAGCGTCGAGAAGCTCGACAAGATCGCGGTCTGCCTCGCGCGCGATGCGGGCGGCGTCGAGGACTCCAGCGGAGTGTCTCCGGCCTTGCTCCTGCCGCCTCAGGCCGTCTTCGCCGAAGTCGAGCCGCTGCGAATCGAGGATCGCGCGCACGGACTCTCGATTCAATCGGCCTCGCACCAGCGCGAGCTCGGGATCCTGTGGCAAGCGCGCGACGCGCGCCGACGGCTGCGCCTGCAGAGCCTGCCCGCGAAGGATGTGCACTTCGACACGCGCTCGGTGCAGGCGCTCTCCGGCGGCATCCGCCAAGCTCCCGAGCTCCTGCGCGAAGCAACGAGCGACGGAACGCGCGCGATCGTCCTGTGTCGCACCGAGGCCGAGGAGCATCGCTTCCGCACGGTGCTGTCCGAAGCCGGCGGAGTGGAGAACGTCGAGGTTCGCGTCGGCTCCGTCGCCAAGGGATTCCGCTTCCCCGCGCTCGGCGTGATCGTCGTCGATCACCACGAGCTCGTCGGCATCGCGGGCGCGCGCCGTGTCGCTCCGGCGAAGGTCGCGCACCGCACGCGCGCGCTGCAGTCGTTCTTCGACCTCAAGGTCGGCGACTACGTCGTGCACGCCGTGCACGGGCTCGCGCTGTACAAGGGACTCGTGCGCATGGCGCGCGGCGGCGGCGAGGAAGAGCACCTGCACTTGCTCTTCGCCGACGAAGTCAGCCTGTACGTCCCCGCGACGCGCATCGACCTCGTGCAGCGCTACATCGGCGCGGGCGCGTCGCCGGTGCTCGACAAGATCGGCAGCCAGTCGTTCCGCAAGCGGCGCGAGAAGGTCGAGCGCGCGCTGTTCGACTTGGCGAGCGATCTGCTCGAGGTGCAGGCCAAGCGCGAGCTGAAGCAGCGCACGCCGTGGCGTGCCGACCCCGCGCTCCTGAAGGACATGATCGGTGCGTTCCCGTACGTCGACACGCCCGACCAAGCTCACGCCGACGGCGACATCGCGGAAGACATCGAAGGGCTGCGTCCGATGGACCGCCTCTTGTGTGGCGACGTCGGCTTCGGCAAGACGGAAATCGCGGTGCGAGCCGCGTTCCGCGTCGCGGCGGCGGGCGGACAAGTCGCGATCCTCGTTCCGACGACCGTGCTCGCGCACCAGCACTTCCTCTCGTTCCGCGAGCGGCTCGCCGATTTCCCCGTCGAAATTGGCGTTCTCTCGCGCACGGTCACCGGCGCCGACGAGAAGAAGGTGCTGAAGGGAGTGGCGAGCGGCGAAATCGACATCGTCGTCGGCACGCACCGCATCCTCTCGAAGGACGTCACGTTCAAGAACCTAGGCCTCGTGATCATCGACGAAGAGCAGCGCTTCGGCGTCACGCACAAGGAGCACTTCAAGTCGATGCGCGCGATGGTCGACGTGCTCGCGCTCTCCGCGACGCCGATTCCGCGCACGCTGCACATGTCGCTCGCCGGCGTGCGCGACATCTCCGCGCTCTCGTCTCCCCCGCCGGGTCGCCAAGACGTCGAGACGCGCATCGTCGACCGCAGCGATCGCGAGTTCGTTCGCGAGGCGCTGCTGCGCGAAAAAAACCGCGACGGACAGGTGTTCTTCCTGCACAACCGCGTCAGCACGATCCTGCAGGAGGCGCGCGCGCTTCAGGACCTCGTACCGGAGTGTTCCTTCGCCATCGGGCACGGTCAGATGCCTGCGAAGCAGCTCGAAGAGGTCATGGACTCTTTCTCGCGCGGCGACGTCGACGTGCTCGTCGCGACGACGATCGTTGAGAACGGCCTCGACATCCCCGCTGCGGGCACCATTCTGATCGACGAGGCCGATCACTACGGTCTTTCGGAGCTGCACCAGCTTCGCGGGCGCGTCGGACGCGGCTCACACAAGGCGCACTGCTACTTGCTCGTCGATCCGCTCAAGCCGATGAAGGAGATCGCGCGCGAACGACTGAAAGCGCTCGAGGAGATGGCGACGCTCGGCTCGGGCTTCGCGATCTCGATGAAGGACCTCGAGCTGCGCGGCGCGGGCAACATCCTCGGTCCGCAGCAGTCGGGACACATCGCCTCGGTCGGCTACGACCTGTATTGCCGCCTGTTGAAGGAGACCGTCGAGCGCGTGCGCCAAGGCGGCGGGCGCGACACGGTCACGAGCGAGGCGGAGCTCTCGGCGGGCGTCGAGCTCGAGCTCGGCCTGCGCGCCTTCCTGCCCGACACGTGGATCAAGGAGCAGTCGACACGCCTCGAGATCCTGCGCCAGCTCGACACGATTCACTCGGCGGAAGCGGCGACCGAACTCGAGGGCGTGCTGCGCGATCGCTTCGGGCGCCTGCCCGCCGAAGCTCAGGCCCTCCTGCAGAGTTTTCGGCTGCGCGCGCGCGCCAGCGAGCTCGGGCTCACGCGCGTGTCGTACCGCAGCGAGGTGTACCTGCTCGAATTCAAGGACCGCGTCGCGCTCGAGCACGCGCTCGCGGGCCGCAAGGTCGACCTGCGCGCGATCCGCACCGGCCTCGCGCACTTGGTGATCCCCACCTCGCGCCGCACGCCGGAGAAGGCGCTCGCGTGGCTGGAGGAGCTCTTGCAGGGGACCCCACAGCGCTCGACAATCCCGTCCCAGCGCCCGTGATCCTCCCGCTCCTCCTCGCTCTGGTTCAGTCCGGTCCGCCCGTGCCCCCCCGCGCCGGCGAAGGCTCGACGCTCGACCCCGCGCCCTCCGTAGCGCCGGCCCCGGGGCCCGCCACCGCTCCCGAGGTGCTGAACGGCGTCTACCTGATCGTGAACGAAGAGGTCATCACGCTCGGCGATTTCTACCGCGAGCTGCGACGGCGCGGTCAGTCGGTCACCAACGAGGACGAGCGCCGCAAGGTCGTCCAAGAGAGCCACGCGGAGTTCGTGCGCAGCAAGCTGATGACGCAGGCCGGTCGAGACCTCGGCTTCGACTCGGCGCGGGTGGAGTCGCTCGTCGACGACGACCTGCGCAACTTCATCGAGGACTCTGGCAGCGCCTCGAACTTCGGCGCCGACCTGAAGGCCGCCGACCTCGACACCGAGACCCTGCGCGAGCAGCGCCGCGACTTCTACTACCGCGAGTTCTGGCTGCGCTCGGTCGACGGCCGCGATCCGGGCGTCTCGGGTCGGCCCTACGTCGACCGCTTCGTGCGGCCCGGCCGCATGCTGTTCCAGTACCGCCGCCAGCCGGTCGAGCAGCTCTTCCCGTCGACCATCCAGCTGCAGGCGATCTTGGTGACCGCCGCCGGCGCGGGGTCGGCCCAGAAGGCGCTCGAGCTCGCGCGGGCCCTGCGCGAGCGGGCCTTGGGGGGCGAGGACTTCGGCGAGCTCGCGGGCAAGTACTCCGGCGACGGTGAGAGCCGCCGCCAGAAAGGCCTCCTGCCCAAGGGCGAGCTCTCCCGCGTCCGCGAGGCCTTCCCGGACTTCGCCGAGTTCATCGACGGCGCCTCGGTCGGCGCGATCAGCGAGCCGCAGGGCCTGCGGGTCGAGGGCGAGCTCGTCGGGTTCGTCCTGATGCGCGTGGCCGAGCTCGAGCGCCGCGAGGGGGCCGAGTTCACCGACCGCGAGGTGCAGAAGCTGCTGCGCGAGCGCGACCTCAAGGCTCTGGGCGAGCTGCGACGCGACCTCGGGGTGAACGACCTCTATCGAGCCGCCTACATCTGGCCGCCCGAGGCCCGCGCCCCGCGCTCGAAGGGCGCCAAGCCCGAGGGCCCTGCCGCTGCCGTCTCGGCAGGCGAGGCCGCCCAGAAGCCGTAGCGGATAGACCTTTGGGGCCGAGCCCCGCCTCCCCCCCTCGTTCCCCCGGCTTCGGCGCCGGCCGCCCGCGGCTCGGACCTGCCGAGCGGCGCCTCCAAGCGGGTTCGGGGGCGGTAGCCAAGGCGCTCTGTCGCTATAGTGTGAACCCCACCAAGCCTGCGGCGTTGGTAGCCCACACGGAACGGCCCTCGGGTCGCTCCGGAACATCCAACGCCTCCCCGGTGGTCCCTCGGTCGACCGCGCGGACGTCTCGGCACCCCTGCCGAACGCCCCGGCCCGCCCCGATGGCCCTCCGCAGGCCCCCTGGAGCCGGTCGATGACCCAGCAACCCAACGACTACTCGAACATCCACATCGAATCCTCGCTCCCCAAGGCATGGGAGCGCGAGGAGACCTTCAACGACGTCCTCTACGACTGGATGAGCCGCGCTCCGTGGCTCGCCATCTC
>CAIYPP010000017.1 GCA_903928115.1 uncultured Planctomycetota bacterium
CGGCCCCGACGCAGCCTCGCCGCCGCCGCGAGAAACGCGAGCGCGCGGCACAAACCGCGGCTCGTCTCGCTCAGTCGGCGTATTCGACCCGCTGCGGGTCGCTCGGCGCGACGTCCTTGAAGTGGTAGTCGAGGTCGTCGAAGCGCGGCGCGACATAGCCCTCCTGCTTCGAAGCCTCCACCTCGCGCCAGTAGGCCTCGACCACGGAGCGCTGGACGAGATCGCGCCCCTCCTGATGGAGCGGATGCGCGATGTCCGCGTACAGCCGCACCCGACCGCGATCGTCCGCATCCCCGCGCGCGTCGCGCAGCTTGCGCCCGCAGTCGTTGCAAAAGCGCGCGCGCAGCGGGTTCTTGCCCGAGCACCCCGGGCAGCGATCGTGCAGCTTGCGGCTCGGCATCGCCACGAACAGCCCCTTGCCGCCCTCGATGATCTTGAGGTCGCGGATCACTAGCGCGTCCTCCAGCGTGATGCTCGCAAACCCACGCAGCTTGTCCCGCGTGTCGTGAACCAACTTGATGCGTATCTCGGTGATGTTCATGGGGAGGTCCCATCCGCAGATCCCCTTCCCCACGGTTCCCTTTTTTTTCAGGAAATCCCCCGCCCCCCTCCGTCCCGTGCCCGGGAGGCGGGGCCCGGACTACAAAACGCGCACGGCGCCGTGGCGGGCGGGGCGGGTGAGCCACAGGCCGCGGGCGGGGAGGTTCGCGGTGGCAAGGGCGGCGCGCAGGGTGGTGAGGAGCACGGCGGCGCGGTCGGGGTCGGGCTCGAAGGCGAAGAAGCTCGAGCCGGAGCCGGAGAGCGTGAAGCGCTCGGGCGCGACACGGTCGAGGAGCTCGCGCCATGGGCGCAGCTCGGGGATGGCAGCGAGCGCGGCGGATTCGAGGCGGTTGAACGGACGCGGCAGGGAACGCGCCGCGAGCGAGAGCAGCTCGGGCGCGGGCTCGCGTGCGGGCTCGCCGCCGCGCAGCGGCGCAGTGAGTGCGCGGTAGACCGCCGCGGTCGGCGCGCCGAACGCCGGAGTCGCAACGAGGATCGAGAGCTCGCTCGTCGGTGCGGGCAACGGCGCGATGCGCTCGCCGCGGCCCGTCGCGCGTGCGTGTCCGCTCGAACGGGCCTCGCGGAAGAAGACACAGTCGGAGCCGAGCTTCGCGAGCGCGGCGTGCGCGGCGTCGTCATCGAGCGAGACGCCGAGCGCGTGCTCCGCGGCGTGCAGCGCCGCCGCCGCGTCGGCGCTGCCTCCGCCGAGCCCGGCCTGACTCGGCACGTTCTTGGTGACGCACAGCTCGAGGCCCGCCGCGCGATCGCCGCGCTCGTGAGCGAGGTCGAGAACCGCCGCAGCACCGGCCCACGCCAAGTTGCGCGCATCGAGCGGAATGTCCGCGCTCGCGAACGGACCGTCGCAGCGAAGCTCGATCGTGCCCGAGCGCGTCGCGCGCGCCGCGACGACGTCCGCGAGTTCCAGAGCGAGCAGCGTCGTGTCGAGCTCGTGAAACCCGTCCGCACGCTTCCCGAGGATCTCGAGGAACGGATTGACCTTCGCCGGCGCGAGCACGCGCACAAGAGGAATCGGAACAGCCATCGAGGCTCAAGAGCCTACGCCCGCTCTCGCCGCAAGCCAGAGCCGACGCCGGGCTTCGACGATGGACGTCCTCATCGACGGGACCAAGACTGCACGCGGCCCCCATCGGCGAGTTCGACCGCTGCCGCCCCGTGTCGCGCGGCAGCGCAATCCAGCACGAACCCAGCCCTCCCGACCCGACGACGGTCCCGTCGCGGGAACCGAGCGGCGCTCCTTTCGCAGCAGCGAGCCCGCGCTCCCCGACTCAGAGGCGCAGGTTGTCGATCAGGCGCACGCTGCCGGC
>CAIYPP010000018.1 GCA_903928115.1 uncultured Planctomycetota bacterium
CCGAGCGCGAGACCGACGATGCGCCGACCTGGCGCTCCGGCCGCGTAGAACATGCCGATCGAGATCGGAACGAGCGTGAGCGCCGTGCCCAAGTCTGGCTGCAGCGCGACGAGAGCCATCGGCAGCGCTACCACCGCCGCCGGGCGTCCCCAGTCCTTCCAACGCGTGAGTCGACAGGTGTAGAGCACGCGCGCCAGCGCCACGATCAAGGCCAGCTTCGCGAGCTCCGAAGGCTGCAGGTCGAAGCCACCCGGCAGCGGAATCCAGCGCTTCGCGTTGTTGCGCGACTCCCCCACGATCGGAACGAGCACGAGGAACGCGATGCCCACGCCGTAGACCCACCATGCATGGCGACGCAGCCAGTTCGGCCGCACAAGAAGCGCCAGCGCGAGCACGGGCAGCGTGAGAGCGACCTTCTGCAGCTGGCCCGCGAAGTCGACATCGTCGCGGCCGAGCTCGCGGTCCGCGCTCTCCATGGTCGCGACGAACACGAGCCCGAGTGCGAGCAGGCTCAGTCCGAGCGCCAAGACGTGCCAGTCGACGTGGAGCCACTGCACGTGCCGCCACGAGAACGCACGCGAGTCCGGATTGCGACCAATCGGCGTGGGGCCTGCCATCAGCGCGCTCCCTCTCCGACGAGCACCGCGTGGACTTCCGGGCGGCGCAGGAACTGCCGCGCGAGCCAGATCGCACTGTTGCTCGCAGTCTGCAGCGTGTCCTCGCAGTAGACGACCACCACGTGCCGCGGCGCATGGCTCGGCAGCCAGCCGACGAGCCACGTGTGCTTGCGCACGCGCTCGCGCCCGTCCGCTGCGAGCACCTTGCGGCTGTCGATGTCGCCGCTGCCCGTCTTGGCCGCCATGCGCAGGCCGAGCTCGCCCGCGTGGAGCGCCGCATACGCCGAGCCGTGCGGCTCGTTCGCGACCGCGTCCATGGAATCGCGTACGAACTCCAGCGCGCTCTCGGGCAGCGCGAGGGGACGCGAGCGCTGCTCTTGCTCGACGCCACCGATGCGGCGCGCGATGCGCAGCTCCGGCAGTCGACCTGTCGCGAGTCCGGCCACCGCGCGAGCGACCTGCATGGGCGTCGCTTCAACCACGGAGAGACCATTGCCGGCGAGGCGCGACTCGCGTGCGCCGATGTCGCCGCGGAAGAGATGCGGGACCGTGTGCTCGACCCAGCCCGAGCGGCGCCCGAGCGAGCGAACGCCCGTCGGCTGCCCGAAGCCAAACTCCTCGGCGAGCGCGCGCCAGTCCGCTGCGTCGAAGCGCTCTCCAAGGCGCGCGAAGTAGGAGTTGCACGACTGCGCGATCGCCGAGCGCAGCCCAACGTTTCCATGCCCCAAGGACGATGCGCACCGCACGTCGACGTAGCCTGCGCCACGCCCGCTCGGAAGCGGCGCGCACGCACAAGCGACAAGAGGATCGAGCCCCTTGTAGGCGAGCCCCCACGCGGCGACAAAGGGCTTGAACGACGATCCCGGCGGCTGGAACGGCGCTTTGCGCCACGTACGCTCCAGCGGCAGGTCCTTGTGCGACGGCGTTTCGCTCGGGTCGCGGCAGTAGTCGGGATACGAGGCGGCGACGAGCACGTCCCCGCGCACATCGAGCAGGACGATCGCGCCCGTCGGACTTGCGAGCCACGCCGCGTCGCGCGCACTCGGGTCGGGCGGGCCTTCCGGACGCGCGAGACACTCGAGCGCCGCGCGCTGCAGGTCGATGTCGAGCGAGAGCTCGAGGTCGAGTCCGTCCTCCGGCGGCAGGTCGAGCTGGTACACACCCTCCAAGCGATTTTGGAGTCCGCGCACTTCGCGATAACCGTTCTTGCCCGCGAGTTCTTGGTCGAAGTACGCCTCGAGTCCGGTGCGGCCGCGCTGCTCGTCGCCGCGCACGATGCGCCGGGCGAGATAGCGCAGCTCGCGGGATTCCTCCTCGCTGCGCTCACTGCGCGCGCGCAGCTCCATGAAATGCCTTCGCAGCTCGCCCTCCGCGAGGTCCTCGCGCAGCTCGCGTCCGCCGACGCTGCCGACGAGCGCGCGCGCGAGCGGCTGGCCGCGTGGATCGAGCAGCGAGACACGCTCGGTCGACTCGACCACCGACAGACCCGCGTAGCGATCGCCGTGTCGAGACACGAGGTGCACGGTGGCGTAGCTCGGCTGCCGCACGACCGGCAACGGACGACTGCCGCGATCCTTCAGCACGTAGCGCGCGCGCTCCGCGGCGCGATCGAGACGTCCTTCCGCTGCGGCGAGCTTCGCGTGTCCCGCTGCGCGAGCGAGTGCGACGCGCGCTCCAAGCTCGCCCTCGAGCGCGAGCTGAAGGTCGTGGTCCCAGCGACTGAACAATGCACGCACGCGCTCGCGAACGAACGGTGCGTCGACGCGCTCACCGAGCGCAGCGGACCACGCCGATGCGAGCTGCGCGACTTCGCTCGGGTCCGCATCCACGCCGAGCTCGACCTTCGCGAGCGTCTCCCACGAAGCCGTCTGCGGCTCTGCGGCGCCGAGCCGTTCGGCATCTTGCCAAGGAAAGAGCGCTTCGCGCGCGCTCGCAAGCTCGACGTCGAACAGCTCGTCGAGCCGATCGAGCACGCACACATCGGCGCAGGCGCGCCAGCCTTCCAAGAGCGTCCGCTCCGGATCCGCGGAAAATGCGAGCGCCACGCGCTCCAGCACGAGCTCCGCGGCATCGCGCTCTCCCGCTCCGACCTGCAGCTCCGCGATCAGTCGCTCGGGCGCCTGCGTGAGCAGCGCCTCGCGCTCCGTCTCGCGTGCGCGAAGGAGCCACTGCAAGCTGCGCTCTTCGTCCCAGCCGAGCAGGGCCTCGATCCAGCGCAAGTCGACCGCGCCATGCAACGTCGCCGCCTCGATGCGCCCCGGTCGAAACTCGAAGGACTCCTCGAACAGATCGCTCGCCGTGTCGTCTTCGACGTGGGCCCGCCAGTCCTCGAGGCGCTCGATGAGGCGCTCGACGGGATGTCCGGGCGGAATCACTTCGCCGAGCGCGAGCGCATCGGCGTCGAGCTGCAGCGCGAGGCGCGTGAGGTCCTCGGAGCACTCGAGCTGTGCCTGAGCGAGGCGCGCGAGCAACTCCGAAGCCCCCTGCATGCCGCGGAGCTCGGCCGCAAGCTCGACCATCGACACGTTCGGCCGCTCCGTGAGCGCGCGTGTGAACGTGCGCGCCTGCGATCGATCGAGATCGAAGAGCTGCGCCATGTAGAAGCGCAGGTCGCTGCGCCGCAGGCGGCGCGCTTGGCGCTCGGGTGTACCCGTCGCGGCGATCGTGCGCGCCCCCAGCGCCATGGAGTCGCCGCGCGCAAAGGACTCGAGCGCGGCGCCATCGAGCGCCG
>CAIYPP010000019.1 GCA_903928115.1 uncultured Planctomycetota bacterium
GAGTCCCGCATCCACGCGGCGCTCGTCGATTACTCGCTCGACTTGCAGAAGCGCCTCCGCACCGGTCTCGCCGCCGATGCGCTCGCGCTGGAGTCGGCCGAGCTCGGCCTCTCCTACATCCGCGACGACACGGCGCGCACCGTCGGCGACTGGAGCAGCTACCCGGGCGTCGGCGATGCCACGTTCGCGGGCTCGGTCTTGCGTGCCGCCCGCGGCGACAAGTTCATCCCGCTCTACGTCGGCGCCGCCAACATCGTGTTCGGCCGCGCGGGCTCGATCGTCGAGGCCGGCGCGCCGGTGTTCGAGGAAGTCGCCGGTCGCGCGCTCGAAGAGTGGCAGGCGGATCAGGCCTACGAGATCGCCAACGGCCGCGCGCTCGCGCTCTACGAGGCTTGCAAGACCAAGGCGCAGGTCACGGAGCCGCTCGCTCCGGTCAAGCTCGACGAGGCTGGCTTCAAGGAGGTCGCCACGGCCCAGACCGCGAGCGTGGTCTCTGCGGGCTGGATCGACGAGTCCAAGCTCACCGGCAACGTGACCGACGCCCAGTCCGAGCTCGGCCGCTTCACGAGCGCGCTCGCTTTCACCGGTCGACCGGTGCTGCGTCTGACCGACGGCGAGGTTGCCTCGCCCTTCGCGAACCTGACGCGCGATCGCATCTACGTCGCGCGCAAGCTCGGCCAACGCGATCCGCCGGAAGTCAAGCTCCAGCCCCGCGAGTACCAGTCGCTGCGCGACTCGGCCGCCTCGGAGCGTTCGAGCGAGGTGATGGACGAACTGTTCGGCACCGCGGCGCTCAAGGCCCGCTACGGCTTCAGCTTCCCTTCGCGCGAGGCCGCGGAGAAGGACGCGGCGAACAAGCCGGCGAGCTCCTAGAGCCTCGCTTCAGCTTCGATCGGACGAGGGCCGCTCGCGCTGCAAGGCGCCGGCGGCCCTCGCTGTTTCTCGAGCGCAGGCTGCCACGGCGACGTCTTCTCGCGCTCGGATGCGCGCGATCTCGCTAGGCGTGGGGAGCGCTCGCGTAGGGGAACAGCACGCGAAAGAGCGCGCCGCCGCCGTCGCGCGCGTGGACGCTCGCATGGCCCTTGACGCTCGCCGCCTGCAACGCGACCAAGTGCAAGCCGAGTCCTGTGCCGCGCACGCTGCGCGTCGCCTCGTCGCCCGTGCGGTAAAACGCATCGAAGATGCGCGCGCGCTCGGCCTCGGGCACGCCCGGCCCGCGGTCGCAGACCTCGAGTGCGAGTCCCTCGCGCTCGGCGCGCACGCGCACGAGGATCGGCTCCCAGCCCGGCTTCGAGGTGTCGACGGGCGCGTACTTCCGCGCGTTCTCGACGAGGTTGACGAGGACGGAGCTCACCGCCTCGCCGGAGAGCATCACGTGCGGCAGCCCCTCGGGCAGCTCGAACGCGAGATCCTGATCGACCGTCGTGCGCCAGCCGTGGAGCTTCTCGACATGGCGGGCAAGCTCCGCGCAGAGGTCGCCGGGCTGCGCGCGGCTCGGACCCGAGCTGAGCCGCGCTTTCTCGAGCACGCGCTCGACGAGCGTCGAGAGCCGTCCCGTCTCGCGCACGATGCGGGCGTAGTACTCATCGCGCTGCGCCCCGTCCTTCACCCAGCCGTCTTGGAGCATCTCGGCGTGCAGACGGATCGTCGAGAGCGGCGTGCGCAGCTCGTGGGTCACCGCAGCGACGAAGTTCTCCGTGCGCCGCGCCTGCTCGATGTCCTTGCGCACGCTGTGAAGCAAGAGCACGAAGCCGGTGCCGAGCGACAGCGCGAGCATCAACGCGACTCCGAAGAAGCGCATCGAGCGCTCGCGGTAGCGGGCCTCGATGTCGGCGGTGTCGATCGACACGCCCAGCTCTCCGAGAGCCGCGTCCGCGTCGTTCTCGGACTCGAAGCCCGTGTCGGCGATCGGGAGGACTTGCGCGCGGTAGGCGGCATTTCCCGCCTCGGCGGCGGCCGTGACGAGGCGCTCGCGCTTGGTGAGTACGCGGACCGCGAGGGAGCCGGGCAGGTCCGTGAGCCACCACTGCGGGTCGATGAAGAAGCCCTGCACGATGCGGCGACCGGTCGCGAGACGCTGCAAGCACTCTCCGCGTCCGACGAGCTCGGGGAGCGGCTCGATCAGCACCGTCCGGTGGGCGACGAGGCGCGCGACGCCGTCATCCTCGCGGTAGGCGAGCAGCGAGAAGTCCCCGACCACCGAGTGCACGGGGTCGAAGATCGACATCTGCTCCGCGCCGAGACAATCGGCGTCGTCCGCACCGGCAGCGCTCGCAGCGAGTGCGCGGACCGAGAGCGCGAGCTCCTCCGAGCTCGTGCCGAGCGGCATCGAGGTGCGCAGCCAGAGGTTGTCGAAGTGGCGGCTCGCGAGGCTCGTCGTCGCGACCTCGAGCGCCGCGCGTGCCGCGGCTGAAGCATTCGCACCTGCGTAGACCTCGGACTGAACCTCTTCGGGATCGGAGAGGTCGAGCTTGTACCAGCCGAGCACGCCCGCCGGTCGCTCGATGCGTACAAGCGGGGAGTCGAGCAAGGCGAACTCGCCGTCGGGCGTGTCGGGGCTGTAGTAGCGCGCGTAGTGCTCGAAGGGCCGCGCGCTCTCCTGCGCGACGAGGCGATCGAGCTCCTCTTGCAAGGCCCGACGCAGGCGCAACCCGGCGTCCTCCGCGTCGCGCGGCACTTCGCCGAGCTCGCGCAGGTGCTCGTTCCAGATGTGGTGCCACTGCAGGAAACCGAGCACCGCCGTCGGCAGCACGAGCAGCACGGCGTACAGCGCCAGCGCCGCGCCGTGGGTCCGCAGGCCGAGTTGGGGCTTCACTCCTCGATGCGCTTCCTAGAGGCGCATGCCGCGCGCCGCGCGCTCAACTGTACCAGCGGTAGCCCTTGCCGCGCACCGTCTGCACGACCGCGGGCTCGTCGGGCTTGACCTCGATCTTGCGCCGCAGGCCAACGATGTGGATGTCGACGGTGCGCGTCTCGACATTGGCGCTCTTGTAGTGCCAGACGTCGAGCAGGAGATCGTCGCGCGTCACGACGCGTGTGCGGTGGCGAATCAGGTACTCGATGATGTCGCCCTCGCGCGGCGTGAGCGCCAAGGTCTTGCCATCGCGGTGCACCTCGAGGCGCGCGAGATCGACCGAGACCCCGCCCGGCAGCTCGAGCCGCGGCGGAGGAGCCGAGTCGAGCGCGCGGCGACGGAAGCGGGCCTCGACGCGTGCGACGAGCTCGCGCGGCGAGCAGGGCTTCGACAGGTAGTCGTCAGCGCCGGCCTCGATCGCGCGGATCACGGCGTCCTCGCCGCCGCCGAGTGCGGTCAGGATCAGCACGCAGGTGTCGCTGCGGAACTTCCGCAGTTCCTTGAGCACGTCGATGCCGTTCATCCCCGGCAGCATCAGATCGAGCAGCACGAGGTCGTAGGGCTTCTGCTTCAGGAGCTCGACCGCCTTGCGACCGTCGTGCACGACGTCGGCACGGAAGCCGGCGTGCGCGAGCGCATCGCGGAAGCCGAGCGCGAGGTCGACCTCGTCCTCGACGATCAAGAGGTCGTGGGACAACGTCGGCGTGGTCACGTCGGGACGGGAGGTGGGCTGGCTGGCGGGCTGGGGCACGGTCGATCCTCGGGGCTTGCGTGGCGCGTGGCTCGCAAGAGGGTAGCGGCCTCGGGCGCCCGAGTTACGGGGCGCGCGCGAGCCTGTGAGCGGGATTCTGCGCACTTTCGCCCCCGACGCCCCGCTTGCGCGGGCGAATCAGAGTCCTCGATACCACTCGGGTCGGAACGGGGCCTGCTCCGGATGCGCGAGGACGCCATCGAGGGCCGCCAGTAGCTCGTGCTTGTGTCGCGGGAGCGTGCCGTTGACCGCGAGGTAGTTGCTCGCGTGGTTCGAGCGAAACACGGCGCCGGAGAGCTCGAGCCCACCGACGAACTCCCTCAGCTCGCGCGCGAGCTCGAGCGGTGACAGCTCGTCGACCTCGCCGCGCTGTGCCTCTTCGAAGAGCGGCGTGCCTTCGACGGGCGTCATCACCAGCGTACTGACGAAGCGCGGGTCGATCGCGTTGATCACGCGCGCGCTCTCCCGCGCGTGCGCGAGGCTCCCCGCGCGACCGCCGGCGCCGAGCAGGATCATGGTCGAGAGCTTGACGCCCGCTTCGTGGGCTTTGCGCGCGACGCGGATCATCTCCGCCGCGTCGACGCCCTTCTTGAGCCGCAGCAGCACGTCGTCGTCCCCGCTCTCCACGCCGAGGTAGTAGAGCGACAGGCCGCGTTCCCGCAGCGAGGTCATCTCTTCGACGGAGCGCACCGCCAGTGCCTGCGGGCTCGCGTAGCAACTCACGCGACGCAGGTCGGGGAAGGCTGCCTTGAGGCGTTCGAGCAGCGCGCCGAGGAACGCGCTCTTCGCCATCAGCGCGTCGCCGTCCGCGAGGAACACCTTGTGCACGGGGCCGAGGTGGGCACGCGCCCAGTCGATCTCGCGTTCGAGGTCCTCGAGCTTGCGCACACGGAAGCGCTTCTCGCGGTACATCGCGCAGAACGTGCACTCGTTGTACGAGCAGCCGATCGTCGCTTGGAGGATCAGGCTGTCCGCCTCCGAAGGCGGGCGATAGAGCGTGCCCTCGTAGCGGATCATTGCGCCAAGAGCCCGTTCTCGAACAGCGCCTGACCGATCCACTCCGGCAGTCGTGCGAGCTGCGCGGCGCTCAGCTCGCGCTCGCCGAGCTCTGCGCGGGCTTCGTCGATCTTGCCGGCGGCGGCGCAGGCTCCCGCAAACTCCAGAGACAGTGCGAGCGGCGGGACGCGGCCGTCGCGGGGCGCGAGGCAGCGCTTGGCCTGACGGTAGCTGCGCAGCGCGTCATCGAAGCGGCCGTTGGCTCCGTGGTCGCGCGCCCAGAGCGCGTGTGCCGCGCCCTCGAGCGCGACGCGACCTTCCTCGTCGAGCGGGCTGTCCGCTTCGCGGCCGAGCGCGTAGGCGAGCTCCGCGCCGAGCTTCGCGTAGCGCGAATCGACGCGCGCGAGCAGCTCGAAACCGCGCTCGACGCGCAGCTCGCGCAGCGCGGAGGTCGCGTAAGCGCGATAGGCGGCACGAGAGTCCGCGCCGCTCGCGGCGAGCAGCGCATCGACCTGCGACACGTCCCCGAAGAGGGCCTGCATGCGCGCGAGGTTGAGTTGGACCGTCTTATTGCCGGGGTCGAGCGTGCGCGCGTGTTCGAGCGTCTCGATGGCGCGCACGCCGCGGTCCGTCCGCGCGAGCGCGGTCGCGAGCTGGATGAGCGCTTCGATGTTGTGGGGGCGCAATTGGAGCACCGCTTCCCATGCCACGGCGCTCGCTTCGGCCTCTTCCGGCGGCGACTTCGCCTCGACCGCTCGCGCGAAGGTGGCGCGCGCGACCGGAGAGTCTTCGCACACCTCGAGCGCGAGCTGCGAGAAGGCCGGGTTCGCAGTCGCCACGTACTGCGCGATCGCACGGCCGTGCCACGCGATCGACCAAGCGCGCGCGAGGTTCGTGGCGACCAACGCGATCGCGAGCACGACGAGACTGCGGCGCTTCCACGTATCGAAGCCCGGCGCTGCCGGTGGCTCGACGGCCAAGAGCACACCGAAGAGCGCGAAGGCCGCCGAAGACGATGCGGGGTTCCACAGCAGCGGCTCGCGCAGGCATGCATTGGTGAGGATCCCCAGCGCCGCGGCGCCGAGCGGTGCTCTCACTCCGACTTCGTCGGTGCGAAGCGCACGCCATGCGGCGAGACCGACGCTACCGAGGAACGCGAGCCACAGGAGTCCTCCGAGCCAGCCCGCGTCGACGAAGCCTTGGAGCACGTCGCTGTGCGCGTGCTCGACCTCGGTTTCCGCTTGGGGCAGCGTCCGCTCGTGGGTGGACAACTCGATCTCGCGCACGTCGCGGAACGGCGGATAGGCGGCTTGGAACTGTCCGTGTCCAGCGCCGAGGAGTCCGTGCGCGGCGATCATCGGCGGCAGAGATCCCCACACCAGCTTGCGCACCGCGAGTCCGCCGGTGTCGCCCGGAACGTTCTGTGCGGCGCGCGTCGAGGCGGGGAGTGGCGCGTGGGGGACGATTCGACCGCCCGCGAACAAGAGGCCGCAGATGAGCGCGAACATCAGGGCGAGCTTGCGTTCTTTGCGAAGCGAGAGCGCGAGCACGACGAGCACCACCGCGAAGCTCAGCGCGCCCGCGAGGACGGGTGCGGCGCCGACGTAGAACGCATAGACCGCGGCCGCGAGTGCCCCGATCCAGCGCCAAGCGCCGTCTTGGCGCAGTGCGAGCCATGTTCCGATGGCGGCGCCGAGCAGCGCAGCTTCGGAGGTCGAGCCCGTGTTGCCGAGCGCGCCGGAAAAACCATGCTCGCTGTCGAAGAGGGCCGTCAGCGTCGTCAGCAGAGAGAGCAACACGAGTCCGCGAGCTAGGGCGATGCCTCCGTCGCGGCCTAGGCTCGCGCCGCCGACGAGCGCGGTGACGGCAACCGCGATCGCGAGCAGACCGCGGCTCGCGCCAAAGGTATCGGTCGGCGGAGAGAGCTGCAGCGCGATCCAGCCGCACAGGGCGAAGCCGAGATAGCCCCACGCGTGCTTCAGCGCGGGCTTCGCGCGCCGCGTGATCAGGAGCGTGATGACGAGCGTCGCCGCGACGGCCGCGACGCCGGTTCCGGTGGGGATCGGGAACGGGTCGCCGACGATCGGGGACAGCGCACCGGGCCAGACCAGGAACAGGAATGGCACGAGCAGCGCCAGCGCGAGGGCCTGGTCGACGAGCCTGCGGAGGAACTGCTGCGGATCGAGGCGGGCCGAGACGTCCATGCGGCGCGCAGCGTACGGCGGGACGCCCCTACGCTTCCACGGCGAACCGTAGCGCGCGCACGGCGCTATCCTTGAGGCCCGAGGAAGCGAGTGTGACAGACCTGCACTTGGAGGAAGAGTTCGAGCGCTTTCGTGCTTCGAATGACTTGCGAGCGCTCGCGCGCGTGTTCGATGCGGCGGCGCCACAGCTGCTCTCGGTCGCGCGACATCTCGCGCCGTCGCGCTCCGATGCGGAGGACCTGCTTCAAGCGAGCTTTCTCGTTGCGATCGAGCGCGCAGCGGCGTGGGATCGCGGGCGTCCACTCTTGCCTTGGCTGCTCGGCATCCTCGCGATGGAGGCGCGCCGTGCACGGGCGCGTGCGCAGCGGGAGCCCGATCCGAAGCGGCTCGACTTGCGCGAGTCGATCGAGCCGTTCGAGGAACTCTCGGGTCGCGAAGTGCGCGTTGCGGTCGAGTCCGCGCTCGCGCGGCTCCCGCGCGACTACTCGGAGATCGTGCGACGACACTTGATCGAAGGCGTCGCGCCCGCACAACTCGCAGTGCAGCTCGGGCTGACGCAGGGCAACGCTCGCACGCGACTGCACCGCGGGCTGCGGATGATGCGCGAGAAGATGCCCGATGGCTTCGCGGGAATCGGGGTGTGGATCTGGTGCCATTGGAGCGGCCCGCGCGCCGTGCGCCGTCCCGTGCTCGAGCGCGCGGCGCAGACGACGGGTGGCGCCATTCCGGTCGCGCTCAGCAGTGTCGCATGGCTCGCGCTTGCCGTGCTCGCCACGCTTGCGGTCGCCGTGCCGTTCCTGCTGCGCGACTCGGCGCCCAGGGCAGAGGACTTCGCGATGGTCGCGAGCTTCGACCGAGCGCCGGCCAAGCTCGACGAGAGTTCTATCGACGCGGAGCGCTCGCTTCCGCTCGCATTGCCATGGACGCGCGTGCTTCCGACGCAGCCCACGGAGCGCTTCTTCGGCCGCATCTTGTTGCACGATGGCACGCCCGCTGCAGGGCTGGTGGTTGAGGCTCATGTGCTCGATGCCGGTTCCGAGCCGCGGACGTCGGCGAGTTGTGCGACGGACTCCGAGGGTGCTTTTCAGATCTCTCTCTCGACGCAGGTGGGTGAGTCGGTCCGAATTCAGGCACGGGCACCCGCGCACGCGGCAGGACGCTGGTGGTTCCGCTCGCTGGAGCCCGGCTCGTCGTTCGATGTCGGGGAGGTGCGGCTCGAAAAGGCCGCGAGTGTGAGTGTGCGCGTCGTGACGCCGAGTGGCGAGCCGCTCACCGACGGCTGGACGGTGGCTGCTTCCGTCTCGCCCTTGCGCCCCGACGTCGGCGTCGAAGGCTACTTCTTGCGATCGACCTGCGACTCGCGCACGGGCATCGGCGTGCTCGAGGATGTGCCGCTGCGGACGGTGACCATCGGCGCGATGCACCCCAGCGGCGAGCTGATCCGATTCGTGCCGCACAGCGTCGAGGCGCGCGCGGGCGTGCTCGATCTCGTGTACTCGGGGACGGACCTGTCACGCCGCTTGGCCGTGCGCTTTCAGCCTCCGAAGGGGGTGACGTGGATCCCCGCGCGCGAGTCGATCCGCCTCGAGTGCGCAGCGGGACTGAAGCATGAGCTGATCCAGCCTCTTGACCGCCGCTCGGCCATCCACTTCGACCACTTGGACTCCGCGCAGCACACGCTGCGCATCGAGGACGCACGCTACGAGAGCGTCGAGCTCCACTCGCTCCGAGTGGGCGCCCCGATCCTCCCGATCGATCTGATGGGCAGCGCACGCCTGCAACTGTCCGTTTCGATGCAGGATTCGAAGCCCTATCTCGGTCCTTGGACGCTGCACTTCGAGGGCGAGCTTCGGAGTGCGCCCTCCTCACGTTTCGTTTGGTCGGAGGGCGTCGAGTTTCCGCGCGAGGGCCTCGAGCTCGCTTGCCCGCCCGGCGACTGGCGCTTCGCACTGGAGCTCGAGGGCTCGCTTGCGCGCACGCTGGAGGTCCGCGACCTGCAACCCCGAGAGCGGCGGGCCGTGGTCGTGGACCTCGGGGCCGATGGGGCGCAGTGCGAACTCGCAGGACGGGTGGTTTCGTCCGAGGAATTCCGTCCGGAAAGGCCGCTCGTCACCCTCACGCGCGGTGAGCGGGCCGGGCATGGTCTGGGGCGTGATGCGCGCGTCGTGGAGCGCAGCGGAAGCGTGCCTCCGATCGACATGTCGACACGGGCGGACGCGAGCGGCGCGTTTTCGTTCGCAGGGCTCGAGGCGGGGATCTGGACGGTCGAGACTCGCTGGAGTCCGTGGCTGGTCGCCGCACGCACGGTCAAGCTCCCGACGCTGGGTCCCATCGAGCTTGCCATTCCGGCCCACGGCACGGTGATCGGCCGCGTGCTCGCCCCCGAAGGCCGCAAGTTCGAGAACGCGCGTCTGATCGTCGGCGGTGCGGCGGTCGAACCGCGCTCGGAAGAGGCAGGAGGCTGGCAGGGCC
The DNA here is from genome assembly GCA_903928115.1 of uncultured Planctomycetota bacterium. GTDB lineage: Bacteria > Planctomycetota > UBA1135 > UBA1135 > F1-120-MAGs118. The sequence continues at coordinate 9,278 of CAIYPP010000019.1, forward strand.
ACTCGGCGCTCGATTCCGACGGTCGCTTCGCGCTGACCGCGGTTCCGACGGGGCGCGTGGAGCTGCAGCTGGGAATCTCCGTGGGGAACATGGACGGTTCGTCGGTCACGGTGCTCTCGTGGCCGCTCGGTGAAGTCGAGATTCACCGAGGCGTCAACCCAGCGCTCGAGCTCGATGCGCGCGCGGTGTTTCCCGCCGACATCTTGGTCGACGTTCGAGTGGACGGCGCAGCGGCGTCGAACGGCTCGGTGCGCGCACGGTCCTACGACACGCAGGGCTCGCCGTCGGAGTCTCTCGGGCGCGTGATGCAGCTCGGTCAGGCGCGCGCAGCGACGCTGGCGGTCGGTGGGCCACTGGAGGTGGAGTACGTCGCTCCCGCGGGCTGGCGCGTCGCCGTGAGCGGGCTCGAGTCCCTTCGGCCGGGCGAACTCCGGGTGCTCGCGCTGCAGATCGAGACCTGCGAGCGCGACATCCGCGTCGTCGAGCGGCGCACGGGGACGCCTGCCGGAGGCGTGAGGATCGCGTGGCAAACGGGCTCGATCCTCGAGGACGACGGCAGCGAGCTGCCCGATCTCGGCCGCTGCATCGTCACGACCGATGCCGAGGGCCGCGCGCGCATCCGACTGCCGCTCGGCGCAGTTCGAGCGGTCGCGCTCAGCGGAGGTCGACTTGAGCCGGAGCGCTTCGACTGGGAGGACAGCCGCGCTCCCGTCGTGCTGGAGTTCTCGCAGGCTCCCTGAGCGCGCCGCACGTAGCATGCGTGAACGGAGAACTCCCATGCGCATCGTCTCCCTCTGCCCGAGCCTCACGGAGCTTGTGTTCGACCTCGGGGCCGGAGACGAGCTCGTCGGCATCACCGAGTGGTGCGTTCATCCCGCGGATCGCGTCGGAGCCGTGGAGAAGGTCGGCGGCACGAAGAACCCGCGCGTCGAGCGCATCGCGGAGCTCGCGCCCGACGTCGTGTTGATGAACGAAGAGGAGAATCGCGTCGAGGACGCACGCGCTCTCTCTCGCGCGGGTGTGGCGGTTCACTCGAGCTTTCCGAAGGACACACAGGGCACGGCGGAAATGGTGCGCTCCATCGGTGCGGCGCTCCGACGGGACGCGGCGGCGGAGCAGATCGCGCGCGACATCGAGGCACGCTCGGCGCGGGTGCGCGCCGCGGCTCGCGGCCAGCGCGAAGTGACATGGGCGTACCTCATCTGGCGCAAGCCTTGGATGAGCGTGAACCGAGACACGTTCGTCGATGCGCTGCTCGCGCAGGCGGGCGGCCGCAACGTGTTCGGTGCGCGCAAGGAGCGCTACCCAGAGATCACGACGGACGAGCTGGCAGCGCTCGCGCCCGAGCGCGTGTTCCTCTCGACCGAGCCCTTTTCCTTCAAGCCGGAGCACGGCGACGAGCTCGCCAAGGCGACAGGACTTCCGCGCGAGCGCTTCGTGATCGCCGATGGCGAGTACCTCTCGTGGCACGGCTCCCGCACTCCAGACGGCATCGACTACGCCGAGCGCCTGATCGCCGCAGCCCGCAGTTGAAGGGAGGATCCCGTAACCTCGCGCTCCGCGCGCTTTTCTACGGGGATCACGATGAAGAAGTGGATCGTAGGGTGCTGTGGCGGGTGCCTGATCTTGACGCTGTTGATGGTCGTGGCCGGAGTGCTCGCCGTCCGCTGGCTCGACGAGGCTCCGCGCTCGTGGGAGACCGAGGTCTCGCTCGAGGTCGCTGCGGAGCCTGCCGAGGTTCGGGCGCTGGTGGAGGATCTGCGCCGCTGGCCGGTCTGGTCCGCTTGGGCGCGTGAGCGCGACGCGGACGTCGAGCGCACTTTCTCTGGTGCAGAGCGAGGGGGCGGTGCGCGCTACGACTGGAAGGCGACGGCCGAGCGCACGGAGCAGAAGGTCGGCCGGGGCCGCATCGAGATCCAAGCCGCGGGTCCGGAGGGCATCGAGTACACGGCGCTGCACTACGGGGCGCTGTGCATCGCGAGCGACTCCGAGGGCGGCAGGATCGAGACCCGCTCGCAGGTCCACATCGCCGACGTCGACCACGAGTACCTCGTGCCGGGTTCGTTTCGCTTCGAGGACACGGAGCGGGGTTGCCGTGTGACTTGGCGCGAGTCCGTCGACCTCGGCGACTCGCTCGTGGCCAAGTTCCTCGGCGTCGTCGTGCTCCCCGTCGCGACGCAGGTCCACCGCGCGACCTTGGAGCGCTCCCTCCAAGGTCTGAAGGACGCGGTCGAGTTGCGGTGAAATCGCGGGCCTCTCGGTAGGCTAGGGAGCCCTCGTCCCGCAGCGTCCCAAGGAGCCCCTCATGAGCGCATCGCGTCGTCAATTCCTCGCCACGTCCGCAGGGTTCGCAGGTCTCGCCGCACTCGGCTGCAGCGCGGGTCCCTCGAAGAAGGGCCTGCCGTTCCACATCTCGCTCGCGGAGTGGTCGCTGCACCGCACGATCGGCAGCGGCAAGATGACGAACCTCGACTTCCCGCGAGTCGCGCGCGCGGACTTTGGGATCGAGGCGATCGAGTACGTGAACTCGTTCTTCAAGGACAAGGCGCGCGACAAGGCGTACCTCGACGAGCTGATGAAGCGCTGCGATGGCGAGGGTGTGAAGAGCCTCTTGATCATGATCGACGGCGAAGGCGAGCTCGCGCACGAGGACGCGGCGGAGCGCAAGAAGGCCGTTGAGAACCACCACCGCTGGCTCGACTGCGCAGCGTACTTGGGCTGCCACTCGATTCGCGTCAACGCGGGCGGCGGCGGCGACGAGGCGGAGAAGCAGAAGCGCGCGGCGGATTCGCTCGTGGCGCTCGCCTGCTACGCCGACTCGACGGGCCTGAACGTCATCGTCGAGAACCACGGCGGCAGCTCGTCGAAGGGCGACTGGTTGGCCGGCGTGATGAAGCTCGCGCACCATCCGCGCGTCGGGACGCTGCCGGACTTCGGCAACTTCAACCTCGGCAACGGCCAGACGTACGATCGCTACAAGGGCGTCGAGGAGTTGATGCCCTACGCCAAGGCCGTCAGCGCGAAGAGCCACGAGTTCAACGCGAAGGGCGACGAGGTCCACACGGACTATCGCCGCATGCTGCAGCTCGTGCTCGCCGCGGGCTATTCGGGCTACGTCGGCGTCGAGTACGAAGGCAGCGTGCACGAGGAATACGAGGGCATTCGCCTGACGAAGGCGCTGCTCGAGCGGCTCCAGCGCGAGCTCGCCTGATGTCGGCGGTGCTCCTCGCCGCGTGGCTCCTCGCGCTGCCGCAGGAGTCGTACCAGCCCTACCAGCCCTACGTCGCGCCCGCTTCGGGCGACGGCGAGGCCGCGATCGCGCGCATGAAGGTGCCCGACGGCTACTCGGTGAAGCTCTGGGCCGCGGAGCCGCAGCTCGCCAATCCGGTCGCGATGTACGTGTCGAACAAGGGCGAGGTGTACGTCGCGGAGACGTATCGCCTGAAAAGCGGCGTCGACGACATCCGCGACCACATGGACTGGCTCGACGACGACCTCGCGTGTCGCACGGTCGAGGACCGCGTCGCGTACCTTGCGAAGCACCTCGGCGAAAAGTTCGAGAGTGCGTACACGAAGGATCGCGAGCGCGTGAAGTGGGTGGGGGACACCGACGGCGACGGCACGGCCGACGCGAGCGCGGTGTTCGCCGACAATTTCAACTCGACGGCCGATGGCATCATCGCCGGTGTGCTCGAGCACAAAGGCAAGGTCTACGCGGCCAGCATGCCGAGCCTGTGGGAGCTCTCCGACGCGAATGGCGACCACATCGCGGACGCGAAGCGCATCCTGAGCACGGGCTACGGCGTGCGCTTCGCGCTGATCGGCCACGACCTGCACGGGCTGCGCATCGGTCCTGACGAAAAGCTCTATTTCTCCTGTGGTGACCGCGGCTTCAGCGTACCGATGCCCGACGGCTCGCGGCTGCGAAACGAGTTCAACGGTGCGGTGCTGCGCTGCGACCTCGATGGCTCGAACCTCGAGATCTTCGCCACGGGCCTGCGCAACCCGCAGGAGCTCGTGTTCGACGAGTACGGCGAGCTGTGGACCGTCGACAACAACTCCGACGGCGGCGACAAGGCACGGCTCGTGCACGTGGTCGAGGGCATGGACGCCGGCTGGCGGCAGGCCTACCAGTGGATCACCGAGCCCAACCTGCGCGGGCCGTGGAACGACGAGGGCCTGTGGAAGCCGCACTTCGAGGGGCAGGCCGCGTACATCGTGCCGCCGCTCGCGAACATCTGCGACGGCCCGAGCGGGCTCGCGTACAACCCCGGCACCGCGCTCGGCGGAGCGCACCCGAACACGTTCTTCATCTGCGACTTCCGCGGAGACGCGAGCTACTCGGGCATCCACACGTTCACGGTGAAGCCGCAGGGCGCGGGCTTCGCGTTGGACAAGTTCGAGAAGTTCCTGTGGGGTACGCTCGTCACGGACTGCGACTTCGGGCCCGACGGTGCGCTGTGGTTCTCGGACTGGGTCGAGGGCTGGAACAAGACCGGCAAGGGGCGCATGTATCGGCTGGAGCCGAGCACGGCGCACGCGGAGGCGGCGGAGACGCAGCGCTTGCTCGGCGTGGACTGGGCACGCATCGGGACGAACGAGCTCGTGGTGCTCCTCGGTCACGCGGACCAGCGCGTGCGGCAACTCGCACAGTTCGAACTCGTAGGGCGTCCCGTTGCGTTGCACCAGCTACTCGGAGTCGCAAAAGACCCCGTAGCTCGACGGCATTTGGTCTGGGCCATGCAGATGCAGGGCAACGAGCATCTTGGTTTGCTCGGATCGACTCTTGATCCCGATACAGACGTGCGAGTCGCCGTAGCCCGCGCGCTTGGTTCCACACCCATCAATGGCGGCGATACGGGTGGGGAGCAGCTCGGATCGATCGGCGAGATGCTGCGAGACAAGGAATCGCGTGTTCGCGCTGCAGCGGCGATCTCCGCAGCCAAGTTCGGAGTCCTTGGGCAACGCTTCGTGCCGACGTTGGTCGAACTCGCGCGCGAAGCGGGAGAACAAGATCCCGTGCTGCGCCACGCCGCGAGCTTTGGACTTTCGCGCTGTGCTACGCAGGAGCAACTCCTTGGACTGCGTGAGGACGCGAGTACCGACGTACGCGTTGCAGCGGTGGTCGCTCTCCGGCGGCAGAAGGAGCCGCGTGTCGCGCAGTTCCTCGCCGACGCGGACGCGCGGGTCGTCGTCGAGGCCGCGCGGGCGATCTACGACGAGCAGCTCCTCGAAGCGCTGCCGGCGCTCGCGAAGCTCGTCGAACGCGCGGACTTGTCGGGTACGGCGCTCGTGCGGCGCGTGATCAACGCGAACTTCCGGCTTGGGAAGCCTGAAAATGCCGTGGCGCTCGCAAACGTCGCGGCAGACGCGAAGTTGGACGAGCTCCTGCGCTGGGAGGCGTTGAGCCTGCTCTCGAAGTGGGGCACGCCCCCGGGGCGCGACGCGGTGACCGGTGAGTGGTGGCCGCTCGAGCCGCGCGACGTGACCGCGCTAGCGCCGCTCGCGGAGTCGCTCGGCAAGCAGGGAATCCTCACCGCGCCTCCGCGCGTCGTGCGCGCTTGGCTCGAGCTCGCCGAGGCGAGCGAGTGTCGCGCGATCGGCGCGTCGGTCGTCGCGCTGGCTAGCGCGAAGGAGACCGATCGCGAAGTGCGCGCCGCTGCGGTGCGCGTCGCAAGAGAGTTGAAGGCAGCGGAGCTCGAGTCCGCACTGTCCTTGCTGGTGAAGGACCCCGAGAGCGTGGTACGCGCCGCGGCGCTGCGCGCGATTGCGGGTGTCGAGCCTTCGAAGGCGTTCCCGCTGCTCGAAGAGGCCGCGCTCCACGGCTCGGTCGACGAACGACGCGTCGCGTACTCGCTGTTTGCGGAGCTCGCGGACCCGCGCGTCGATGCGCTCGTCGCGAGCGAGCTGCGCCGCTACACGGCGGGGCTTGTGCCGCGCGAGGTCGCGCTCGACCTCGTGGAGCTCGCCGAAGCGCGCCAAGATGCGGCCGTCGCCGATTCGCTCGCGAAACTGCGCTCTTTGCGCGAGATTGACGCGGCGCTCGCGACATTCGTCGACTCGCTGCACGGCGGTGACAAGGCACGCGGCAAGGAGATCCTGCGCGGCAAGGCCGAGACCGAGTGCCTGCGCTGCCACAAGATCGAGTGGGGCGAGGGCGGGCAGGTGGGCCCCGACCTCGTCGGAGTCGGAAAGCGTCTGTCGCGCGCCGATTTGCTCGCTTCGATCTGCGACCCGAATCGGCGCATCGCGGACGGCTACCAAGGCACGATTCTCTTTCTGGAGAGCGGGCGCAACGTCGCCGGCATCGTCGTGCGCGAAGACCGTGACACGATCGTCGTGCGCACGCCGCAGGACGAGCTGGTCGAGGTTGCGACCCGAGACGTCGAGAGCCGTCGACCTGACCTCTCCGCCATGCCGCAGGACGTTTCCAAGCACCTCTCGCGCCGCGAGATGCGCGACCTGATCGAGTACCTCGCCAACCTCTGAAGTCGGAGTCACCCCATGCGCTTCTTCGATCGCCGCACCCTGCTCGCCGCTTCCGCCGCGCTCGCGGCCGCCCCTCGTCTGCGCGCAGCCCCGTCCGCGCGCGCACCGCGCGTCGACGTCGGTGAACTCGCGGCACGCGTCCGCAAGATGAAGACTCGCTTCGCAGTCAACGGCGAGATCTGGTGGAGTGGTCAGTCGTTCGAGCAGCGCGTCGAGACGTCGCTCGCACACGGCTTCGAGGCCATCGAGTTCTGGCCTTGGCGCAACAAGGACCTCGCGAAGCTCGAGCGGCTCGCGAAGGACAAGGGCGTGAAGTTCGTGCAGTTCACGGCGTGGGGCTTCGAGCCTGGGCTGTGCAATCCGGACAACCACGCGAAAGCCGTGGAGGAGGTGCGCGAAGCCTGCAAGGCTGCGAAGCGCATCGGCACGCCGATGATGACCATCGTCGCGGGCAACAATCAGAAGGGCATGACCACCGAGCAGATGCACGCGCACGTGACGACGGGCTTGAAGCTGCTCGCGCCGATCGCTGAGGAGCACGACATCGTCCTGATCCTCGAGCCGATGAACGGCCGCGTCGATCACCCAGGCCACTGCCTGTACGGATCCGAAGCGGCGGTCCGCATCTGCCGCGAAGTGAACTCGAAGCACGTCAAGATCAACTGGGACCTCTACCACATGCAGCTCGCCGAGGGCGATCTGTGCGGGCGCCTGAAGGACGGCATCGATCAGCTCGCCTACGTGCAGGTCGCGGACACGCCGGGCCGCAACGAGCCGGGCACGGGCGAGATCCACTGGCCGCGTGTGTTTCGCGCCGTGCAGGAGCTCGGCTACAAGGGCTACGTGGGCCTCGAGTGCTGGCCGCGCGAAGGTGAGGAGAAGGCGATCGAGCGCCTGATCGCGACCGATGCGTGGTGATCAGCGCTCGCGCAGCTCCAGCACGAGCTCGACGGGTGCGCCGTGGTCGGCGACCGTCAGGCGCGCCTGCGTCGCCGCCTCGCTGAAGCCGAGACCCTCGACTTGCCAGACCCCGGGCGTGAGCGCCGCGACGAATGCAGTGCCGCCCGGCGCCGGGTGCTCGGTGCGGTGGCCCTGCGCATCGACGAGCACGATCGCACCGTCGATCGGCTCACCTTCGCCGTCGACGAGCTGCACGGTGACGCAGCCGGAGGGAAGCGCGAGGTCCTGAGTGACGACGTCTCGGTCCACGGTCGCGTGCGCGATCTCGATGGGGCCTTCGCGCCCCGGCACCCACGCGCTCCACGATCCGGGGCGCAGGTGAAGCTCGAACTCGCCGTCCACGCCGGTGCGCGCCTGCGCATTCCAGCCTTGCTGGGGCTCGCGCCAGCGGAGCGCGAGGGAGGTCGGGAAGGGCGCGCCACCGGGGCCGAGCAGTCGACCGCGCCAGAGGCTGCCGACCGCGGCGGCGCCGAGCTGAATCTCGCGCGTCGTGCCGTGCTGGAGCTCGACGCGAACCGAGCGGCCGGGAGAGAGCCAGCTGACATCGGGGTGCGCGTCGAATGCGAGCGCCGAGCCCGCAGGCAGGCGCGTGAACCGAAACTGTCCGGCGCGATCCGTGAGCGCGGAGAGCGCAATGGGCGCTCCATCGTCGCAGGGAGCGAGCTGGAGCCGCACTTCGGACTCGGAACGGGGAAGGCCGAGCTCGTCGAGGACGACGCCGCGCAGCGAAGCGTCTCCAAAACGCACCACGCGCGTCTCCGTGCCGAAGCCCTCGGGGACTTCGAGCGTACACGCGAGCTCCGCGCCGTCGGGGTGGCGCACGATCGTGTCGTATTGATCGGCCCGCAGATCGTTCCACGCGACGCGCCCGTCCGACCCAGAGAGCGCCTGCAGTAGCCGCGCACCCTCGTCGATCGAGCCCGAACTCAGCCCGCCCTCGGTGCGGCCCACTGCCATCACTTGCGCATCGGCGAGCGGCCGGTCTCCGTCGAGCACGAGGAGCTCGAGCGTGCCCGCCGGTACGGTGCGTGTCCTCCACTCTGGTTCGGGCGCCTCGAGCTTCTCTGTCGGTGCCTGCGGCAGTTCCGCCATGCCGTCGAGCGCGACCGGTCGCTCGTCGTTCGTCGCGTTCGCCGCGACGCGCTCGAAGGAAGGCGCAGCCTCGGGTTCGGCGTGCGCGGCGTGGGCACTCTCACGCTCGACAACTTCGGACGGCGCCTCGCGTGACTGCAAGTGACGCACGAGCGCCACGAGGCACGTCATCGCCGTCGCCGCGGCGGTCATCGCCAGCGCAGCTCCCCGCACGTTCTTCACACGTGCTGTTTCGGCCTCCGCTCCGGCGCATCCGAAGCGAAACGCGGGAAGATTTTTCCGCCGCAGCGGCGAGCGCCGCTACAGCAGCTCGTCGGGCAGCTTGAAGGTCACGGTCTCGCGCTCGCCGTCCATCTCGCGCACGGACCCGACGCCGAGCTCGCGCAGTCGCGCGAGCACCTGCTGCACCAGCGATTCCGGGGCGCTCGCGCCCGCCGTCACGCCGATGCGGATGCCCGGGCGGAACCATCCGGCGTCGATCTGCTCGGCGCCGTCGATCAGGTACGAAGGGATTCCCTTGCGCAGACCGAGCTCGCGCAGACGGCTCGAGTTTGAGCTGTTCTGCGAGCCGACGACGAGCAGGAGCTCGATCTCGTCGGACATCTCCTTCACCGCGTTCTGACGGTTCTGCGTCGCGTAGCAGATGTCCTTCAGCTCCGGCCCCTTGATCGCGGGGAAGCGCCGAACGAGCGCGTCGATCACCTCGCGCGTGTCGTCGACGGAGAGCGTGGTCTGCGTGACGTAGGCGAGCTTGTGCGGGTCGCCGACGACGAGGCGCTCCACCTCGGCGACGGTGGAGAGCACGTGCACCGGACCGTCGATGCGTCCGCGCGTGCCCTCGACCTCCGGGTGGCCAGGGTGACCGATGAGCACGACCTCGCGGCCGTCGCGGCGGTACGCCTGCGCCTGAAGGTGCACCTTGGTCACCAGCGGACAGGTCGCGTCGATCACGCGCAGCTTGCGAGCGACACCGCGCTGCACGACCTCCTCGGCGACGCCGTGCGCGCTGAAGATCGTCACCGAGCCCTCGGGCACCTCTTCGAGGCTGTCGATGAACTTCACGCCGCGCCGCGAGAGGTCGTCGACGACGTAGCGATTGTGAACGATCTCGTGCAGCACGTAGACGGGCGCGCCGTAGAGGTCGAGGGCGCGCTCGACGATTTCGATCGCGCGGTCGACGCCGGCGCAGAAGCCGCGCGGCTGGGCGAGGAGCACCTGCATGTCGAGCTTCATGGTGGCGTTCCGGTGCGGGCGCTTCTAGTGGTGCTCTTCGCGCACCAAGTTGCGGTTCCAGTTCGGAATCTCGACGACGACGTCGCACGAGCCGTCGGGCACGGCCTGGCAGGCGAGTCGCGAGCGCGCCGTGACGCCGCGCGCGTTGTCGAGCTGATCGAGCTCGGGGTCCCCGGCCTCGTTGAGGCTCTCGAAGCCCTGCTTCACGATCACGTGGCAGGTCGAGCAGGCGCACACGCCGCCGCAGGCGTGGTCGATGTCGATGTCGTGGCCGAGCGCGATCTCGAGGATGGATCCCTTCGCGCCGTCGCGCGAGTAGGGCAGCTCCTCGGGCCGCACCTCGACCGTCCGCCCCAGCGGCAGGAAGGTCAGCTTGTAGGGGCGCTGGGGCAGCGCGTACTTCGAGGTTTGGATGTAGGGGTTGGAACCGCCCATGGAGGGCCTCTCTTGGGCCAGAAGGGGCGAAGATCCTACCCGCTGCGCGGCGGCTAGAGCTTGCCTTCGCGCTCCAAGCGCAGGCGCTCGCGGGTCGACATCGGCCGCTTCGGCCGGTCCGAGGCGTCCGCGGCCGCCGCGGGGCTGGCGGTGGGCGCCTGCGGGGCGCGCCGTTCGTCGCGCTCGGGGCGGCGCGGCGGGGGAGCGGAGGAGCGCTCACGGCGGGGCGCCTCTCGGCGCGGACTGCGCGAGGACTCGTCGCGATGGGAGTCGCGCGAAGTAACCTCGCGATGGGAGTCGCGGGGAGCGTGTTCGCGACGCGGCTCCCGCACGCGCTCGGCTCGGTCCGAGCCGCGC
>CAIYPP010000020.1 GCA_903928115.1 uncultured Planctomycetota bacterium
ACGTGGACGTCGCGACCGAGACCGCGGACCTCACCCGCAACACGATCATGCAGCAAGCCGCCGTCGCCATGCTCGCGCAGGCCAACGTGCAGCCGCAGCTCGCGCTCAGCCTCCTCCAGGGCGGTTGATGCCAAGGAATCCGGCCTCCTGTGCCGGTCGCTGTTGGGGAGGGCCTCGTTGGCCCTCCCCGTCCCCCCAACGCTCTTTTTCTCGACAAAACCGACCGTTCGCCCTCCGTCCGCGCCGCGCGCGATTCACGGAGCCGCGAGCTCGACCGCCCGCGCAGCCCCGCCGCGGCGCGCGCCTTGTGCAGCTCTCGAGCAGAGCGCGCGCAGCGCAGCCCGCAGAGCGCGCTCCCGCTGTAGCTCGCTGGTTCGACGGTCCGCTCTTCGCACTCCTCTGCGGTGTGTCCTGCCGCGGAGGTGATTCCCCAACCTCAGCTACACAAGGAAATTGCAATGGGACTTCGTGTCAATACCAACATCGCCGCTCTGACGGCCCAGCGCAACCTCGCTGGCGTCAGCCAGCGTCTCTCCGGCAACTTCGGTCGACTCTCGAGCGGCATGCGCATCTCGACGGCCGCCGATGACGCCGCCGGCCTCGGCATCTCGGAGCGCATGCGCGCTCAGGTGCGTTCGCTCAACGTCGCGAGCCGCAACGCTCAAGACGGCGTCTCGCTGGCGCAGACCGCCGAAGGCGCGCTGCAGGAAGTCAACAACAACCTGACCCGCATGCGCGAGCTGGCCATTCAGGCCTCGAACGGCACGCTCACCTCGCAGGACCGCGCCACGCTCGACACCGAGTTCCAGGCGCTGATCACCGAGATCGACCGCGTCTCGGGCCAGACCACGTTCAACGGCGTCAACCTGCTCGATGGTACGACGACCTCGCTCAGCGTTCAGGTCGGCAACAACTCGGGCGAGACGATCGCCGTGAGCCTCGCGGACATGACCGCGACGGCGCTCAGCATCGGCGGTGAGTCCGTCTCCACGGCCGCCGGCGCTGCCACGGCTCTGGCCGCCATCGACACCGCGATCGACAACGTCACGACGACGCGTGGCGCGCTCGGCGCGGCGCAGAACCGCCTCACCAGCGCGATCTCGTCGATCCTGAACACGCGCGAGAACCTCTCGGCCGCCGAGAGCCGCATCCGCGACGTCGACGTCGCGATCGAGACCGCGGACCTCACGCGCAACTCGATCTTGCAGCAGGCCGCCGTCTCGGTGCTGGCTCAGGCCAACACCCAGCCGCAGCTCGCCCTCTCGCTGCTCCAAGGCTGAGCCTCGCGGCGCACGCCGCGAAGCCGACTGCGCGCAGGCGGCGCGACCCGCGAGGGTCCACGCCTCCGCGCTCCAACGAAAACACCCGAGTGCCGGTCACCGCCGGCCCCCGTGCGATGGCGACGCGTTCGCCGGAAGCGGGGGAGACGCAGCGGCGGTGGAAGCGAGGAGCAGGGCTCGGGTGCGGACTTGCCAACGCGTCACAACCCTCTTTCCAACAGGAATCGCAACACTATGGGACTTCGTGTCAACACCAACGTCGCTGCTCTCACGAGCCAGCGCAACCTCGGGGCCGTCACCGGCCGTCTCCAGGGCAACTTCGCCCGTCTGTCGTCGGGCATGCGCATCGCGACTGCCGCGGACGACGCCGCCGGCCTCGGCATCAGCGAGCGCATGCGCGCTCAGGTCCGCTCCTTCACGGTCGCGAGCCGCAACGCCCAAGACGGCGTTTCGCTCGTGCAGACCGCCGAAGGTGCGCTCCAGGAAGTCAGCAACAACCTGACCCGTATGCGTGAACTCGCCGTGCAGGCCTCCAACGGCACGCTGACCACGCAGGACCGCGCCACGCTCGACACCGAGTTCCAGGCGCTGGTCACGGAAATCGATCGCGTCTCGAGCCAGACCACGTTCAACGGCGTGAATCTGCTCGACGGCACGACGACGAGCCTGTCGGTCCAGGTCGGCACGGACGCGGGTGAGTCGATCTCGCTCGGCCTCGCCGACACGACCTCGACGGGTCTGTCGATCGGCAGCGTCTCGGTGACGAGCGCGGCCAACGCCTCGACGGCGCTCTCGGCCATCGACTCGGCGATCGACAGCGTCACGACGGCTCGCGGCACGCTCGGCGCGTCGCAGAACCGCCTGACGAGCGCGATCTCGTCGATCCTCAACACGCGCGAGAACCTCTCGGCCGCCGAGAGCCGCATCCGCGACGTCGACGTCGCGATCGAGACCGCGGACCTCACGCGCAACTCGATCCTGCAGCAGGCCGCGGTCAGCGTCCTCTCGCAGGCCAACGTGCAGCCGCAGCTCGCGCTGTCGCTGCTCGGCTGATCCCTGACAAGTAAGGCGGGCTCCCGTGCTTCTCGCTCCCCCCCGGCGGGGGCCCGCTCAGCCCGAAACCCTGGCTATTCGTAGCTGAGGGGGCCAGGGTGGAAGGCTACCGAGCTCCGTTCCGCGCTTGCGCGGGGCGGGGCTCGCAGCTTTTTCCAGCGCCACCGCGAGCGCGGGCGGCCAAAACCGGATTCTCTGTCGAGCGTTCGCGGGGTCATCCGAAGGAGCGTGTGCCGCGAGGAGTCCCGCGCGGCGCGCGAGCGCAGCGAGCGGGACGACGAGCAGCACCGCGTCACGGTTTCGCGCTTCGCCCCGAAGGGTGGGGAGGGGGTGGAGCCGCGGCGGGGTCCACGACGCCCACGGCGTCCCGAGAGTGATCTTCCGTCCCTCGTCCTTCCGCAGTGCCAGCGGTCCGACGAGCGTTCCCAAGGACCGAAGCTTCGCTCGTGGGAACTCCGGCGAGGCGCCTCCTCATCACCACGGACCGCCAGCCTCAAGGAAACCACGCACATGGGTCTTCGCGTCAACACCAACGTCGCCGCGCTCACTAGCCAGCGCAACCTCGGCGCCGTTTCGAGCCGCCTGCAGGGCAACTTCGCCCGACTCTCTTCCGGTCTGCGCATCGCGACCGCCGCCGACGATGCGGCGGGCCTCGGCATCTCCGAGCGCATGCGCGGTCAGATTCGCAGCTACACGGTCGCGAGCCGCAACGCGCAGGACGGCGTGTCGATGGCCCAGACGGCCGAAGGCGCGCTTCAGGAGGTCAGCAACAACCTGACGCGCATGCGCGAGCTCGCGGTGCAGGCTTCGAACGGCACGCTGACGACCGCAGACCGCAGCACGCTCAACACCGAGTTCCAGGCGCTGGTCACCGAGATCAACCGCGTCTCTGGCCAGACGACGTTCAACGGGGTCAACCTGCTCGACGGCTCGACCACGAGCCTCAACATCCAGGTCGGCCTCAACTCGGGCGATACGATCGCGCTGAGCCTCTCCGACACGACTTCCACGGGCCTCTCGCTCGGCTCGCTCAGCGTGTCGAGCTCGGCCAACGCCTCGACGGCGCTCGCGGCCATCGACACCGCGATCGACACGGTGACGACCACCCGCGGCACGCTCGGCGCGCAGATGAACCGCATGACCAGCGCGATCTCCTCGATCCTCAACACGCGCGACAACCTCTCGGCTGCCGAGAGCCGCATCCGCGACGTCGACGTGGCGACCGAGACGAGCGATCTCACGCGCAACTCGATCCTCCAGCAGGCCGCGATCAGCGTCCTGTCGCAGGCGAACGTCCAGCCGCAGCTCGCGCTCCGGCTCCTCGCCTGATCCAAGAAAATCGTCCTGTGGACGAAGAGGGCGGCGCGGCTCCCCGGGCACGGGGGGTCGCGCCGGTTCACATGGTCGGTACGGAAGATTTTTCCGTGCGCATTTGTCCATCTGCGTCGCGCTAATCCGCAGCGGGACAGCCGCCGATAACTCCACGCGGCCGGAAGCGGCCACGGGAGCACGAGCATGGCATCACCGATCAGCTTTGGCGGGCTGGGCAGCGGCCTCGACACGCGCGCGATCATCGACGCGCTGATCGCCGTCGAGCGCGTGCCGATCCAGCAGATGGAGACGCGCAAGAAGGGGGATCAGGACAAGATCAACCTGCTCAACACGTTCCGCGGCAAGGTCGACGCCCTGCGCACCAAGGCCAACGCCCTCGGCTCGCTCGCTGGCTTTCTCTCGTTCAAGGTGAGCCAGAGCGAAGAAGGTCTCGCGACGATCTCCGCCAGCGGTTCAGCGGCGGCCGGAACGCACTCGCTCGTCGTCAACCAAGTCGCCACCACGGACCGTTGGGCATTCAACGGAGTCGCGGACCCCGACGCGGACCTCGGTACGGTCGATGGTCAGACCGTGTCGTTCACCTACGACGGCCAGACGTACACGGCGACGATGGACGCGGCCACCTCGTCGCTCAACGACATCGCGTCCAAGATCAACGCCGCCGCGCAGGACAAGGTCGCGGCCACCGTCGTCAACGCGGGTACGAGCGCGGCGCCGAGCTGGCAGCTCGTCCTCACAGCAAAGCAGACGGGAAAGAACTACCGCATCGGCGCGATCGCGACCACGGTCACGAACCTCTCGATCAACGCCGCGGGCCCCAACGCGCAGGGAGTGGCCCAGAGCACGAACAACATCAGTGTCGGCTCGAACGCGATCGCCGTGGTCGACGGCCTCACAGTGGAGCGCACCGACAACGACTTCGACGATGTGATCGCGGGTGTGTCGATCTCGCTCCTCGATGCCGATCCGGCGAAGACCGTGCAGTTCACGGTCGAGGCCGACAAGACCGCGGTGAAGGGCAAGGTCAAGGAGTTCGTCGACGCTTACAACGAGGTCGTCAAGTTCGTGCGCGACCAGAACAAGTACGACCCCGAGAAGGGCCCGGGCGGCGCGCTCTTTGGAGACTCTGCTCTGAAGACGATCCAGCGCACGCTCTCGGGCGCGCTGTTCGGCCAGACCGCAGCGCAGGTGAGTGCCGACACGTCGGGCTATGGCACGCTGCGCCTCGTCGGCGTCGAGAGTCAGTCCGACGGCTCGCTCAAGATCAATGACAAGGTGATGGACGCGAAGATCGACGCGGACCTCACGAAGTTCGCCGACCTCTTCGCGGACACCGACGGCTTCAACAACGCCGGCGCGCCGGTCGGAACGCCTCGCTACTACTTCGACATCACGGCAGATACCGGCCTCGGCGACGATCTCGCGCGCGCGATCGATCAAGTCGTGAAGAGCTACGGCGATCAGTCGGGCAGCTTCTACAAGGGAGTGTTCGACGCGCGCGTCGAGACGCTCAATTCGAACATCAAGGGCATCAACGAGCGCATCGAGCAGCGCGAGCTACGCATCGATCGCATGCAGGAGCAGCTCACGCGCCGCTTCGCGTCGCTGGAGAGCTTGATGGCCCAGCTCCAGAGCCAGTCCGCCTACCTCAACCGCTGAAACTCCGCAGGAACGACCGCATGGATCCCCGCTCCGCCGCCGGCGCCTACCGCGAAGCCGCCTTCGAGAATGCGCCGCCGATCAAGATCGTGCGCATGCTCTACGCTGGTGCGCTGCGCTTCCTCGATCAGGCCGCGCAGGAAACGCCGGGCGGCCCGGGCTCGCGCTGGGCGGGCTTGCTCGCTCGCACCGATGCCGTGGTCACCGAGCTGCGTTGCTCGCTCGACAAGAACGTCGCGCCCGACGTCGCGGAGAGCCTCGAGCAGCTCTACCTCTTCGTCGAGGACCGTCTGCGCGAAGCGCAGCGCACGCAGGATCCCGAGCACGTCGCGTCGGCCCGCAAGGTCCTGGTCACCTTGCAGCAGGCGTGGAATCAGGTCGAGGCGTCGTCGCGCGGAGCGTGAGCGTGCCCCACGAAGACCCGCAGGTCGAGCTGGAACTCGCGCTGGGGCTGCTCTTCGAGCGGACTAGCGATGCACGCGCGGGCGCTCCCGAGCTCGACGCGGCCTCCCGCCGCGCCGCACTCGCGTTCGAACGCTGGACCGCCGCCGCTTGTGGACAAGATCCGGCGCTTTCTGCGCGGATTCGCGGCCGTATCGAGCTCCTGCGCGGCGCCGTCGATGCGGAGCTGCGCGAGACGGGGCGCCGGATCGAGCTCGCCGTGCTCGCACAACGAGCCCTTGCGAGTCAGACGGAGCCCGCGCGCTCTGTCGCCGGCTGCGACCACGCAGGCTGAAGCGGGTCGCGCACTGCGTCGGCCTCAGGCCGCGCGCATCACGCGGTTTCGTCCGGCGTGCTTCGCTTCGTAGAGCGCCGCGTCCGCGCGCCCGATCAGCGCCGTCGCGCCTTCGCCCCGCTGCCAC
The DNA here is from genome assembly GCA_903928115.1 of uncultured Planctomycetota bacterium. Classification (GTDB taxonomy): domain Bacteria; phylum Planctomycetota; class UBA1135; order UBA1135; genus F1-120-MAGs118. Next base: position 6,188 of record CAIYPP010000020.1, read on the forward strand.
TGGGCCGCGCCCATCGAGATCGAGACCTGCAGGCCGCGATAGCTCTCGAGCCGCTCCGTGCCGTAGTCCTGCACGATGCGGCGGAGCTCGTCGCCGAGCTCGAGCGCGCGCTCGATGGTGCAGTTGGGCAGCAACACGACGAACTCCTCGCCGCCGTAGCGCGCCACGAGATCGCCCTTGCGCACGGTGGCTTGCAGGATGCGCACGAGGTCCTGCAGCAAGCTGTCGCCCGTCTGGTGGCCCATCGTGTCGTTGAAGCGCTTGAAGTGGTCCAGATCCATGATGAGCAACGCGAACGGCAGTCGCGTGCGCTCGCTCTGGCTTGCGAGGAACTCGAGCCGTTCCATCAGCTTGCGGCGCGTCGCCGCGCCCGTGAGAGGATCTTGCGTGGCGAGCTGCTTGTTCGCGCGCTCCATGCGCTCGAACTTGACGAGCAGGCTCGCTTGGTCGGCGATGCTGCCGAGCGCGTGCTCTTCGCCGGGAACCGGAGCACGCCCTGCGCGACCTCGATCCGCGACGAGCAGCATGCGCCGCCCCGACTCGTGGTCGCGCAGTGGCGCGATCACGGCCGAGTGAACGTCGCAGAGCTCCAGCACGCGCTGGTGCAGCGGGTCATGGGCCTCGCGGTCGATGCGCGCGGCGCGTTCGAGCGAGTCGCGCTCGGCAGGACACGGCAGCCAGAGCCCCTCCTGCGTGCGCGTCTCGCCGGGAGCCGCTTGGGACAGGCGAACGACGAGCTTGCCCTCGCGTTCGTCGAGCTCGAGGCATGAGATGCGGCGGAAGTCCATCCGCTCCATCGTCTTGAGCATGACGCCCGGCAGCGGGTCGCCGTCGCCGAGGCGCTCGAAGCTGTACTGCAGCACGTCGAACACCGACTGGCTCGCGCGCAGCACATGCTCGCGCTCCAAGAGGCGCCGCTGCAGTTCCTCGCGGGCGGCCATGATGGTGGGGAACGCCTCTTCGATCGTGCGCGCGCGGGGGCGGGCAAGCTCGGCCGCGCGACCGACGGCGTCGCGCACCAACTCCAACACGTTCGGCACATCCACCGCATCGAGCAGCTTGGCGACATCGCTGGGCACCGGCTCGGGTCCGAGCGTGGCGTGGAGCGGGAAGCCCGCGTCGTGCGCTGCATGGAATCCCGCGCGCACCAACGACGCGAGGTGCACGTCGACACCTTCCGCGCCCATGCGCTCCAGCTCGTCCGGCTTGCGATACAGCGCCGCGAGCACGTCGTGGAGCTCGTACGGCAGGTTCCATGCATCGGCCAGCGTCAGGGCCAAGAGCTCGTGGTCGAAGTTGAACGTCTCGCGCTCGGTCTGAAGCCAGCCCGCGAGTGGCAGGTGCATGGCGCGTGCCTCGACGTCGTGCATGGCTCGCTCGTCGAGCTGCCACAGCGCGAGCGAGCCGATCGAGGCCAGCAGTCCCGCCGTGTAGGCCGTCTCTGGCTCCGCGTAGTGCGTCGCGCGCGCGAGGGCGGCGGCTGCGGTGGCGGTGGCGACGGCATGCTTGCGCGAGTCGAGCGAGCAAGCGGCTCCCTCCGGCGCGTCGAGGGGCTCGAAGCGCCCACGGATCGGCAGCTTGAGCGCGAGGTCGCGCAGGCGCTCGGCGTTGAGGTGGTTGAGCGCGTTGTTGAGGTGGAGCGCGAAGCGGCTCTTGCGCTCCGAGGGATCCAGCAGACGAAGGACCTCCAGCGCGAGGCCGGGATCCGTGCGGATCAGGCTCGCGATGTCGCGCTGGGACCCAGCAGGGTCGAGCACCAACTCCAGCAGGCGGACCACGCTGGACGCGGGGGATGCCAGAACTGGGACTTGCTGGAGCGCGGCTTGGGCGCGATGGAGCCGATGCACGGTGAGGTCGGCGGCGGGGTGGCCGCATGGGGAGTGGGGGGGCGCGAGGCCACGCAAGGGCCCGACGGGCGCTCCATCGGCCTTCCTGACACCGAAAATTGAGGTCGGGGCGGTTGTCCACAATGTGGACGCGGGCCGTCTCTGGGAGGTGTCGCAAAATGCGACACAAGCTCCCGCATGGAAAGTTCGACACAGGGGAGCCGGAAGGAAGTGCGCACCTCCTCCGGCAGCACCCGATGACGACCCCGAACCTCCTCCTCCTCGCCGAAACCCCGCTCGGCGGAGCCCAAGGCCCCGACCTCACCCGCTACCTCGTGGTGTGCGGTGGCCTGCTCCTCCTCGTGGGTGTGCTCGGCTTCGCGTTTCGCAAGCTCGTCTCGCGCACCCTCGCCGCTCGCGCGGCGCAGCGCCAGATGCAGGTCATGGACATGCTGCCGCTCGGCGGCAAGCACAAGCTGTGCGTCGTCCGCTGCTACGACCGCACGTTCCTGATCGGAGTGGGTGAGAAGGAGCTCTCGAACATCGCGGAGCTCGACCCCGTCATCGCGCCGGCGCGCGAGACGCCTCCGGGCAAGGTCGAGCTGCACTCGTTCTCCAAGGTCCTCGAGCGGCTGCGCGGCACACCTGCGACGCAGCCTGAGACCGTCCCCACCGCGCCGAAGGGCGTTCTGTCCCGGGAGGGACTGCTCGGATGAATCAACGCACACCTGCCTTGGTGCGCTGGCTACTCGGCGTGATCGTACTCGCGCTGCTCGCGGGCGCGGTCCGCGCGCAGGGCGTCGATGCGGAGGTCTTCGGACCCGTGAGCGCCGCCGTCGAGGCGGGGTTCGACGTTCAGAAGGACCTCACCGGCGGCATGGTCGGCCAAGGACAGCCGCTCACCGAGGGCCGACTCTCGACCGCGGTCGAGATCGCGGTCCTCCTCACGGTGCTCTCGCTGCTCCCCGCGATCCTGATCACCGTCACGAGCTTCACCCGCATCGTGATCGTGATGAGCTTCGTGCGCCGCGCGCTCTCGACGAACGAGCTCCCGCCGAACCCCGTCATCATCGGCCTCAGCCTGTTCCTCACCACGTTCGTGATGGCGCCTGTCGCCGAGCGCGTCTACGAAAAGGCGTGGGTTCCCTACCGCGCGGGCCAGATGGCGATCGACGCCGCGGGCCAAAACGCGTGGGGCGAGCTGCGCACGTTCCTCATCGCGAACACGCGCGAGAGCGAGCTGGAGCTCTTCGCCGACCTCGCGAAGCTCGAGCCCGACGCGCGCGCGCAGGAGGCGCTCCCGCTGCGCGTCGTGGTGCCCGCATTCATCACGAGCGAGCTCAAGACCTCGTTCCAGATGGGCTTCCTGCTCTTCCTGCCCTTCCTCGTGATCGACCTCGTCATCGCCAGCGTGCTGCTCTCGATGGGCATGTTCATGTTGCCGCCGGTGATGGTCTCCACGCCGTTCAAGATCCTGCTCTTCGTCCTCGTCGACGGCTGGCACCTCCTGTGCGAGTCGCTCGTCACCTCCTTCGTGACCACCTGAAGCCATGAACGAACTCGACCTGCGCGTCGCGGAGCTCGCGCGCGAGATGCTCGTGACGGTGGTGATGCTCGCGGGGCCGATCCTGCTCGTCGGCCTCGTGGTCGGCGTCGCCATCAGCGTGTTCCAGGCACTGACCTCGGTGCAGGAACAGACGCTGTCCTTGATCCCCAAGATGCTCGCGGTCATGGGCGTGGCGCTGCTGCTCCTCGTTCCGGCGCTCGGGCTCTTGCGCGACTACACGCTGCGCATCTTCGAGCAGCTCCACTCCTTCGGACTCTCCTGAGCGCGGAACGATGCTCGTCGACGGGACCCTCGCTGCCTTCGGGCTCTTCCTCGTGCGCACGAGCGCGTTCGTGCTGGGAACGCCGTTCTTCGGCTCCCAGTCGACGTTCGGCGGCGTGAAGATCGGTCTCATCGCGAGCCTCGCTCTCGTGCTGTTCTCCGTTCACGGCGTCCCGCTTCCGTTCGCGGAGGCGCCGCTCGAGTTCGGCGTGCTCGCGATGCGCGAGATCCTCGTCGGGTTGGCGCTCGCGTTCGTGCTGCAAGCCGTGATGCTCGCGGTGCGCGTCGGCGGCGAGCTCATCGGCAGCGAGATGGCGTTCAACATGGCGAGCGTCGTCGATCCGGCCTCGGGCATGAACACGCCGCTGGTCACGCAGTTCTACGAGGCGCTCTTCCTGCTCGGACTGCTGGCCGTCGACGGCCATCACCTGCTGCTGCGTGCGCTCGCCGGCTCGTTCGAGCGCGTGCCCGTCGGCGTCGCATCGCTCCCCGAGGGCTTCGGCTCGCTCGCGCTGCGCCTCGTCGGCGACATGATCGCGGCAGGCATCACCTTCGTCGGCCCGATCCTGCTGCTCTTGCTCGTGTCGTCGATCATGATCGGTCTGATCGCGCGCGCAGTGCCGCACGTCAACGTGCTCGAGATGGGCTTCACGCTGCGCATCATGGTCGGCCTCGGCGCCATGCTGCTCTTCGCGCCGCTGGTCGCGCCGGGACTGCAGCACCTCTACGGCCTGCTCGGTGACGGGCTCGACGCGGCGCTCGCCGCGCTGGAGGGCTGAGCCATGGGGCTCTTCGACGACACCGACGACGATCAGAAGACAGAAGACGCGACCCCCCGGCGCCGCGAAGAAGCGCGCGAGAAGGGGCAGGTTCCGCTCTCGACCGAGCTCGTCGCCGCGCTGGCGCTGCTCGGCTGGCTCATGACGCTCGCCTTCGCGGGCGGTGCGCTCATCCGCGAGCTCGGCGGCCTCGTGGTCACTTTCGTCGAGAGCGTCGGCCGCATGGCGACCGAGGACCTCACGCCGGAGTCGGTGGCGGGGCTCTTCGGCGCGGTGCTTTCCCGCATCGGCTGGGCGACGCTCGGGCTCGTCGCGCCGATGTTCTTCCTCACACTGCTCGCGGCCTACGGTCAGATCGGGCTCGGGGTTGCAACGAAGGCGATGGAGCTGAAGCCCGAGAAGCTGAACCCCATCTCAGGCCTCTCCAAGTTCTTCAGCATGCGCAGCGTGACGCGCACGGCGATGAGCTTCGCGAAGCTCGTCGCGATCATGGTCACGGTTTCGCTCGTCGCGTGGTCGCAGGTCGAGAAGGTCGCGGCCGCTCAGTCGCTCGAGCTCGGACCGGCGCTCGCCGCGATCGGCGAGGTCGCGTTGCGCTGCACCGCCGCGGGCCTCGCCGCGATCCTCGCGCTCGGCATCCTCGACGTCTTCCTGCAGCGCCGCCAGCACGAGAAGGAGCTGCGCATGACGAAGCAGGAAGTGAAGGAGGAGCTGCGCTCGGCCGAAGGCGATCCGCAGGTCAAGGCGCGCATTCGCCGCGTTCAGCGCGAAATGGCGGCGCGGCGCATGATGTCGGACGTGCCGAAGGCGACGGTGGTGATCACCAACCCGACGCACTACGCCGTCGCTTTGTCGTACGACCGCGACGCGGCGCCGGAGAAGCGCGGCGCGCCCAAGGTGGTCGCGAAGGGTGTCGATCAGGTCGCGCAGCGCATCAAGGAAGTCGCGCGCGAAGCGGGTGTGACGATCTACGAGGACGTGCCGCTGGCGCGCGCGCTGCACGCGCGCTGCGAGATCGGCGACGAGGTGCCGCTCGAGCTCTATCAGGCGGTCGCTGAGGTCCTCGCCTACGTCTATGGATTCAAGGGCGGTCGCCCGGTTGCGACCGCGGGAGCTAGGTGATGGCCTCGACTTCGATCGAACAAGCGCGCGGCACGGCCGCATTCCTCAAGCGCTACGCCGACTGGATCATCGGCATGGGCGTGCTCGGCGTGATCGTCACGCTCGTCTCGCCGATTCCGCCGGCGCTGCTCGACATCCTGCTCGCCGTCAACATCACCACGTCGGTGCTGTTGCTCCTCCTGACGATGAACACGCGCTCGGCCGCGGACCTCTCGGTCTTCCCGACGTTCCTGCTCTTCGCCACGCTCTTCCGACTCGGCCTCAACGTCGCGAGCACGCGCCTGATCCTCTCGGGTGGGGATGCGGGCTCGATCATCAAGGCCTTCGGCGACTACGTCTGCGGTGACAACCTGACGGTCGGGATCATCGTGTTCCTGATCCTCGTGATCATTCAGTTCGTCGTGATCACCAAGGGCTCCGGTCGCATCAGCGAGGTGAGCGCGCGCTTCGTGCTCGACGCGATGCCCGGCAAGCAGATGGCGATCGACGCGGACTTGAACAGCGGCTTGATCGACGCGGATACCGCGCGCAAGCGCCGCGAGAAGGTGGCGACCGAAGCCGAGTTCTACGGTGCCATGGACGGTGCCTCGAAGTTCGTGCGCGGCGACGCGATCGCGGGCCTGATCATCACGGCACTCAACTTGGTCGGAGGCATCACGCTCGGTGCGCTCGGCGGCATGGACATCGCCGACGCGGGCGAGCGCTACTCGATGCTCACGATCGGCGACGGCCTCGTGAGCCAGATCCCCGCGCTGCTCATCTCGACGGCCTCGGGCGTGCTCGTCACGAAAGCCTCGGACGACTCGAGCCTCGGCACGCAGATGCTCGGCCAGAGCTTCGGTCGTCCGCGCGCGACGCTGATCGCTGCGGGCATGATCTTCGCGATCGGCCTGTTGCCCGGCATGCCCAAGCTGCCGTTCTTCATCCTCGCGTCGGTGCTCCTGATCCTCTGGCGCGCGACGCGCGATCAGCAAGCTAGCGACGAGAAGGCCGCAGAAGCGGCGAGTGCTGCGGCGAGCGCTGCGCCTGCGGTCCCGGCCGCGGAGAAGGAGAACGAGGCCGCGCTCGAGCTCCTGAAGGTCGACCGTGTCGCGCTCGAGATCGGCTACCGCCTGATCCCGCTGGTTCAGGATCCGCGCGGACAGGGCATCCTCGATCACATTTCGCAGTTGCGCCGTCGCTTCGCGTCGCGCGAGGGGGTCGTGCTCCCGCCGGTGCGCATCAAAGACAACATCAAGATCGCTCCCAACGCCTACCGCATCTTGGTTGGCGGACAGGAAGTGGCGCGCGGCGAAATCGAGCCGGGCCAGCACATGGCAATGGACTCCGGCGCTGTCGCGGGCAAGATCGCGGGAACTCCCACGAAGGACCCCGCCTTCGGCCTGCCGGCTCTGTGGATCGCCGACGCCGCGAAGGACGAAGCCGAGCTGCTCGGCTACACCGTGGTCGATCCCGTCAGCGTGCTCGTCACGCACCTCTCCGAGGTGCTCCGCACGTCACTCGGCGACATCCTCACGCGCGACGACGTGAAGGAGCTCGTCGAGAACGCGAAGAAGGTCACGCCGGCGGTGGTCGAGGAGCTCGTCCCCGCGAAGATCGGCTATGGCGAGGTCCAGGCCGTCCTGCGCAACCTCCTGCGCGAGTCGGTCTCGGTGCGCAATGTGCCGCTGATCCTTGAGGTCATCGCGGATCACGTCTCGCGCACGAAGGATCCGGACACGCTTGCCGAGCTCGCGCGCCAGCGTCTCGGCCGCGCGCTCTGCGAGGCCCACGCCGATCGCGCGGGCACGCTGCACGCCGTGACGCTCGATCCGCGCATCGAGTCGCGGCTCGCCGCGGCGGTTGGCACCGGCTCGGCGGATCCCGAATCGCCGGGAGTGAACCCTGCGTACCTGCAGCGCCTCGTCGAGAAGATCGGCGAGCAGATCGCCGGCGCGACACGCGGCGGGTCGGACGTCGTGTTGCTCGCGCGCTCGAACGTGCGCCGCTTCCTCGGCGAGCTCGTGCGCGCGTCGCTGCCCAAGGTCTCGGTCCTGAGCTACCAAGAAGTCGTCCCTGCCCGCAGCGTGCAGACCGTCGCGGTCGTGCGCCTCGAGGAATGAGCCATGCAGATCCACCGAGTTCGCGGCCGTGACCTGAAAGATGCGCTGGAGCGCGCGCAGCGCCAGTACGGCGCCGACGCGCTCGTGCTCTCGCGCGAGACGATGCCCGACGGCGGCGTGACCGTCGCCGTGGCGGACCCGACGCGCGCCCTCACGGCGGCGCGGCTCGCTCCGCAGTCCGCGGCTGCATCCGCGACGCGCGAGCGCGGCCTCGAAGACGTCGAGCGTGTGCTGCGGCGCAGCGGCACGTCGGACGGGCTCGTCGCGCGCACCCTCGAGCAGGTCGCGTCGAGCGGCGCGCGCGGTCCGTTCGCCCTCGATGCTGCCGCAGAGGCTCTCGGTCGCTGCGTCGAGATCGCTCCGAGCCCGCGCATCCAGCGCCGCGGCGCCGGCGTTGTGGTTCAGCCCAGTGTGATCGCGTTCGTCGGTCCGACTGGGGTCGGCAAGACCACCACGCTCGCGAAGCTCGCGTCGCGCCTGGTGCGCTCGGGCCGCCGCGTCGGGATCGTCTCGATGGACACGCACCGTCCGGGCGCCGTCGAACAGCTGCGCGCGCTCGCGGCCGCCATCGGCACCGACGTCGCCGTGGCCCGCGATGCGTCGGAGCTCGCGACAGCCGTGGCGAGCTTCGGCTCGCCCGAGTGCGTGCTGGTGGACACGGCCGGTGTCTCGCCCCGCGACTCCGCGGCGCTCGCGCAGCTCGCCGACTCGCTCACGAGCGGCGGTGGCTCGCTGGAGACCTACCTCGTCCTTCAGGCGACTTCGAGTCGCGCTGCGATCGACGCCGCGCGCGAGGCTTTCGCTGCGACCAACCCCACGGCATGGGTGCTGACCAAGCTCGATGAGACGCGCGCTCCGGCCCCCGCGCTCGAGAGCGCCGCTGCCGCGGGCGCGCGGCTCGCCTTCCTGTGTGACGGCCAGGAGGTCTCCGCTCATTTCCACCGCGCCGAGCCCGCGCACGTTGCCGATCTGTTTCTGCGAGGACGAATCGCGTGAGCTCTCACGCGCACTTCCGCGCGCCGTTCGTGCTCGTGACCGGCGGCAAGGGCGGCGTCGGCAAGACGACCCTCGCCGCAAACCTCGCGGTCGCGCTGCGCGCCAAGGGACTGCGCACGCTCCTGTGCGATCTCGACCTCGCGCTCGCGGACCTGCACGTGCTCCTAGGCCTCGCGGAAGGTCGCACGATCGAGATGGCGCTCCGCGGTGAGTGCGAGCTCGCCGACTGCATTCAAGCGGGTCCCGGCGGCATCGACGTGCTCGTCGGCAGCAACGGGAGCGCTGCCATGGCGCGCCTCGACGACGCGACGCGTGCGCGCTTGCTCACGGAGCTTGCGCGTCTCTCCGAGCGCTACGACATCGTCGTGGGGGACAGTGCCGCGGGCATCGGCCCCGAGGTGCTCGAGCTCGGAACTCGCGCCGACATGGTCCTCGTCGTCACCACGCCGGATCCGACGGCGGCGGCGGATGCCTACGGTCTCGTCAAGGCGCTCGTGGCGGAAGCCTCGGCTCGCGGGCTCGATCTGCCGACGCCGGAGCTCGTCTTGAATCAGGTTTCCGGAGCGCGCGAAGCGGAGCTCGCCACCGTGCGCCTCGCGGGCGTTTGCCAGCGGTTCCTGTCGCGCTCGCCGCGGCTGGCGGGCTGGATCCCGCGCTCCCCACGCGTCCTCGACGCCGCGAAACGCCGCGCGCCGTTCGTCCTCGCGAGCGGCAAGGAAGGCTCCGGCAGCGGCGAGCGCGAGTGCGTGGAGCGCCTCGCCCGGCGGGTGGTTCTTGCCTGTGGGAGGGAAATGGCTTCCACCGGCTCGGGGGCAAATCCGTCTCAAGACTGGAGGACGGCATGACCGATAGGCCCATCACGGCGCACCCTCTCGCCGCAGCGTGGCTCGCCCTCGGGCGCCGCCTTGCCGTTGCGGGTGGAGCGCTCGCCGCCCTGCTCTCGCTCTTCTTCGACACGCCGGTGTGGGTCGCCTCTCTGCGAGGCGCGCTCGCATGGCTCGCGATCACTGCCGTGGTGCGCCTGTGCGCCCACCTGCAGGTCGCGTCGGTGGGGAGCGAGGCCGAGCGGCGCGGACGCAAGGCATGAACATGAAGCGCACGACTGAGGAGAGCCCGCGATGAGCGACACCGCGACGAATCCGTACGCGGCGGTCGCGTTCGATCGTGACCGGCTGATCCTCGATCACGTGCCGCTGCTCAAGCACATCGCCGGCCGCATGGCGCTCGATCTGCCCGGTGGCATCGAGCGCGATGACCTGTACGGCTGGGGAATGGTCGGACTCGTGAACGCCGCGGACTCGTTCGAGCCTGGACGCGGGCTGAAGTTCAGCACCTACGCCTACTCCAAGATCCGCGGCGCGATCCTCGACGAGCTGCGCCGCAGCGACTTCCTGCCCCGCGGCCGCCGCGAGCGCGTCCGCGAGCTCGACCGCGTCGTCGCGGAACTCGCACATCGCACGGGCGTCGCGCCCAGCCCCGAGGAGATTGCGCGCGAGCTCGGCGTCAGCCTGGAGGAAGTCGACGAGATCCTGCTGGCAGCGAAGTCCGCGGGCCACGCCTCGCTCGACGAAGACGTCTCCGAGTCGCTCTTCGCGCGCCTCAGCGATCCCGATAGCGAGGATCCGCAGGGCAGCGTCGAGTGGGAAGAGACCAAAGACCTGCTCGTGCGCGCCATCGCCGGCCTGAACGAGCAGGAGAAGACGGTCATCACCCTCTACTACGCCGAAGAGCTGCGCTTGCGCGAGATCGCGGACGTGCTCGGCGTCACCGAGTCCCGCGTCAGCCAGATCCACACGCGCGCGCTGTATCGCCTCAACCGCGAGCTTGCCCCGCGTCTCGGGCACGAGAGCTAGCCGGAGCCATCCCATGCATTCCATCGTGAAGAAGCAGTTCGTTCAGCTCGACGGGACCTTGTCGAGCGCGACGCCGCAGGCTGGGCCGACGCCGGCGAGCGCGCTGCCGCGTTCGTCCGCGAGCTCCGCTGTCGGTCGGCGCTGCGAGAAGTCCGCACGTCCGATCACGATCGACGGCGCGATCCGCGCCATCGAAGTCACTTGCTCGTGTGGCGAGACCACGACCATCGAACTCGAGTACCCCCATGCGTAATTCCTCGCAAATGTTGGGCGCTTTCCCGCTCTTGTGCCTGCTCGCCGTTGGCTGCGCGAGCACCGGCACCGCCGTGCCGCCGCCGGGAACGCCGGATGCGAGCGCGTCCGCGGACGCAGCCGTGACGCCGTCGCCGACTCCCGCGCGCCTGTACGCACGCGACGGCTCTGTGATCGGCACCGACGCCGCCGCCGAGTCGATCGGCACCGACGTCCCGACGCAAAATTCGGTTGCAGATCGCCAGCTCGGACCGAGCGAAGGCGGTCGGATGTACATCTTGGAGCTGTATCAGAAGGCCATCGACGAGCGCGACGCGCTCGAGCTCGAAGTGCGCTCGGTGCAGTCCGAGCTGGAGCGTGCCCGCACGGCCGCCTCGCGCGCCGAGACCGAGAGCTCCGGCGGCGCTCAGCGCATCGCTGCACTCGAAGAGGAGAACCGGCGCTTGCTCGCAGAGAACGTCGAGCTCGCCGCGCGCCTCACGACGGCTCAGATCCGCCGTTTGCAGGCCGAGAAGCTGCTGCTCGAAGCGCGCATTGGCGAGCTGCGCACCGGAGCGACTCAGGCTCCGACCACGAACGAAACCCAACCCGTCGCGACGTCGAGCAAGCCGTGAAGTTCTCCAGCGCCCTCGCCTACCTCGCGCTCGCGACCGCTGCCGTGGGCTGTCAGTCCACTCAGACCGAGCCGGAGCTGCTCCCGCCGCTCGCGCGCACGCGCGCCAGCGACGACTTCGCCACGTACAACCTGCGTCGCGTCGGGATCCTGCCGCTCTCCGGCGCGCCGCTCGAGCGCACAGGCGAGCTGCACAAGTCCTTGGGCTTCGAGCTCGCGCGCCGCGCTCCCTTCGAGGTCGTGGAGCTCGGCGCGACGGACTTGGCCGAGCTCCAGCTCGACCAACCGCACGCGCGCGGCCGCTACACGCCCCAGACGATCCTCGCCATCGCCCGCCGCTTCCGGCTCGACGGCATCTTCGTCGGCACCGTCACGCACCTGCAGTCCTTCGCGCCCCAGTCGCTCGGGCTGCAGCTCGAGCTCGTCGCCGTCGAGACGGGCCTCGTCGTCTGGTCCTCTTCGATCGACCTCGACACCTCCGAGCTGCGCGTTCGAGATTCGCTCGAGGCGTATCAGGCCGGTCGCGTCGCGGGCGGTGACTCCGCGGACGACGTGCAAGTCCTGATGCTCTCGCCCGCGAGCCTCGCACGCTTCGCTGCAGGCGAGATCGCGCGCACGCTCGACACCGCCGAGCAGCCCTGAACCGCGCAGCGCCGCGCTTCGCAGCCGGAGCGGACCCTCGACGCTGCGCGCACCCGATGCGCGGAAGCTCGAAGCAACGAACGGCTGGGACACCGGTCAACAACTGCGCCAGCGCTCGGGCCCTAGGCTCCTTCCGACGCGCTGCCCGGCTGAATCCAGCGGGATATGCATGACGCTGGCGTCGTCTCCATTGTCGGGATCTGCCGGTGCGCCCACATGTGGCAACGCGCGCAGTGAAACGCGAAGGCCCGCGACGGGTGAGGTCGCGGGCCTTCGTCGTTGATCCGGCCTCGCCCCTCGCGGGACCGGAAGAATCGGGTCTAGCGGTCGCCGAGCATGCGGCGCGCGGCGCGCTCGATGCGTTCGGCCGAGTTGAGCTGGCCGTCGACGTACAGGGCGCGCAGCTCGGCCACGCGAGCGGCGCGGGCCTCTTCGCTTGCAGCCAAGCGCGACTCGACAGCTCGGGCCAGTGCCTCGCTCTTCGAGGAGATCTCGATGCGGTCGGCGCTGCCTTCACCCTCGACCGCGTTCTGCTTGCGGGTCTCGAGCTTCGCGCGCAGCTCTTCACGCGCTTCCCAGATCGCCGTTTCGCGCGCGAGCTCGGGGTTGTTCGCGGTGTGGTTCTTGCGCAGCGCTGCCTGGCGATCGGCGCGCTTCTCGCGGAACTCGTCGCGCGCTTCCTTGATCGCAGCCTCGGCCTTCGGGTCGGCGTCCGCGGCGGACTCGACCTCGCGGGGCTGCACGAGCTCGCGGGCGCGGCGCGTCGGATCGAAGCGCAGCGACGGGTTCGTGTTGTCGGGCGAGTTGGGTTGGATGTTCATGGCGGGCTTGCGTTGGGGTCACGGCCCCCGCGGCTCGGTCCTCATCGGCCGAAGCAGCGCGGAACATGACTTTTTTTCCGGGTGGGGGGGTGGTTCTCGGCCTTGGGCCCGATCGGACCCGCGGCTCGGAGCAGTTCTCGGACGATCCGGGCCCGTCCTGAGCCCCGAGTAGAGAAAACTGTTTCGACGCAACTCTATGACGGACATGGGTTTGCGACTTTTTGGCCTTGCCGGAGGCGGCTGCGCGGGGGCAACATGGGCGCCCATGCTGGCTCCGCTGCTCCCGGTGCTCGTTCTCCTGACGCTCCCGGCCGCGTCGGGAGGAGCGTCGGGGGGCACGCCCGGCGCCGCGCCGGCGCGCTCTGTGGCCTCGGTTGAGGTGCCCGGCAACCGGGTGGACTACGTGATCGAGGCGCGCGTCGACACGGCGGAGATGCGACTCTCCGGTCGCGAGACGGTGCGCTTCACCAACCGCACCAAAGTTGCGACGACGGAGCTGTGGTTCCACTTGTATTGGAACGCGTTCGCGACGAATCGCTCCACTCACTTGGTCGAGTCGGGCGGGAAGCTGCGCGGCGTCGACATCGACTCGGGCTGGGGTTGGCAGCGCGTGACGGCCCTGAGCGCTGGCGGCGTCGACGTGCTCGCGACGCTCACCATCGAGACCCCCGACGACGACAATCCGGACGATCGGAGCGTCGTGCGCTGCACGCTGCCGCGCGAGGTCGCGCCCGGCGAGACGCTCGAGGTCGAGGTCGCATGGGAGGCGCAGATCCCGCGCGTGCGGCGCCGTACGGGCCACAAGGGCGACTTCCTCTTCATCGCGCAGTGGTTCCCCAAGCTCGGCGTCTTCGAGGGCGAGCGCGGCTGGAACTGCCACCAATTCCATGCGCCGACGGAGTTCTTCAGCGACTACGGCACCTACGAGGTGACGCTGGATCTGCCCGCGGAGTACGAAGGGAAGATCGGCACGAGTGGAGTCGCGGCCGAGCCGCCGACGCGCACGGGCGAGCGAGTTCGCGCGCGCTTCGTCGCCCCCGCGATGACCGACCGCGAGCGGGTCGATGCGACAGGACGCACACCGTGGGTGCACGACTTCGCGTGGACGGCCGACCCCGACTTCGAGGTGCGCTCGCGGACATTCCACTTCAACGAATGGCGCGCGCGCTTCGACACCGAGGCCGCCGAGGTCCAAGCGGCGCTCGGCGCCGACAAGAACCTCAGCCTGCGCAATGTCGACGTGACGGTGCTCATCCAGCCCGAGCGCGAACGTCAGTGGGAGCGGCATTACGAGGCGACGTGCGCGGCTCTGTATTTCTACGGCCTGTGGTTCGGCGAGTATCCGTTCAGCCACATCACCGTCGTCGATCCGGCGTGGGGCGCGAGCGCGGCGGGTGGCATGGAGTATCCGACGATCTTCACGGGCGGCACGCGGCTCTTCACCACGCCGCGGATGCACTCGCCCGAGGGCGTCGTGGTCCACGAGGCGGGGCATCAGTTCTGGTACGGGCTCGTCGCCAACAACGAGTTCGAGTCGGGCTGGCTCGACGAGGGTTTCAACTCGTTCAGCGACTCCGAGACGATGGCGCGCGCCTTCGGTCGCTCCTCGGAGACGACGTGGTACTCCGCGCTTCCGATCGAGCGCGTCGCGCCGGTGCCGGGCCTTGCGGACAGTGGCGTGCCGGCCGCGCTCGCGGCGCGTCGCATTCCGCTGCCGTGGGTCGACTGGGACCTCGTCCCGCTGCAGGTCGGTGGCGCGGCGGAGTGGTGGCGCGATCAGCCGCTGCTCACGTTCGTGCGCGAGACCTCCGATCCGCGCGAGAACGACCGCACGCGCGCGCTGACCGATCCCGCACGGGATCCGCTCGACACCGTCGGCTTCCGTCACCTCGACCAGCGCTCGTACGCACAGAACAGCTATCCGCGCACGGCGGTGTCGCTGCGCTCGCTCTGCGGGCTCGTCGGCCGCGAGCGCTTTCTCCAAGGCATGCGCCACTACGCGGAGACATGGCGCTATCGGCACCCGACGCCGCAGGATTTTTTCGATGCGTTCTGCGCGGGCGCCAAGGTCGATGTGCGCTGGTACTTCGAGGAGGTCTTCCGCGGGACGGGAACGCTCGATTGGAGCGTGTCCGTCGAGCAAGCGCGCAAGAAGGACGCGCTCGGCTTCGCTCAGGCCGATGCTCGCGCGGAGTGGATCGAGGTGCCCAAGGTCGTGCGTGGCGAAGGGGAAGAGGCTCCGTGGCGCGCGACGGTGACGCTGCTGCGGCGCGGCGAGCTGCGGCTGCCGGTCGAGGTCGAGCTCTCGTTCGACGACGGGACGCGCGAGCGCCGCGAGTGGACGCGCGAAGCGCAGGGCGAGCAGCGCTGGTGGAAGCTCGAGTACGAAGGCGCGCGCAAGCTCGCGGCGGTGCGCGTCGATCCGGAACATCGCTACCAGCTCGACGTCGATCGCTCGAATGACGCGTGGCACGCGGAGGAAGACGAGCTCGCGCCGTGGCGCTGGTCCGAGCGCGCGTTCTCGCGCTGGCTGCAGCTCCTGCACTGGCAGGCGGGGATCGGCGGATGAGTCTATTCAAGGACCCGCGAGATCAGGACCCGCGCGAGCCGGAGCTGCCGCGCTGGATCTTCTTGCACGCGCTGCGCGTCACGATCGGACGCACGAGCGTGTGGGCCGTGGCGGCGAGCCTGATCGCACTGCTCGCGTTCGCGCAGGCGCTGCCGTGGCTCGGCTGGTTCGATCGCGCGATCGGCGCGGCCTACGCACCGGGCGAATTGCTCGTCGAGCTCGAGGAGAACTTCCGCTTCGACCTGCGCGCCTCGCGCGCGGCGCTGGACGCGTCGACGCAAAGCGCCGGCGGTGCGCTGGCGCTGCTTGCGATGTTGATCGGTGCCTTCAGTGCGGGCGGCTGGCTGCAGGTGTTCCTCGAGCGCACCGAGGGCGAGAGCGTGCGCAAGTTCTTCTACGGCGGTGCGCGCTTCTTCCTGAGGTTCGTACGCGTGCTCGTCGTCACCTTGCTCGTTTTGCAGCTGCTGCGCTGGGTGCTGCACGGTCGCCCGTGGGAGTGGCTGGTGCTGGAAAAGCTCTGCGGGCTCAGCAAGCCGGACATGGAGCTCTTCGAGAGCGAGCAGCACGCACGCACCGTCGATCTCGCGCAGACCTTCCTCCACGCGCTGGGTTTTGCCCTCGTCATGGCATGGGCGGACTTCACGCGCACGCGCCTCGCGGTACACGGGACGCGCTCGGCCGTGTGGGCGGGCCTTTGCACCGCGGGCGCGATGTGCCTGCATCCCGTGCGTATGCTGCGGCCGCTCGCCCTACTTCTCGCGATCGAAGTGCTGGCCCTTACGCTGGCGGCAGCGCTGCTCGCCCAGCTTGAAGGCTCGCTCGGCGCAGATTCCTCAGCGTGGACGCTGGTGGCGTTCGTGACGACGAGCCTCGGCGTGCACATCGCGCGCACCATCGTTCGGGGCGCGCGCTACAGCGCCTGCGTGCTCGCAACGCGCGACGTCGTGCGGCCCTTGAGCCGTCCGGATCCGTGGAAGCGCTCGGTCGGTGGCCCCGGCGGCCCGCGCTATCCGATCGACGGCGACGAGTACGCGGTTTCGATGTAGCGGCCGAGTCGACGGCACGCAGGTCAGTCGAGATCGATCGGCAGTTTGTGCGCGATCTCGAGCGAAGCGGGGCCGATGCGATGGGCGTAGGCGACGAGCTCGACTCCGCACTTCGCTGCACGTCGTAGCGCGGCTGCATATTCGGGGTCGATTTCGACGGCCGGCCGGAAGCGGTCGACGTCGTCGCGGCTGACGAAGAAAAACTGGACGGCCCGATCGCCCTTGCGGACTTGGGCGGAGAGTTCCTCGAGGTGCTTGCGGCCGCGCTCGGTCACCGCGTCGGGGAACGCGGCGCAGCGCGCGACCGCATAGGTCGTGTTCTTGACCTCGACCCAGCAGCGCGCGCCCTTCTCGGAGGTGAGCAGGAGGTCGATGCGGCTGTTCTCGCCGTACTTCACCTCGCGCCGCGCGTCGGAGTAGCCCGCGAGCTCGGGGATCGAGCCGGCAAGTACGTGCTCGTAGGTCGCTTGGTTCGGCAGGCTCGTGTCGACGTTGACCCACGTGCCGTCCACCTGGATCGACTGGAAGACGTAGCGCAGCTTTCGCTCGGGGTCCTGCGTGTCGCGCAGAACCGCGCGGCGGCCCACGTCGAGGCACGTCTTGAGGCTGCCCGTGTTGGGGCAGTGCGCCGTGATGACCTCGCCGCTGTCGAGCTCGACGTCGGTGAAGAAGCGCTTGTAGCGACGCAGGAACTTGCCCTGCACGGTGGGGAGGTCGATGCGCATGGGGGCCGGCGCCGTTCGCGCCGGGGCCCGGAAGTTAGCAAGTGCGAGGCGCTCAGCGCGCGCTTTGGTCTGCGGGCGGCTCGATCGCGCGCAGCAGGGCGAGTGTGCGCCGATAGGCGCGCTTCGAGATGCGGCTCTGCTCGCCAAAGACCGCCTTGAAGAGCCCGTAGGCGCGCTCGAGTCGCGCTCGTGTGATCGTCTCCGGAGCTGCGCTCATGCGGGCCAGCTCGAGCTCCGCGGAGAGGATCAGCGCTCGCCATGCTTCAAACATGCGCGAGTCGGGCTCGCGCAGAGCCTTCTCGAGCTGAGAAGCCGCGCGAACCGCCTCGCCTTCCTCGAGGTCGAGCTCCGCGGCTGCGAGGACCGCAAGCTCGGTGCCCGGAGCCGAGAGGTTCGCGCCCAAGCGGTCCAATTCCCTGCGAGCTCCGGCTAGGTCACCCTGTTCGAGGCGGATCAGAGCGAGCAGCGAGCGAGCGCGCAGCTGAATCGCCTCGCGATCCAGCTCGGAGAAGCGCGCTTCGCTCGCGAGCCGCTCGAGCTCCTCGATGCGGTCCGCGCCGCCATCGACATGGAGCGCCATCTGTGCCGCGGAAAGACGACTGAACCACGGCCGCGGATGCTCGGTCCCCAAGCGCTGCTCGACGGCGCTCGCATTTCGGTCCAGTCGGTCTAGGGCGGCGATACCTCGCTCCAAGCGGAGCTCGACGTCCGCTGCGGTCCTCTGGCTGTACATCGCAAGCGGATGTTCCGCGCCGAGAGAGTCGGTCAAGATGCGCCCCGCGGCCTCGAGGTCGATCAGCGCCGGCTGCAGCTCGCCCAGCGCATAGCGCATGGCTCCGAGCATCGCCAAGGTTTCCGCGTAGCGCGGACTGGCTTCGCCAAAGAGGCTGCGATGGAGCTCCGTGCTCTCCTCGAGCAACGAGCGACGTCCGATCGCGTCGTTCATGGGCTGCGCGCTCAGCAGGAGTTCGAGCGTTCGTGCCTGCTCGATGCTCGAGTTCTCGGAGGCTGCGCGCAGCGCAGCGAGCTCGAAGGCGGCCCAGCCGAACTGGCTGCGACCGCGCTCGAGCTTGTGGAAGTACGCGAGCGACTCCAGCAGCGACTGACGCAACTGCACGTTGTCCGCGTGGGCTTGGTCGAGCGTCGCCCAGACCTCGAAGATCAGGGGAAGCGCGATGTCGCCGGCGTTGTAGTTGCAGTACGCGTTCGCGATCTCGAGCTGCGCCTTGAGTGTCTTGGGGTGGGACGTTCCGAGCGCGCAGGAGTAGACCTCCTGAGCTTCGAGGAACTGAGAGATGCCGATGTCCGTGCGCCCGTCAGCGTGTCGAAGCTCCCCGATGCGCATCAGCGTGTCCGCGATGCGCACGTCGTTCGCGTCGTGGAGCAGACGGCGCGTCAGCAGCGCAGCCTCCGCGAGCGGCAAGGCATCGTCGTAGAGGCCAAGGCTCTGGAACGAGTCGGCCATGCGCTCTTGTAGCCGCGCTCGGAGCTCGGGTTGGTGGGCGAGCTCGCTGTCGATGCGTGTCACGCCGCGCCGCAGGAGCTCCTCCGCGGTGGGGCGGCGACCATGCTCCCTCGCTGGATCCGCGGAGGCGAAGATGTCGGAGAGGAAGCGCGCGACGGCTTCCGAGTCGCGCGCCTCCAGCTCGGAGCGCTCGCGCTCGCGATCCGCGACTTCGCGCGCCGCGGTGGCGCTGGCGCGAGCCTGCGTTTCCGCTGCCAGCGCGACTTCGAGCTGCCGGCCATGCTGCAGCTGCTGCACGAACAGCAGGATCGGTACGCCGACGAGCACGACCAAAGCGAGGACCGCCGCCATCGCCGTCGCGGGGTTGCGCGTGAGCCAGCGCGCCGCGCGCGCACCGGTGCTGGGCGGCCTCGCCGCGATGGGCTCTCGATCGAGTACGCGCTTCAAGTCGGCGGCGAAGGCCTGCATCGACTCGTAGCGGCGGCCGCGCTCGCCTTCGATCGCTTTCAGGCACACGACCTCGAGGTCGCGCGAGACACGGTGGTTTCGCGCGCGGATCGAGGGGACATGGCCTTCGCGAATCGCGGCGCGCACCTCGTCCGAGGTCTTGCCGGAGTAGGGAACCTGCAGCGTCAGGAGCTCGTACAGAGTCACTCCGAGCGCATACACATCCGTGCGGCCGTCGATCTCGTCGACCCGACCTTCCGATTGCTCCGGCGCCATGTAGAGCGCGGAACCGACCGCGGTTCCGTAGGTCGTCATGCGCACGTCGGCGCTCGCACTCGCCAAGCCGAAGTCGAGCAGCACGACACGCCCCGCGGGCGTGATGACGATGTTCGAGGGCTTGATGTCGCGGTGCAGGACGCCGCGGGCATGGGCGTGCACGAGCGCGTCTGCGATGCGGAAGAGGATGCGCGTGCAGGCGTCGCACCAGCTCGCGTCGAAGAGGCGCCGCGTGGCCTCGTTGTCTTCGAGCGCCTCGAAGCCGCCGCCCGCGAGCACGGCCTCGCGCAGGTCTTCGCCGCGCAAGCTCTCGGGCGCACGCGTCTCGACCATCGTGAGCACGTCGGCGAGTGTCGCGCCGCGCACGAGCTCCATCGCGAAGTATGGAATGCCACGCTCTTCGCCGACGGTGTGAATCGAAACGATCGCGGGGTGCGCGAGCTTCGCGACGGCTTCGGTCTCGCGTCGGAAGCGTTCGCGCGCGCGAGGGAAGTAGAGCTGCTCGGGGCGAATCAGCTTGAGCGCGACCGTGCGGCCGAGCGGCTCTTGCAGGGCCTCGTACACGACCCCCATGCCGCCGCCGCCGAGCCGTCGCACGAGTCGGAACTCGCCGAGCCGCTCGGGGAACTCGTCGCTCTCGCCGGCTGCGCCCTCGACGAGCCCCATCTGCAGCAGGATGCCCATGCGCTCGCGGATCTCCGCCACGTGCTGGGGGTGCGAGCGACAGAGCTCCTCGATCGCGCCGTGGTTGCCCTGCGCAAGCTCTTCCATGCACTGCACGAGCAGCGCGCCCACGGGATCCGAGCCTGTGGGCCGATCGGTGGGGGTGGAGGGAGTCATGGCCGCTCGTTACCAGTATCGCACGCCCGAACAAGCCCGGGGTTTGCCCCCGCATTCCGGGGGTCCGTGTAGCATGAATCCGCGAAATGGCTGCGGAGCTTCCGATCGACGAGCCGGAGTTCGAAGCACTGCTGGAGCGGCATCTGCCGTCCCTGCGGGCGTACATCCGCCGCAACCTCGACGCGGGCCTTGCGGACCGCGAGTCGACCTCGGACCTCGTTCAGTCGGTGTGTCGCGAGGCGTTGCAGAGCCGTGGGCACTTTCGGTTCCGCGGCGACGCGGCGTTCCAGCGCTGGCTCTTGCAGGTCGCGCTGCACAAGCTGATGGACCGCCGTCGCTTCTGGCGCACGCGCAAGCGCGAGGGGCTGCGCATGGATGCGCGCGGCGGCAACCTTTCGTGGTCGCAAGACGAGCTCGGCAAGCTCGCAGTGGTGCTCGGCAGTCCGAGCGCCGAAGCCATCCTGCGCGAAGACCTGCTGCGGCTCGAGCAAGCGCTCGAGCAGCTCTCGGAGTTCGATCGCGAGGTGATCCGCCTCGTGCGGCTGCAAGGCATGGCACACGCGGACTTCGCGGTCCGTATGGGCTGCACAGAGCCGCAGTCGCGCAAGCGGCTCTTCGAAGCGCTCGCGCGGCTGTCGCTGCTCTTGCGGCGCGGTCAGACAGGATCCTGACGTTCGTCGCCGCGCTGCGCGGGGTATCCTCCGCGGCATGAAGCACGCGTTCCTCGCGCTCTCGGCGGTCCTTACTTGCTCGTACCACGCGCTCGCGCAGAGCACTGCGGCGCCGACGCTCTCGGTCGAACGACCGGGCGACGGCAAGCCGCGCTGCGGACTCGGCGCGGAGTTTCACGCGGGACGGCGCGCGGCGCTGCGCAAGGAGCTCGAGAGCGGCGTGGTCGTCGTGCGCGGGCTGCCCGCGACGCGCGACTACACGGCCTTCCGCCAAGACAAGGTCTTCTGGTACTTGACCGGCGTCGAGAGCCCCGGCGCGTGGCTGATCATGGACTGCAAGAGCGGGCGCGAGGTGCTGCTCTTGCCCGATCCCAATCGCATGGAAGAGATGTGGGAGGGCGAGTGCTGGGACGCCGGCGATGCGTGGGTGAAGGAGCTGACGGGCTTCAAGGAAGTACGTGCGACGCGCGACGCGGGGCAGCTGATCGGCGAGCTGCTCGGCGCCTCGAAGGCGCTGTGGATCTCGATGCACCCCAATCTCGCGTTGGCGGGCGCGGCGGACCGCGCTCGGCCCTACGACAGCGCGCGCAAGAAGGATCCGTTCGACGGGCGCGTTGGACGCGAGGAGGCGTTCAAGGCGAAGCTCGCGGAGATGTACAAGGTCGAGCCGAAGGACCTGACTCCCGCGCTCAGCGAGCTGCGGCGCTTGAAGACGGCGGAGGAACTCGACGCGGCGCGGCGCGCAGGCCGCGCGGGTGCGCTCGCAATGGCCGAGGCGATGCGCTCGACGCGGCCGGGCGTGGGGGAGTGGGAGCTCGAAGGACTGATGAGCTGGTTCCACCTGAAGGAAGGCGCGGCGGGGCCGGGCTACATGGCGATCGTGGGCTCGGGCGCGAACTCGCTCATCCTCCACTACGGCAACAACAACCGCCGCGCGCAGGACGGCGAGGTGGTGCTCGTCGACTACGCGCCCGAGCTCGACCACTCGGTGTGCGACATCACGCGCACGTGGCCGGTCAACGGGAAGTTCACGCCGCGACAGGCGGAGCTGTACGACGCCGTGCTCGCGGCGCAAGCGGCGGGGATCGCGGCGGTGAAGCCCGGCCGCACGCTCGGCGACATCGAGGCGGCGTGCAGTGAGGTGATCGCCAAGCGCGGCTTCGAGAAGTTCGTGCGCCACGGCGCGTGCCACTTCGTCGGGCTCGAGGTGCACGACGTCGGCAACCAGCGCAAGCCGCTCGCGGTCGGCGCGTGCTTCACGATCGAGCCGGGCCTCTACGAGCCGGAGACGGGCATCGGCATTCGCATCGAGGACGTTGTGATCGTCACGGAAGCGGGCTGCGACGTCGTCTCCGCGGCCGTGCCGAGAGAGCGCGCGGAGATCGAGGCTCTGATCGCCGAAGAGGGCGTGCTCGACCGCCTGCGTTGAGCTTTTTCGGTGCTCCTCCTAGACTCTTCGCCCCCATGGCCTCCCTGAAGGAATACCGCGACCGCGTCCCCGCCTTGCAGCGTCACCTCGAGCAGCTCAAGGTGAGTCTTTGACTGCCCCAAGCACGCAGCACGCCTGAAGGAGATCGAGGAGCAAGAGCTCCAGCCCGGGTTCTGGGACAACGTCGAGCGCAGCCAGCGGCTGATCGGCGAGAAGAAGCTCGCGCGCGGGGTGGTCGAGCCGGTCGCGCGTGTCGAGAAGGGTTTCCGCGACGTCGACGAGTACTGCAAGCTCGGTGAGGAGCTCGGCGCGGAGGAAGTCACCGCGGAGCTCGACCGCGTGCTCGGCGAGATCGATGCCGAGCTCGCCAAGCTCGACTTCCGCGTGATGCTCGGCGGACCGCAGGACGCCTCCAGCGCGTTCCTCCAGATCACCCCGGGCGCGGGCGGCGTCGATGCCTGCGACTGGGCGGGCATCTTGCTGCGCATGTACTCGCGCTGGGCCGAGGAGAAGGGCTACACGGTCGAGGAGGTCGAGCTTCAGGAGGAGCCCGAGGGCGGCATCCGAGGCGCGACCATCCGCATCGTCGGCGACTACGCGTTTGGCTACCTCAAGGCGGAGCGCGGCGTGCATCGCCTGATCCGCATCAGCCCGTTCGACGCGGCCGCGCGGCGCCAGACGGCGTTCGCGGGCGTCGACGTCACACCCGAGCTCGGCGACGACATCAAGGTCGAGGTGAAGGAAGCGGACATCGAAGTCGAGACGATGCGCTCGGGTGGCGCGGGCGGGCAGAACGTCAACAAGGTCGAAACGGCGGTGCGCATGAGGCACATCCCGACCGGCATCGTCGTGCGCTGCCAGAGCCAACGCAGCCAGCTCAAGAACCGTGAGCTCGCTCTGCAGATGATCAAGGCCAAGATCCTCGCCATGCGTGAGGCCGAGCGCGACAAGGAGCTCGCGTCGCTCTACGGCAACAAAGGTGAGATCGCCTTCGGCAGCCAGATCCGCAGCTACACGATGCACCCCTACCAGCTCGTCAAAGATGAGCGCACGGGCGTCCAGACGGGCAGCATCCAAGCCGTTCTCGACGGCGACCTCGACAAGTTCATCGAGGAGTACCTGCGCCAGAAGGGCGCGGCGAAGTAGCGCGGCGGGCTCGCTCGGTGCGAGCGCGCGCTCGAGAGCGACACCCGCGGGAGGGCCTGCCAGGGCGCGCCTCCCGCGGGGTCACTGAATCGATCAGGGGCCGGCGCGCAGCGTCAGGTTCTCGACGAGCAGCGAGCCCGACTTCACGTACACGCCCGCGAACACCGTGTCGGGCTTGTCGATGCCCATGCGCATGGGGAAGGGACCTTCCGCACCCACCGTGACATCGACGCCTCCATCCTCCGTCACGCTGACCACGAGGTCGAAGGCCGTGCCGAACGCCGGAGCCTTTTCGAGCTCGATCGAGGCGCCGTCCTTCTCGGTGCGGCCCGGGCCGGAGAGCTCGCCCAAGCGCTTGAGCACGAGCGCACCCGACGAGTCGATCACGATTGCCGCGCACTCGCCCTCGGGCGTACCCGCGATGAGGAGCCCATGCTGCGAGCCGTCTTTCGCTTCGCCTTGGCGCGTGAGGCGCGCGCGCAGCTCGTAGTCGCCCTTGATAGGCGCCTCGGAGCACAGGCGGCCGCAGGCCTTGCCCGCCTCGATCACGATGCGGCCGGGCTTGACGTCGAACTGCGTCTCGAAGCTCTTCGAGATCGGCTTCCACGCGGCGACAGCGCCGCCGAGCTTGACCGCCGGACCTTGCACGCCCGACGAGCGCGCGGCGTCTTTGAGCTCCTCGACCGCCTGCGCGAGCCCGTTCGCACCGCCGAAGGCCTTCGAGGCGACGTCGGCGAGCGTGTACGCGCGGAGCGGCATCGGGACCGTCTGGTTGCGGTACTCGTTGACGAGGTCGAGCGCCTTGCGCGAGTGCTTGCGCAGAGCGGTGCGCGCATCGCGCCACGCCGCGTTGGCCTTGTCGAGCTTGTTGAGTCGATCCGAGACGCTCTTCACCTCGGCTTCGGTCGCGAGCCACGTGCCCTTTTCGTAGAGCTCGAGCAGGTCTTCGAGGATCGGGGCCGCGATGCGCGGCTCTCCGATCTTCTCGAACAGCTCGGCTTGGAGGAGCAGCACCTTCGCGTCGGGAGCGTCGGCCTTGTCGAGGTGCGAGCGCACGAAGTCGAGGTGG
The DNA here is from genome assembly GCA_903928115.1 of uncultured Planctomycetota bacterium. Taxonomy (GTDB): domain Bacteria; phylum Planctomycetota; class UBA1135; order UBA1135; genus F1-120-MAGs118. The sequence continues at coordinate 30,705 of CAIYPP010000020.1, forward strand.
CCGAGCGCGCGGAGCAGGAGCTCCTTCTCGCTCACCGTCGGCGTCTTGTTCGCGGCGGCGACCGCCGCGGCCTTGCGATAGCGCTCGACCTCCGCGAGGCGCCGCGTGCGCGCCTCCCCGCCGAAGTGCAGCGGGTAGATCGTGTCCTTGATCCACTTGCGCCAGAAGACCTCGAACTCCTCGAGGCTCGCGTGGCCGAGCGGAGACACCGAGCCCGTGAACTGGCGCGCGAACGTGCCCTTCGAGTCCGCGATCGTCTCGCCCTTCAGCTCCTTCAGCGCCGCGTCGTAGAGCTTGCGGTAGGGATACTGCAGCGTCGCGGGGTCCTCGTACTGCTGGAAGAAGTACACGAGGCCCCAGCCCCACTGGTAGTAGTCGCCGGGGTACGAGGGCTCGCGCGGATTGTTGTAGGAGATGACGTTGAGGAAGTTCGCGGGGCCGGCCTGCTTCGCGTCCGCGGGCGTCGCGGGTGCGCCGGGCTGGCTCGCCGTGAGCGCGCGATACAGACCTTCGAGGCGATCGCGAGCCGCGTCCGGCCACAGCACCGAGCCGTCGGCCATCGCGCTCGCGCCCTCGAAGAAGCTCGACGTGCCTTCGTTGATCCACGCGGGAGTGCGACCATCGCGCGTGAGCATCGCCATGAAGTGGTGGCTCGCTTCGTGGAAGAGCGTGCCGATCATCGGCTCGAGCGAGCCCGCGGTCGTCGAGGTGTCGTAGACGTGCACTTCGCGCGGCATGTTGCGGAAGAAGCCCTCGACCGTGCCGCGCATGGGGTCGCCGTCGGGGCGCCCCTCGTTGAACGGCAGCATCATGTCGGCGCGCGTGGCGTGCACGTAGATCGTCGCCTTGCCCGCCTCCAGATAGGCCGGATTCCCCGCGAAGTAGACCTGCAGGTAGTACTGGTAGATCGAGTCCATCATGCGCCCGAGGCGATCGGCGTCGGCGGGCTTGAGACGGGCCTCGATGCGGTAGTGCGCGGTCTCGAGCTTGTAGAGCGGCCAGCCGCCGGGCGGGCGCGAGCGGCGGCCCGAGTCGAGCGCGAGCTGCTGTCCGCTGGCGCGGATCTTCGCGATGAGCTCGGCGACGCCCGCGAGCTCGGGCCCGCGCGCGAGGGGCTGCGCCGTCTCGAGCACCTCGAGCGCGCGCTCCTTCTGTCCGCCGGCCTCGAGCGCCTTGGCCTTCTCCAAGAGCTCCTTCGACGCGTCCTTGAACCACTTGTCGCGCTTTGCGACCAGCGGGTCGACCGCCTTCAGCTCCTTTTGGAGCTCCTTGTCCGGCGTGCTCATCCCCGCGAGCGCGCGGTCGAGGTGCAGCGCGGCCTCGTCGTTCTTGCCCTGCCGAGCGAGCGCTTGTCCGAGCAGTCCGTCGACCGCTGCCGTCGGAGCCGACGTCGCGAGGTGCGCGCGCAGCTTGCTCTCGACCTCGGCCCACTTGCCCGCCTTGGCCAGCTCTCGGGCATCTCCGAGCGCATCCAGCGGAGCCCATGCGGCCACCCCGAGCGCCGCCAGCGCGAGCGCTCCGAGGGTCCAGCGCAGCTTGTCCGTCCGAATCATCGTGTGGGTCTCTGGTTCCTTCCGCGTCCGCAGGGGCGCCATCTCGGCCCCAGCCGCTACGGACGACGCGAGGGAACGTGAGGATACCGAGCGCCAGTGCACCGTGCCGAGCCGCGGACTGAATCCGGCGCGTGCTTGTGTCCGAACCACATGGGTGACATGGCACGCGCTCGGAAGATCGTCGGTGGTGTGGTGGGGCTCCTCGCGCTCGCGGTCGGACTGACGGCCTGCGCGGGGCTCTCGAAGGAAGAGGTGGGCGCGCGCCTGCTCGCCCTCCCGAAGAACGCGGAGCTCCAAAAGCTCGGCGTGCAGGTGCGCGCAGGTAAAGCCAAGGTTGGGGGGCGCGAGCTCGAAGCCGAGTTTCGTTACCTCCACATCCCCGCGCGTCCGGGGGCCGGTGGGGCGCCGATCGTGTTCCTCCACGGCACGCCCTCGACGATGACGAACTGGGCGGCGCTGCTCTTCGCGCCCGGAGCAGAGCCCGCGCTCGCGGGCGACTGCGATGTGTACTTGCTCGAGGTGGCTGGACACGGACAGTGCCGGACCCAGCTCGACGCGTACACCTTCCAGTCCTGCGCCGACTGGGCGACGAGCTTCCTCGCGGCGCTCGACCTGCGCGGTGTCACCCTCGTCGGGCAGAGCTACGGCGGCGAGTTCGCGTGGCGTGCCGCGCTCGACGCGCCTGAGCGCGTCGCCAAGCTCGTGCTGATCGACTCCTCGGGCTACGCCCGAGCCGACGGCGAGTGGCTCCCCGAAGAGCACAAGCTGCGCGAGTGGCCCGGTGCGCAGTGGGGCTACGTGCTCAACGACCGCGAGCGCATCCGCCCCGCGCTGCAGCTGCACTTCGGCGTGCCGATCCTCGAAGATCAGCTCGACGAGATGTTCCTGTGCTGCGACAACTCGGACAACTGGCGCGCGATGACCGAGCTGTGCCGCGATGAAAACGGCACGCGCGAGGCCGAAATCGCGAAGATCACGCAGCCCACGCTCCTCGTCTGGGGTGAGCGCGACATCGCCTACACGCCCGAAAAAGTCGGCGCGCGCTTCGCGCGCGACATCGCGGGCTCGCGACTCGCGGTGATCCCTCAAGCGGGCCACTACCCGCACGAGGAGCGCGTCGACGACGTGCGGCGCGAGCTCCGTGCATTTCACTTTGGAGGCGACAAGTGAACGCCTTGCTCGCAGCGCTCGCGCTGGCAGCAGGCGCGGACGTCGCGCCGCGCAGCGCGGAGCCCGGCACGCCGCCTAGCGCGATTTTTCCGCTCGAGTGGCGCCTCCCTGAAGCACTTTGGCGTCCGGCGGACGGTTCGGAGGGCGCCGCGCTACCGCTGACGATGCCGACGTTGCTCGCCGAGCGTTTCGACGCACCGCAGCCGTGGATGCAGAGCTTCGGCGACATCGTTGCGCACCATCGCACGCGAGGCGGCGATCGCGCCGCGCTCGACGCCGTGCTCGCGGAGCTCCGCGACGCGGCACCCGCGCTCCATGCGCGCATCGGACGCTTGCTCGAAGACGTCCTCGATGCGCGCGCACTCGCGAATCCGGCGTGGAACCCCAACCGCGAGCTCCGCGACGACGGCATCCACTTCGGTCCGCTGCTCGCGCGCCAACAGAGCAGCGCGGAGCCGTGGAAGTCGCACTCCGGCGACCGCACCTTCCATCAGGCCGTGACGTTCGTCCGTGCCGACCTCGACGCCATCGTCGGGGCGATCCACGACTACGCGACGTCGATCCGCGACCCCGGCACGAGCTACGAGCGCCTCGAGCCTGTGCTCGATTCCATGCTCACGGGCTCCGTGCCGGACCTCGGCCCTTTTGCCACTCTGCGCGTGCGCGTGCGCTCCGATTTGCCTTTTCCCTTCACGCACTACGACTGCGACCTGCGCGTCCTGCACTCCTTGGAGCAGAGCACGTTGGTGACGGACATCTACTCGCCCAGCGCGGATTTCCGCTGGTTTGCGGGCAAGGACTGGTACCTCCCGGTGCGCGATAGCGCAGGGCAGTGGCAGGGCACATTGATCGTGCGCATCAGCGGCTTCGATCTCTCGGGCGTGCCCGATGGCGACGAGGACCGCATGACGGGCACGCGCACCGCGCTCGGCAGCGTCCGACGACGCGCGGAGGCCAGCTTTGCTGCGAGCGGCGCAGCACCGCGCACGATCGAAGGCGCTATTCCGTCGTTCCGCGCCACGACGCCGAAGCGCTGAGCGCTGGATCGGGCGCGGGCGGCTCCGTAACCTCTGCGCCTTCGTTCCCCGCTCTCCAAGTCCCTTTCATGCCCGGGTGGGCAGGAAGTGTCCGATGAACAACAAGGTTGTGCGTGCTCTCCTGAGCGTCTCCGACAAGACCGGCCTCGAGGGCTTCGCCCGTCAGCTCCACCAGATGGGTGTCGAGCTGCTCTCGACCGGCGGTACGTACAAGTCGCTCGCCAGCGCGGGCATCCCGGTGCGCGAGGTCTCGCAGTACACGGGCTTCCCCGAGATGATGCACGGGCGCGTGAAGACGCTGCACCCCAAGGTGCACGGCGGGATTTTGGCCCTGCGCGACGACGCGGGCCACGTCGCCTCGATGAAGGAGCACGGCATCTCCGGCATCGACTTGGTCGTCATCAACCTCTATCCGTTCGAGGCGACGGTCGCGAAGGAAGGCGTCTCGCGCGAAGAGGCGATCGAGCAGATCGACATCGGCGGACCTTCGATGGTGCGCTCGGCGGCGAAGAACCACCGCTTCGTCGGCATCGTGACCGACCCGGCCGACTACGGCCGCGTGCTCGACGAGCTGCAGAGCCACGGCGGCGCGCTCGGCGATGGGCTGCGGCGCGAGCTCGCACTCAAGGCCTTCCAGACCACTTCGCGCTACGACGCCGCGATCGCCGCGTGGCTGTTCGAGCAGGAGCAGAAGGATGGGCGTGCGCAGGATCCCTACCCCGAGGTCGCCGCGCTCGTCGGCCGCAAGGTGATGAGCCTGCGCTACGGCGAGAATCCGCACCAGACCGCTGCGTTCTATGCGCAGTCGGGCGTGCGCGAGCCCTCGATCGCCACCGCCGAAATCCAGAACGGCAAGCAGCTCTCCTACAACAACTTGGTCGACCTCGACTCGGCTCTGGCGCTCGCCAAGGAGTTCGACGAGCCCTTCGTCGCGGTCCTCAAGCACAACAACCCCTGCGGCGCCGCAGCCGGAGCGACTCTCGCGGAAGCGCTCGAAAAGGCCTGGGCCGGCGATCCCGTTTCGGCCTTCGGTTCCGTGCTCGCCTTCACGCGCCCCCTCGACCTCGCGGCCGCCGAGTTCCTCGTCTCGGGCAATCGCTTCGTCGAGGCGATCGTCGCTCCGAGCTTCGACGCCGACGCCTTTGCCCTGCTCACGCAGAAGCCGAAGTGGGGAAAGAGTGTGCGACTGCTCGCCTGCGGTCCCTTCACGGGCGCCGGGCGCGACGCTCGCGATCTCGAGTGGAAGAAGATGGTCGGTGGCTTCCTGCTCCAGCAGCGCGACCTCGCAGCCGAGGGCCACGGGGATTGCAAAGTGGTCACGCAGACGGCCCCCAGTGAGGAGCAGCTGAAGGCCATGTTCTTCGCGGCGCGCGTATGCAAGCACGTGAAGTCGAATGCGATCGTGGTCGCGAGCGGGACCGAGGTGCTCGGCGTCGGCGCCGGACAGATGAGCCGCGTCGACAGCGTCCGCCTTGCGATTCAGAAGGCCGGCGCCCGCGCCAAGGGCTCGGTGCTCGCCTCCGATGCGTTCTTCCCCTTCCCCGACGGGGTCGAGACCGCGATCGAAGGCGGCGTCGTCGCCTTCCTGCAACCCGGTGGTTCGGTGCGCGACGCCGAGGTGATCGCCGCCTGCGACCAGCGGGGCGCGAGCATGGTCTTTACGGGCGTGCGCCACTTCCGTCATTGAGCTGTAAGGCGGCCGCTGGCCGCTTCCTCAGGTCCTCCGAATCGACTAATCTGTCCGCGCGTTGAAGACGACGCTTCAGAAAGTCGCGGCAGGGGACGCGGCGGCGGTGCAGGAGTGCATCGACCGCTACGGCGGCCTCGTCTACACGCTCGCACGGCGCATGTGCCCGGCCGGTGCGGAGGTCGACGACGCCGTTCAGGAGGTCTTCATCGAGCTCTGGCGCAAGGCCGAGCGCTACGACCCGGGGATCGCCGAAGAGGGCGTCTTCGTGGCGATGATCGCCCGCCGGCGCCTGATCGACATGCAGCGTCGCCTCGCCCGCCACGGCGGCCAAGACGAGCTTCCGGAGACGCTGGAGGCGAGCGGGACCGACGCCCTCGCGGACGCCGAGCTCCGCGACAGCGCCGCGGTGGCCGAGCGGGCCTTTGCGGAGCTGCGCCCCGAGCAACAGAAGGTGCTGCGTCTCGCTGTTTGGGATGGTCTCTCGCACCAGCGCATTTCCGAGGTGACGGGCCTGCCGCTCGGCACCGTGAAGACCCACGCGCGGCGCGGCCTGCACAAGCTCCGCGAGCTGCTCTCCCCGTCCCAGACGCCTGTGACCGGGGGTGGCTCGTGACGGGTCGAATCCGCACGGACTCGGCGCTCGTAGACCTCTGGGCGGACCGTGCGGTGTTTGGACTCGACCCAGATGAAGAACGTGAGCTCGCGCGGCTGGAAGGCGCCGCGGGCGGCTCCGTAGATCCGCGCGAGGCCGAGTCGCTGGAGCTGGCTGCGGCCTCGGTCGCCCTGCTGCTGGCGTCCCGCCGCATCGAGCCCCTCCCCGCGGCCCTCCGCGCCCGTCTCGAAGGAGGTGCGCGCGTCTACTTCGCAGCCCGAGCGTCCACTCCGCCGCGCTCTGAGCCGCGCCCGCTCGACCCGGTCGCTGTGCCCGCTCGCCCCGAGCCACGCCGCTTGGCACCTTGGGCTTGGCTCGCCGCCGCGGCCGCCGCCGCTGTGGCCGTGCTCGGGTGGCTCCCGCGCGAGCGGAGCTCCGAGCCCGCGATCGCAACCGCGGCGCCTGCGGCAGCCGAGCTGCGCGCAGCGCTCCTGCGCGAGACCGACACCCTCCGCGTTGAAGCGAGCGGCACGGACCTCGCGAAGAACGCGGGCGGTGACGTCGTCTGGCAGACCCGCGCGCAGTCGGGCTGGATGCGGCTCGTCGATCTGCCCCCGAACGACCCGCAGGTCGAGCAGTACCAGCTGTGGATCTTCGACGAGGCCCAGAAGCACCCCGTCGACGGCGGTGTCTTCAACGTGACGCGCGCCGGAGAGGTGCTCGTGCCCATCGACGCCAAGCTGCGCGTCGTCAAGCCGACGCTGTTTGCGATCACGATCGAGAAGCCGGGCGGCGTCGTGGTCAGCGACCGCGAGCGCATCGCCTGGGTCGCGAAGCCCATCTGACGATCCGCGGGCTTAGTGAGCCGCTCGCGCGGTGCGCCGCACCGCGTAGCCGCAGGCGAGGAACAGGGCCAAGCCGCCCCAGAACCAGACGCCCCATGCTTCCGCGAAGTCGCTGCCGCGCTCGCCCAGCACACCCGAGCCACTGAGGCCGTGCAGTAGGGAGCTCGCGATCAGCGCGGCAGCGCTCGCGCGCCACACGGGATTTCGCATGCCGCGGCGAGTGAGCTGTCCCAAGAGATACGCGAGCGGCACGCAGAGCGTGACGTAGTGCTGCTTCCAGCTGCGCTCGGAGAGGAAGAGCATCAAGAGTACGAGCAGCGCGAGCTCGCCGAGCGTTGAGTCTTCCGCGCGGCGGGCTCGTGGCACGCATGCGAACCATGCGGCGATGGCGAGCAGTCCGAAGGCGAGCGCGCGGAATGTGAGCTGGAGCGCGCCGGGGCTGAGCGCGATCACATGGATCGAGACGTCCGTGTCGAATACGCCGGGCCGCGCGCGGATCGCGGTGCACTCGCTCGCTACGCGCGCCAGCACTCCGAGCAGCGACTGGTTCGTTTGCTCCGTTTGCATGATCCGTAGCGGCGCTCCGCTCGCGAACGGCTCGACCATCTGCTGCCACCACCCGGCGAGAAGCTCCACGTGATGCGCGGGCCCCAAGAACAGCATCGGAAGCAACAGGCCGAACACGGCGATCGCCGCGAGCATGTGAACGCACGCGCGCGGGCTGCGCTTCCACGCGAAGTACGCAAGGAACAGAGCAGGAGTGATCTTGAGCACCGCTCCGAGTCCCGCGAACCAACCCGCAGCGGCCTCGCGTCCACGCTGCCACTGACGACCCGCCGCCACGACGGCCGCGGCGACCGGAATGTTGATGTTCCCGTGCGCGATATCCGACAAGAGCACGCGCGCGCTCAGGACGAGCAGGAGCAGCCACGCCCATGGCGGAAACGTGCGCGTCTCGCCCGTCGCCATTCGAACCACGGTCAGGAGCATCCACGCTGCCAGCGCGAGCTTGAGCCCGGCCCAGAGCATTGCTGCCGGCACGTCATCGAGCGCGAGCAGCGGGCGCAGCGCGAGCGCTGTCGTCGGAAGCGTTGGAAAGCCCTCTCGCGTCGCGGCATCCTCGCGCGCGTAGATCATCTCGCCGTTCGCGAGCTGCTCGACTTGCGTGCGCCATTTCAGGATGGCGCACTGCCCCTTGCGCGCCTTGTGGAGCGCTTGCACGAGCGCGAAGGCGACGAGCAGCAGGGCTACCAGCGCCACCGCGCGGCGTGCGGCAGTCGATCGGCGCGGCGTGATGGAGTGCGGTGAATCGATGACCGCTCCATCGTCGCGCGCTCGCGCGCGCATGCAAGCGCGAGGGCTAGCGCGGCGCCGAGGCGGTGCGCGTGTCGACCTGTGCGCCGAGGCGGCTGGCGTGGCCCGAGCGGTCGAGCCACTCGTAGATCACCGGCATCGGCGTCGCGAGGCCCATGTGCGGGACGATCGTGCTGCGCGCAGAGCCGTGCGTGTAGATCTTCGAGAAGATGCCGATCAGCTTGTGGGTGCGCGCGTCGAAGATCCCGCCGCCCGAGTTGCCGATGTACGTGGGCGCGCTGATCATCCAGTAGCGGATGCCGTCGACGACGTGCGTCGTCGATGCGACCTCGCCCGAGGTCGGGATCGGGTCGTTGCCCAGCGGGCAGCCGACGGCGTAGACCGTATCGAAGGTGTCGACGCGCCCGAGTTCGTCGTGACCCGCCAGCCGCGCGCCGTGCGGGACGCGCCGATCGAAGTCCATCTCGAGCAGCGCGATGTCGAGACCGACGTCGTACGCCACCATGTGCGCGGTCTCGTCGCTCGTCGAGCCGTCCGGCTCATACATGCGAACCGGAACGGGCGAGTCGACGCGTTCGATGGATCCGTAGATATCGCGTACGACATGCCACGAGGTGAGGACGTGCGTGACCCAGCCTTCGCCGCTCGTTCGGGGCTGCGACTCGAGCAGCACGCCACTGCCCACCGTGGTGTCGCCCGAGAGCTGGACCACGGGCCCGACGAGGTCGTGCCACAGCTTGTCCGTGTCCGGCTCGCCGAGCAGCGGTTCGACACGCTTCGAGAGGTCGAGAATGCGTTGCTCGCCGAGCTCGGAGGTGCGCGACGCGAGGGCCCGCAGCTCATCGAGGTCGCGTTGGCGTCGGCCGAGATCGGCCGTGAGTTCGTCGAGCTTGCCCTCGATCGCCTCGGGCTCGCGATCGCCCCAGCGCTGCTCCCAGCCGTCGAGCCGGTCGTCCTGCGCGGCGATGGCGCAGCGCTCGCGGTCGAGTGCGTTCGAGACCGCGGCGAGCTCGGCGGCGAGGCGATCCGGCCGATCGTCGCCCTCGTAGGTCGCGCGCGCCTCCTCGAGCGAGCGGCGCAGGTTCTCGAGGCGCCGCGCGAGCTCGCGCGTGTGTTCGACTTCGACCCGCGGCACCTGCTCGAGCTCCGCGAGCCGGCTCTCGAGTTCCATGATGCGATCCGCGGCCAAGACGGCCGCGGCAAGGATGCCGCCGAGGAGCAGGGGTCGGGTCATGGTGGGGATCGTAGAGGAGGAGAGCCGCGCGGCGGCGCCGAGCGGTCGCGAAGAGCCCTTTCGACGCTCTGCCATCCGCGAAGGAAGTTGCAAATGGGCGCGTCGGACCGTCGCCCTCCGGCCCGCGAAGAACTTTCCATGTCCGCGATGGCTCCGAAAACGACTTCGCCCACCCCCGGGGCGGGCCGGGAGTGGGCGAAGAAGGGGTCGGAGAACGCCTTCCTAGCGCAGCCGAATGCGAACGCGCTCGGCCTCGTCGATGCTGCGTGCGAAGGCGACGAAGGCGGGGAAGTCCGACGCGGCGATCACGCCCGCGGGCAAGAAGAACTCGCGCACGACCGTGAAGCCGCTCGCACCGACCTCCTCGAAGGCAAGCCGGTAGCGGCCGCCGGCGAACTCGAGCACCACCTCGGGGTGCTCGCTCGCAAGCACGCGTCCCTCCGGCAGTTCGAAGCGTGCGCGCGTGCGGCTCACGTTCGCGCGCTGCAACAGGAACGGCAGCTTGCGCTCGCCTTCGCTCGCGATCGCACGCGAGAGATCGAGCGGGGTGAAGGGGAGTCGGCACGTGGATTCACCGTTCTTGGCGTCGAACAGCGTCTTGTGGAGACCCTTGGCACGCACCGCCACGGGCGCGTCGTCGACCTCGAGTCCCTCGAGCGCGTACTCCGACAGCGAAATGCCCGGCACGATGCGCGAGGCGATGCCCGTCACCGTGCGCTTCATCTGAGCCTTCGGCACCTCGCGCAGCTGCTCCTTGACGGCGAAGCCCATGTTGCCCGTGAACTCCAGCGAGACCTCCACCTCCGCGGCACGTTCGGCGCCCACGCGCACGGTGACCGTGGTCGACTCGCCCGGTCGCTCCCATGTCGTGACCTGGGGAAGCGTGGTCCACGCGCGGCGCGTGACCGAGAAGGCCTCGGCGCCCGGAGCGGACGCGAGCATCTTCCCGTAGGGCAGCGTCTTTCGCGCGAGGTCGCACCACGCAGGCTCCGCGCCCTTGGGTTTCACGAGCACGAGCAACTCGCGAGTCCATCTCGCCGCACCCGCGAGCTCCCGCTCCGGCGCAGGATCCGCTGCGGGCTCGACGCCGCGCGACCAGACGAGCTCGTTCTCGATGCCGACCGCAGTCAGCAGCGCCGAATAAAGCAGCGCGGGATTCCCGTTGCGCGTCAGCAGGGCGGACAGCGCCGAGACGCGGGACGTGCCCGCGCGCTGGTCCAGCAACTGACCTACGAAGGCATGCAGCGCGCGCGCACGCTGTTCCTCGGTCTCCGTGCCCTCGCTTGCCAGCGCAGCCGCCTCGACGAGCTGCGGTGCGAGGCGCGTCGCCACGCGGAGATCGTCGACGAGCTCGCGCTCGATCCGTTGCAGGTCCTGCGGCTTGGCGAAGACCACCCAAGGCAGATACCAAGCCTGCGGCGGCGCGCCGGGCTCCGCGACCACGCGGTCGACATTGCGCGCAGTGAAGATGTGAACGACGCGCTCGCCTTCGTCGAGCACCTCGTGTTCCCCGCGGAAGTTGCGCTCGGAGAGCTTCAAGCCGAGCGACTTGGGGAGCGAGACGACGAAGCGGGAAAGGAAGTACGGCGCGTCCGTCGAGGCGAAGTACCACTGCGGCGTCGCGCCGGAACCGTCGTCGGGTACGCCGGAGAACCCTCGCGACGAAGACGCGACCGCGTCGCCGGGCTCGAGCGCGGGCATGATGTACTCGCCGTCGACGAGGACCGGCTCGTAGGACTTGCCGTCGACGTGCTTCACCGTGGCAATCGACAGCATGTCGCCCGACGGCTGCTGCTTGCCGAGCTCTTCGCAACCCTCGAGGTCCCGCGCGACATCGCGCTCGAGCGTCCACTGCTCGAACGCGCCGTCTTCGAAGACGTGCACGACAGCGATGTCGAGCGCGCGCACGACGTGCTCGTTCCAACGACCCGCATCAAAGCCTTCGAGCGCTTTTTCTGCGCTGATTGCGAACCGCTCAAACGTCGCCAAGGCCGGATCCGCTGCGCCGAGCCCGTGCAGTCGCGAGCGGGCTTCGCGCTGGGAAGGCTCGAGCGCGAGCACCTGCTCCAACAGCTGGATCTCACCCTCGCGGTCGCGGCGCCGATGCGCAACGTCTGCACGTCGCAGCAAGAAGTAGGTCTGCTGCGGATACTCCGCGACGAGCTCGGCCCACAGCGAGTCCGCTTCGTCCAGCGAGCCAACTTCGACCAGCGCAGCGGCGAGCGCGGCACGACTTCCCGGACCGCCTTGCAGACGTGCGAGCGTCCGCCGCGCCTCGAATGCCGCGACGCGCTCTCCGAGGCGCGCCTGCGCATCGGCATACGCCGACAGCGACGAGAGCTCGAACTTCGACTGAAGCTGGGCCTCGCGTGTGTCGCGCGCGAGGAACGTCAGGCCGTAGGACGACTGCCGCTCGGCGAGAGCATCCAAGACTCGCGGACTCTGCGGCTCCTTGTCGAGCGCTTCGCGCAGCAGTCCCTCCGCACGCACCTCGAGTTCCAGCTTCGTGAGCAAGCCCACCTGCTCGAGAGCGGGCGTCACAGAGCCATGGTCCGACTCCAGCGCCGCAAGTCCACGGAGCGCGTCCTCTTCGCGGTCTTCAGGCGCGAGGATCCGCGCCATCGCGACCTGCGCGCGAACGTGGTTGGGCGCAGCGGCCAGAGCGGCCTCGACGAGCTCGCGCGCACGCGTGCGCCGCCAAGTCTCGGGGAGCGATGAGCGCATGTTGTAGAGGTCGGCGGCGAAGGCCATGAGCTCGATCGAGTCGGGAGCCATCTGCAGCGCGAGCTCGACGTGGGCGAGGCCCTCCGTCATTCGACCGTCGCGGAACTTCGCGAGACCGAGGAGCGCCTCTGCGTGCGGGCCGCGGGGCTCGGTCGCTTCGAGGTGCTCCAGCGCGCCGACCAGCGGTTCGGCTGCGGCTGCGCCAGCCTGTCCGGCCCCGAGCTCGCCCAGAGGCTGCTCCGGCGTGCGCCACAGCTGCACCGCGCCCGACAGATCGCGCAAGCGGGCCGCGACATCGAAGCCTGCCCCGACGGGCAGCGCGAGGCAGACGCGGTTCACACCCTTGCGCCACGTGCGCGCGCTGCGCCAGACGAGGCTGCGCTCTGCCGAGAGGAAGTCGACCTCGTGCAAGCTCCCGTCGTCGAAGGCGACTCGGCAGCCGTCGAACGCATTCGCGCCATCGAGGCCCTCGCCTTCCGCGGAGCGCACTGCGATCCACCCCGGCGCCGTGGAGCCCGAGAAGTCGAGCTCGAACCAGCCCGCACCGCCGTCGTGCTCGAAGGGGAGCAGCACCAGCGCCCAGCCGGTCTCGGCGGCGCACGCCGTCTCGAAGTCGAGCTCGGACGTCGAGATGTTGCGCTGCACAGGGATCCAGCCCTGCGCGCGCAGTGTCTGAGATCGCGGCAGCGACAACGCGGTCTCTGGCGCGATGCACGCGGCGCCGAGGTCGGCATCGAGTGAGCTGCCGGCGAGGGGGCCGAGCACGAGCGCGCGCGGCGCCGCATCTGGATGCAGATCGGGGATAGGGGTCTTGGGAACGTCCTTGTGGGGGAGCCCTTCGAGCGTCGTCCGCAGCTTGAGTGCGGCGAGCTCTTCGAACGCGAGCGGATGAACCAAGCGCTGGTCGAGGGTCAGGATCTTGCCCGCGATCTCGCGCGGACGGTCCGGCGACGAGCGCGCGATCATCCCGATCGCGAGCTCCGCAAGCGGATGCGTCGGCTCTCTGCGGACGAGCTCACACCACTCGGCGATGCGCGCGTCGACTTCGTCTGTCGCGTAGTGCGGCGATGCGACGAGCGAGCGGGCCCACGCCTCTGTGCTGCGCGCGGCTTCGCCGGAGTTTTGGACCTGCAGAAGGAGCAGTGCGGCGCTGAGGAACATCACTTCTTCTCCGTGGGGCGAGCTTCGCTGCGAGAGAGATCTTCGAGGACGAGGGCGCGCTGCTCGGCGCTGCGAATCTCGTCGAGGGCGGTCCGGAAGTCGGCGTAGCGTGCGCGTGGAATGCGGCGCTCGCGGAGCGTGAAGACGCGCTCGACTTCGACGCCCTCGGGCGTCGACTTCACGCGCATGCGGTAGTCGCACAGCCCATCCGCCGAGATGTCGGCGTCGGTGGGCAGCTCTTTCACTCGCGCGCCTTCGGGGAGCTTGTAGAGCACTTTGCTGCGCAGCTCGAACGGGCGGTCGAGCACGAGGTCGTGCTGCCGCTCACCCGCCGCCTCGGTCGCCGCACCGAGAATCGGAATCTCGTCGAAGCCGCTCCGCAGGCTCGCGCCAGAGGACTCGCGGGTCCACAGGTTCTGCGCCGCGACGCGCGCTTCGACTCCCGCAGGCACGCCGATGTCCTCGAGCTTGGACGTGCGCGCTTCGAGCACATCGACCTTGCCAAACGCATCGGCGAGCAGCTGGGCGAGCCGTTGGCGCAGATCGCCCTGCTCTCCGCCGAGCTGGTAGCGATTTTGCACGCCGAACATGCCCGTGCTCGTGTCTTCGAGCAGCACTTGGCCGCTCCCGTCCCGCGCGAGCTCGACCGTATAGTCGCGCACGAAGGCGTTCTCTTCGGGCTTGGCGTAGGGGATCTGCACCAACTCGCCGTTCCCGTTGCGAACATGGAGCACCTTCGCGCCTTGATCGTCCGCGCGCAGATACTCGATCGGGTTGCGGTCCGCCGTAGCGTCGAGGTAGTAGCCGGCGCGCTCTGCCGTCGCGGGGACGTACGCGATGCAGTGGTTGAAGTGGCGGAGCAGCGCGAGGTCGAGCTTCTCTTCGCTCTTGCGGTACTCCGCGTTGATCAAGACGGGGTGCGCCTCGACGCCGATCTCTGCGAGCAGCTGCCGCAACAGGATCGACTTGTCCTTACAGTCGCCGAAGCGTCGCTCGAAGATCGTCGCTGCGCTGAAGGGTTCGTAGCCGTGCGTGCCGAAGGTCCACGCGTTGAAGCGAATCTCCTGCCCGACGAAGCGCGCGATCGCGCGCACTTTCTCTTCCTCTGTGGGGAGGCCGGCCGTCAGCTCCGCGACCTTGTCCTTCATCGCCTGCGTGGTGACGAATTCCTTCTCGATGAAGCCCCACCACCAGCTCGCGAGCGCCTGCCAGCTCTCGAAGGTCGAGATGTCGACGAGCGGGACGAGCTCGCTGCGGCCGGGCATCGCGCCTTCCATGGCCGGCCGCTTCAGGTCGCGTGCAACCCAGCGCCGCACGAGCGCGCCATCGCGCTCCTCGACCGTCGCTTCGAGGTCGGGTGCGTTGTGGACGAAGGTGTACAGCTTCAAATCGCGGGGGGCGATCACGACGAGTTCCGCTTGCCGCACGGGTGCGAGCGCGTCGGGGTAGTCGACTTGGAACGCGTGGCGCTCGCCGAAGTACTGGCCGAACACGTCGGGCTCCGTCGGATCGACACGGAACTCGATGTCGACCATGTCGCCCGGCACGAGCGGCGGCAGGTCGAAGCCGCGCACGAACTGGCCGTTCAATGCCGCGTCGCCGCCGCGCGGCGCCGGCGCGCGCTCGAACGTGCCATCGGCGTGCACGACGCGCACGTTGTAGACCTGCAGCGTCGCATCGCTCGGATAGGGGATCCAGTAACTGTCGAGCGCCTTCACTCCGGCCGAGTTCTCCACCTGCAGGAGGATGTGCTCGTACTTGCGCTCGGTCCCGTCCGGCTCGACCTTCCAGATCGTGGTTCGGTCGACGACCTGCACGGGATCGTTGTCGTTGCCGGAGCGTGCGAGGAGCCCGACGCGCGTCACCGCATCCCAGCGCCACGGCTCCTCGAAGCGCTCGGGCTGCACGGTGCTCGCCGCGAGCAACGCGCTCTGTCGGCGCACGAGGTCCAACCCCGGATCCAAGCGCGCGACCTCGTCGAGGGTGCGGCACGCGGCAGCGCTGTCGCCCTCGCGCTCCTCGATGCGCGCGAGGATGCGCAGCGCTTCGGTGCTCTCCGGACACACCGCGAGGGCGCTCTCGACGTACGAGCGAGCGCGGTCGAGCTTTCCAAAGTGCTCGCAAGCCTCGGCGCAGCGCAGCAGCATCGACAGGTCCGCCGGAACGCGCACGTTCCAGCCGGCCGCGAACTCCAGCGCCGTCTCCAGCTCGCCACCTTCGATGGCCATCCCGAACGCTGCCGAGTACAGCGTCGCATCGGAGCGACCCGCTGCGATCGACGTCTTGAGGAAGCCGAGCGCGGCGGTGCGTTCTCCGCGCCTGACGAGCTTCCACGCCTCGCGCACGACGCGGCTCGGATCGAGCTTGCCCTCCGCGCTCGCACTGGCCCGCTCGTCGAACATGCGCGCCTCGCTGTCCCGTCCGAAGCCATCCTGTGAGCGTGCCATGGCGTCGAGTGCGCGCGCGCTCTGCGGCACCGCTGCGAGCGCCTTCCGCGCGGCATCTTCTGCGGCGTAGGGCAGCGGGTTGAGCTCGGTCCAGAAGTCCGCGAGGTCGAGCCACGCGCCCGCGTGCGCGGGCTCGAGCTCGACGATGCGCTTGAGCGGCATCAGGCGCTCGTTGTGGCGAATCTCGCTGGCATCTTCGCCCTCCGCCGGCTCGTTCGCGCGAGCGACGAGATAGAGGGTCGCGACATCGTCGGGTGCGAGGGCGAGCGCACGCTCGGCGAGCTTCTTGGCCGTGCGGGCCGAGTAGTCCTCGGGGTGCATCGTCATGTGCCACTCCGCGAGCAGCGCCAGTGCACGTGGATCGTCGCCCCGCGACTCGAGCATCGCCCGCGTTCCCGCAGGGACAGTTGCGGTCGGTTCGCGCGCTTCGACGGCGTCGCTCGCATGCGACGAGTCGAAGATCGCGTCCGAGAGCGGCGAGCCGTCGAGCTCGGTCAACCTTGCGCTGACGAGCCAACCTCCGACATCTTCGTGGCCCAGCTTGAGCAGGATCGGGTTCCAGCCCGGCTCGAGCGCGAGAACGACGTCTTCCTGATCGCGGTGGTAGCTGCGCTGCACCTTTCGCGCGAGTGCGAGCCGTCGGCCGTGCCAGACCTTCACCTCTCCGCTCGTGCCGAGCGCGAGTCGCACCTCGCGCGGCGTCTCCACGCGAAGCGCCGTCGCGAGGTACGCGACCGCTTGCGTGTTCGGGCGCAGCATCGCATCGAGCTGCACGATTCCGAGCGGCGTCTGCGGACACGGATGGACGCGCCACGCGACGTCGCGCTCCTTGCCCTTGGCGCTCGCAAGGAGGTCGATCTTCTCCTCCGGCGCGTACACGGCATCGAAGCCGCCACCGCGCTCGTTCGCGAATGGACCGATCAAGCGCCAGTCGCGGATCGTGCCGTGCGTGTTCAACCAATCGCGCGCGGGTCCGACTCGACCCATGCGCACGGAGGCGCGTGCGAGCACCAGTTCCAGCTGCGCACGCAGCTCCTGCGGCGTGTTCGGGTGCAGCGGCAGTGCGCGCTGGAGTACATAGGAAGCTTCGCGCCACGCCCCAGAGCGCTCGAGGAGGTCTTCGAGCACGAGCGCCGCGACGACCGAGTCCGCGAGGAGCATCGGGTCGTTCCAATCCGCGGCGGCGCACCGCTCGGCGAGCTCGCGCGACGCGAGCTCGACTGCTTCGAGGGGGCGCGCTCGGTCCGACAGCGCTCGCACGCGGCGAGTCAGCTCTGCCGTCGCCGCGATCCGCGGCCGCGAGGGCTGCTGGACCGTGGGCGCTTCGGGCACTGTGGCTATGGGCGCAGCGGCCGCAGGCTTCGACGCTGCGGGGGCCTGCTTCGCAGCCGTGGGGGCCGCGAGGGCAGGTGCTGCGACGGGCTCGACACCGCGACAGGCGACAAGCAGGGACAGAGATAGTGACGCGATACGCGTGAGACGCTTCAAGACATCCTCCGAGGCCTACAGGGTACCCGCGCCGTCGCGCACCCAAAGCGCCAAACGCGTGCCCGACGCGGCGAATCAGCGGATGACGCGTACGTCGACGATCTTGTCGCCGACCTCGATGGCATCGAGCACTTCGAAGCCCGCCTGCAGCTCTCCGAAGATCGTGTAGCGACCATCGAGATGCGGCGTCGCGCGGTGCGTCACGAAGAGCTGGCTCCCACCCGAGTCCGGATCTTCGTTGCGGGGCATTCCCAACGAGCCGCGCACGTACTTGCGCGGACCGATCTCGTGCCGCAGCGACTCCGAATCTCCCTGCCACGTACCGCCGCCGTTGCCGTCGCCTCGATAGTCGCCGCCTTGAATCACGAAGTCGGGCACCACGCGGTGCCAGAGAGTGCCGTCGTAGCGGTCTCGACGCGCCTGCTCGAGGAAGTTGTGCACGTGCAACGGCGCTTCGTCGGCCAACAGCTCGAAGCGCAGCGTGCCCTTCGTCGTACGCACCTCGACGAGCGGATTCGTACCCAACGGGGGCGGCAGCGCGGCGTCGGAGCCCCGCTCGAACTCCAAATCAAGAGCTTCGAAGCTCCTCAAGGCCCCGGGTGCGACTCGCTCAAGTTCCACGCGAGCGACGCGGCGCACGAACGCATTGCGATCCACGCAGCCCGCGAGCAGCAGGTCGCGTGCGGCTTCACCGCCGCCCTTCGCCGCAGCGCGCAGCACGTTGAAGCGGATCTCGTTAGCCCCATCGCCTTGCGACGTTTCGTAGCACTGGCGCAGCGCTTCGAAGTCTTCCGCGGTCGCAGACTCCGTCAGCACGGTCGCTGCAGCGAGTCGCAGGCCGTTATCGCTGAATCCGAGCGCAGCGTGCAGCGCGGGGCGCACGCGCGTCGGATCGAACTTGCCGAGCAGCTCGATCGCGACACCGCCCACGGCGAAGTCGGGTTCCTTGATGCACTCCATGAGCACCGGCAGCGCGCGCTCGGCCTCGAATGCGCCGTAGCCGCGAAGTACTCCGATGCGTTCCTCTCGCGAGAGTGAGCTGTAGATGCGCTGCAACTCCGCGAGCTCGCGTTCGACGCGCTCCCCTGAGCCCTGCTCGTGGACGAGGCTGCGAAGCGCGGCTTCGACGCGGGCGCCGCGCACCCACGCCGATCGCTCGCTGGGCGCGAGGGCTCGCATCACTCCGAGTTCTACGCCGTGAGCGCGCAATCCGTTCGCAGCGCGCGCGTCGCGCTGTACGCGTGCAGCAATCGCCTCCCACGCCGTGCGACGCACGTTGGCGCTGGTGTGCTCCGCGCACTTCGCGAGCGCCGCGAAGCCCGCATCTCCGTCGAGTTCCCGCAGCCCGATCAGGGCTTCGCACACCACGCGAGTGTCGCCGTCATCGCAGGCTCTCACCAGCGCCACTGCGCTCTCCGGCTCACGCGGGCTCCAGCGCAGCCCACGCACGGCCGCGATGCGCTGCTCCGCGTCGTCGGAGCTGGCGAAGCGTCGAAACGACGCCGCGGCGCCTTCCGTCTTCCTGCGATCGAGGGTGAAGAGCAGCGCCGTGAGCACGCTCGCGCTTTCTTCGCGCTCAAGCTGCGCCAAGAGTCGCGCGCTCACCTCCGCGGCGCTCGGTTCTTTCGTGCTCCAGCGCGACGCGCCCTGCGCGGCTTCGACCCGCACGCTCGCATCGGCGTCGTCGAGCCCGCGGAGGACCTGTAGCCGCAGCTCGCTCCGCTCGAGCTTGCTCGCGGCCTCGAGCGCCCTCGCGCGCACGACGGAGCTCGGGTCGCGCTCGTGCTCGTCGAGAGCGACGAAGAGGAGCTTGTCGGCACCGCTCGCGTCTCCGCGCATGCCGAGCGCGAATGCGGCGCTCGCACGGACGTTCTCGTCGGCGTCGGCGAGCAGGGCGAGGAGTGCCCGCGTGACTTCGGCGCCAGCTTCCGGAAACCACAGCCTTCCGAGCGCCGTCGCCGCCTTCGCGCGCACCTCAGGGCTTGCGCTCGTGGTCAGGCGCCGCAGCTCGCCATTCGGATCCGCTCGCAAGTCTTCGAGGCGCGCGATGTCCGCCAAGGCCGCGGCGTCTGGGCCGCTGATGCGGATGGAATCACACGCCGCCGCGAGAAGCACGAGAGACGAAACGAGCGCGAGTCGCATGCTGCTAGAGCCTACGGTGACGCCTTCGGAAAAGGAGCGGGCCCGCGCCGAGGACGACTCGACGCGGGCCCGCGAAGCCGAAGTCTGCGCTTACTGGCCGATGGTGAAGCGCAGGCCGTTCGTGAAACCGAAGTTGTTCGGTGCGGCGAAGCCCGTGTCGCGCGACCACCACTGCGCCCAGACCGTCGCTCCCGGAACGAGCGCCGGGTCGACACCGCTCATGATGTAGGAGTTGAAGTCGACGAGGAAGCCGCCGCTGCAGTCGAGCGCGGGCAGTGGATTGCCGCCCGAGTCTTGCTTGGCCACGCGGGACGCGGGCGACAGCACGCAGTTGATGCCGCCACGGAACGGCGTCGACGACGGGCCCGCGAGGCTCACGCGCAGCAGTCCCTGGCGGCGGTTCAGCACCTTCGAGGCGGTGATGTAGAAGCCCGAGCCCGCGCTAGCGCTCGGCACGCCCGAGTAACCGATCTCCGGCACGCAGCCTTGGCTGTTCGTCTTCGCGGTGCAGTAGACGAGCGGTGCGTCGCTGCCCCACTTGGCCTCGGTCATCACGACCGGCGCGGCCATGCCCGTGTTGAGCCAAGCCTCGAACAGATCGTTGCCGCGGCCGGCGTGCGCAGTGACCGAGCCGTCGTTCGCGAGCACGAGGAACTGCACGTATTCCCAGCTCGTCGGCTGGTACATGAGCCGGATGTCCGCGCGCACCGCGCCCGCGGGCGGGTTGAGCGTCACGTCATCCCAGTGGTTGTAGAAACCGCCCGCGCTCGGGTTGCCGAACTGCGTGTCCGGGATGGGCTGCGCGTTGCGCTCGAACGCCTCGTCGCGACTCATCTTGTAGGGCGGAATGCGATTGTCGACCAGCGTCGCGTCGTTGAGCACGAAGTGGAACGACGGCACCGCGCTGCCCGGTGCGCCTGCGGCGGCGCTCTGCAGCGTTCCCGCCGGCGCGCCCGTCACGCGGTTGTACTTGAGCGGCAGGTTCGGGCTGTAGCCCATGGTGAGCAGCTTCGCCGCCCACGCCTGCGACACGCCCATGTTCGCTTCGTAGACCTTCGTGTTCGGGTCGTTGATGTCGAGGATCGTCTCGACCGTGTACGGCGTGCCGTTGACCGTGACCGCGAGCGGACCGTACTCGCCGTCCTCGCGCATCATCTGACCCCCAGCGTTGAACCACTTCACGTTGAGCCACATGCGCCGACCCTCGGCGTAGCCCGAGATCAGCTTGTGGCCCGTGAGGTTCGTGATGCGCAGCGTGTTCCCGCTGACCGCCATCGCGGCCGAGTTCTTGAGGTTCGAGACGGCGCGCTGCTTGCCCGCCTGCATGCTCGAGATCTGATAGACCGTCAGGCCGTTGCCGCCGTAGAGGCGACCCTGCGACTCGAGGTAGAGGATCGCGTCGGGCGCCCAGTAGTTGCCGCCGGTCAGGTCGTGCTTGGGGATGTCCGAGCGCAGCGGCGTGCTGAACATGCTGCAGCCGTAGCCTTCGACGGGCGACATGTGGCACGTCTGGCAGGTGAAGTTGCGCTGCGTGCCGTCTTCGTAGTTGCCGCTCGGCGTCGACTCCTTCGCGAGTCGATAGGCGCGTGCGATCGAGCCCTTGCGCAGGTCGATCGGCAGGGCGTCGAAGTCCGCCATGCTCATCGTCTCGAACGCGCTGGCGACGTGCTCGCTGTAGGTGCGCTCGACGATGCCCCACTTGTGGGGCGCGTTCTTCATCGCGGCCTTGTCGAGCAGCGGTCCGCCGAGCGTGCCGTCGAACATGCCCGCGGCGAGCGGCGTGAACGCGCCGTTGCCGGGCGCGAGGTCGCCGGTCACGGGGTTCGACACGTCGTGGCAGGTGCCGCACAGCTCCGACTTGCGGTGGAACTGCGACTGCGCCCACGCGTGGAACGCGGCCGGATCGCTGTAGGGGCCGAGGCGCTCGAATCCGCCGTAGACCACGGCTTGGCCGCTGCCGCGATAGGCCTCGGGCGGGTTGCCACCGTCGTTGGCCTTGAACGGCGGGTAGTGCTCGCCCAAGTGCTCGCTGTCGTCGGGGTTCGTGAGCTTGTGGCAGAACTCGCAGCTCACGCCGTCGAAGTCGTCGCCCGTGAGCGCCGAGCCATCCGTCGGCTGAGAGCGTCCGTCGTACCAACCGCTCGGAGAGTGGCAGCGGATGCACAGGTCGCCCGACCCGCCGAAGTCCTGCTCCGCGATCGGCAGGGCGGCCCAGAACATCGGGTCCCGGCCCGCGTGCGCCATCATGCTGCCCGACCACGTCTCGTACGGGCTGACCTCAGGGTCGTATTGCCCGTGGCACATCTCGCAGTTCGAGCTGGGGTCGAAGGTCGAGACCTGCAGCTCCTGCGTGCCGGGCATGCGCACCTCGTTGGGCACGGTGGTGGCCAGCGAGGCGCTGAGGAGGGTGACGGAGCCCAGTCCGAGGACCGGGACCCCGATGCGGAAGGAGCGCGAGGAGCGCCAGAGGTGCGTGAGGCTCATGATGACGAGGGGGAGCAGCGAGCCTCTGAATCGTATCCGTGGCCCCGGAATCCCGGCAGATCGCAGCAGGACGTACCACGAAAGAAGTTCGTGGTTTCCTGCTCTCTCTGCGACGGAATGGGGGCTCGGAGGGTTCCGACAGCCGCGGCGCGGCGACGCGACGAAGCCGTCCGCGGGACAATTTCCGGAGTCGACCCTCAACCGTCGGAAACGACTGCGCGGCACCGCGGAAGCGCTGGTTCGGGCGTGGAAGGCGCCAGAGGGGCCTCAAAAGCACATCTGGAGGCGCCTGTAGTTCCCACGAGCGTCCGATGGCGGTCGCCGGAGCCTGCGGGGCATCGAGCGCGCTGCGCCCGTCTCGTCCTAGAATGCTGCGCTCGCGTACGACGCGCGAAGTCCTCGGCTACCCCGCACCCCAGAGCCCGCCATGACGATCAGCCCGATCCCCGAGATCCTCGACGAGCTCCGCCGCGGCCGGATGGTGATCCTCGTCGACGACCCCGGCCGCGAGAACGAGGGCGACATCGCCTGCCTCGCCGAGAGCGTCACGCCGGAGATGGTCAACTTCATGGCGCGCGAGGCCCGCGGCCTGATCTGCATGCCGCTCGCGGGCGAGCTCTGCGACCAGCTCGGGCTCGAGATGCAGGTCCAGAACAACCAGAGCCGCATGGGCACCGGCTTCACCGTCTCCATCGAGGCCGCGAGCGGCGTGACGACGGGAATCAGCGCCGCGGATCGCGCGCACACGATCCGCACCGCTGCGGCCGTGCAGGCGAAGAAGAGCGACCTCGTCAGCCCCGGCCACATCTTCCCGCTGCGCGCGCGCGAAGGCGGCGTGCTCGTGCGCGGCGGTCAGACCGAGGGGATGGTCGACCTCGCGCGGCTGTGCGGCGCGCGGCCGGCGGGCGTGATCTGCGAGATCATGAACGACGACGGCACGATGGCGCGCATGCCCGAGCTCGAGGTGTTCGCGCGCAAGCACGGCCTCAAGATCTGCACGATCGCGGACCTCATCGCCTACCGGCGCGCGCACGAGCGACTGATCGAGCCCCTGCAGATGGACCTGCCGATGCCGACGCGCTACGGCACGTTCAGCGCGCACATGTTCCGCTCGAAGATCGACGGCAAGGAGCACGTCGCGCTCACGGTCGGCATGCCCGGTCCCGGCCTCGACGGGCCGCGTACGGAAGTGGCCGAGCCCGTGACGGTGCGTGTGCACTCCGAGTGCCTGACCGGCGACGTGTTCCACTCGCTGCGCTGCGACTGCGGCCCGCAGCTCGACAAGGCGCTCGAGATGCTCGGAAAGGAGCCGCGCGGCGTGCTGGTGTACATGCGTCAGGAAGGGCGCGGCATCGGGCTCGAGAACAAGCTCAAGGCCTACCGGCTGCAGGACCAAGGGCTCGACACCGTCGAGGCCAACGCGGCGCTCGGCTTCCCCGCGGACCTACGCGAGTACGGGCTCGGCGCGCAGATCCTGCGCTACCTCGGCGTGCGCAAGATGCGCCTGCTCACCAACAACCCCAAGAAGATCGCGGGCCTCTCGGGCTACGGCCTCGAGGTCGTCGACCAAGTGCCGCTCTCGACGCCGCCCAATCCCTCGAACACGAAGTACCTGCGCACGAAGCGCGAGAAGCTCGGCCACTTGCTCCCGCCCGAGATCGGCTGACCTCGGGCGGAGGCGTCCTTCAGCGTCCGCCGCGCACGCCCGGGCCGCGCGCAGGTCCGAGGCGTTGCTCGGACGGCGGCGGTTCGAGCAGCTTGGGATCGAGCTTCGCGAGCGCAGCACGCAGCGCTTCGAGCTCGGCGTTCGACTGCTTCTCGACGAGCTTCGCCTCGAGCATGCGCGCGGTGTCGAGCGGCGTGAGGTTCAGTCCGTCCGGAGTCGCAGCGGAGTCGGGGCGGCGCGCGAAGCACGCGAGCAGAAGCTCGGTGCTGCGGTCGAGCTCGCCGCGCTCGAGCGCGACGCGAGCCTTGCCTGCGAGTGCGATCGCGCCGAAGTGGTGGCACAGGTCCGCGCCCGTCGGGACGTCGGCTTCGTAGCGCGCGTAGTGCGCGAGACCCGCGTCGTAGGCGCCGAGCGCGTCGTCGAAGCGCGTGCGGCGGCGGAAGTGCTCGGCCGCGACGAGTGCGGCATAGCCCGCGAACCAGCGCACCTGCGGAGTGGCCTCGGGCTTCGCCAAGAGCTCGTCGTAGTAGGACAACAGGCCCGTAGGGCCCTTCTCCCACAGGAGCCGCGAGCGCAGGCGGTCGTGCAGGAGCGGCGAGTCGGGAAAGCGCGCGAGCGCCCCGTCGAGCACGCTGTTCGCGCGCGGCGACGCGCCGAGCCAGCGCAGGAAGTCGTGGTAGCTGACGAGGTTCTCGTCGGTGGCGAGCGGGTGCTCGGCGAGCGTCGCGTAGGCCGCGTTGACGTCCGCCATCCACTCCGGCGGCCACTGCGTGCGCTCGCGATAGGCCTTGCGGATGGCGAGCTGGCGCGAGAGCGCGAACATCGCGAGCACGCGCACCTTCACGTCCTCGGTAGGTCCTGCCTCTCCCGCGGGCGTCGTCAGCATGCCGCCTTCGACGGCCGCGACGGCGCGATCGAGCGCGGTGTCGCGCTCGCCGAGCCGATCGGCCGCGGCTGCGAGCGTCGCGTCGAGCCGCCAGCCCTTGGCGCCCGCGCGCTCCGCGTCCAGAGCCGTGCGGCGCGCGTCGAGCGCAAGCAATTCCGCGAAGCGCCGATCTTGGCCGGGCTCCGCCGAGCGCGCGAGGAACGACTCGGCGAGCGCCAGCTGAGCCGAAGCGTCTGCACGCTTGCCTTCGACTTCGCTGGAGAGCTCTTCCACGCGCTGCGACACCGCGCGCAGGCGGTTCGTAGCTTCGTACTCGTCCGTCGCCACGCCGTTGCGCGCGATGTCGATGTGCTTCGAGCCGAGCGCGAGGCCGCGGTGCAGCGTCGCGAGCGTCTTCGCGCGCGGGAACTTCTCGCCGAGCCGTTCCGCCGCCGAGACGAGCATCTCCCGTTCATCGGCGGGGAGCGCGGTCTTCAGAACTTCCGCGATCAGATCGACCGCCGGCTCGGTCTGCGCCTGCGCGAGCGATTGCCGTGCAAGCTTCGCGAGGTCCGTGTCGAGCCCGAAGAGCGCGAGCCGCAGGAGTTCGACCTGATCGACCTCCCGCGTCTTCATCGTCGCTTCGATCAACTCGCGGCGCACCTTCGGTGTCCCCGCGCGATACGCCTGCTCGATCGCAAGCCGATCGACGATGTCGGGGCTCGCCACGCGCTCGGTCATCGGGACGCCGTCGCGCACGCGCTCCTTCTTCGGCGGGAACTCCTTCGCCGCCTCGACGTAGGTCGTGAGAACGGTCTGCGTGTCCCACGAGTAGTAGACGTCGTAGCGCTCCTTGCCCGAGGGCTCGAGCACGATGTGCCGCGGCGACACGCGAAAGCCCTCGAAGTACTTCGCGTACAGCTCGGTCTCGCACACGATGTGTTCGCCGCAGGTGACCGTGCCGAAGCGCGGGCACTCGACGCGCGCGCCGAGCTCGTCGTAGTCGCGCGGCGTGTGGCGATACACCGACGCGATCACGCAGATGTACGGCTGGAGCAGCTTCGCCGCCTCGGGGTCGCGATACTTGATGCCCGCGAAGTGCTCGCTGGCGATCTCGCCGTCCATGTTGACCGCGACCATGATCGGCTGACCGGTCTGCTTCGCGAGCGCGAGCGCGTCGTCGAACGAGCGCTGCCACGTCACGAGCACGGGCTTCGCCCAGCCCTCCGCCGTCGCCGCGGGCCACATCATCGGCTCGGTGAGGCCGTCGCCGAGCTGCGGCGGCGAGCCGAACTTGAACGCGTCCTTCGAGGGCGCCGCGCCGCCGGAGGGCCGTTGCTGCTGCGGAGCAGTGCTCGAAGCAGAGCTTGAGTCTTGAAGCGACGCGCTGGCGAGCGCGAGCACGAGGAGCGGCGTGAGGATCGTCATGGCGGGCACTAGGCTCCCGTCCGCCGCAGGTTTCGTCCACAGACGCTGCGTGAAACCTGCGTGTCCCCGTCCCAAAATCGCGCCCCATGCCCACTGCGCCCCGCCCCGATGCGCTCGAGCGCGCACTCTTCGACCGCTTCGGCCTGCGCGAGTTCCGCGGACCGCAGCGCGCGGTCATCGAGGCCGTGATCGAGGGCCGCGACGTCTTGCTCACGATGCCGACCGGCGCGGGCAAGTCGCTCTGCTACCAACTGCCGGCGGTCGTGCTCGATGGCTTGACGCTCGTGATCAGCCCGCTGATCGCGCTCATGCAAGACCAAGTCGACGCGCTCACGCGCAAGGGAATCGCAGCCGCATTCGTGAACTCCTCGCTCGACGCCGCGGAGCGACGTGCGCGTCTCGAAGCGGCGGAGCGTGGCGAGCTCGATCTGCTCTACATCACGCCCGAGCGCTTCCGCGCTGCGGATTTCCAGAGCTTCGCGCCGCGCCTGCACGTCGTGCGCATGGCTGTCGACGAGGCGCACTGCGTGAGCCAGTGGGGCCACGACTTCCGCCCCGACTACTCGCGCCTCGGCGAGTACCGCGCACGGATCGGCTCACCGCCGACGATCGCGCTGACCGCGACTGCGACGCCCAAGGTCGCCGCGGACATCGTGGCGAGCCTCGCACTGCGCGATCCGCTCGTCGTCCGCACGGGGATCGAGCGGCCCGAGCTCTTCCTTGCCGCCACGCGCGTCGACCTCGCCGAAGAGAAGGTGCCGCTGCTCGCCGAGCGCGTCCGCGCGATCGACGGACCCGGCATCGTGTATTCGTCGCTGATCCGCGACCTCGAAGCTCTGCACGTCGAGCTCAAGCGATCGGGTCTCGACACGCTCGTCTATCACGGCAAGCTCTCGCCGCAGGAGCGGCGCGCGATGCAGGCGCGCTTCATGCGTTCCGATCGCGAGGTCGTGCTCGCCACGAACGCTTTCGGCATGGGCGTCGACAAGGAGGACATTCGCTTCGTCCTGCACGCGCAGGTCCCGCGCACGCTCGAAGCGTGGACGCAGGAAGTTGGACGCGCGGGGCGCGACGGGAAGCCTGCGTGGTGTGAGGTGCTCTATTTCGAGGAAGACCTCGCGATCCAGCAGGGTTTCGTCGAGTGGGCGAATCCGTCGCGCGAGTACATGTTGCAGGTCTACGAGACGCTGCGCGGCTGGGGTGAGCGCTTGGCGACCAAAGACCTCGACGACCTGCGCGACGAGCTGCTGCTCAAGAATCGTGGCGATCAGCGCGTCGCGATCTGCCTGAAGTGGCTCGAAGTGCTCGGAATCACCGAAGGTTCCTTCGAGACGCACGACCTGCGGCTTGTCCGCGAACTCACGGAGGACGAGCTTCCCGAGAGCGTCGGGAGCGCCGACAAGCGCCGTGCGGACCTCGAGGGCTTGCTCGCGATGGCCCGCTTCGCCGGGCTCTCGGAGGAATGTCGCCGCGTCTCGATCGCGCGTCACTTCGAACTCGAGGCGCCTGCGCAGCCGTGCGGTGCCTGCGACGTCTGCACTCCAGCCTCGCCGTGGCGCGCGGCCCATTTCAGCGCTCGCCCGACGACGCGCAGCGACGAGGCACGGAACGAGCGCTGGCAGCGCGGCGACTGGGTGCGCGTCGACCGGCGACACCTCGGCCAGATCGTGAAGGTCGAAGGCGAAGGGCGCGGGCTGCGGCTCGTGGTCGAGAGCGCGAGCGACATGCAGCGCCGCACGATCGATCCTCGCCGTCAACGGGTCGAGCGCGTCGAGCGCTGAAGCCCTATCCTGCGCACATGGGAATCGAGCACTTTGGCGCGGCGTGGGGAGAGCTCGCCGTCGAGCTGGACTGGCCGCGACTGGGCGGAGCGTACTGCGAGGGCGACGGCTCGACGTTCTTCGATGCGGAGCGGGTCGAGGCCGTGCTCGAAACGGGGCTCGTGCTCGTCGACGACCTCGTGCCGTCGCTGCCGCGCGGCGGTTCCGGTCGCAGCCTCTACTTCGGCGCGGCTGTCGCAGAGCTCCCGCTGATTCTCGCGGAGAGCCTCGCGCTCGGCCGCGAAGTGCTGTGGCTCAACCTGCCGGGCGATGAGACCGACGAGCTCACGCGCTCCCTGCGTGCCGTGGGGACGAAGCTCGGGCTCGATCTGCCGCTGCCGAGCACGCACACGCTCGCGTCGATCGCCGACGAGAGCTGCGATCACCTTTGGATGACGAGCGTGCTGACCGATCCCGATGCATTCCCGGCGCTGCACGACGCGCTCTACGAGCGTGTGGGAACCGAGCTCGCAACGGGGCGTGGCGACTTGGCCGTCGAGCGCGCGCGCGCCGACGCGCTCGTGCGGGAGTTGCTCTCGAAGGTCGCGCCTCCCGCGATTTTCACGACGACCGACGAAGAGCTCGAAGTCGTGCGCCCGTTGCTTGCCGACGCGAGGCTCGACATCCGCGTGCCGCGCTCGGAGACCTACAGCGCGTTGGTCGGCGACCTCGTGCGCTTCACGCGCCTCGCGCGCCTCGGCTGAACGCACGGCTCCATCGCATTCGAGCCCGAGATCACGCGCGACGTGGCGAGGCCCGACGCTCGTGCAGGCGAGCGGAGCCGCCCGCCGGTGTTTCTAGCTCAGTTGCCGCGTGCGACGTTCGCGAAGCCGTGGGATTCGAGCCACGCGACGACGCGGTCGGGCTGATCGCCTTGGACGACGAGCGCGTTGCTCTCGACGCGCGCTCCCGTGCCGAGGGCCTTCGCGAGCTCCTTGGCGAGCTTCTCCAGCGGGTGACCGGAGAGCCCCGGGCCTTCGGCGAGCGTGACGGCCTTGCCGCCCCGGCCCGAGCGCTCGCGGCGCACGGTGACGCGGCCGACATAGCGCTTCGCCGTGGCGCTCGGCTCCGTCGCAGCTGCCGGCGGTGGCCCCGGCGGCAGGGCGCCGAGCTTGTCGCGCAGCGCAGCGAAGGGGTTGTTCGTCGGCTTGTCGCTCAACGCTCGCCTCCGCCGGACTTCGGAGTTTCTTCGGGCTTTTCGTCAGCCTTCTTCGATGCGTCGGCCTTGGCCTTCTCCGCGTCGCGCGCTTCCTGCATCGGGTTGCGGCCACCGCTCGGCGCTGCGCCGCCGCGCCCACGGCCGCTCCCGCCGCCGCCCGCGCGCAGCTGCAGACGCGTCTCCGCGAGCTCGGTGGGCCACACGTTGTTCAGAAGGTCCACGTCCGCGCTCTCGAGGTGCGGATCGAGCACGAGCTTCACGAGCTGCTTGTCGCTCACGAAGTGCTTCGTGACCTTCTCCGCGCCCTTGCGCCACACGCTCGCGGGGACGCGCAGCTCGTCCGTGCTGCCGTCGTCGTAGTGCGCTTCGAGCACGACCGGCATCACGAGCCCGCCGACGTTCTTCACGTCGACCACGTAGAACGAGAGTCGGCTCTTCAGGAGCTCGCGCTGCTTCTCGTCTAGGTCCTTGAGCAGCTTCTCGTATTCGCTCACGTCCTTTTCGGTCACTTCGAGGTCGTCGAAAGTGTTGTAGAAGTCCGCGAGCTCGGGGAACGCGTCGAGTCGCGTCTTCTGACCTGCGTTGTTGCGCTGCGCGAGCGTCTCGGGCCCGCCATCGCGCTTCTCCTTGGCGAGCGGCTTCTCGACGTTCGGATCCCGCGAGTCGATGCGATACACGCGGATCTTGTCGACCGCCATGTCGCAGGCGTCCGTAGTGAAGAACCAGCCGCGCCAGAACCAGTCGAGGTCGATCGCGCTCGCATCTTCCATCGTGCGGAAGAAGTCCGCGGGCTGCGGCCGCTTGAACTGCCAGCGGCGCGCGTACTGCTGGAACGCGAAGTCGAACAGCTCCCGCCCCATCACGCTCTCGCGCAGCGCATTGAGCGCCGTCGCCGGCTTCGCGTAGGCGTTGCTCCCCATGTTCAGCACGGAGTCCGCAGCCGTCATGATCGGCACCTGACCCTCGCTCTTCATGTAGCCCGTGATCTTGGCGGGCTCACCGCGGCTCGACGGATAGTCCGTCTCCCACGCCTGCTCCGCGATGTACTGCAGGAACGTGTTGAGGCCCTCGTCCATCCACGTCCACTGGCGCTCGTCGGAGTTGACGATCATCGGGAAGTAGTTGTGCCCGACCTCGTGGATGATCACCGAGATCAGCCCGTACTTCGTGCCCTTCGAGTAGGTGCCGTCCGCCTCGGGCCTCGGGCCGTTGAAGCAGATCATCGGGTACTCCATGCCGCCGACGGGCCCGTTGACCGAGATCGCAGTGGGGTAGGGGTACGCGAAAGTGTGCTTTGAGTAGACGTCGAGCGTGTGGCAGATCGCGTGCGTGGAGTACTTGCTCCACAAGGGCTCGCCTTCCTTGGGGTAGTACGACATGGCCCAGACCTTCTGGCCCTCGACGTCGTGGCGCAGCGCGTCCCAGATGAACTTGCGCGAGCTCGCCCACGCGAAGTCGCGCACGTTGTCCGCGCGGAACGTCCACGTCTTGGTGCCCGCGGGCTTGTGCGACTCGTTGGCCTTCGCTTCGTCAGGGGTGACGATGAAGACCGGCGTCTTCGCGCTCTCCGCCTGGACCAAGCGCTCGCGTTGCTCGGCGCTGAGCACTTGCTCGGGGTTTTGCAGCGTGCCCGTGGCCGCAACGACGTGGTCGTCGGGCGCGGTGATGCTCACGACGTAGTCGCCGAACTCCAGCGTGAACTCACCGCCGCCGAGGTACTGCTTGTGCTGCCAGCCGTTGACGTCGGTGTAGGCCGCCATGCGCGGGAACCACTGCGCGATCTCGTAGATCGAGTTGCCGTCCTTCTCGAAGCGCTCGTAGCCCGTGCGTCCGCCAACTTCGCGAGCGTTGTTGATCGCGTAGTTCCACTCGATCGCGAACGAAACCTGCGAGCGCGGCGCGAGCGGCTGCGGCAAGTCGATGCGCATCATCGTGTCGACGATCACGTGGCCCAGCGGCGCGCCCGCGGCGTCCTGCACGGCCGTCACCTTGCAGCCGCCGTCGAAGTCCTTGCGGCGCAGCATGCGCTGGATCGACTCGAAGCTCGCGCCCTCGAACTCGGGGCTGAGCGCCGTGAGCACCGCGTGGGACTGCGGCGAGAACAGGTTGGGGTCGAGCTGGACCCACAGGTACGCCAGCGTGTCGGGGGAGTTGTTGGAGTAGGTGATCGTCTCGCGACCGTCGAGGTGCGCGCGTTCGTCGTCGAGGCGCACGTCGATCACGTAGTCGGCCCGCTGCTGCCAGTACTCGTGGCCCGGCGCGCCCGAGGCGGTGCGGTACGAGTTGGGCGTCGGCAGGAGCTCGTCGAGCTGGCGGAAGCGGTCGGGCGGGGTCGTGTCCTCGACGCCGAAGGCGAGCCCGAGTCCGAGCAGTCCGAAGAAGGTCGCCGCGAGGGCGAGTCGGGGGAGGGCGTTCATAGATGGGGTGGCTCCGCGCATGCCGAGGGGGAGCAGAGGGTACGGTGCGCCTGCGGCCTTGGGGCGATGCGGACGGGGCGCCGCGGGGGCTCGGGCGGACGCTGGGCGTCGGGCCGGGCGGTCCCCGCTGCGGCGACACGCCGCCGCGCCGTCCCCGATCTGGGTCGGGTGGCGCCGCCATGCCAGCGGCGCGACATGTGTCTAAGTTACTGTCATAAATCAACTTAGGGATGAATCTCGCCCCGGCGCCACCGCCCGCCCCGCCCGCCCGTACTCGGCCCAACGGAATAGGAACCCGCGGCGGGCGTCGATAGGCTCGCCGTGCGTCTCGTCTCGCCCATGGAAGCTGCCCCGAAGGACGACCTGCGTTTGGTCCGCGAGACCCTCGCGGGCAACCAGCTCGCCTTCCAGCTGCTCGTCGAGCGCTATCAGACGCGCATGTTCGCCCTGGTGCGCCACTACACGCGCAACCCCGTCGAGATCGAGGACATCGTCCAAGACACGTTCCTGAAGGCCTTCACCCGCCTGCCGACCTTTCAGGAGCAGTCGTCGTTCTATACGTGGCTGTGCCGCATCGCGATCAACACGGCCCTCGACTTCCAAAAGCGCCTCGGCCGCAACCCCGTCCGCGCCGTCGAGGACCCCCGAGCTCGCGCTCAGCCCCGACTCGATCGAGGGCGCCCGGCCCACCGCGACCCGCATCCCGGCGCCCGACGCGCGCATGGAGCGCGAGGAAGTGGCCCGCATCACCCAGCGGGTGCTCGACGAGCTGCCCGAGATCTTCCGCACGGTGCTCGTGCTGCGCGAGTTCGAGGAGCTCGGCTACCAAGACATCGCCGACGTGCTCGGCATCTCGATCGGCACGGTCGAGTCGCGCCTCTTCCGCGCCCGCGCCCGCTTCAAGGAACGCCTGACGGCCCTCTACCCCGAGTTCGGGGAAGGCTGGAGCTAGAACCATGGAATTCACCTGCAAGGAAGCTGTGCCGATGATCGGCGCCTATCTCGACGGCGAGCTCTCGCCGGCGCGCGCGGCGCTCTTGCGGCCCCACCTGCTCGAGTGCGCCGCCTGCCGCAACGCGGCTCAGGACGACCGCGCCCTCAAGCGCTGGTTCGGGCCCGCGCGCGAGTCCGCCGAAGGTGCCGCCGTCCCGAGCGGCTTCTCGGCCCGCATCGCCCGCCGCGCCTTCGCGGGGGACCGCGGAGAGCGCGCGCCCGTGGCCCGCGAGGAAGGTCGCGTCCTGCCGTTCGTGTTGCGCCTGACCGCCGTCGCGGCCGCCGCGGCCCTGCTCCTGACCCTCGGGGTGCAGCTCGCCTCGCGCCCGCAGGCGGGGAACCTCGCGGCCGACGATCGCGCCGCCCTGCCCCTGATCCAGATCCAGACCGAGCTCGACCGCATGAACGGGGTGGTGGCTCCCGAGCCCGCCGCCGGGGCCCCGACCGACCCGCAGACCCGCGCCCCGCGCGCCAAGAAGCGGAACGCGCAGCCCCGATGAACAGCCTGCGACTGTGGGTCGCCCTGCTCGCGCTCTCCGCCTTCGCGGCGGGGTTGGCGGCGGGGGCGCTGGTCACCGAAGCCCGCGCCGGGGAGCCCCCGCGCGGGTCGGAGCCCTTCGCGGACTACCGGCTCGCCATGGTCGAGCGTTTCGGCCTCGAGCCCGAGCGCGAGCGGCTCTTCGGGGAGCTGCTCCGCAACTACCAGCAGTCGATCGAAGAGACCCGCGAGCGCTTGCTCGCCGAGCACCGTCCCGAGCTCGAGCGCGAACTCGCGGAGATCGGCGCTCGATATCAGGCCTACATTCGCGATCATGTGATGCCCCCGGCACGGCGCGCGGAGTTCGACGCGCTGTCCGCCGAGTGGCGCACGATCCAGTAACGAGAGAGACATGGCGAGAACCTGCGGCATCCGCATCGGCCCGCGGCGCTTCGAGATGGTGGTGCTCGACGGCAGCCCCAAGAAGCACCGCATCGTGGCCTACAAGAGCGGCGAGTTTCCCACCGGCGGCGCCGACCCCGAGGGCGACGTCGTCGCCACGCTGAAGGCGGCCGCGACCGAACTCAAGGTGCCCGAAGATGCGATCTCGATCGCGGTCGACACCGGCACGGCGGCGTTTCGCTCGCTGAAGCTGCCCGCGCTCGACGAGGCGAAGATCGAGGAGATCATCAAGTTCGAGGTCGAGAGCCAGCTGCCGCAGTGGAACATCGACGACGTGGTCGTCGTGTTCATGACGCTCGACCGCACGGACAAGGAGACGAACCTGCTCGTCACCGCCGTGCCGAAGACGACGCTGCGCCGCGAGATCGACGCCTGCACGAAGGCGGGCATCGAGCCGCTCGAAGCCGAGCTCGAAGCGACGGCGATGGTGAACGCAGCGCTCGCGAGCGGCGTGTGCCGCGTCGATGAAGCGCAGGTGCTCGTGCACATCGGCGATACGTCGACCGCGGTCGTCGTGGTCGACGGCGGCAAGGTGCGCCAGATGCGCGCGATCCACATCGGCGCGCTGACCCATGAGCCCGTCGCCGCGCCCGCGGCCGAGGCTGCGCCCGCTCCCGCGGAAGGCGCGGTCGCCGCCGAGCCCGCGCCGCCGCCGGCGCCCGTCGATCCGCTCGAGGCCCAGCGCCGCCAAGAGCAGGCCGTCTCCCGCATTCGTCGCGAGCTCGGCCGCACGCTCTCGGGCGCGCGCACTGCGAACCCGCTCAAGGCCGTGTATGTCTGCGGCTGGGAGGTTCCCAATCTCGTCGGCACGCAGGTGCTCGACACGCCCGTGTACGAGCTCGACGCTTTCGTCGAGGAATCCGGCAAGCCGATCGAGGGCGCCGCGCCGCTCGTCGTGGCCTACGGCGCCGCGCTCGGCATGCTCGGAGGCGGTGCGATCCGTTCGTCGCTGCGCCGCGAGGACCTCAAGTACACCGGCACGTTCGAGCGGCTCGAGCTGCCGATCGCGGTGGCCGTGATGCTCGCGGTGATGTGGTTGCTCGTTTTCAACCTGTTCGAGAGCGATCGCCTCGCCGCAGCCGACGCGAGCATGTTCCGCTGGCTGCAGAGCAACAAGAACTTCCTCGTCAACGACCCCAAGGCCGGCAAGCGCGGCAACTTGGAAAAGCCGTGGCCCGAGCTGCAGAAGCTCGTCGAGGACACGTGCAAGAAAGAGAACCCGCTGCTCGTCGCGAACAACTGGACGCGTCTCGATCAGCTGCGCCAAGTCGAGCGCGCGCTCGTCCTGCGGCAGGACAAGCTCAACAAGGAGCTCGGCAACACCGGCGAAGTGAAGCAGCCTCAGTCGGTGCTCGAAGCGCTCACGCTCATCACGAACGTGATGATGGACATGGGCGAGTCGCTCGGCCGCATCTCGGTGCGCGGGGTCAATGCCAACTACGTTCCGGCGCGCACGGGGACCTCGGACCTCGTGACGGTCACGCTCGGCCTGTCGTTCCACAATGACGACGGCGCGATCGCGGCGACGCGCTCATTCGAGTCGCTCAAGACCGAACTCGAGGGCCAGCCGTGGGTGGTCGAGGTCGCGGCGCGCAGCTCGAAGGAGTTCCCCGACGGCAAGGGCATCTTCAGCGACGGCTATGCGATCACGTGCGACCTCTCGAAGGTCGCCAAGGCCCCCGCGAAGGAGGGTTCCTAATGAACATCAAGGGCTTCTTCGGCGCGATGAACCTCGCGCGCTGGATCATGCTCGTCGGCGGCCTTGCCGTCGTCGGGCTCGCGTACAACGGCTGGAAGCTGCACCAAGAGCGTTCGGCGCTCGACCTCGCGCTCGCGCCGGGCGGCGACGTCGAGCGCATCTCGGGCAAGATCCAGCTCTTGGGCAAGCAGATCAGCAAGCTGCAGTCCGACGCCGACCGCGAAGGCTTGAGCGGTCAGGATGACCCCTCGCTGTACTTCCGCGGCTTCGCCTCGGACCCCAACGTGCGCCTCGGCCAAGTCGAGATCGCGGGCCCCAAGGTCCAGACCATCATCAAGGGCACCGAGGACCTGCAGTACACGATCCGTCCGCAGAGCGACAGCGGCGCCCCGCGCGATCGCATCGTGAACTACATGTACCTGCTCGAGTCCAAGTCGCGCCGCGTGCGCGTCACGGCGCTGCAGCTCACACCCGCGCAGAAGCTGAAGGAGTGGGAGCACTCCAACGACATGTGGAAGTGGTCGATCGAGCTCACGAGCCGCGCCAAGGTCGAGGCCAAGCCCGACGCCAAGTAGGTCCGCGTCCCAACTTCTCGGAGCCGCCGCTCCCCGAGCGCTCGCCCTTCTCGTTGGGTCGAGACGCAGCGGGGTGGCGGCTCCAAGTCTCTCTGTGCGAGTCCTGCGCAGCCCACGCGCTTGTCACGCCCCGCCGCGCGAAGGTGGGGGACGATCGGGTCGCGACATCGGGTAAACCGGCGTCGACCCTTGTCAGGAACGGGCGCCTGTCGGAGGGTAGAGTGCGTCCCGCCGTCCGAGAACTCTCCATGGCTCCCTTCGCGACATTGGCACTTCTCGTGCCGCTGCTTGCCCCCGCCGCTGCGGCGCTGCCGCCCCAGCCGCCGCCTTCGACCTGCACGGCCGCCGTGGACGAGCACTTCCGCGCGCTGCTCGCGGAGTATCACGCCGCCGTCGCGCTCCTTGAGCGGATGACGACGTCTCCGTCGGTGTCGACGGCCGACCTCGACCGTGCGTTCAACGCGCGCATGCGGCCGCTCGTCGATGCGGGGCACGGGCCCTCGATCGCGTGGACGCTGCGCCACTTCGTTCCACTCGCGTCGGACGAGCTCGGACCCGACGAACTGCGCCGCGAACTTTGGTCGCGGCTTCTTCCCGCGTTCGCGGCCGAGGAGTGGATCTGGTCGCGCGAGCTCGACGTGCTCGGCACGTTGCTCGCCCACCGCTCGCTGCTCGGACCGCGCCCGTGCGCGGAGCTTGCTGCAACCGTGCTCGCCGCGCAGCCGCTCGAACAACACGATCGACGCCTGCGCGCGCTCACGGCACAGTCCGATGCGCTCGCGCCGCTAGGTGAGCCGGATCGCGCCGCACGCGAGGCAGCTGCGTCGCTTTGGCGTCGCGAATTCCAGCGTGCGCCCAAGGGTGCGCTCGCGTCGCACTGCGAGCGCGCCCTGTGGCGGCTGGAGAACATCGTCATCGGGGCCAGTCTGCCGCCGCTCGTTTCCTTCGACGTCGACGGCAACCAGCTCTCGGTGTCGGACTTCCGTGGCAAGGTGCTCGTGCTCGGGTTCTTCTCGCTCGCCAGCGAGCAGGGTCGTCGTGACGCGCAGGCCTTCGCGCAGCTCGACGCGCAGTTCGAGGGACCGAGCCTCGCGGTGCTCGGCATCGGCGGCGGTGTGCAGCCAGATGAGTTCCGGCGTCGTGTGGACGAGTGTGGGCTGCGCCTCCCCACGGCCTACGAGGGCGGTGCCCGCGGCTCGGTGATGGGAGCGCTGCGCCTCGACCGCGCGCCTCTCGCGCTCGTCTTGGACCGCGACGGACGCCTGCGTCATGTGGTTCACACTCTCGCGGAGCTGGAGCCCGCGTACACGGACGCCCTGCGCGATCCGGCCATGGGCGGCTCGGGCGCGGATTCGACGGGGAACCTGCGTCGATAAGCGAACGACGGCCCCATGTCCCAACGTCGCACGACCTTCGAGCACCTCCCGCTGCTGGCGGTGGTCGCCGCGTCGGCCACCCTGATCGGGTGGGCGGGCTTGGAGTCTCGACGCGCCGCCATGGCGGCGGTTCCCGCAGGTGCGACGCTCGACCTGTCGTCACAGCTCGCTGCGATCGTCGATACCGCGTCGCTCACGGCGCCGCGCGAGCTCGATGCGTGGAGCCACTTGGCCCGAGAGCTCGCGACGTGTGCGCTCGCTCGTCGTTCCAGGGAGACTGTCGCCACATCGGTGAACGAGTTTCCCCTCGAACTCGATCGTGTCGAAGAATCCGAGGCGGTGCGCTTGGCTTGGGATCGCGGCCCCGGCCGACCGCTAGTCGAGGGACGCGCCCTTGGCTCGACACCCGAAGGGCCTTGGACCGTGTGGCACGAGAGCGGGGCACCGCTCTTCCGCGGCTCGTTCCGAAGTGGAGTGCCGGACGGCACGTGGTCGTGGTGGCACTCCGACGGCTCACTTCACGCGGAGGCCACTTTCGTGGAAGGTCTCCTGCAGGGACCGTGGATCGAGTACTACTCCGACGGCCTCGTCGCGGTCGTCCATGAATACGAGTCCGGCGTGCTCGACGGCGACTCGCACGAGACATGGCCGGACGGTACTCCGAAGGCCGAAGGCGCCTTCGAGAGCGGACATCGCGAAGGTCGCTGGAGCACGTGGCATGAGAACGGCGAGCCGCGCGCGCAGGGCTTCTACAAAGAAGGCCTGCGCGACGGACCTTGGCGGGAATGGCACAACAACGGCGAGGCCCTGCTCGACGCGAGCTACGTACTCGGGCGCCCCGAGGGCGCGTGGCGCGAGTGGTACAGCAACGGCCAAGTGAAGGCCGAAGGGCGCTTCGTCGATGGCAAGCGAGAAGGTCGCTGGACCTTCTTCGAGCTCGACGGAAGCGTCGATCCGCGGACGGGCAAGTACGCGCGCGGCCTGCGCGAGTGACGTCTCAGTTCGCGAGCGCGCCCTCGATCGCCTTGCGCAGGTCGGCGTCGTCGGGGCCCGTGCGGCTGCCGAAGAACTTCACGGTGGTGCCGTCCTTCGCGATCAGGTACTTGCCGAAGTTCCAGCTCGGGAGCTCGCCCGTGCGCTCGTTGAGCCACGCATAGAGCGGCGCCTGTCCGTTGCCGCTCTTCGTGCGCAGCTTCTCGAACATCGGGAACGTCACGTCGTACTTGGACGTGCAGAACTGCTGGATTTCCGCGGCAGTGCCGGGCTCCTGACCGCCAAAGTCATTGCACGGGAAGCCGAGCACGCTGAATCCGCGCGCCGCGAACTCGCGGTGCAGCTTTTCGAGCCCCTTGTACTGCGGCGTGAGACCGCACTCACTCGCGGTGTTGACCACGAGGAGGACTTTGCCCTTGTAGGCGCTCAGATCGGCGGGCTTGCCGTCGAGCGAGTTGAGTTGGAACGAGGTGAATCCCGCAGGGGCGTTGGCGGTGGTCATGGCATTGGAAGGTTGGGTGGGAGCCGTGCTCGCTGCACTCGACGCCGGAGCCGACGCGTTGGTTTCGCCGGCCGAGCTGGAGCAGGCGGCGAGCAGAGCACAGAGCGAAAGGGCGCGGAAGTCGGGCATGGTGTTCGAGAAGGAGGTCGGGACAAGAGGCGAAATCGGATCTGCACAGGGATTACGCAGGATCCCAACCTGCGGATGCGCGGTTCCAAAGATGGTCGGCGATAGAACCCATCGGAGTGCGCTCCACGAACCGCCCACGACAGGAGGCTCGTGCGAAGGCCTCTGCAACCGTCCCTATCGCCCAGCGTTCCGTTTCAGCACTCCAGATCGACTTGCCGATCGCGCACCACCTGTGCCATCGAGCGCTCCGCACGGTTGGCTTCCTCGACGCCGCGCCCCTTTGGCAGCGGGCATGCAGGGCCCGCCTTGTGCCGCTCCAGAATCGCCGCGACCGTCTCGAGCGCGTCGCGCTGCTCCTCCCGCCGCGGGTCGTCGATGGCATTTCGCACGACATCCGCGAGCGTCACGATCCCGACGAGCCGACTTTGCGAATCGACCACAGGCAGGCGCCGGATCTGGTGGCGCCGCATCAGGGCGTGCGCGACGGAAATCGAGCCGTCCTCGAGGCAGACGACGACCGGACGGCTCGCCACGTCTTCGATGCGCAGATCGTGCAGCGCGCGGCCGCGCAGAAACGACGCCATGCACAGATCGCGGTCGGTCACGATGCCTACCACGCGTCCGAGCGCGTCGGTGACCGGAAGGGCCCCGCAGTCGCCATCCCACATCTCGCGCAGCGCGTCCAACGCGCTGTCCCAAGGTCGGCAGGTCCGTACACGGCGTTGCATCAGCGATTCGATCTTCATGGCGCTCCTCCAGAGTTCGCTGCACGCTCTTGGGACCTTCGCCGGGTGTTTCTTGCGGACTTTTCTCGCCGTTTGGGCCTCGCAAAGTGGGTAGCACCAATCGATTCGTATTGAATTTGGATGTCAATCCTCATTGAAAACACGCGCTTGCGCCCAAGGGCGTAGTTCCATGACTTGAAATATCACCCCTCCAATCGCTAGAAATACAGGCATGAATCCGAACAACATCGACCAACAGATCCATCAGCGCATCCAGTCCTTCGTCTCCGAGCTCAGCGGCCTCGTTCGCCAAGCGGCGGTCGAAGCCGTCCGCTCGGCTCTCACCGGCCAAGGCTCGGCGGCGCCCGCGGCTCCGGCCAAGCGTGGACCGGGCCGCCCGCGCAAGGTGCAGGCCGGTGCAGCGCCCGCGGCCAAGGCCCCGAAGGCCAAGCGCGGCAAGCGCTCGACGGCGGACGTGAGCGCGACGGCCGGCAAGCTCGTCGAGTACATCGCGAAGAACCCGGGCCAGTCGATCGAGCAGATCGGCAAGGGCATGAACATCCACACCAAGCACCTCAAGCTGCCCGCCAAGAAGCTCCTCGAAGACAAGAAGCTCAAGACCACCGGCCAGCGCCGCGGCACGAAGTACTTCGTCAAGTAAAGCTCCGCAGTCACCGACGCTTTCACGCGGGCCGCTCCCACTCCGGGCGCGGCCCGCGCTCGTTCTGCTACCGCGCGCCGTTGTTTCTCCGAGAGATGGGGCCGTACCATCCAACCCAGAAGCGTCTCACCGCATCCGAACTCGAAAGTGCACCTGCGAAGAATGCAGCGGCCCGACTGGGGCTGATTCGCGACGGCCGTCGAGCGGGGAGGAGTCCGAGATGATGCGAAAGGCCCGCAGATGAGTCCGCGTTCGAAGAAGAGAAGTCCTTCCTCCCTGACCTCGGAGCCGGTGATCGAATTCGAGGTCGACTCCAACGGTACTTTGCGGATGGCGGGGCATGTGGAGCCCAAGACCAACGCCGAGCTCTACGAGGATGTCGCCGCCAGTGGGTGGCGTTCACCCTGCGCACTCGCCAATGCGATGGATCTCTGTCGGCCGCTCGCCCGGGAAGTTCACTCCCTGTACGAGGTCATTCGCGACGAGCTCGCCGCGGATATTTCGGAAGCCCAAAAGGCGGGAGCAGGGCACAAGAAGCGACTGTCAGCGCTGCAAAAGCGCCTTCGCGCCATGCCCGAGGAACCCGAGGAGGGGGTTGCGGCCTGGCTCCGTGCCCTCACCACAAGAGAGTTCAACCATTGGGTCGTCCCTGAGATCGAGAGGTGGTTCGGCTCGGCGCCCGACTGGAGCATCGAGGAGGAGTACTTGCCCCAAAGGGCAACCGCGCGCGGGGCTGCGATGGAGTTTTTCGAATCGATGGGTGGGGACGAGCTCGAGACGCTCGGCGTCGATCTGATCGAAGGGGAACATCCCGGCAGTTCCTATCACGCAGCTGAATTGTCCTTCGACATCGACGAGGCGAATCGCGCGGCAGCGGCGGCCGGGATCGCGGTGCGCTTCGTCGCTTCGAAGCGCTGAGCCGCTCCTAAGGTCCCTCGCGACCTGACAGAGCTGCGCGGGCGACCGTGCTCATCCAAGACCCGCCCCGCCGCACGCAGTCGGCGGATGGAGTGGGGAGTCTTGACGGCGGCGGCCCAGCTGCCGTGCTGCGCACGCCGAGATCCTGTACGCTTCTTCTGATCCCTTCGCGCGCGTTGTCTGTCGTGACGAGCCTGCGCGCTTCCACCGATCGTCCCGAGGAGACGCAACCATGCACGACCAAGAGGCGCAGATTTCACGACGAACGGTGATCAAGGGAGCCGC
Organism: uncultured Planctomycetota bacterium; assembly: GCA_903928115.1. Lineage (GTDB taxonomy): Bacteria > Planctomycetota > UBA1135 > UBA1135 > F1-120-MAGs118. The sequence goes on from CAIYPP010000020.1 coordinate 71,737, forward strand.
TGCGGCGGGCGGCGGGCTCGTCGTCGGTGGCGGGTGTGCGGACGAACTCTTGGCCGAAGCGGCGCTGCCGCCGGATGCGTTGAGGATCTCGAACGACCAGTGGTTCGCCGAGCGCGCTTGGAGCGTGAGCGCGAACAAGGTGCTCGGAGCGACGACCGCCGTCACGAGCCTTGCGAAGCGGATCTACCGCCCCACTTCGGCCGCCGAGATCGCGACGATCGTGAAGTCCCTCCCGGAGGCCACGCCGATCGCTTGCGTATGCGGCGGGCATGAGTCCTCCAACGCAGCGATGGTTGCGAACAACGATGCGGTCATCCTCGACCTCATTCGTTTGAAGTCGATCGAGTTCCACAAGGCGGGTGGTGAATCGCTCGTCACCGTCGGCTCGGGCGTCGTCTTCCGCGAGCTCGTCGAGGCCGTCAAGGCACACGGCGGCGCGCTGCCCGTCGGCACGGGCCCGGGCGTCGGAGTCGCGGGCTATGTCATGAATGGTGGCTTGAGCAGCTACTTCTCGCGGCGGCTCGGGCTGCTTGGGCAACGCGTGGTGCAAATGACCGTGGTGACCGCCGCGGGCGAGATCCGCGTGCTCACGGCGAAGGACGAGCTCTTCACTGCGATGCTCGGGGCGGGCAGTGCGCTCGCGATCGTGGTCGATCTCACGCTGCGGCTGGCGGATGCGAGCATCGTGAAGTTCGCGGAGCAGCGCGTGTTCGGCTTCGAATCGCGCGAGCAAGCGGTGCAGTACTCGCACGAGGCGATGCGCTTCATGCGCGAACGTGTGATCCCGGACGAATCCGTCTCGCTCGAACTCGTCGTCACTGGCACGAAGGCGCTGGTCGTGACGACCGTCTTCTACGACACCTTTGCGGGCGACTCCGTTGCGTTCGTGAAGCCACTCGAGGATCTGGCCGCGTCGATGAAGCTCCCGACGCTCGCACAGGGCCACTGGGGCTCGTGGTACGAGGCCGCCGCAGCGCTCTGGCCGGTGATCGCGCAACAAACGGGCGCGCCGCTCGCGACGCTCTACCACTGCGTCGGAACCGAGGGCGTCCCGCCCGACGATGTGCTCGACTTCGTGAGCAAGACCATCGTCGGCGAAGCGCCGCTGGACGAGGCGTCGCTGTCGATCGTCGAGATCCGTTCGCTCGGCGGCGCGGCTCAGAAAGGCACGAAGATCCCGACGGGCAACTGCCGTCACGCGTTCTTCGTCGACCTGATCACGCTCTACGACGCGAAGGCGAAGTCCACGGTCGAGCGACAGGCCATCGTCGACAGCACCAACCGCGTCGTCGACAAGGCACGCGCGGTGAAGGGCCTCGGCGTCGACTTCAGCGGTACGCACTCGCAGCCCGACGACATCGGCCGCACCGCGGTCGCCGCAGAGATCTTCGGCTCGGCGGAAATGGCGGCGATGGTTGCGCGCGCCAAGGACGAAGTCGATCCGAACAACCGCTTCCGGTTCCATCCCTTCGCGAAGTTCATCGCGTAACGCGCGACGTGGGGCGCTCTCCGGCTCGTGGAACGCCAGTACGGTGCGAGCGGCGGGTCCGAGCGAGCGGTCAACGCAGCGCTCGCCCATGCCCCGCAGGAGCTGCGTCGACGAGTTCAGAAAGGACACCCGTCGGGCACTTCAGATCCGGCCCCAAGCTGGGTCGCGGGCCTGCCCCGTAGCCGCGCTCGAAGGCGGACAGCAGCGGACGCAGGCGGACACGCGCGGGGAGGGAGGGTGGCGCATGGTGGGCACTGGGGAACGTGCCCAGAACGGCGAGGCCTTGGGAAGCCCCGTTTTCCCCGAGGAAAAGTGGTACGCCCGGCGGGATTCGAACCCACGACCTTCTGCTCCGGAGGGGGAAGGCCGCTGCCGCTGGGCGAGCGGAGTTGAGCGGTATCGAGGGGAATCGAGGGTACATGGGCGACAGCGAGCCTCATCGCCGAACGGATTTGAGGCGGATCGAGGCGATTCTAGCGGGCGCCTGTACGAGCGCATTCTGGGCACTTCCGGGCACAAGGCCCCTGCGGGGCCGTCGCTCGAGCCTCGAATCCGACCCATCCCCGCCTCATCCCCAACACCGTCCCCGGCCCCGCCGCCCTTGCACCCGCGCCCGCGCCGCGGCTCAATGACGCCCATGAGCACCACCCAACTCGACCGCCAGATCCAGGACCG